>JAAXJX010000037.1 GCA_012269595.1 Planctomycetia bacterium | reverse complement strand
AAAAAAGCCCCGTCGCTCACTGAGCGACGGGGCTTTTCTTTGCGGTCTTCTGCCTGGTTAATTGGCGAAGACGTAGAAGGTACCGAAGTTCTGGGCTGCGAGGAGCTGCATGAAACTGATGCCTTCGGAGTCATCGTTAATGTAAATGGTATGGATCGGAACCTGCTGCCAGTTGGCAGAGGTGATCTCCGAAAGGGCCGTGTTCGAAGTGTCGACACTGTCGCAGGTCGGAACCCCATCACTCAGAATGATCATTTGACGCGAAGGCTTGCTCGATTGATTACAAATCTGCAATGTTGTAATTGCAGCCGGCGACAGGCAGGTCCAACCGTCCGGAACCAGAGTATTGACCCAAGCGATCGCCGCAGCCTTGTTGGCAGAGGTGGCCCGCTTCGGTTGTGGAGACCAGGTCACAGTATTGGAACTGAAAGACACCAGGCTGAACTCGGCCTCGGGGCTGAGGGAATTGACAGAAGCGGTGACCTCCTGCTTGAGGTCTTCCATGGCTCCTCCCCAATCCATCGAACCGGACTTGTCGAGGCACCAGAAGAAGGCATCACCCTCGTAACCGTTGCCATAGAAGAGGATCGTCTCCGGAGCATCCTCTTCATCGTCGGCGGAACCTCCACCACCTGAAGGCAGATCGAGGGGTCGGGGTCGACCCTCCGGTTGCTCGAGGGAATGGGCGGTGAGGCCCATCGATCCGAGCAGGAACAGAGTCATGAAACAAATGGCCCATCCTCGCAGGGGGCCAGGGGACATCATGGAGGACATCGGGTCCCTCCCTCTCTCTCTCCGAAACTTGTCTGACGATTGCCGGAGCCGACCCAGAGGAAATAACCCCAACGGATCACGCTTCCGTGACAGTCCTTTCTGTCAGAGAAGTTTCGCCCCAAATCGCGGATTCAGCCCACTTTGAGAGGAAGTTGGCAGGCACGGGAGTTGCCCAGCGAGGAGAGTTGGGGAATTTGTTCCGGCTTCAGGAAAGTTCGGAATAGAGGGCCTGATGTTTCTGGAACATCAAATCGAGCCCCTCGCGATCGGGAAGCCCCACGATGGCTCCCGGTTGCTGACTGACGAGGGCCCCCACCATGCTTCCACGGATCAACTGATCACGCAGGGACAAACCGTCAAGACCGGCATCGATACACCCGGCGATAAACCCGTCACCACAGCCGGTGGCATCCACTTCCTGAACCGAAGGGGCTGGCAGGGATCCGGTCCCTTCGCCGTCGATCCAGACCAGTCCATCCCCACCGCGGGTGACGACCACTGCCTGTGCCCCCATTTGCCTGAATCTTTCGGCAGCGGTTGTGGCTTCCGATTCACCTGTCAGAGCCAGTGCTTCCTGTTCATTGGGTGTGAAGAGATCCACATGCGGGAGCAAAGACTCCAACTCTTCCATCAATGGCCGGCCAGGAATCCGAATGATATCGAGAATCACCCGGGTTCCACCGGCCCTTGCGGCTTTGAACCAGGTCACCAGTTCGTCGAGATGGGGACGGTCTGCCAATCCATGGGCATGAACCGAAATCACGGCAGCATCATCCAGAAGGTTTTTGGAAACCTGTTGTGGCCAATCGCCATCATTGGCACCGGTATCCGAGATGAATCGGCGGTCTTCCCCCTCGGTGTTGATGACAAAGGTGCTTCCAGTGCGATGCCCATCACGAACCTGGAAATGATCCAGAAGGACTCCCTCCTTCTGCAGGGCATCCTTGAGGAAATAGCCGAAGGGATCAGCGCCCACCGCACCGCAAAGTTGCACTTCCCTTCCGAGGCGCGCCAATCCGGTCGCACTGTTGGCGGCGCATCCTCCTATGTGCAGGGTGATCTCGGGAGAGCGAGCAGATCCTCCGGGTGCGGGCAGGGAAGTGACGGGCAGCGCGACCAGATCGGCGACGACCGCTCCCAAACAGATCACTTTGCTTCCCATTCCACCTCCCGAATTCACTTCACAAAAAAGGGTCGAAGCCCGAGGCGGACTTCGACCCTTTGCAGAACTTCTGATCCACCCTACTGGGGCTGGTAGAAGGTTCCGTTGTTCTGGGCAGCGAGCTGCTGCATGAACTGAATGCCTCCCGAATCGGAAGCGATGTAGATGGTGTTCACCGGAATCTGCTGCCAGTTGGCGGCGGCGACATCGGTGAGGCACTGCGACGCCGTATTGGTGCCGTTGCAGTAGGGCTCACCGTCGGAGAGCACGAGCATCTGCTTCATGGCTTTCGAAGACTGGTTGGCAATGTTGAGTGTTTCCACGGCCGCAGGACCCAGGCAGGTCCAGCCGGCGGCGTTCAGACTCAGCACCCACGCGGTGGCCGCACCCTTGTTGGCGGGGTTGGCGCGCTGGGGCATCGGGTTCCAGACGATATGGCCTTCCGAGAAAGCCACCACTCCGAACTCTGCTTGCGAAGAGAGGGAGTTGAGAGTCTGGGTGAACTCCTGCTTGAGATCCTCGATCTCACCGTTCCAGCTCATGGAGCAAGACTTGTCGAGGCACCAGAAGAAGGCATCGCCTTCATACTCGCCTCCCCAGAAGTTGATGGTCTCCGGGGCGTCTTCTTCATCGTCTCCGTCTCCCGCTCCTCCGGAAGGAAGATCGAGGGGGCGACGGGCACCATCGGGAGACTGGGCAGTCATCCAACCGGCGGTGGTCACCACAAAAAGAAACGCAAAAATGAGGGTCAGGATACGCATGACGTTCCTCTCTCTTGATGCTGGCAAAGCCAGCTTGGGCTCTGAACGGGTCAACCATTCATTCCGCAGGATCGACTGCCCCTGAACCGTATCAAAAGGCAGATATCCCCTGGGAATATGGTTTCTCAATGAGTAAGACGGTCTTCCGGTGGTGATCCCTCGCGGAATTTCCACACTTTTCGGAATCCTTCTCCACTCACGAGATTTCCATTGTTCACCAGAATGGGGTGAATTTGTAGTCCTTTCTCGGCCCGGGATCGGGGTTTATGGTGATTCTGAAAGGCGGTTTTGACCGATGAATTCACCCAAAATGCCCGCAATTGGCGTCCTGACCATCTCTGACAGGGCCTTCAGAGGGGTCTACGAAGACAAGGGCGGCCCCGAAGTCCGCCGCTGGCTCGAGCCCCGGATTCCCTCTTCCCCCCCCTTTGAAATGCGAATCGTCTCGGATGAGCGGGATCTGATCCGTGAAGCCATCGAGGAAATGTCCGAA
>JAAXJX010000043.1:17021-40437 GCA_012269595.1 Planctomycetia bacterium | reverse complement strand
ATGAATCTGACCACGGACCCCGGTGTCTGTGGTGCGAATGTTGATTGGGCACTGCCAGTTGCGACTGACAACTGTGGTGTCAGTGATCTGGTCAGTTCGTACGATCCCGGTGATTTCTTCGAAATCGGAACCACCACTGTTTCCTACTCAGTGGCCGATGGAAGTGGAAACCTGGTGACGAGCTCCTTCAACATCACCATTTCAGATGAGGAAGCTCCGATCATCGGAACAACCGGTGACCTGACCATCTCGGCACCAGCAGGGACCTGCAGTGCATTCGTCGATCTGCCGGCAGCAACTGGCAGTGACAACTGTCAGTTGATCACGCTGACCAATAATCTCAACGGTGGTTCCAATGCCAGCGGTAAATTCGAGTATGGTTCGACAGAGATTATCTGGACTGCGACCGACAGTGCAGGAAATGTCAGCACGACTGAGCAGACGATCACCGTGACGGTGGATATGACCGACTGTAACGCCAATGGTTCTCCGGATGTCTGTGAAATCGTTTCTGGTACTGCTCTCGATTGTGATGGAAACGGAATCCCGGACGAGTGCGATATTGACTGCAACGGAAACGGAATCCCGGATTCCTGTGACCTGGCCAGTGGTTTTGCAGAAGACTGCAATGGCAATGGCACACCGGATTCCTGCGATCTGTCCAAGGGCACCAGTGTGGATACGAATGGCAACGCAACACCTGACGAATGCGAACCGAGCTTCCGTCGCGGTGATGCCAATGACGATGGAAACGTCGACATCGCTGACGCCATCTTCATGCTTTATTCACTGATGTTGAATGGTCCGCAGTCCAGCTGTGCTGATGCGACCGACTCCAATGACAGTGGATCCCATGACATTGCTGATGCGGTGTTCATCCTCAGCTACCAGTTTGCGGGAGGCAACGCTCCGCCTTCCCCGGGCCCGGATGGCTGTGGTGTCGATGCCACACCGAATGATGGTATGGGTTGTGACAGCTATAACGGTTGTCCGTAATCCAACGGATTCAAATCAGGGATGAAAAAAGGGCCGAAGCGAGTTTCTCGCTTCGGCCCTGATTTTTTTGTCTGGTTGCTGGTATTTACTCGACGTCCGATTCTTCTGCTTCCACAGATGGAGCGACGATTTCGAGTGTATCAAGAAGAATGTGGCTGATTGCCTCGAGGTCGTCCAAGGTGATGTGGTTCTGCTCTTCGAGTCCTTCGAAAACATTGACCATCGTATCTTTGAAGTCGGAATCCAACTGTTCCTTGACCTCGTCAGGAGCATTGTCGAACTCGTTGGGGTCTTCCATTACCTTGCCGAAGTGTTTCTCTTCCAGCTGACCTTGAAGCTGTTCAAATGCTTCGACCAGTTGCACGAGGCAATTTTGCAGATTGTCATTGACCGACATGTTACTCACCCTTCACTCCTGAAAGCCGCCGACGACTTTGGTTTGGACAATTTGCTCCGCAATCTCAGGCAGGTCCACAAAAAAGCCCCGGAAGATCAGGAATTCGATCGTCCGGGGCGAGTCTGGTTCAGAGCTGAACCAGGGCAATATCTGGAGAATCTCCCAGATTTACTTCTTCATCTTCGCCTTCTCCAACTTTTTGACGGCATCCGCAGGGTTGTCCGTCACCTTCTTCACACAGCCCTTGCAGCAGACACGAACAAGGGTGTTGGCAACGATGACGTCCTTCGGCTTGCCCATGCTTCCAAGATCTTCCCCGCTGATGACGCACTTGGTCGTGGGGTATTTCTTGCCCTGATTGGCGATGATCAACTCGTCGAGTTTTTTCAGGGTCGGAGCAGGGTTTTTCATCAGCTTGCGGGCGCAACCGCCACAGCAAACTCGAACGAGTCGGTTGTTGACGACCACATCCTTGCTCTTGTCTCCCAGAGGCTCGTCGCTGAAGAGACATTTGTCGGTGGGGTAGCCCGCTTTCTGCTGGGCGACAATTTTTTCATCGACCTTGGCGAGGTACTTGGCCGGATTTTTCTTGAAGGCGGGGAGGCAGGCCTTGCAGCAAAACTTGACCTGACGACCTTCGTGGATATGGACAAAAGGTGCACCCATGGAGCCGAGGGCTTTACCCGCGACAGCACAGGAACTGATGGGGTAGGTTTCAGAAGCGGGGGTGACCTTCTTGAGTTTGGCCTCGTCTTCGTCGAACGCAATGTTCGGGAGTAATGCCAAAGCCATGACGGTAATGAAGTGGATCATGGAATATTCCTTTCCTTGAGTTTTAAATCAGGGCTTCACTCAGAAGCCGGTTCTTCCTTGTTGGGTGTCAGCAGGGTGACCCTGCATTTGACAGCGAAGTGATCGCTGTAACCTTCTTCCCAGCGTCCTCTGAACTTTCGGAAGCGAGCGGGTCTGAAAGCATTGCGCTCCGTGTCTTTCATGAAGTCGGGAGCATGAACTGCGACACTGTCCTTGCGGATCTGAAGGCCGCGGTCATCGAGTAGTCCCGACGAGACGATAATCTGGTCAAAGCAGTTCCAGCACCAGCCATTCCAGTAGTAGTAGGTGCCATTGTCGGTGGAATTGGCAAAACCCCAGGAAGGATTCCAAAGTCTGGGAGAGTAGTCGGTGCGGCCTTCTTTTCGGGGGGCGGTGTTACTCGGGTGAGTGACAGCCCGAAGCTCCCTTACTGCCTTGAGAACCTCCCGGACAGAAGGATCCCAAGGGTCATCATTCAGGTCTCCGAGAAGGATGATCTCCGCGGCTGGATCATTCGACAGGTGACCATCGATGATCCCGCGGGCGACCTGGGCAGCGGCTTTTCGTTTGGGAGCACTCTTCTCAGCTCCACCCCAACGGGAAGGCCAGTGATTGACCAGAAAGGTGACCTTTGTCCCGGAGAGGGTCATCGGAACCTCGAGCACTCCCCGTGTGGCAGTGTTGCCTTCGCCGATGTCGATCTTGTGAAGAGTGGAGGGGCCATCTTCAGCAAAAGGTTTGCGGTAGAGAAGTGCCAGATCAATTCCCCGGTGATCCGGTGAATCCTGGTGAACGATGGCCCACTGCTCTTCGACAAGATCCGGGTGACGGGTCAAATCTTCCAGAACCCTGCGATTTTCCACCTCACAAACTGCGAGAAGGTCTGCATCCATCGAAACGATCGCCCTGGCGAGGTGATCGAGCTTGCGCTCGTAGCGTGCCTGGTCCCACTCCTTCTCAGGGAGGTACTCGTCGTCTCCAGGATTGTCCGGGTCATCCTCGTAGTCGAAGAGATTTTCCAGGTTCCAGAATGCGATGGTGTACTCCTGGGCGTTTTCTGTCCCGGTATTCGCAACCGGAACGGATGTGGGGTCTTCATCTGCGGGAGATCCGCCGAGGAGAAGCAGTGACAGGAGGACAGAGATCGGATGTAGCATTTTCTCACTCTTCCAATTTTGTGGACCGTGGCATATCGTCGACCGAAAGAGGTACTGCGGCAACCCCGGATCTGCTTCAATGCTCCGGTTCCCGCAGAAAGCAGTCAGGAGTTCCATGGAGAATCACCCCACCTCGCAAAATGTCACATTCTCAATGCCGAGCCTCATTCTTGGGGTTTGCGGTTGCCTGTTGCTGGGAAGCGTCTTCGGAGGATCTGTTCTGTTCAGTCAGGTCTCTCAATCAGGCTTCAGTCGACTCTTTGGGGTCTGGCCTGCGGGAGTGGTTGAGGAATCCCATGAAATGCCGATCGGCTACGATCTCAAGGGCAAGGACAAGGCGCGCGAGAAGGTCTCCGAACAAAGGCAGTTGCTCTCATTGCCGGCTCATTACGGAAGTCTGGTGGGGGTTACTGGCAGTGGACAGCAGGCGGTCCTCTGGTATCAGGATGATATGGGTGTGATCCGTAACGTCATCATCGAGGCAGATGTGATGGAGCCCTTGCGAATTGATCCGAAATTGACCTTCAAGCGTGAAGCGGACATCTTGCGCGACTGATTCCTGCTTCAGGAATGGTTTCGCTTTTCAAGGCTCGCGGGGGTGTCGTGATCCTGCAGGAACGGGATCAGTTCGTCCGCCCGCTCTCTGGCATCCCGTTCACCCATTTCAATCAGGGCCTGAACATATTCGGGCTGGAACATCAGCAGCGAGAGCAGGTCACTGCTGCTCGATTCCTGTGTTCCCAATCCCCGCTCCATGAATCGAAACGGACCTGGAAGCTGAGGCTCAAAATGCCCGGCCAGTTCTCCGGGATCTTCAGAGGGACGAGCGGTGAACATGTCCACTGGACGAAGACCCATTCGGTCTTCCTCTGGCAACTTCAGTAACAGTTGATTGAATCGCTCAACATTACTGGCGTCAAAATCCATGGCATCGAGGAAGATGGCATTCATGAGGACACCGGCAACCTGGGCCGGGGGAGGATAGGTTCCTTCGGTACTCAAAGGGGGCAGCACCCCGTTGGGAAGGTAGCGGGTAGAGATAGCCAGAATCTTGTCCGCGCCCAAATGCATCGCCGGTGAGAGTGGTGTTGTCAGTCGAACTCCACCATCTCCGTGCCAACAACCCTCGACTTTGATTGCGGGAAAAACCAGCGGAATCGCACAAGACGCCATGATGTGATCCAGACGGATTTTCGTTTCAATTCCAGATCGATAAGTGCGTTGCCACTCGTGAGTGTTGTTACCATGAATCCATGTCACGGATCTTCCACTGTCATAATCAGTGGTGGTGATAGCGAGAGAATCCAGATGGCCCCGGAGGATGTTTTCTTCGATGCCTGGAATCTTGCCATTTTTAAGGCAGCCAGTCTGGCGCGTCAGGTATCGACGAAGGGGCTGTGTGTCCACAAGGCCCCGAGCAGTGGGGGCCAAAGTGCTTCCGCCACTGAGGAGTTTCATTCCCCAGCGTGAGACCATCTTGGCCAGAGACCATGTGCTGGCCTCGAAAACCTGGTCCACGGTCAACTCGGACCACAGTTTTTTGAGATCTTTGGAAGCGTCCGCGAGAGTTCCCCGATAGCGGGCAAGGTGAACGGCGTTGATGGCACCGGCGGAGGTTCCACAAAGGATTGAGAAGCGCAGATCCGGGATGCGTTTACCGATGTAGCGCAGGTAACCGGCCTGATAGGCCGATCGGGCGCCACCGCCCCCCAAGACCAATGCGATTTTCGATTTTGCCGACATGATGCATGCACTCCCGCAGGCCCATTGCTGGACGCAGTTCCTTATCTAAAGATTCCATCTTTTGGCGATTTGGGCATATCTGGGGCCTCCATGCTTGCTCCTGATCGATGGACGTGGCCTCATCCTTCAGGTGGATCCGAAGATTTCCGGACCCTGTTTGTGCGGATGGGAGCAAGGGTGCTGACGGTAGTGATCCCTGTCTGGAATGGCAGGAGCATGCTCGACAGGGCGATCTCTGAAACTTTGGGGTATCTGGATACCCTGGAGGAGGAAGCGGAATTGCTGGTCATTTCCGATGGGTGTGACGATCGACCGGAAGAGATTCTCGGACCTTGGACCGAGAGGGATCCGAGATTTCGGTGGGCAACCCTCGACCGTCACAGGGGAAAGGGTGCAGCGATTCGCAAGGGTGTTCTCGAAGCCCGCGGAGATCTGATCGCCATGCTGGATGTGGATCTGTCAGCAAAACCTTTTTCTCTGGATGATCTTCGTGCGGCAATGACTCCTGACGTGGCGATCGTTTGCGGCTCGAGGGCCTTGAGCGGATCGAAGTTGCCGAAACCCCAGGGGCCCTTGAGAAGTTTGTCAGGGAACCTGTTTCGAGCCTGGGTCATGGCGATGACCGGACTTGAGATTCGTGATACCCAATGTGGATGCAAGTTGTTCCGCACCAGTGCGGTAAGAGGGATTTTCCAGGAGTTGAAAACGGAAGGCTTTGCCTTCGATGTGGAACTGCTGGTCTTGGCGAGGGGAAGGGGACTCAAGATTGAAGAGGTCCCCATCGAGTGGAGCGACTCAGACCAAAGCAGTGTCCGCTTGTTTCAGGATGGCATGCGAATGATCTGGACCGTCATGTCTCTCAAAGATCCGTGGCAGGGCAGAGACTGACCGATCTCCGGCTGTGGTGGAACACCCTGAATGTTGACGATATATTCAGGGCAGTACCCTGTTCCTGAACACTCCTGAAACAGAATGGCCAAGTGAATGCACTCTCAAGGATTCAAACGGTATCTGGCTGCGGTGAGTGTAGCGTTGCTCTCAGGGTTGTTTCTTGCCGGCTGTGGTTCCGGCACACCTGAGGGGTCTGGTCAGAAAGTGAATCAGGCCCCGGCAGGCGTGACAGAAACGAGTGGGAGTGATGAATCTGAAAAGACCCCCGCTGTAATAAAACCGGTCAGCTCCGCCAACGATAAAAGCCCTGCAGGAGGTTCGGCCGAAGGGGATGACGCCGCTGAAAAAACTCCCCGATCTGTGGTCGATTTCCCCATGCCAGACCTGACATTGCTGTCCGATGCGGCCTTTCAACGCAATGCGAAGATGGGGCGCCTGGTCGCAAAGCGTCGTTGCATCCTGTGTCACAAGATCGAGGGGCGTGGAGCGATCCTCCAGCCGCCACTGGTGCAGGTCTCCATGCGTCGTTTGAAGCGTATGCTCGACTATGACGAGTACCTTGAGGAGCTTCAGGGTAGCGACCCGGACAGATTTACTGCCGGCCAAAAGACCTTTGATGCGATCCGCCAGGAGCAGGATGTTCTGAAAAGCATGCGTCTGTGGCTGAAGGGTTACCTCAAGCAGCCCACCTTCGACAACTCTCAGGCAAAAATGCCCTTGCAGGTGCTCATTCCTGCAGAAATCGAACAACTTGCCTGTTATGTCATTCAGTTGGCGGTCGAGGGCTATCAAAAGGGTGAAACCCCCCTCGAAGACTGACAGACCTGTCGCAACTCTCTGCGGACTAAACTGTCATCACTGGCAGAGGGGTGAGGTCTGCCCAACCCGATTCACTTCCAAAACCCACCAACCGTATACCTCTTTGCTGACGGTGCAGCCACCGGCCAGCGGGGCTAGGCGAAAATGGGGGGGTGGATAATCTAGTCATATCAAGTTTCTCTACGCCGTGTTTCGCACTCTTCGGAATGACTTCGGGGGACGTCACCCGTGAGCTGGCAACAGCAGATCGAAACACCCACTGCGGTTCCTCACCGCAGCCACTTCGCGGGAGAAGCGGGGGACACCTGTGACGATTCTGAATCGTCACCTACCCTCTGACCCACTCCTCGGGTCGGAGGGTTTTTTTATGCCCAGAATTATCGTGAGAAATGAGGCGTCAAACGCCGGCGAGACCCATATCGCTCTCATCGAGAAGGTTGAACCCATCTTCCAGAAGCAGATTTCTGGCGGTTTCATTTTCGTCAACATGAATGATGAGAACACCAAAACCATGGGGTCGGGTCAACATGGGGTAGGCGTAGTGAATGTTGATCTCAGCCTGGATCAGGCTGCGACAGATCATGCGGATTCCTGCACGCTCATTGGGAACCTCTACTGCCAGAATCTGACTGACAGAAGTGGGGACACCATTCTCCTCCAGAGCCTTGCAGGCGGTTCCGACGCGATCGACGACCATGCGAACGATGGCATGGTCCGCACTGTCGACAACGGAGAGGGCATGAACAAGGATGTCTTCAGCGGTGAGATGGCGCAGGATTTCACGCAACTTGCCCACACGATTATCGAGGAACAGGCTCAACTGTCTGACGTAGGGATCTGTGTAATCCTTTTCAGTCTTCAGCATCAGTAGAACCCCTTCTCTCTTCGCCGAATAACCTTCACAGGGTAGCGATCACGGGCCGCTGTTGCGGCCCGGTGCGCCTCCTCCACCGGTATTGCCATTATTGCTGTTACCGGAGTTGTTATTGTTACTGTTGTTGTTGGAGGGAGGCCCACCCCAGCCCCCGCGGCCACCACGTCCCCAGTCATCCTGGGGAATTTCCAGATACTGCTCGTACTGGTTGGCGGTCAGGATTCCGGAAATTTCTTCATTCTGCTCTTCGCGGACCGTATTGAGAAGATTGCGGGTTTCACTTCTTCCGAGGTCCATCTCCCGGGCTTCCATCATGATCTGCATCCGCTCGGAGGAGTGGTCCACCATCAGGCTGGAAAACTGTTGAGCAGTGCGATCGTCCAGTTGCAACTGTTCCGCAATTCGATTGGCTCGATCTGCCGACCTTTCGAGGGCGCGTTCCTGCATTCTTTGCATGCGCTCTGCACGTTCTTCTTCCTCGATGGCTTCAATGGTGTCACGGACTTGGGAATCAAACTCTTTGGCAGAGATTCCTGCGAGGGCGCCGCCCGTTCCGCTGTCACGGTTGCGGGGTACTTCTCTGGCGATCGCCTGCATGCTGGCGCGATCCTGAACAAGACGGTTGGCAAGAGCACTCACCAACTCCTCAGGAATGTTTTCTTCCGAAGCGGTCTCAGACCCGGTGTAGGTGAAGATCTGTGCTTCACTCTTTTCTTCAGCCTGATTCTCAAGAGTTTCGATTCGCTCTTTCAGCACCTGAAGGGTGTTGTTCGACTTTTGGATCTCCTGTCTGGCCTCTTCAATCTGCCCTTTTTGTTGAATGAAGGCACCGAAGCTCAGAGCTCCCAAAATCCCGATGATGATCACAGCGTATTTCATGTTGTTCCTCTCAATGAACATGGAGGGAATCCCGGAGGGAACTCTCCAATGTCCCAACCCCGCAAAATGTGGCGAAGTTGCTCCAGATCACAGGATTTTATCAACTTGGTCCCGTGATTCCTTCAGGAATTGGTCCGCTTGGGCAGAAATCGAGGCAGTTTCTTCAATCAGGGCCGATTTCCACTCGGAATCCTGTAATTCACCCAGATTGACACGCACGTTGTAAAGCGCACTTTCAACCCCGGCGCGGGCCATCCAGCAGGCGGTCCCGGCATCGGTGATGCTGGCAGGCATCCCTCGCCGGGTCGCTTCCAAGGCCAACTGCAGAACCTCGAGGCAGAGCCTTGCCGTGTTCATTGGAACCTCGGTGGCATGTCGATAGCCGGCCTCGATAGCTTTCAGTCGAACTTCTTCCTGGTCGGGACTGCCCTGGGGCAACCGCATCGCCTGAATCACCTGTTCAAAGGCAGCGGTATCTTCATCCACCGCTTGCAACAGATCGTCCTTCAGGTTCTGGGCATGGATGGCCAACTCTTCCATCTCCGGTTGCCTCTTGCGGTACTTGCGCTTGCCGTAGGTCAGATTGGCAACCATCGATCCCAGAGCCGCACCCAATGCTCCAGCGAGGGCGGCAATCGATCCACCACCTGGCGCCGGTGAGTCCCGGGACACTTCATCCGTAAACTCATGAATCTCCATCCCTGTCAGTTCACCACGGGTAGTGGGCATGCCAAGAACGGAAGCGTCGGTATCAAAAGGAGTGATGTCAGAAAGACCGAGTGATTGCACAGCCGTGGCAATGATGTCCTTCACGGGAAC
Source organism: Planctomycetia bacterium (assembly GCA_012269595.1). Lineage (GTDB taxonomy): Bacteria > Planctomycetota > UBA8108 > UBA1146 > UBA1146 > UBA12191. Next base: position 31,049 of record JAAXJX010000043.1, on the reverse strand, counting down.
ACCGCCGCTCGATCCCTGACTGCGAAGGTAGTGTTGGCCACTTTCGCGAATCGCACGATAGGGAACCACCCCGACGAGTTCAGAGCCGGTGATGACCAACCCTCTCGATTCTGCCAAATCACGACAGGCATCGACGACGTGGTGCATATTGGTCACGTTGAAATCGGTCAGATTGATGGAGATTTGTGCCCGTCCGTATTCCGGAATCACCCAGCCGACTGCCCGGCAGTGTTCAAAGGTGCCCCGCTTCATGACCATCTCGCCGTCCAGCTTCTCAGGGTCCTGACCAAAAAAAGCGACTTCATCTGCGAGGCTGGTGCCGTTTTCTTTCAGGTGTTGGTCCAGAGCATTGCGGGAATCGAAAATTTCCCCCGTCAGATTGGAGGGCCACTGCCCTTCTGATTCGGAGTAGCGCAGAAGTTTGCCACTGGAGTAGTAGGGGGTTTTCTGTTCGATGCGAACAGCGCGACCCTTTTCGCGAATCTCCATCGCCAGATCATCTGCTTTGGGTTTGTCACGGGTATTCAGGTTGACGTTGTAGGCGATCAGGAATTCCCGGGCGCCGACGGTGACCACCCCGGGTCCTGGCTTGAACTCAGCGGGTCCAAAGTCCGGCTTCCATTCGGGGTCCGTCATTTTTTCAGGAAGAGCTTCATACTCACCCCGACGAACATCTGCCAAAGACCTGCGATCTTCCGTCAGTGCGGCTCGGTCATACATGTAGACCGGAATCTCCAACTCTTCACCGATTCGTTTGCCGACAGCCCGTGCCACCTCGATACAGTCTTCCATGGTGACACCGCTGACGGGGATGAAGGGGCAGACGTCCGTTGCGCCATGACGGGCATGGGCGCCATGATGCTGACTCATGTCGATCAGTTCCGAGGCTTTCTGCACCAGTCGAAAGGCGGCCTCTGCGATCGGGTCCGGTGCTCCCACCAGTGTGATCACAGTCCGGTGGGTGTCAGAGCCAGGGTCCACATCCAGGCAACGAACTCCCGGAACTGCGGTGGCGGCAGCCACGATCTGGTCGATTTTGACCTGATCCCTGCCCTCGGAAATGTTGGGAACACATTCGATCAGGCCCTCTTGGCCTCTGTTTTCGCTCATCGAAACCTCCTGAAGTCCACATCATGCTTCAGATCCGCAGGGTCATCGAGTTATCCGCAAAGACGAATCGGCGAGCGGAACCTGCGAAATCGCGGATTTTCGGCAAATCTCAGATATTTCTTTCAAAAGGGGATACTTCACTCCTGAAAGCACGTTCCTCCATTGCATGAATTGTCACAGGCCTTTATCCGGCCCAAAAGTTGGCGAAGTGGGGTAGGACGTGTTGTTTTGGGGCTGAAATCCAATTTGATCTTTCTGGTGCTCTTTCTTGTATGGGGAATGGCGATCTGGTTCACCATCGATTCCTTCCTCAAGGCAGAGCAGTGGAAGCAAACGGTCCAAATGGGGTTCGGCCAGCCTGAAGAGCCGGTGAATCAACAAGCCTCCGCGGACAACGGGCAGTACTCTGTCCATATATGGCAGGGGTTGAGTCAAAGACTGATCGAGGAAGATTTCAGGATCCTCACTGAAACCTGGACGGCACTTGACCAGTCCAAAACAGTCTCCAACGAACTTGTTGATAATCTGGGGTCGGTCATCCGCAGAACCCTGTTTCGGATGTGTAGCCAAATTGGCATGTGCATGGAGAACAAGACTTCGATCATGCAGAAGCAGCGCGAGTGCAGCTCCAATCAATGTTGCATGAAATTCAAACTCTGCTGGCCCTCTCCCTTGTCCCAGTATCTGGTTCATTTTCAGGAAGAAGTCCAGTCACGAAATTTGTTTCAGGGGGCCTACAGAAAAAGTCGCAATCATTGGATCAAGGCTGGCGATGATTTTTGCTGCAAGATCAATGAGTTGGCGTTGATCTGGCGGGATCTCGATCATCGAATCCTGTCACAGGAGCGTGTCTTCAATACAGAGTTCAAGGACAGAGTGGATCAAAAGCTGGAGGATCTCGCTCAAAAAAGTTCTCATTACTTCAAGCACTTGAACGAATTCATTGGTGAGATGGAGAGGCTGTCTGAGAGCCATATGAAATCTCTGGACCTCAGGAATACAGGATACTTGCTTGGACTCTTTCTCCTGGCTCCCCTGACCTATCTCGTCATCATCTTCAGTCTGGTCCGACCTGTCTCTGTCGAGAGGCAAGAGCCCGCAGAATTGTCGATTTCCGGAGTGGTTCGAAAATCGCAAAGACCGGATTTTTCTGACTTCGAGGGAATGAAATTGGAAACGCTTCCAGACGGGGATGCGATCAAGATTCTCCGGTCCATGGCGGGATGGAATTGTCTGATCATTGAGGACGATGCAGAAGGCCGCCAATTCTTGCAGGAGATGCTGGAAGGTTTTGAACTTCATTGCGTCGGAATCGAAAGCAATAACGATCTGAGCGTGGAGCGACTCGAATCCTACGATCTCATCGTCAGTGATGTCTCCCTGGGCCCTGACAATCTCAATGGAATCGATTTCACTCGAATGATGCGTGAGAAGGGCTGCACGATCCCTGTTTTATTGGTCTCAGCCCATTTCCCTGTGGATGCGATGAAGTGGGAGCAATCAGATTCAGTGACTCTGGGAATTCGTAAGCCACTGGAGTACTCATTGCTGGTTGCGGGATTGGCAAAACTGTTCGAGCTTCATACCGAGAACGGGCCACTGGAGTTCTCCTAGAGATGATCGAGTTCTCCTAGAGTTCCTGTTGCTTCACCTTTCGAACGGTGATTTCAGGATCATCGACTGTTCCCATCACCCGGAATCTCAGCAATCGATTGGCAATGTCTGAGATGAGTGGGGTTCCGCCGAGAGTTTGTGGTTCAAAGACAAGGTCGATGGTGCGATCGAAGTTGAACTTGCCTTTGCCAAAGATCTCACCGGTAGGACTGTCCAGTTTCAGGGATCCCATTCCTTTGAACTCAAAAGCGGAATTGGCGATGGTGAAGATGCCATCTGCCTCTTTTATTTTATTGTTCCTGCGATTGAGCCCTTCAAAAGGGTTGATCAAAGCGCCGGCAATCAATGGGATTCGCGCGAGGTTGCCGTTGCGGATCTGGAATGAACCGTCACCGAAGGTTGAGCCTTCTTCGCCGACATTACCTGCGAATCGGGTGTCAATCCCGGTTGTTCCCGCAATGTCCGGTCTGCCAAACAGATTGCTGGAACCTTCTTCCAGTTTGAGACCATCCACACGGATCTCACCGGCATAGGTTCCCGCCTGATCATTGAGGTCGACGAAGAAAAAGCCGTCGAGTGTTCCCCCATAAATACTGGCGGGACCAATCTCGGCCTGGAACAGACGCGATCGGTCCTCGGGCAGTTTCTCCAGCACCCAGCTGGTCGGAAGCTCAAATGAGTCTGCGCCACCGTCGGTCAGCCTTGGGTGAGTTTTTCCATAACTGAAGTCGAGTGTTCTGGATTCAGGAACTGTGGCAAGGAAGTTGTTGAAATCCAATTCAAGATTTCGCAGTTGACCATAAAAGGTGTGTCCACTTCCCGGTTCGATTCCGCCGTGGAGTTCAAAATCGGCAGACAGCCGATCTGCATTGATACCGAAATCGAGTCCGCCATTTTTGAGTTTCCCCTGGGCGTCATACTGCACGACCTGAATGTTATCTCCGGAGGCATTCACACCGAATCGGTGCAGAATATCGAGGGTTCCAGTGGCCTCACCGGCGATATTCATTCGTTGAAAAAATGCCTTCGGATCTGCAGGAAGGTTTGAAACAAACTTTTCCTCGTTGAGGGGTAACCCTTTCTTGTCCGGTCCCTCTTCGACCAACAGTTTGATGGCCAGCAAGGAAGCATCTTCGCCCAAAGGAACCTCAGAATCGTCAGGCCCGATTTCCCCTGACACACGGATCACAGGAGAAGTGGTGGGATCAGTGTAGAGCTCGTCCAAACGAACCCTTTTCTCTGTGCTGGAAAAAACGCCTTGTCCGCCATGAAAAACCAACGGGTTTGGAAGGGCGTCGTATCGCAGCTGAAGGGGTTCGGCAACTCTGGAGCGAACGTAGACACTCAGGTCCGCGGCGTCCTTGCGATAGAGTTCGACTACGGTATCGAGAGCCCCTCCACCGTTGAGTATGTCGAGGGCACGCAATCTTGCTTCGACATCGTCTGGCAGCGCCGCAAGAAGTTCTTCATCGGGAACGAGTCTGGAGCTTTCGAAAGGAAGTTCCATATCCCCATTTGCCAGGTCGACATACCCGGCTTTCAAATCCACAGGGCTGACCCCGTGCATTCCGGTAAGGCCTCGGAGCAGCATCTTTTTGGCACCGATGTCGAAGACGATCTCCCCGCGGACATCATTGATGCGATAGGGGAAGGCTTTGTGCGACAGGCTCGCCCGATTGGGTTTGACGATCACTTTCAGTTCGAGAGGATCGCCCTCTTTCAACCGTTCCATGGTGATGGCGAGGTCTGAAACTCCCGAAGGGTTGTAATCGTCATAGAAGGGGGAAAACCGATCACCCAATGCGGTACGAACACGGTCATCCACGGGAATTCCCATTCCCTCGATCAGCAGATAACGTGCTCCCTGGCGAACCATTTCGAAGGATCCACGTGCGCGGACGGGAGTTTCGGGCAGTCCACCTGCAAGATCGATCTCCAGAAGATTCGGGGTGTAGCGGATTTCTCCACTGATGTCGCGCAGTGGATAGGGGTAGGGTGCATAGTTTCCATCGACCTTGTTCAGTGAAAGAGAAATCAGGTTGATCGTCGGTGGAAACTCTTCACCTGCTGCAGAAACGGAAAAATCAAACTTTCCCGAAGGGTTATAGGTTTCCCAGGCGTCCTTCCCTGCCTGCGGGAGAATCTCATAAATCTGCGGCTCAAAGGAAAGCCCCTTGAGTGAAGCTTTGAGATCACTGGCTCCAGGCTTGAGTGTGTCCAGTTTGATCTCACCCTCAAGGCGTGCATCCGCTCCGAACACTTTGCCGGTCAAAGGGTTTCTGAAAGAGATGGCTTCGGGAGTCAGGGTCAATTCACCGGAGAGAGATTCAAGTGTGACCTCAGGCTCTGCCAGCCGAAGGTTTCCCTGTGAGATGTTGACCGTCATCGAGTTGCGGATCTCTTGGGCGTTCCGGAAGAACAACTCATGTCGCAGGGAGGCGATTCCACTGGGATTGTATCGATCCCAGATCTGTCGCAGTGCGGGTGGCATGCGCAGTCGAAGTTCTTCATTCAGGGTGAGCTCGTCGACTTCAAAAACCAGCTCAAAGTCACCCAGAGCAAGGCGCCCTCCACCGTCGAGGCGAATGCTTTTCACTGAAGAATCAAAAGCCACACCATCCATCACCCAGAGCTCGGGGTCTTCGGCTGAAACCTCAAAGCGCAGTTGACTGATGTCGAGTCCACCGGGACTGTGAGCCACCGTCTCTGGGCAAGTCTGCAACTCCAGATTGGTAATGGCAAACTCGGGTGGATTCAGGGCTGATTCTGTCGGGGTGATTTGCGACTGCTCAAAGGTCAGCGGTCCCTGCATCGGTGCTGTAGAACTCCTGAAGAAGGAGAGCAGAGTCAAATCACCAAAATCATCACGCTCAAGAACGATGGACGATCCATCCAGTTCAACGCGGTCGATTTCGAAGTCTCCCTTGACCATACCCAGAAGCGAGAGGTCCAGATCGAGTTGACCGATGCGGATCAGTTCGGGGAAACGGCTGCCTGCGGGTGAGTAGACGACCAGATCATTGACGAGGATGCTGGCGGGCCATTGCCACTGCACGTTCCCGATTCCGAAACCGGTGGTGATTCGATCTTCAAGAAGTGTTTGTGTCCTCAGGTAGAGTTGCTCAGGGCTCAAGACCCGTTCCGCAACCCAGAAAACGACACCCGCAAGACACAGGGGTAGAACCAGAAACAGGATGATGCGGTGACGCCGGCGAGCCATTTGGCGCGTCCGTGTCGGTTTGGAAACCCCCTTTGGCAGGGGGGCCGGTTCAGTGGAGTCCATCTCGGGAGGTGTACTCACCGCTCCATACCCTTTTCCAACTCAGGTCCCTTTTCTAACTCAGATCCAACTTTCGGTTCGTGTCGGGCAGTCCTGGGATGCTCCCCACTGACAGCGATCCTTTGAATCCTTCTTCCCAGAAGACACGTGACTTCATAGGGAACCAGTCCACACCAGTCCGCCATCTCCCGGGCAGTAATCTCATCGTCCCCGTCCGATCCCAGCAAGGTGACCAGATCACCGACGGAGACTCCCGGGACATCGGTGACATCGACGATGGTGTAGTCCATCGTCACTCGGCCTACGACGGGGACCCGATGTCCCCTGACCAGTAATTCTCCCTTGTTGGAGAGTGTCGTTGGCAAGCCATCGTGATAACCGATGCTGATCGTCGCCAAACGTGAGTCACGGTTGGTGACGAACGTTCCACCATAACCGATGGGTCGACCCTCGGGATGATCCCTGAGGTAGACGATTTGACTGTGGAGGGAGAGGACAGGGTTCAGGCTGACGGAAGGGGGCAATTGGCGGGTAATTCCATAAATCCAGCCCCCCAGACGGACCATGTTGGTGCTCCCGGAAAAATGATCCAGGGCCGAATGAGTGGCATCGACATGAATCAGTTCCGGAGTGATGTCTCTGGCTTTCAGGTCCGTGAGGAAATCCTGAAACAGGGATCGCTGGAGGTCGGTTTGATCGTGATCTGCAGGGCTGGCGAGATGGGTACCGACTCCCTCCAGATGAAGCCATGGACTTCGGGCGATTTGACTGGCGTGTTGGCCGGCATTTCCGTGGCTGACTCCCAGCCGACCCATACCTGTATCGACCAGGAGATGAACCTTGACCTTTCGACCCAAACTGCTGGCCAATTCCTCCAGCTCTGTGATCCGTCCCGGTGAATGGATGGTGACGGTAATCTCGCGATCGATCACTTCCGGAAGTTCAGTGGGAAGCAATGCTCCGAGTACCAGAATCGGAGCTTCGATACCCTCATTGCGGAGATCGATGGCTTCACGGGAAGTTCCGACTCCGAGGTAGTCGGCCTTCTCTTCCTGCAGTCTTTTGCAGACCGCAGTGGCACCGTGTCCGTAGGCATCTGCTTTGACCACTGCTAGAATCTTGTGTCCTGGAAGCAGTGACCTGGCTTCTGCGAGGTTGGCAGAGATTCGATTCAGGTCAATCCGTGCCCAGGCGCGTTCACTTCTCATGAACGACCCTGTTCTGCCAGTTTCTGGCGACGCACTTCTTCTGCTCGACTGACTCGAAGGTATCGAGGTTGCAACTGGTGTGGGTTGTCCCAACCGGGGGGAGCCGGTGTTCCTGAAGCAATTGCCTGCACCATTTGCGAGGCGAGGATCAGGCCGGATTTGGCAGGGGGCTGATCCCTTTCGATGCTGGCAACGGGATTGCTTTCAGGCCAATCCACATCCCTGCAACCACTGCCGACGACTCCCATCCCCTCGGTGATCAGCGAAGGAAGTTCCTCCACTCTTACCGCCCGTTCATCTTCGATGACTTCGATGATTCCGTCTTTGAGATCGAAGATGCCCAGATCCCGATCTCCACCGCTGGCATCCAGAATGGCGGCCCAGTGCCCGCGGGTTTCTGCTCCCAGTCCGTGGATCATGCACTCGAGAGATGAAAGACCGAGAGTGGGGATTCCGAGTGCCCAGCCGATCGCTTTGGCTGCGGCAACTCCAATTCGTATTCCGGTGAAGGAACCGGGGCCTCGGCTGACCGCGACAATGCCCAATTGGGATCGCGAACCATGCTGACCGATGAGGTCATCGATACGGGGCATCAATTCCTTGCTGTGGACCAGTCCCGGGCTGAAGAGTTGTTCGTCGATGAACTCACCTGCGACGGTTCCGAGTGCGATAGAGCCTTGCCTCTGGCTCGTTTCAATCATCAGGATCCAGCGGTCATCAGCGGGAATCTTTTGTGCAGAACTCTCTGACATCAGTTGCTGTCTCCGTATCGCTGATAAAAGTCGCGGGCATTGTCAGCATATTTGCGAGCGGACCATGCGAAACTTTCGCGCTCTTCATCGGTGACTTCGCGAACCACTTTTCCGGGAACACCGAGCACGAGTGACCCATCCGGGATTTGACTTCCCGGCGGAACCACCGCACCGGCAGCGATCAGGCAGTGATCTCCAACAACCACATCTTCCAGCAGGACAGAACCCATTCCGATCAGGGTGTTGGAGCCGATGCTGACGCAATGGATGATGGCTCCATGACCAATGGTGACGTCGTTGCCGATGGTCAACGGCTTGTCCGGGTCGGCATGGATCATCGTCAGATCCTGCACATTGACCCTTTCTCCCAGAGTGATGCGGGCGTCATCTCCCCGAAGCACTGCGCCGTACCAAATACTGCAGCCTGCCCCAAGGTGCACATCGCCAACGATGGTGGCGCTGCTGGCATGGTACCAGTCCTCCTGGCAGTGAAAACGCTCACCCAGGCGCAAGTCCCGGGGAGGGTTGTCGGAGAGATTCCCCTGATTGATCTCCGTCATCGCTGTGCTTTCCCGTTGTGGAATATGGTGAACCTGGCCCCCGGGATCTCCCCGGCATTAAACGGGGCCCTTGCCCAAGACCGCTATCACTCACGATAATCAACACCGGGGGATGCGGCAACGCCTGCGAAGAGAGGAGTTCGGATGCCACATGCGATTTTGGTGGGGCAACTGGATCTGGAGGAGGTCTGGAAAGCCTTCTCTCCGCACAAAAAGGTCGAAGGTGCCCGGGTTCAGAATTGGTCCGCCTGCTTCATGCGCAATGATGCCAAGCAGTTGCTGTTCCGGTGTATCGCCCGCGATCTGGGGGTTACCCAGACCTTCTTTACTGTGGTTGAGGACAAGGGCAAATCCTTCACGGTCAAATGCGTGGATGACCCCAATCTTGAGAAGGGCCCCATCATTCAGCAAATGATTGCGCATATCAGTTCCGATCTGATCGAACGGGGATTGCGATTGGACAAAACCAACCTTGCCGACCTGCAAGGGGTCGATTCCCCGGAGGAGGCTGAATGAGTCGTCGTTGGCTGGTGGGTTTGTTTGGGAGTCTGCTCTTCATCCATCTTCCCCTGTGGGCAGATGAAGATGTCGCAGACCCTCCTGCAAATGAGCTCGTGACTCCTGATCTGAAACCTGGACCGGTCCCCGAGAAGTTTCGCAGGGTGACCACCGCATTTGAGACCTCCATTCCGGTCTTTGGTGTCCATGTTCTGGCGGTCAAGGGTTTTGAGGCTGCCCGGCACCGGCATGTGGCGGCGGTTCTCGCTGAATACCTCGACAACGATGAAGATGGCAAGGCAGACAATCCACAGGTAGTCGAAGCGATGGCTTCCAGAAGTATGGCGATGGTGCTCTTCAAATCGGAACGGGATATGGAGCGCATCGATCGTTCCGGAATGGAAGCCTACGACTTTCGTTATCTGCAGGGGCAGTTTCAGTCGGAGACACTGCCCAAAGATGAGTTCGATGCCACCCTCGAAGAGGTGCTGCATTTGGTCACCATGGGTTATGCAGAAACCTACCCGCGGATCTTTGGCACATTGCCGGGCACTGCACTCAGTGAGTGTCTCGATCGGGCTCGCGGCGGCCACTTCTCCCGGGTTCCACGCAAGTACCCGGAAGAAGCGTGGTTTCACTATGACGATCGCAGTTGTGAATACGGCTGTATGGGAGTGGAGTATCTCTACTGGGGATTGACATCACTTCTCGGTGCCCAGTCCGATCCGCGTAGGGGCCGTCAGATCGCCGATGAGTGGCAACTGAATACTCCCAGCCTGATGCGCGAGAGGGATCCGTGGCTGACAGCCCTGTTGACGGATCCCCGTTACCGCTGGGCCAGCAAGCTTCCGGATGGCGATTACGCTCCCGCTCCCAACAAGTAGGACCTTCAGGATCGCGCTATATCCACGAGTCTCTTGACCCGTTCCACATCCACCGGTGAGCTCACGCCACCCGCCTTTTTCAGGGAAGTTCCAACGATGACTCCGTCGGCAATATCGAGGATGGCGCCGATGTTGTTTTCGTCGACACCGGATCCGACGAGGACGGGAGTTGAGGGAACCGCATCCCTGACCACCTGAAGTTCCTGCAGGTCTGCTGCAGCACCGGTCGCAGCACCGGTGACGATGACTGCTCCTGCCTGACCGCGCAGTGCCACATCTTTTGCAGCCTGGCTGAGATCAAAACCATCCGGACGCAGGGCATGCTTGACTCCAACATCCGCGGCGATGGCAATGGCCTCTGCTCCAAGAGCCTTGCGTTCACGCAGGGTTTGGTGAGCCTTGCCTTCGATCCAGCCCTGATCTGTGAGCATCGCTGAAGTGTGAATGTTGACGCGGATAAAGCAGCCGTTGCTTGCGGCAGCGATGGCAAGCGCAGCAGAAGCATCGTTGCGCAGGACGTTGACACCCACAGGAACACTTCGGTTCAAATCGGTGATCGCCTGCACTACGGCAGTCATGTCCGCCACCGTGTGGGGAGGGACCTGATCGGAAAAGAAAGGAGCATCGCCAAAGTTTTCAACGATGATTCCTGATACGCCACCATCGAAGAGGGCTCGGGCATCGGCAAGGGCGTGGTCGAGGATCTCATTTCTGGAGAGGGTGTGCCCGGGACTTCCAGGCAAGGCGGGAAGATGGACGACGCCGATCACCGCGCGTGAGCCGCAAGGAAAAGGAAAACTCATCGGGACTCCTCTCGAGGAAAAGTATCTTACCCTTGACAGCGGTGGGGGGCATCGTTGTGCTTGGCTTTTCAGGGAAGACACCCGTCCCGCTCAGGAGAGGCAGTTGTTCGATGAGTTCGAATTCACATCAGGATCGCTGTGTGATCGTCACCGGTGCCAGCCGCGGTCTCGGCCGTGTCATGGCGATCGATTTGGCTCAAGCGGGATGGAGAGTGGGGGTCGTCGCCCGTGACGGAGAGGCTCTCAAGTCACTCGTCAGCGAGCATCCCGAAATTCAGATGGCCACTGCCGATCTCACTTCTGATCAGGAAGCCAAAGAGGCCATCGATGCTTTGGCCACCTCCATGGGCAGGCTCGATGCCATCGTCAACAACGCAGGCAAGGTCCACTTCGAGGCATTTGCTGAAATGAGTGCGCAACGATTTTCACAGGTGATCGGGCAAAACCTGATGACGGCGATCCATTCGACGCAGGCAGCCCTGCCCTGGCTGCGGAAGCAGGAATCAGGCTCCATCGTCCAGATCTCGTCGATTTCAGGAATTCAGCCCCTCCCGGGGGGATCCGCCTATGCCGCCGCCAAGCATGCCCTCGTGGGCTGGTGCCGGTCCATCTTCTCGGAACTTCGCCGTGAGGGGATTCGGGTGAGCCTGATTCACCCAGGGTCAATTGCGGCTGAAAGTGCTCAAATCGGCTCTGAGAAGGCTTCTGTGACAGATCCGCTCGATCCCGGGGAAGTGGCTTCGGTGCTGATCCAGCTGCTCGAGGCCCCTCCCGGGACGGTCCTCAGCGAGGTCGAAATCCGTCCCCTCCTGCCCCCTGCCAAATGACGGAAACCCAATAATGGCAACAGGTTGACTCATTTTCGCAGGAGCGGTACTCTGATCTGCTTGTGCCCGGTTTCAGTTTGGCTCCACTTTCCCTTCGATCCGGCTAGGATGTGAGTTCGGGAAATCGACCCCGGAATGCGGTTTGAAGAGTCGTGTTTCCGGCGGTGGGAGTGTTTGTCCGGGACGGGTCAAAGACCCACGGGAGAGATTTGATCAGACCGACCATCATTGCGGGGAACTGGAAGCACAATCCAAAACGTTCCGCTGGCGAGTCGCTTTGGCGAGGAGTCATCGGAGGGGTTGAGGATCGTCGCAACCATTCCGACGTCGATCGTCAGCAACTGGAAGTGCTGATCTTTCCACCGATGCCCTGGCTGGGCTGGATTGCAGGATGTGCTGAAGAGGCCGCAGCAGTCGGTTGGGGTGCACAGTGTGTTTCAGAGTGCACCACCGGTGCGTTTACCGGTGAAGTCGGTGCAGAGCTGGTGCGTGACTTTGGTGCGCAGTGGTGTCTGGTTGGCCACTCGGAACGCAGGACCCTTTTCGGGGTCGACGACAACAGTGTCGCCCGCCGTGTTCGGCAGGCGCTGGATCATGAATTGAAACCGGTGCTGTGCATCGGTGAAACGCTCGAGCAGCGAGAAAGCGGGGAGACCCGCCAGATCGTCAGCGAGCAGTTGGAGAAGGGGCTTTCCCTTTGTGAAGAGGGAGAGTTTCCTGTCGTCGCTTACGAACCGGTCTGGGCGATCGGTACGGGGGTGACGGCGACAGTGGAACAGGTAGCAGAGGTTCACGGGTTTCTCAGAAACCGGCTCTGCGAACTTCAGGGAGAGGGCGCGCAAGCGACTCCGATCCTGTATGGCGGCAGCGTCAAGGCAGAGAATGCCGCGGACCTTTTGGGTCTCGACGATGTCGATGGTGCCCTTGTCGGGGGAGCAAGTCTGGAAGCGGAAAGCTTCCTGGGGATTGTAGATGCCGGATTTGCGTGTCGAAGTGACCGCAAGCCGGAAACTTTTTGAATGAGGTGAAGCCGTGTTGATTTCGGTTCTTTACGTTCTTCTCGGGTTTGTTTCGGTGTTGATGGGCCTGGCGATCCTCTTGCAGGAGCCCAAGCAGGCCGGCCTTTCCGGGGCCTTTGGACTCGGCGGCGACAATCAGATGCTGGGAACCAGCCCGGCCAGTGGCATCGCCAAGTTGACCCGCCTGTTGGCTGTGGTCTTCTTTGCGTTGTGTCTTGGAGTTGGCATTCTCGCCAAGGAAGAAAGTTCCTCATCGATGCTCCAGGATGACCCTTCCAACCCGGCGCTGACCACCGATGAGACCGCCGGTGCCGATCTCGGTGACGCACTCGGAGGTGACGTGGCCGGTGAAGGCGGAGCTGTCATCGAGGTGGTCGATCCTGTCGCCACGGAGAATACCGATGCTGCAGAGACCTCCGCAGAAGGAGAAGCCGCTGAGGCCACTCCCGCCGAGACCACACCCGCTGAGGCCGATGGTGAAGCAGATGCCGCTGCAGAAGATGCGGCTGGCACCGCCACTGATACAGAGACCACTCCTGCAGAGGGATCAACCCCTGCCGGTGGAGCGGGACAGAGATAAGACCTTGGCTTCTCCATTGCGCAGCATGACCGGATTTGGATCCGGAGACGTGAAGGGGAATGACCTGCGGGTCAAGGTGGAGTTGAGGTCGGTCAATCACCGCTATCTCAAAGCCTCCTTTCACCTGCCGGATCGCTTCTCGTCCTTGCAGGGCAAAGTGGATGCCTGTCTGCGCGAAAGAATCGAAAGGGGTGCAATTCACCTTTCGGTTTTTGTTGAAGAAATGAACACCGCAGTGGCGCCGATCGACGGCGACGCGATTGCGGCAAGATACGAGCAGCTTTGTCGTTTGCGTGACGAGGTTGCACCGGAACAAGAGGTCCGTTTGATGGATGTGGTGGCCTTGCATGAGGCGTCCTCTTCCTCCGGATCAGAAGCGAACGACGAGACGGACCAACAGTTGTTGGAAGCGGTCGAAGCGGCCATCGCAAATCTGCGTCAGATGCAGGAGAGCGAAGGAGAGCGGCTTCGGCAGGAGTTCTCCCGTTTGCTGAAGGATACAGAAACAGCCCTGGATGAGGTGGAGAACGCCCTTCCCGAGGCGATGGAATGGCTCCGGGATCGCTACAGTGATCGGATCCAGCAACTGGTCGATTCCGCCGGCGGCGATATCGACCCCAAGGATCTCGTGCGCGAGGTCGGTGTACTGACCGAGCGATCCGACATCACCGAGGAGTTGTCGCGACTCCGGGGCCATGTCGACGAGTACCGCAAGGTGGTAAACGAAGGTGGCCGGGTCGGCAGAAGACTCGACTTCCTGACACAGGAGATGTTTCGCGAGGCCAACACGATGACCTCCAAACTTCCCCGACATGATCTCGCCCACACAGTGGTCGGCATCAAAGTGAACGTGGACCGTTTGCGAGAGCAGACGCAAAACATCGAATAGGGAC
>JAAXJX010000043.1:0-16921 GCA_012269595.1 Planctomycetia bacterium | reverse complement strand
ATCAAAGTGAACGTGGACCGTTTGCGAGAGCAGACGCAAAACATCGAATAGGGACTCGAGTCGAGACTCGGGCGCAAAGTGAGAGAGGGAGCCGTGTCGATGGGATCATTGCCGGCTTCAGGTGTTCTGGTCGTTCTCTCCGGACCTTCCGGGGTCGGAAAGACGGCGATCAGTGAGAAGGTGATCGAGCGGGGCAACTATGTCCGTGCGATCACCGCAACGACCCGCTCACCCAGGGATGGGGAGCAGGACGGAGTCGATTACCACTTCCTCAGTCGGGAAGCGTTTGAAGAGCGCATCGGCCAGGGAGGGTTTCTCGAATACGCAGAGGTGCATGGCAACCTCTACGGCAGCCCGCGGGCGGATATCGAGAAACAGCAGCAACAGGCGCATGCGGTTTTGTTGCTGATCGATGTCCAGGGTGCGAAGACTCTGCGAGAGCAGGATGTCGACGCCTTGCATGTCTTCCTTGAGCCCCCGGGGCTGGAAGAGTTGCAGCGTCGCCTTGCCGATCGTGGAGATGAAACAAGTGAAGAGATGGAACTGCGCCTGGAAAATGCCCGGGCGGAGTTGGAACAGAAAAACAATTATGACCACTGCGTGGTCAACGACGACCTCGAGCAGGCTGCGGATCGATTGGTTCGTATCCTTGAGGAAGAGTGGCAACGCAGAGTCGGTCAGTAACAAAAAAATATGCGGAGTCACTCCTGAGGGAGCACTCCAAGGATGGAGGACATGATGCTGGACGTCGATATCGAGGACCAGCTGGTGGAAAAGACGGGTGGAAAGCTGCAGCTGACCGCTCTCATGCAAAAGCGCATGGTGGAACTCAAGCGCGGTGCCAGACCGCTCATCGAGACCACCTCCACCGATCTTCAGGAAATCGTCATTCAGGAGATTCTTCAGGACAAGGTCGTCCTGGCGGAGCTCGAAGAGAAGGAGAAGGACTTCCTTTCCGAAGCCCGCAAACTCTCCGGCGAAGGCGATTCCAAGGAAGAGCGCGAAGTGTTTGGATCCGACCTCAAGAAGGTCAAGGAAGAGCGGATCAAGGAGCTTTCCGAGTTCCTCAATCCCACCAGCGAGTAGGAAAACGGGTGAGGTGCGTCGGGGATGCGCCTCACCCGCCTTTATTCAACCATGTCGAACGATGACCACTGGAATGACAAGATTCTGCTCCTCGGTGTGACCGGAGGAGTCGCCGCCTACAAGGCCGCAGATCTCGCTTCCCGCTGGACCCAGCGGGGCGCAAAAGTTCGCGTTCGAATGACACCGTCCGCCTGTCGTTTTGTTCAGCCCCTGACCTTTGAAGCGGTGACGCGCCAACCGGTGACCACTGAAATCTGGCAACCGCTTGGCACCGGTGAGCGCCCGGAGCACATCGGTTCCGGTGATGACGCAGATCTTTTTGTCATCGCTCCTGCCAGTGCGGATCATCTCGCTCGGCTTGCTCAGGGGTTTGGCGATGATGCCGTGTGCCTGACGGCTCTTGCATGGGAAGGCCCTCTGGTCATTTGCCCGGCAATGAATGACCGCATGTGGCGCAACCCCGCCGTGCAGGCCAATGTACAGTTACTGCGTGATCGGGGTGCGACGGTGGTCGATCCGGGAGTGGGTCATCTGGCCTGCGGGTCCACTGGTCCCGGTCGACTGGCAGATCTGGATGACATCGATGCCTGTGTCACCGGAATCCTTGGCCAGAAAGAACTCTCTTGAACCCTCCGGTCCTCCTGGTCACCGCAGGTCCTTCCCGTGAAGCCATCGATGATGTGCGTTTTTTGAGCAACGGTTCCAGTGGGCGCATGGGCATCGAAGTGGCCCGCAAGGGGGTCGAAGCCGGGTGGGAAGTTCATCTGGCTCTGGGCCCGGTGGAAGCGGAGATTCCCGAAGGAGTTCATCACCATCCTTTCGTCAGTGCCTGCGATCTGGAAGAGGTGACCTCCCGTCTGTGGCCAAGGGTGGATGCCCTGGTGGCAACCGCTGCGGTCTGTGACTACCGTCCCGAGGAGCGGATCTCCGGCAAGAAAAAGAAGGAGCCGGGGGATTGGAATCTGACGCTGGTCCGAAATCCCGACATTTTGCTGAATCGCTCTCAGGAGCGGGATGGCCCCATGGGACCGCGGATTCTGGTCGGTTTTGCCCTTGAGGCGGATTCCGATGAGGAAGAAGCTCGGCGAAAGGCCGTGAAGAAAAATCTGGATCTGGTACTTTGCAACTCGCCAGGGAACTTGGGTGTGGCCATGGGGGACTACACCTGGATCGAGCCCGGGCAGCCTTCCGTCCATTTGCCGGGCATCTCCAAGGAGATGTTGGCGGCCAGAATGGTCGAGTTTATCGGCACTCAGGTGGCGCTTCGCCGCGGTCACCGTGCCAGTATGGGGAATGATGAGTCGGAGTCGCAGCAAGCGAAGTCGTAACAAGGCCGGGGGAGAGGGAACTCTCTTTCAAGAGGCGACCGCCATGTTGGTGGTTTGCTTCACCGCCTTCTTCCTGATCGCACTTTACAGTCAGTATCTGGTTTCCACCGGGAAGAGTGCCGAGAACGCCTGTGGTTTCATCGGCGAGTTCTTTGCCACCACCCATTTCACGCTCTTTGGTTTGATCTCCGGATTTTTGGCCGCTTTGGGGATCGGTGTGTGGGCCGGCTTCCGACTCTTCAACAAGCCCATCGATCAGGCCTGGGCCCGTGCAGCGGGTGTGACCATCTTCTTTCTGGCTGTTTGCTCTCTCGAATACCGCTTCACGGAGATTCCCCTTCTTCCCGATATCGAGTACCGGGGCGGAATCCTCGGCGCGTATCTGGGGCGTTGGGCTTTCGATGCGTTTGGCATCACCGGAACCACCATCTTCGCATTCCTCTCACTCAGTCTCGGATTGATGTTCATGACCGGAATGCCGGTCGCCCACTTTCTGAGAACCGGTTTGATGATGATCGCCGGAGTGATGGCGAAGCTCGGCGGCAAGACACCTGATCTTGCCCGCAAGGTTGCGGGAGGTTTGGGCAGTGCTGGGGAAGCGACTCGCGGAGCACTGCAGAAAATTTCCAAACCGAAACCTTCCACCGAAGTCACTGCTGAAGAGCGGGGTCAGTTGCTTGGCGACCCCGTTGAGGAAGAAGAAGTAGAAGAGTACGAGGAGTATGAGGAAGAAGACCCTCACGCCGAGTACGAAGAAGAAGAATACGAAGAAGAAGACGAGCAGGAAGACGAAGAAGAGTACGAAGAGGAAGACGAAGACGAGGATCCTCACGCCGAGTACGAAGAAGAAGAGTACGAGGAGGAAGAGGAGTACGAGGACGAGGAAGAATACGAGGACGAAGAGGAAGAGGTCGAGGAAGTCCCCATCACGCGGACGATCCGCCTCGGTCCCGAGCAGTCTGAACCGGCGGTCACCACCTACGAAGAGCAGTTGACCTTCGATGGGGCCTATTCTCCACCGCCTTTGACCTACCTGGAAGACCCCAAATCGGTCGACCACGAGGAGGGCAAAGAGGAGCTGAACCACGTGGCGACCCAGATCGAGGAGAAACTGCGCTCCTTCAAGATCGAATCGATGGTCTGCGACGTTCAGCGGGGTCCGGTAATTACCCAGTACGAGCTGACCCTCGAGCCGGGTGTCAAGGTCAGCAAGATCGTCGGTCATTCCGACGACCTGGCGATGGCGTTGGCCGCGCTGAGTGTCCGTGTGGTGGCACCGATCCCTGGCAAGTCAACGGTCGGCATCGAGGTGCCCAACAAGCAGCGGGAATCGGTGGTTCTCAAGGAGCTGCTTCAGTCGCGTGCCTTCGCCGATTCGGAACTGAACCTGCCCCTGCTTCTCGGCAAGGATGCAGCGGGAGTACCCATCGTCGCCGATCTCACCAAGATGCCGCACCTGCTCATCGCCGGATCCACCGGATCCGGAAAGTCGGTGTGTATCAACACCATCATCACTTCGATGCTGATGACCCGTTCACCGGAAGAACTGAAACTGATTCTGGTGGACCCGAAGATGGTCGAGCTTTCCACCTTCGAGGATATTCCCCATCTGCTGAACCCGGTGATCACCGATCCGAAGAAAGCGCCGGCAGCCCTCGAGTGGCTCGTGCGCAAGATGGACCAGCGTTACGACCTGCTCTCCAAGGTCGGTGTCAGGGATCTGAAGAGTTTCAACGATCTCGAACACGAAGACCGTTACAACCGCCTCATCGAAAAGGGTGTCAGCCACGAGGAAGCGGACGAAGTACCGAAGAAACTTCCCTACATGGTCATCGTGATCGACGAGCTCGCCGATCTGATGATGACCAGCTCCAAGGAAGTGGAGAACTCCATCATCCGTCTGGCACAGAAGTCCCGCGCAGTCGGTATTCACCTGATCCTGGCGACCCAGCGTCCTTCCGTCGACGTGGTTACCGGTCTGATCAAGTCGAACCTGCCATCGCGTATCTGCTTCAAGGTTGCTTCGAAAATCGATTCCCGTACCGTTCTCGACAAGATCGGCGGCGAGAAGCTGCTGGGTATGGGAGACATGCTCTATCAGCCGCCCAACTCCGACACTCTCGAGCGTGCCCAGTGCACCTACGTCTCCGACAAGGAGATCAACAAAATCGTCAAGCACCTGCGCAAGGAAGCGAAGCCCCAGTTCTCTCAGGAGATCAACAACTTCCTCGAGGGACAGCAGGAAGGTGGCGGCGATGGTGTTCCCGGAGCAGACGATGATCGCTTCGACGAAGCGGTGCGCATCGTCATCGAGACCGGTCGCGGTTCGACCACTCTGCTGCAACGCAGGCTGGGCGTTGGCTACACCCGTGCTTCCCGCATGATGGACCTGATGAGTGAATACGGCATCCTCAGTGCCTACAACGGTTCCAAAGCCCGGGAGGTTCGTATCACCCTTGAGGAATGGGAAGAGATGTCCTCCCAGACGGGCTGACCTTTGGCGGGTGTCAGGGATGAATCAGCGCAGGTGTCTCAACGTGTGCCGGCGGATCAGAGTCTGATAGTTACTCTCACACGCTGAGGCGTCGTAGACGTGCTCATCCCCATCACGCAGTGTGTGGTAATCCCCGGCATAGAGATCGTGATCATCCCTGCCGATCACCGGCAGGGCATGGCACATGACTGCCTCGAAGAAGCGATACGACCAGGGGCAATCTCCCACCGGTGCGAGACCGAAGCGGGCCTGAGCCATCGATCGATAGTAACTCTCGTCGATGCGGTAACGGGTTTTCTGTTGGCGACCGTAATCGGAACTCTCGCACCCCGGATATTCCTGAACCCAGTGGCGATTTGAAGAGACGAATCCCCGGAAGAAATAATTCGTACTTTTTTCTCTCGGGAGGGCGGCCGTCAGCGAGACGACTTTTTCCGGAAAGATGACAGGGACCCAGTCAGTTTCGGCGGACCAGCATCGACCGTGAAAATGATCGATCTCAATGGTGTCACTTGGGAGGTGCAGCTCTTCCAGAGCCGTGACAAAAAAGAATTCTTGCCATGAGCGCATTGGGCGTTGCTTGCGAAAGAGTGAGAGAAATCGATTCAGCATTCTCGATTCCAATTCAGAGGCGAAATCAGGGAGGGGTCATGTGATGAGACCAAACGGAACTTCCCATTTTATCTCAATCCCTTTGATTCTGCCGGGACGATCTGGTCATCAGGGCTGCGATCAGGGAAAGGATTCCGGTTGAAACGGCTCCGATCAAACCAAAGGCGATTTGAACCAGATCTTCCATGTCCCCATCTCCGGCCCAACCGACTCCAACACCGAGAAGCCCACCGAAAACAACACCCAAAGCAAGAGCCAAACCCCAGTGAAGATGTCGCAGAAAAAAGACCAGAATGAGGCTCGCACCGACGCCTCCGATGGTGATGGGAATGTTGGGGTAATAGTTATACGACGCCAGGTAAATCAGTGCTGACATCTTTCAACCTTCCCTTTCAGACCTTGTACCTGTCGATTATTTTAATATTCAAACCTGATCCCTTCGCAGAGGGAACAGGCAGATCGCCCGCCTGCTCATTCAGAGAGGGAAACTTCATGGGGATTCATGGGAAGTTTAATTGTCTTGTTGGATTGACCATCGCATTGCTTCTTTCCGGCTGCGCCAATTCCACTCGCGTGATTCAAAATGTCGGACTCGGTGAGAATTCCTTTTCACTGGGTTGGGCCGGCTATCCCAAAGAAGGATATGGCATGATCGCCGATTTCCGATCCTATCGTTACGACGATGATGTCAGCGGTACGAGAGAGAGCGTCAGAGGCTTTCATCTGGGGGTGACCCGCAAACTGAACGACAATATCGGAGCGCATTTGGGAGTGGCCCTCGGTGGAGAACGCAATTCACTGGGAGGGTTTGGATCCCCGGATGGCGGTTATGTTCTGGGGATTCAGTATTTGAGTGACAGCCGGTTTTCATTCGGTCTTCAGTATGACGGTGTGGAAGACGAACCCATGGTCACCCTGGGAATCGAGGACCCGTTATGGTTCATGACCATCATCGACGGGATGATCGATGGGGCCTTTGATGACGACGATGATGATGACATTTTTGACAGTCATTAAGCCCACACTGGCAGCAAAGCGGACTCCTTGCCCCAAATGAGGCCAGTGCCCGAAATAGGGTCAATTTCTATTCTGGATTCAAAGGGCGACTTTGAGTACCGTTGCTTGCGACCCGACTCTTTTTTCGAAAGAAGGCTTCATGCGTTCTTCTCAAACTTCTGTGAGCTTCGGCTTCCTCATGTTGGCTCTGGCTTTCCTCTTTGCTCCGGTCGCTTCGGCGCAAAACGTTCCGTTTCCTAATCCTGTTCCTGGTGGAGGGGCGTGCCCCAACAGCTTTGGAATGTCCATCGCTGACGTCACTGTTCAGCCCGGGGAAATTTTTGAGCTGGTCGTCTCTGTGGACAATCCGAATCCCATCGTGGATTTCGTTTGGGGGATCAATTCACCTTCCCCGGCAAGTTGTCAATTCCTGGCGACTGAAACCGGAGCAGGGATCGCGGCCTACAGCGCTGCGAACGGCTCTCTTCCCCCCGGTACGTGTGACCTCTTCACAAACCCGGCAGAGGTCTTTGGTTTCATGGTCTTTGTGAATGGCCCCTACCAGAGCTCCATCTACGGAACCGAGATGTTCAGGGTGACCTGTGTCGCAGGGATGACCCCCGGTGAGGTCGCACTCCCATGGATGGTGGAAGGAAACGGCGCGGGATATGCCTGCGGAGAGGCGATTGTAACCATCGCCGATCCAACTCCTGCGCTGACTGAAGTGATGCGCGGAGACGTCAATCTGGATACTTCCTGCAATCTGACCGATGCCATCAACCTGCTCGACTACCTTTACGTCGGCAACTTCGACACCACCTGCCCGGACGCCTGCGATGTGGACGATTCCGGCTCCGTCAATCTGGCGGATGCGGTCAACCTGCTCAGCGGACTCTTCGGCGGAGGATTCATGTTAGAGGATCGTTGCATGCCGGACGCCACCTCGGACCCCTTGGCAGAGTGCATCGGATCTCCCTGCCCCTGATCGATCGTCTTGTGGTTGCTGCCCAGGCGCAAAGATCAAAAAAAGGTCCCTCCCGAGATTCGGGAGGGATCTTTTCTTTTATGCAAATGCTCTCTCACCCTGACCCCATCAGACGTTCCGTGGGTGCACCACTTCCAAGGCAAAGGAAGCCAGCCAGTGACTGCCGGCGTAATGCTCCGGGTGAATCCCCTGGAGCCCAGCCTGCCTATGGATTGCGGACTGTTGATTGAGCGTGTCGTGAAGATCAGGTTCTTCGGTTTGGAAATGCAGAGCGATGGCCTGCAGTGCCCGGGCCCGTGACAGATTGAGACCATCCAGATGGGCGAGTTTTCCGTCGGTGGGATCGGGACAGGTCACCGGTTCCGTCGGCCAGCTGCCGTCGAGCAGTGCCGGGGCCGCCTGCTGCAGCCAGGTTTTCAGGTCGGCGGGAGACATCACCCTTCGCAGAAGATCTACTGTTTCCAGAGTGGGTGACAGGAAGTCGTGATTGGATGGTTCCAGATGCCAGGGGAGATGTTGGTCTTCCGCATGGTGACGCAGGGCGATTTCACGGATGCGATCGGTGCTGGTGGTGTCGCCAGCGACGGTGGCCCAATCGAAGAAGTGGCCCAGTGAATACATCGACTGGTCATGTTGCCCGGAGCGCACCGGTCGGTGCAGTTTCTTGCACCAGCGGATGATGGCCCCCTGAGCTTCACTCTCCAGATCTTCGAGACGATCCATCAGCGGGTGCTGCATCTTTCGCAGTTCGGCACACAGCGTCAGCAGCCACGCCCGACCATAGGGCACTTCAAATCCGGGATGGGATTCGGCATAGGCGACCTCGCGGGCGAGATCTTCCGCATTCAGCGATTGATCCAGTGCCTGCTCCATCTGTGCCGCATGATCTTCGCCCAGTTCCGATCGATCCGGATCCACATGCAACGCCCTGACGAGTGTCCAGTGCCCGTGCACCGCCGAGTGCCAGTCGAAGGCGCCGTTGAAGACCGGGGTCAGCTCTCCTGGAATGTTCACGTCGGCGGTGCTGGTGTAAACCTGCCCGTGATAGAAGGGGTAAGGCCGCTGAATGCTGGCGAGGGCCATTTCCGTCAATTCCCGCAGGGTTCCCTGAAGTGCCATGGGTGCCTTTCCAAAGGTGTTCCGCCCATTCTCAGGGGTGAAAGTTGCCGGGGAAAGCCCCGGTAGCATGGTCCTTTTGATGGCAGATGCTAGAATGCGACCATGAACAGGTGACGTCGTCTCGCAGAAAGGTCAGGCCACCCGTGAATCCGGTCGCCATCCACATGGTCAGTTTGGGCTGTCCCAAGAACCTGGTCGATTCCGAGGTGATCCTCGGGCGGCTCGGGGCTGAGGGCTTTGTGGTATCCCAGCAGCCGGAGACCTCTGACATTCTGATGGTCAATACCTGTGGATTCATCGAAAGCGCCAAGGAGGAATCGGTCAACGCTATCCTCGATCTGGTGCGTCTCAAGGAGGATGACCCGGCCAAGCGCGTGGTCGTCGCCGGCTGTCTCGGCCAGCGTTACCCGGAGGAACTCGCCAAGGAGATCCCCGAGATCGATGCCATCGTCGGCATGTCCGAGTACCCGAAGATGCCGGAGATCCTCAACGGTCTGATGGCGGAGGTGCGCGAGGCGAGGGCGGCGGAGCGGGTTCATGTGGGAGACAGTACCCACCCGGCGTATTCGGAAGATTCACGCCTGCGCCTGACCCCATCCCACAGTGCTTACCTGAAGATCTCCGAGGGCTGTGACAACCCGTGCACCTTCTGTTCGATTCCCAGTTTCCGCGGTCGCTTCCGTTCGAAGCCGCCGGAGATGGTCGTGCAGGAAGCGAAAGAGCTGGTTGCCAACGGAGCCCGCGAGATCAATCTGATCAGCCAGGATCTGACCTCCTACGGCAGCGACATCGACGGTGAGTTCCTGTTGCCGCAGATCATGGAGCAGCTCGATCAGGTCGAGGGTCTCGAATGGATCCGCCTGCTCTACACCTACCCCTACAAATTCTCCGACGAAATGATCGATGCGGTCGCCCGCCTCGGACGGGTGATCCCCTACATCGACATGCCGATCCAGCACATCGACGACACCATGCTCAAGCGCATGGGCCGTCGCATGGGCGAGAAGGATACGGTCGAACTGTTCCGCAAGATGCGCGACCGCATTCCGAATCTGGTTCTGCGTACGACCTTCATCGTCGGTTTCCCGGGTGAGACCCGCGAGATGTTCCAGAAGCTGATCGACTTCGTCGAGGAGTTCCAGCTGGAGCGGGTCGGCGTCTTTACCTGGTCGCCTGAAGAAGGCACTCCCGCAGAAAAACTGCCCGGCCGTATCGATGCGGAAGAGCAGGAGAAGCGCCGGGAAGAACTGTATCTGGTGCAGCAGAAGGTCGCCTTCGACTGGAACCGCGAGCGGGTCGGCAGTGAAACCGATGTCCTCCTCGATGAAGAGTGCCCTGAAACAGGTCAGTGGCTGGGGCGTTCCTTTGCCGAGGCTCCGGAGATAGACTCCATCATCCGCGTTCCGAAAGAAGCGGGAGAGCAGGGTGAACTGGTCCGCTGTCGCATCACCGAGATGGATGACTACGACCTGATCGCCGAACCGATCCGTTCCTGAAGCGTGCAGGGAGAGGGATGAACCAGCCAGCCACGAACTCATCCGGTGACTGGAAGAACCTGCCGAATCTGATCACCATCAGTCGGCTGGGCATCGCCGTGCTGCTCTTTGCCATGCTCACCCTCGAGTTGCAGGGTTGGGGCATCGGCGATCGCCATCTGGCCCTCAACATCGCCACCGTCGCCTTCATTCTCTGTGTCGCCACCGACGCCGTCGATGGGTACCTGGCGCGCAAGTGGAAGATGGTCACCGCCTTTGGTCGCCTTGCGGATACCTTCGTCGACAAGATCGTCATCTGTGGCAGCCTCATCTATCTGGTGAAGTTTGCCCCCGATCTGATCAAGCCGTGGTTTGTCGTCATCGTCGTCACCCGCGAGTTTGTGGTCAGTGGACTCAAATCCTATTTTGAATCCCAGGGCCAGGAGGTGGCGCCCAGCATCGGTGGCAAGCTGAAGATGATTCTGCAGTCGATCCTGATTCCGGCGGTGATGCTGGTGGAGGGCAATCGCGACTTCGTCGCCGGGATGAGTGACGAGTCCATCTGGAAAACCCTCTTCGGCCTCCTCGAGAAACTGACGGAGCCACTCTTCTGGGGCACCCTGGTGACGACCCTCTGGTCCGGCATGGATTATCTGGTGGCCGGGGTACGCAACAGCAAAGATTCAGACAAGGTGACCTGAGTGTCCGCCCGCAGCGATCGCATCATCCTGACCTTCTTTGGCAGTGGTTACTTTCCCGTGGCTCCGGGAACCGCCGGTTCGATGGCATCTCTGGCTGTGGGTGCAGTGTTGTGGTTTCAACTGCCCGAAACATTCCAGCCGTGGCTCTTTCCTCTTCTGACTCTGCTGTCGATGGCGGGGTGTGTCCTTCCCGGGGATCGCATTCAGGAGATCTTCGGCCGCAAGGATCCGGGTGCGGTCGTCATCGATGAAGCCGCAGGGCAGTACGCCGCACTCTCCGTGTTGCCGTGGCTGCCGCAAACGTGGACGCCGTGGATCCTCGCTTTTTTGCTCTTCCGTCTCTTCGACATCCTCAAGCCCTTTGGAATCCGCAAGCTGGAGGAAAAACCGGCCGGGTGGGGCGTATTGCTGGATGATGTGGCGGCGGGAATTCTCGCGGCGGCCGTTTTGCTCGGCATCGCTCAGTTGCCCGGAGAATGGCTGACCCGCTTCTAGGCTGCAGCCGCGGTTGGTCCGGATGAATCCTGTAACGCCTTAAAGCGCCGATCCGATGGCAGCAGCAAACCCAACGTCAAAAACAGCAAGCCACCAGCCACTGCCGGGATGGCAAAGGCGGTGCTCTGGGTATCGATGAACCCGGTCAGGCTCGGTCCCACAGCAGTGCCGAGACTGAAGGACATGGTGTTCAGTCCCATCGTCCGCGCCCGATTGCCGGGAAGACTGCGTTCGGCACTGATCCCGCCCACAGAAGTACTGATCGCCGCCGACACCACACCGAGTCCGGCACGGATCCATGTGAGGGCGGTCAGGTTTTCGACGTGGGCCTGCATCGCCACCAGTGGTACAAATGCTGCCAGTCCAAACATCAACAGCCACTTCTTGTCGAGGTGATCGCCGATCCAGCCACTGGGATACTGAAAGAGACAGCGACTGCCGACAAAGATGGCAAACATCATCCCCAACTCCGATTGGGTGGCGGCAAACTCGCGCTCATAGAAGGGGAAGAGGGAGATCACCGCACTGATGCCGACCATCATGACAAAGATGCTCAGTGCCAGCAGGCGGAAAACCGGTTCCACCGGGGGGCGATCCTTCTTCTCTTTACGGATCTCTCCAGGGAATTCCTTCGGATCGTGAATGCGAATCGAAACCAGCAGCACGCTGGTCAACAGCAGCGATCCGGAAACGATGAAGACCAGGTCGTAACCACCCATATCCCCGACAAAGCCGCCGAGAACCGGACCGATGCCAAAGCCGAGGAGGCGAATCGTCGAATAGGTCCCGATCACCTTGCCGCCGGCATTGTCCGGGGCATTGCGGGCGATGATTGCCATCATCGGCGGGAAGGTGGCCCCGAGGAAGGTGCCCTGAAGGATGCGCACAAAGACCAGCTGGTAGTAACTGTCGACGTAATGCAGCGCATAGGAACAGAACGCTCCGAAAAACATGCCGAGAACGATGAGGCTCTTGCGAGTATCGAAGCGATCAGAGATGCGACCGGAGACGATCTGTACCCCGGCCATCGCCAGGCCGGTGATGCTGAAGAGCAGCGCCGTCAGCAATTCCTGACTGGGATTGACCAGCTCAGGGAAGGTTTCGGCAAACCCTGGGAACCACTCGGCAATCCGTGCGGTCAGTCCATCGACTCCCGGGGTGGTCAGCCCACCCAGAAACAGCGGCAGTGCGGGGATGAGCATCCCCACCGCCACGGCCTCACCGAAGCGGCAGATCGCCAGCAACCAGATGGTTCGGGGGTCTTTTTCGAATCCGGGACTGCTCAACGGGGCTCCATGTCGGTGCACAAAAGAGTGCAGGTTTGGCAAAACAGAGGTGGGATGGGACCCCAATAGAATTTACGGTATGGGGGTGATCCCCCGGCGGCAAGTCACCGTCCCTTTTCTCGCCGGATCTGGAGGCAGATTGGCCCTGACATCCGCAAAGAATCGAGGCCGGGGTGGACGCTCCGGTGAGAGGCCCCCGCGGCAGATCTTTCCCATCTCCGTCAAGTACGGGGTGGTCTCGGGTCTGATTCTGCTCGCCTTTGTCATCGGTGTTTCCAGTTCCCTGACCCAATCATCCCTCGACTCGACCACACGGCTGCTTCAGCAGAATGGTCTCGAGCTGGTCAAACTTGCCCATACCTTTGTCGATCCATTCTGGACCCGTACCGAAATGCCGGTGGAGGAGCGGGCAGCGGCCCAATCGGATCTGGATGCCCGTCTCGCCGGATTTCTTCAGGAGGGTGGCAAGACACCGGTGCTGGATCTGCTGGTCCTCGATGGCAGCGGGACCCGTCTGATTTCCAGTGCCCGGGGTGGTGATCGACTCAAGATGAGTCTCAAGGAAGCCAACCTCAATGCCGGCTCCGATGATGGAGTGGTCATTCAGGAGGGGCAGGTCAGTGGATCCGATGGATCGGTACCGATCCGTTCCTTTGAAAAGAAACTGCCCAATGGTGCCGGATCGGTGCAGCTGTTTCTCAGTGCCCGTGCCCTCGCATCCCTGGAAGAAGAACTGGAAGACTCCACCAACATGCTGGTGTGGTCGGCTCTGCTGATCGGCATCCCGCTGGTGTTGCTCGTCGGCTTTTTGCTGACGCGACCGGTGCGCATGTTGCGCGAAGACATGACCCAGATCGCCCGCGGTAATCTGGATCATCAGTCCCAGGTGCGCACCACCGATGAACTGGGAGCCCTGGCCTCCTCCTTCAATCGTATGACCCGCTTCCTCGCCGAGGCGCGCGAGCAGGAGATGCAGGCGCAGGCGGTGGCCCGGGATCTCAATATCGCCAGCGGCATCCAGAACGCCCTGTTGCCCAGGGAGTTGCCGGAGATCTCCGGCATCGAGATTGCCCACTACTATCAATCTGCCAAGGAGGTCGGGGGAGATTACTACGATGTGGTTTCCCTCGCCGGTGATCGGGCGGGCATCGTCGTTGCAGACGTTTCCGGCAAAGGTCTCTCTGGCAGTCTGGTGATGACGATGACCCGCAGTCTGGTGCGCATGGCGGCACGGATTCACCCCGATACCCGCTCGATGCTGGAGAGCATCAACGCCAGTCTCGCCAAAGACATGACCGATGGCATGTTTGTGACGCTGGCGTGGGCGGAGATCGTCGCCGATCGCGGCCGGGTACGGATTGCCAGGGCGGGACACAATCCGCCGCTGATCCTCCGTGCCAGTGGCCGCGTCGAGCAGTTCCAGCCCGGCGGCATCGCCCTCGGGATCGATGGGGGTGCTGTCTTTGATCAGACTCTGGAAGTCAGCGACGTCCAGCTGGAGCGGGGAGATGCCCTGATCCTGTATACCGATGGAATCGTGGAAGCGATGAACGACGGTGGGGTAGAATATGGCCTCGAGGCTTTTGCCCGGGTGCTGCAAAATTTGAATACGGCGGACCCCCAGTCCATCGTCGACGGAGTGCTCGCCGATCTGGAAGCCCATGTGGCCGGAGCCGAACCGACCGATGACATCACACTGGTGGTCGCAAGACGGGAGTAACGTTGATGGGAACCGATTTGGTGGTGGACCGATCCGGGGACAGTGAACTGCAGATCATCGAGATCCGCGGTGTCCTCGATGCGGGCAATGTCGAACAGTTGGCACACGTCGGCTTTGAAGCCATCGGTGAGGCCCGCAACCTGGAGATGCGTCTCGCTTCTCTGACCGATGTCGATCTGACCGGAGCCCTGGGAATCGTCGCCCTCGCCCGTGAGGCCCGCGATCGTGATATCTCCTTTCGGGTGGATGCCCCTCCCATGGAGTTGAAAAAGCTGCTCGAGGAGCAGGATCTCTGGCAAGAGATCAGTGGGGGAGAATCGACCACCCCATGAATCGCATCGTTGCCATCATCCGCCCCTACCGATTGCCACAGACCCGGGAAGCCCTGCGGGGATGTTCCGGAATTGTGCAGGTGACCGCCCAGGAGGTGCGCGGATACGGCATGCAGAAAGATCATTTGGAGAGTTATTCCGGCGATGATGTCGGCATGGATTTCCTGCCGAAGATTCGTCTCGAACTGCTCGTGGAGCCGGAATTCGCTGAGGAAGCCATGATGACGGTGATGAAGGAGGGCCGCACCGGCCGTATCGGTGACGGCAAGATTTTCCTGATTCACGGAGAGGACCCCCGCCCGGTTTGACGCTCCCGGCGGGAGAAAGGTAGTCTTCAGCGGGTCTGAAGTGTTTCAGGCAAAACGGGCTTTTGTGGCAAACGCCATGCCCGCCTGATCACCCTGGGCCCGCCGGACAAAGAAATCTGCAGGGGCGGAAGCCCCCTGGGATGGAGTTTCCGGTGCACGACGTCGATCACGCCTACGATTTTTCGTATGAAGCTCGCCGTCTCGTGCTCTCGGGACAACTGAAGAGAGAACGCCCGCGCATGCACCAGCAGCTTGTGGAGGCCCTCGCTTCAGGACAGCGGATCTTCTTTGCGCCGGATGATGGCAACCTGTACGTCGAGCGCCCGCTCGATCGCGTCTTTATCGATCCCGCCACAGGGAATCCGATGGGCGCGACCGCGCTCTAGCCCGACCGGCTGCCCCGCAAACAATTCGGATGCGAGGGGAGGCCCTGCGGCCTCTTCGCCCACACCACGTCTCTCGCAAGGTTTTTCTGAACCAGCGATCCGCCCGTCGGATCGGAGAGGGGGACGTGTGCGTCTTCACATTTCAGGCCGACTTGAACAGCAGCAGACACTTACTCCGCAACTCATCCTGTCGATGGACATCCTCCAGCTCGGGGTGACCGATCTGGAAGCGCGTATCCAGAAGGAGTTCACCGAGAACCCGGCCCTGGAACTGGTCGAGAAGCCGACCTTCACCGCCGACACTCCCACCGAAAACACCTCTGAAAAGGTCGACGATGAAACCCGTCGCCTGATGGACATCGTCGACAACTGGGAGCGCCCGGTTACCGGCGAGCGTCGTCAGGTCGGTTCTTCGGAAGCCTCCGACGCCAAACATGAAGCACTGATGAACACCGTCGATCGCCCCGAGTCCCTCGAGGCGTTCCTGGTGCGTCAGTTGCAGATGCTTGAACTCGATCCGGCCCTGCGTCAGGCGTGTGAAATCGTCTGCGCCAATCTCGATGACCGTGGCTGGTTCATCGGCGATGTGGCCGATCTCGCCCGCTGCACCAACAAGTCGGAGCCGGTACTGGCCCGCGCCCTTGAGGTAGTGCGTCGCCTCGATCCCCCGGGGATCGGTGCCATGGATCTCTCCGATTGCCTGCTGTTGCAATTGAACAGTGTCGTCGGCAGCACCGAGTACCGCATCATCGAGGAGTGTCTCGATGATCTGCTCGCCAATGCCTTGCCGAAGATGGCGGAAAAACTCAGCGTTTCCATGGAAGAAGTTCAGGAAGCGTGCGATGTCATCCGTCAGCTCGATCCGGCCCCCGGATCCGCTTTCGCCGATCGCGGTCACCACGGAATCGTGCCGGAGATCGCCGTCGATGAAGTCGGTGAAAAGTTTGTCGCCCGTCTCGCCAGCGATCGTCTGCCCGACCTGCGCATCTCATCTGCCTGTTCCGCCATGCTGGAGGAGCCGCAGCTGAAGCCGGAGGTCGAGGAGTACATCAAGACCCGTGTCGAGAGTGCCCGCGCCCTGATCCACTCGGTGGAACTGCGTCGCCGCACCCTCCTCGATATCGCCCAGGCGGTGATCGAGCGTCAGGAAGATTTCTTCCGTCATGGTCCTTCGCGGATTCAGGCGCTGACGATGCAGGAAGTGGCGGATGCCACCGGCGTGCACATTTCCACCGTCAGCCGTTCCGCCAATGGCAAGTACATGCAGACACCCCACGGGGTCATCGAGCTGCGTCGTCTCTTCACCGGTGGAGTGGAGCGTGAGGATGGTGGCGTCGAAAGCCGCGAAAGCATCTGTGAAGCGATCCGTGACATCATCGATGCGGAAGATCCCTCCTACCCGCTGAGCGACACCCAACTCGCCAAGAAGCTGGCCACCCAGGGCGTCAAGATCGCCCGCCGCACCGTCAGCAAATACCGCGAACGTGCCGGCATTCCCCAGGCCAAGTTGCGCAAGCGTTACAAGGCCTAGTTCTTCTCCCGCCGGGGGCGGGGGTTGGAGCGGTCTCTGCGTTTGCGTTCGGTGCTCGGTTTTTGTG
>JAAXJX010000021.1 GCA_012269595.1 Planctomycetia bacterium | reverse complement strand
CACCGAAAACCATTTGCCTCTGCTGTCTTTCATGGAGCGGTCCTTCCCTCCATCATCCTGCATGAGCCCCTGAATTAGTGCAAAGGGTTTCAACACATTGGCAACAGGGGCTGCAAGTCTGGAGAAGTTCTTGAGAATCGGGATCGACAGTGGAGGCACCTTTACGGACATCGTCATCTCCGATGGGAACGGGGTGCGTCTCAAGAAGGTCCCCTCCACCCCGGATGATCCGGCTCGCGCGATTCTTCAGGCCCTGAATGATCTGACCGCAAATGAGGTCGTTCATGGGACGACGGTGGCGACCAACGCACTGTTGGAGAGAAAACATGCGCGGGCAGGATTGGTCACCCACAGTGGGTTCGAGGATCTCCTTCAGCTTGGACGTCAGAACCGGCCGCAACTCCACGATCTGGAACCTGTCGCGACGACACCGTTGATTGCGCCGGAGGATCGATTTGGCCTCGGTCTGCGCAGGGGGCCTGGTGGCGTCAGCATTGCTGAAGCGGATCTGGATGAGTTGTCCCAACTCCGTCGTTGGGTTTTGGAGAATGAGCTGGAGGCGATTGCCGTCGGCTTTCTTCACAGCACCGAGGATGGTTCCGATGAAGAATTGATCCAGCAGCTTCTGGAAGATCTGGAACTGCCGGTGATCCTCTCGCATCAGGTGGCGGCAGAGCCGAGGGAGTGGGAACGCTTCAGTACCGCAACAGCAGCAGCGGTTCTGGCTCCGGTGATGCAGGGGTACCTGCAGAATCTGGCCCAGGGATTGAGCCCGGCACAGTTGAGGGTGATGGATTCCGCCGGTTCGGCCAGACCCTGGTCCGCATTGGCCAGTGAGCCGGTGAAGACGGTGCTCTCCGGTCCGGCGGGCGGAGTGGTGGCAGCTCAACAAAGTGGCGATGGAAGTGTGGCGATCACCTTTGACATGGGTGGAACGAGCACCGATGTCAGTCTGGTCGGTGGCGACTCCCGACATTTCCGACAGCGGAATACGCTGGTGGATGGTGTCCCCATCGCGGTGCCGATGATCGACATCCATACCGTGGGTGCCGGAGGCGGCTCCATCTCCTGGATCGATGCCGGAGGTGCCCTGCGGGTGGGCCCTCACAGTGCAGGTGCGGATCCCGGACCTGCGGCTTATGGTCGTGGTGGAGAAGATGCGACAGTGACAGATGCCCACGTGGTCCTTGGACGTTTGCCTCAGGATGCCCGCCTTGGCGAAGAAACGACCATCGATGTCGAGGCTTCCCGGCAGGCGTTGATGCGTTTGGCGAGACAGTTGGACTGGAGTGTGGAAAAAATGGCGCTGGGGATCATCGAGGTCTCCAACCATGAGATGGAACGAGCCTTGCGCAAGGTTTCCTCCGAGCGGGGGCAAGACCCGGGAGAGGCAACACTGGTCTGCTTCGGTGGAGCCGGGGCTCTTCACGCTGTCGAGTTGGCACGTTCCTGTGGTATCCCCCGGGTGAGAATTCCCGCAGGGGCGGGATGCTTCAGCGCATGGGGTTTGTTGCAATCACCCTGGACTGAATCTGCTGAAGCCGTTCTGTTGAAGAGATTGCCCGAAGAACGGGATGACGAGCTGGACGCGTTGGCACAGCGACTGGAGGAGCAGGCGGTGTCAAGGATGCCGGGGGTTGCCAGAGACAACTTGATCATCGAGAGGTTTCTGAGAGCGCGGCATCAGGGGCAATCCCATGATCTTGAAATCGAATGGAGTGACCATCCTGCGGAAGAGTTTCGCCAAAGATATGAAGAGCAGTTCGGTTATCGAATGGCGGATCGGGAGATCGAGGGGGTCGCGCTTCGCGTCTCGGTAACCGCTCCTGTCGGGGATTCCTGTGGGACGATGGAAGAGAAGCGGATGGAGGCGGTCGAGTCCCGTGTTTATCTCAACTCCCGGGAAGGTTTCCAGCAGATCCCCCGCATCGGTCAGGGATCTCTTGCCAAAGGGGAGCGCAGGAATGGTCCCCTTCTGATCGAGGGCTGGACCACCTTCTCGTGGATTCCCGCTGGTGCAGTTGTTGAGGTTCGGGAATCGGGCGACCTGTGGATCGAGGTCTGAAGGTGAAGCGATTCCCCAGGGTGTGGTTTGGATCGCTTTCCCTGTTGCTGCTGTTTGTTTTCAGCTGGGGATTCTGGGGCGAGACCATCGCCGATCTCGATCCCCGTGCACCACTCAGTCCCCATATTTATGCGGCGGTGGCCCTGGCGGTGTGGATGGCGGTGGGTCACCTCTGGTTCCAAAGAGTTCCGAAGGCACAGGCGCTGACCGTCATTTTATTGGGAGCGGCAATCGTCCGGGGGTTGTTGCTGACGACAGACCCCCTCCTCAGTGATGACCTCTGGCGCTATCTGTGGGATGGGGAAGTGCAGCGGCAAGGCCTCTCCCCTTACGGTGTGCCTCCTGCAGATCCTTCACTGGATGTGATCGCCACCTCGGAAAATTGGCAACAGGTGAGGGAACGCATCAATCATCCGCAGATCCCCACCGTCTATCCCCCTGTCGCCCAGGGAGCTTTCCGCTTCTTTGCACAGAGCGCAGAGAGCTGGAGGTGGGCGATGGTTCTTGTGGATCTGGCCATCGGTGGGTTGCTGATGTTCTGGTTGAACAGGAAGAGCCTCGATCCGCGGCGCAGCCTTTACTGGTGCTGGCATCCGTTGCCGATTCTGGAGAGTGCCATCGGGGGGCACGTTCATCTTTTGGCGCTGCTGTTTCTGGCAACAGCCCTGATGTTCATCGAGCTGAAACGCGCGCGATGGTCAGCGGCCCTGTTGTCGATGGCGACAGCCACCCTGCTCGTCCCTGCGGGCCTTTTCTTTCATCTGCTGAAGAAACTGGGAGCGCATGCGGCGCTGATATTTGTTGGCCTTTTGATCGCCATCACCCTGCTTTCAATTCCTGTCTGGGATACCCCGGTCACCGAGGGTCTCGGAGCCTACGCCGGGACCTGGTATTCAGGAGGTTGGCTCTTTGAGGTTCTGGGGTTTTTGATTGGTGCGGATGTCCATGACGCCACCGACCCGGCGACCCGGGTTTTGCGAGTTTTCATGGTGGCGTCCTGGTGGGTGCTGGCCTGGTGGGTCCGAAACCTGGAAACCTGGCAGGCAACACGCATCCTGATGCTGGGATTCCTGTTGCTCAGCCCGACACTGCACCCGTGGTACGCCCTGTGGTTGTTGCTTCCGGTCGTGATCAGCCCATCGACAGGATCGCTTCTGCTGACTGTCACCGTGCTCTTCAACTATGGAGTGCTCGATCGTTGGCGCGGAGAAGGGGTCTGGGAATTTCCGGCGACAACCGGTTATTGGGTCTTCAGCTTGCCGCTGATGATTTTGCTTCTGGAGGGTTGGCGGGCAACTCGGCGGGCCTCCTCCATTCCATCCAGAGAATAAGTGCAACCCCGCAGACGATGGCGCTGTCCGCAATATTGAAGTTGGGCCAGACGTATTCCTTTTCTCCCCATTGAATCGACCAGCGGATGAAGTCGCGAACGCCGCCGATGAGAGCCCGGTCATAAAGATTGCCGGCGGCACCGGAAGCGATCAATCCGAGGGCGGTCACCATCAGCCGACCATCAGAGCGGAAGGTGGCGATATAAAAACAGACGGGAAGAGCGAGTAGAGAAACCCCGATGAGCATGCCGGGCGCCCATGCAAACCAGCCGTTGAAGGCTCCCAGGTTGAGAGCCGCTTCGAGGGCAAAGCCGGGGAAGATCTCGTAGATTTCGGACCGCGTGACCGCAGGTACTCCCTCCGGTGTGGTAAAGATTCGGACATCAAGGAACCGGAACGCCGCCGATTTCGTCCATAAGTCAGCCCAAAGCAAGATTCCCGCAATCGCGATGAAAAGTCCGGCGGCGCGCGCCGGATGGTTTCCATTGGAGATTTCACCGGAGAGTTCACCGGAGGCGGGGTGCTTTGAGTCAGCCCTGACCGGAGAGATCGGTTCTCCCCCGGCCGGTTCTCCGGTCGCATTTTTGTCGTCTGGAGTAGATGGCGATGCGTGGTTTTCAGGTTTCATGGCACCATGACAACCTGATTTGTTGTGTCTGTCGAGATTTTGTTGATCTGTGGCAGGAATCTTTGAGAGGAAGGCGTCATGTCCATCGCCCCCTGTATTCGTTTCAGAGTTCTTTCCCTGGGACTGATTCTGACATTTTTGTCTGCAGCGGCCTTTTCGGTCGAGCGAGGGGAAGCTTCGACGAAAGATCGAACCGTCACCCCCAGAGGGGCCCTGACCACTGAAGAGGCCCGCCTGGTCGAGTTGTTCGAGAAGGCCGCCCCCACGGTGGTCAACGTACGCAGCAAGCAGACGGTAGGGTCCTTCTTCAATAGTGCCGGTTATGAGCGCACAGCGGGTACCGGGACCGGGTTCATCTGGGATTTCGATGGCCATGTGGTCACCAACTATCATGTTGTTGCCCGTGCCACAGCCGGAGTCACCGTCGCTTTCAGTGACGGCACGACGGCACCCGCGACCATCGTCGGGTTTTCCAGAGCGAAGGATCTGGCGGTTCTCAGGATTGAGGAGCTTCCCGAGGGCCTCGATCTGATTCCGGTGGGGAGCAGCGGAGATCTGCGGGTTGGACAGAGTGTCCATGCCATCGGCAATCCCTTTGGTCTCGACCAGTCCCTCAGCCGTGGAGTGATCAGTGCGTTGGGTCGAGAGATCCAGTCCCTGCAAGACACGACGATTCACGATGTGATCCAGACGGATGCGGCGGTGAACCCAGGGAATTCCGGGGGGCCATTGCTCGACAGCGCCGGTCGATTGATCGGAGTGAACACGGCGATCTACAGTCCGACGGGTGCCAACGCTGGCATCTCTTTTGCCATCCCTGTGGATACGGTGATGCGAACCGTTCCCGATCTGATCCTTCATGGTGAGGTGCAGCGACCGATCCTCGGATTTGTTCCCTACAACGGAACCAGTGCCAGTCGTTTCAAAGGGGTCGTCATCGTCGAAGCGGATGAACCTCTCGCTTCACTGGGAGTGGAAGGTGTCCTCGAAGGTGAAGTTCGGGACATGATCGTCGCTGTCGATGGGCGTCCGACTCCCACCTTGGGAGAGTTCCTTTCCTTGATGGAAGGTTACCGACCGGGTGTTGAAGTCGAGGTCACCCTCGAGCGCGCCGGTGAACAGCGCAAGATACGCACGACACTGTTGCCACCTCCTTCCTGATCTGTCGCAGTTCGGGAATCACAAGCGCAGGCCCCTGCCATTCGGTATCCTGCCGGGTGAGAGGGGCCAGCGATGATTTCTGCACAGGATGCAATGGAGCGATTGAAGTCGGGAAACGCCGGCTTTGTGGCAGCGATTCAGAGTGATGGTGAATCGGTGAGGATCGAAACTCCTGACTCGGGAGAGGTTCCTCCGCAAAAGCCCCACACCGTCATCCTGTCCTGCGCAGATTCCCGTGTTCCTCCCGAAGTCATCTTCCAACAGGGTTGTGGCCAGCTCTTTGTTCAAAGAGTTGCCGGTCATGTGATCGATGAACACATGCGCGAGAGCATCCTCTTCGGCTGTGATGGTCTCGGTTCCAGACTGGTACTGGTATTGGGGCACCGCGACTGCGGAGCGGTCAAGGCGACGCTCGCCCTCTCCGATCCGGAGGCGGATGAAATCCCGTTCCTGGACAGGGTTCGCCAGTTGATTCAGCCGGGGTTGAGGGATGTTCAAGAGGCTTACCTGCAATCATCCGGATCGGCGCGAACTGAGGTGATCAACGACGCGGTGGCCTGTCATGTCCGTGCGACGGTTGACGAGGTGAAGAAGTTCAACTTTGTCGAGCCGGATGGACTTCAGGTCGTGGGAGCCGTCTTTGATATCGCTTCAGGAGAAGTGATCTTCCTCGACTGACCTCAGGAAACCTTTTCGCTGCAGTAGCGCTGGACCTCCGCAAGGACCGCTTCCTGCAGTTCGACGCCTTCACTGGAACAATCGGCAAAGAACTGGTGAAAGTGTTCCGTGGCCTGATACAGCGGCATCGAGTTCATGTCGACACTGCGAATAAAGGCGCTGGTCTTGCGCAACACCTGGCGGACCAAATGGGGCAACCGCACACCTTGTGTGGCCAGGCAGTAGCCGTGGACCAGAATCGATGCTTGCAGTTCTGAGGCACACTCTTCCTGCATCAGGTGGGAGACCAGATCCCCGGGGCGATCGATGGTGGTTTCCTTGCCCTCGGAATCGGTGATCACCAAGTGGCCGTTGATTTCCCCGACCCAGTTCATCTTTTCGATCATCGCTTCAGTTCCACTTTCCAGAAAGACTGACTTCATCGTCGAGGCTATCGGTCCCGGTAGCCGGGATCAATCGGGAGTGAGCATCTCTCCACGCTGAAGGGTCGAAAGAACCTGTTTGAAGGTCTTTGCATCGGCTTTTTTTTGCTCAGCGCTGCGTTTCGCCAAAGTTCGGAGGGGCATCGCCATACGGACGTTGCCCTCAAAGGCTTCTCCGTGGCGCTCCAGGTACGCCCAGTACAGTGACGAGATGGGGCAGTTCTTCTTCGGGTGAAAGGAGCACGCCTTGCAGTGATCCCCCATCTTCTGAATGTAGGGAGTTCCCGAGATGTAGGGTTTCGTCATCATCGACTCACCGACAGCAAAGGTGCCCATGCCCAGGACATTGGTTTCGACGACCCAGTCGTAGGCGTCGATGAAAGCGACGTGGAACCAGTCGGTCAGCTCACGGGGCTGAATATCGAGAAGGCTGGCGAGGTTGCCGAGGATCATCAGTCGGGGAATGTGATGGGTCCAACCCTCTTCCATGACGGCGGTGGTCGTTGCATCGAGACAGCGCAGCCCACTCTCCTGACCCCAGAAGGCGGGTGGTAACGGTTGCTTTTGCGAAAGACGGTTCGGATGTCTTTCCCGCCCCCCACTTTTGCCAATGGTTTTGTTGCCGCTGTAGTCCCCCCAGCGTGCATCCCGACAGGGGGCGGTGGATCGCGGAACATCCAGAGTGCGGAAACCATCAGTGACTTCATGGATGTGGTGCATGTATTCACGCCAGATCAATTGTCGGATCAGGCCTTCCCGGCTGTTGAGCGGTGCCGGGGTTTCGATGGCGACCTGAAGCAGTTCTTCCGGAAGAATCCTGTGCAGATGTAACAGGCTGGCAAGGCGGGTGTGAAAGAGGGCCCGCGAGTGCTCACTGAAAGCATCCTCATAGGGACCGAACTCGGGGATCACCGAGCGTGCAAAATCGAGGGCTTCTTTAGCCTGATCAGCGGTGGTGGGCAGTCTGGAGAGATCGACATTCCCCGGATGATGCGGAAACTCTGCCAGCACCATCGCAGTGGTCTCTTCGTCGATGGAGTCGACATCAAAGATCGGGTCCTCCGGTGCGGGGGGGTCTCCCTTCCACGGTTGTCGGTTGTCACCGTCGTGACTGTACTTGCCCCCTTCAGGAGAGCCGTCTTCCATCAGGACCCCGGAAACCTTGCGGAAGTGGCGGTAGAAGGCATCCATTCGGAAGGGAGGGGTTTCACCGACACTGTCGATGAACTCTTCCCGGGTAGTCAGCCACCCACCATGTTCATGCTCCAGCAGAAGTCCGTCAGCGATGGCGGGTTTCAGCTGCTCACGGATTTCCCGTTCCGGTGATCGAAGCACATGGATCGACCCCAGCTCTTTGGCTGTCTCGGCCAGTACTGTTCCGTAGTCGTCATCGCTGAACAGGTAGAGAACCGGGTGTCCTTCACTTTGGCTTTCGAGTGCACGGTGACGCAGGTTTGAAAGCAGGAAGGCCAACTTTTGTCGGTGATAGGGGCGTGCGTTCCCCCGTTGCCTGGACTCGATATAAATCAGCCCCGTTTCTTCGGGGGATTCACCGGCCCAGGGGTTGAGTTGCGGATGCAATTGGTCGTGGGCTACCCAGAGCCATCTCTTCGGCTGGAGGGCGGAGTCATCGCGGAGTTGTGAGAGAAAATGGGAAGACATTCGGTGAACCTCGATCAGTACCCATCATGTCATTCAACTCTTCGTCAGGAGTGCGCTCTCGTCAGAAACGGAGAGAAGCCGGTCAGGCTATTGGGCTACCCCTGTCTGGAATAACGATCAGTTTGCAGGGTCCGCCTCATCCGACTGCGACTGGCCCAGCTGAATCATCCTTGTATGAAGCAGGAATGGATCACGGCGGTTTTTCCACGATTCGATCAGCGCTTCGTGGGTTTCCTTGACCTTTTCCGCGTGGGCTTCCTCGCCATTCCACTCGACGATGATCTTGTTCTTTTCCTTCAACAGTTTGTTGCTGACAAAGATCGTCAGGGATTTCACATTTTCGCTGTCGACGGTGATCCTGTTGCCTTTTTCCACTTTGGCGATGACTTTCGCCGGCTTCTTGTCCTCTTCAAACTCGTCGATGCGCACCCAGTGTTGACGGCCATGATCGGTGTTCAGGGCATGGTGTTCGATTTCGGCAGGCTCGAGGACCCGGCGTTTTTTGGTCAGCCACTGATGGATGTCGGGAAGAATGGAGCCTCCCCCACGAAGGTCCAGTTGGTGGCCGACGCCGTCCAGCTCCTTGTAGACGTGGTCAAACTCCCGTTCGAGCAGGACCTCTTCGATCATTTCCGAGAAAACGACGGGGACGAGGTTGTCGGTGTTGCCATGGACAAAGTAGGAGGGTAGCCAGCGCAGGTTGCCGAGGAGCAGTTTGTAGCGTTCGTCGAGGTCGTCTGTTTCGTAATCTCTCATGCACAGTCCCCCGGCCAGCGGGGCGAGGGCACAAAAGCGATCGCTGAAACGGCTTCCCAGATTCCAGGTTCCAAATCCCCCCATCGACATGCCGGAGAGCACGACACGATTGCGATCGATGGGGTACTTCCAGCAGAGGTCATCGATGAGTCCGTTGACAAAGCCGTCGGAGCGGTAGGACCACCAGTGCTGGGTAGGTGTCCCGAGAATCTGTTCCGGAAGGTCCTCGTTCCATTTTCCCTTTGCCGGACGCTGGGCATCCGGGGAGACGATGATGTAGCCATTCTTGTTGGCAAAGTTCTGGTAGCTGCGGGTCACTGCTGAGCGACCGTTGCCGCCATAACCGTGGAGCATCAGGATCAATCCGTAGCTGCGGTGACGACCTGCGGGTCCATAGATGGAAACCCGGGTGTCACGGCCATCTTCAGCGGTGAATTCCACCTGCGTGGTTTGCCCGGGTTTGAGGCGGCCTTTGGGGGCGGTTCTGCCGAGGGTCTTCAGAATCCTGATGGGGGTCGACTTCGACAGTGTTTCCATGTCGGCTTCGTCGAGGGCGGTCAAAAGGTCTGCGGTGGTGGAGGTCTCAGCGGCCGGGGTTGTCGATCCCGACGCTGCAAGAGCCGGTGCGTATGAGAGTCCGCCGAGGAGAAGGAGGAAGATCAGGGACAGGACAAAATAGGGCCCGGAGTGGAGAGGTCTGCGTTGGGAAAGGGTCACGGGGCACCTCTCGATATCGCTCGGTCGGGCTCCAGGAGTGCTTGGGAGCCTCGGAACTGCGGTTGTTCAGGCCTGATCGAGCGATAACATCAGGATTGGCCGCATTTTATCCGTATCAGAGGTGGTGTTCACCTCGCACGGATCAACTTACGAAGAATCACCGAATGCGTCCAGTGTCGGACTCCGGTTGCCCGTCAGCGGTGAGCGAAGTTTCCACTTGTATGGAGTGTCATGGACTGGCGTATGCGCCTCTTTTCCTACCTCTTTGCCGTCTTCTTCGGGGTGCTGCTCGCCCAGTTCCGCTTCTCCGGGGATGAACCTCCAGCGAGTCCCCGGATCGTCCCCGAGGGAGCCCCGGCTGAGGTCATCGAATTGCGTGCCCGATTGCAGTCGGAACAGGCACTGCGCCGGCAGTTGGAGAGCAGGATTGCCCGACTGCAGGCAGAGAAGCCTCCAGTGGCTAACGACAGTTCCCCTGTCTCCGCCCCCACCGAGGTGGA
Source organism: Planctomycetia bacterium (assembly GCA_012269595.1). GTDB lineage: Bacteria > Planctomycetota > UBA8108 > UBA1146 > UBA1146 > UBA12191. The sequence goes on along the minus strand of JAAXJX010000021.1, from coordinate 4,125 downwards.
GGTGGTGACCGATTCTGCCGACGAAGCCCCGGTCAACAACGATCCTCCTGCAGACACGACAGCTACGGAGTCGCAGACTCCACCTCTCACCTTTGCAGAGCTTCTTGTCAGTGGCAGTTATTCGCAGATTTTTCAGGCGATCATCGATCAGGTGTCCCTGGGTGAAGTAGATCCAGCGATTCAGGATCTGCAAAAACTGGAGGCTGCCCTGGCGGCGCTTCCGGATGATGGGCCCTTTGCTGGTCTGCAACCGATTGCAGAAGGAGTCATGAGCTACTGGGTGCCCCAGGTCATGGCATCCTGCAAAGGGGCGGGCGAAGAGTGGCTGCGCCTCTTTATCCGGGCAAGGGAAATGGAGTGGCAGGGTGTTGAACGAGGGCCCCTGCTCGATCTTTTCTCGGTTGATGAGTTTCTGGCGTTGGCGGTGTACTCCATCGAGACCGTGAACGAATCCGCGGAGAAACTGCTCCTCGATCACATGACTGAGAGCTTCGTATCCAAGGGATACCTCTCGGATCAGGAGTTGGCGGCTCTTTCGCTGCTCCCCGGTGAGGCGGTTGTGGAGTTTCTCGAGCAGGTCTGGAAGGACAGTTCCGCCAACCGGGATTCGGTGCTGGCGGCCCTGACCCAATCCTCTCATCCCTCCGCCAGGGCCCTCCTGAGGCGTATTCTGCCCCAGTTAGAAGATCTCAAACTCCGCTCAGCATTGGAGATATGGCTCAATCGCTGAGTATTTCCTGCCTTTCCTTGCATTTTCCCTGCCAAAGGGGAGACTGAAGGATCGTCGGCGAGCAATCTTTGCCAAAGTTGGCATTCCTGCGATCACCGACCTTCTTTGCACCCTTCGGGGTGCGTGCGAAAGATCGAGGCGCTTTTTCTTGTTCCGCAGTGTGTCAGACCGTGCGCCCCTTTCGTGCCCACGCATTTCTTCCTTTGTTCATTTTGTTTTCCGGGCTGCCGGTACGGGTTCTCCCGTTCGGTTCCGGAAGTTTTCCTCCCGGTTCGCCGGGTTTCGTGTTTGACAGGCGGCCGACTCTCCCCAGGTCGTCTCCCCGGCAATCCCGGGGGTTTTTGAGAGGTTAGGGAGCACAATGGGTAATCGTGTATTTGTCGGGGGTCTCCCCTGGGCAGCGGATGAAGCTGAGCTTCGTGCTCACTTCGAGTCTTGTGGAGAAATCACCGATGCAGTCGTGGTCAAGGACCGTGACACGGGTCGCAGCAAGGGTTTCGGATTCGTCACCTTCGCCAACGATGATTCCGCATCCAACGCTATCGACAACCTCGATGGCAGCGATATGGGTGGACGCAGCGTTCGCGTCAGCGAAGCACGCCCCCGTCCCGAGCGTGGCGCCGGAGGGCCGCCCCGCTACTAATCCGCTCTCGACCTTCTGAGATCGTTTTAGATTTGATACGGGCCGCAGGTTTTCCTGTGGCCCGTTTTCTTTTGCTGCTCCCCCATTCGGCCTCCTCTCGACCTGCGGGTCGATTTCTCCAGGCCCGGTCACAGGCCCTCCTCACTGGCAACTGCGTCATTTCACAGGGCTTCCACTCCGATTAGCATTCGAAGCGAAGTTTCCAACAGCCGGAGACGAAGGGAGACCAACGACCATGCAAGATCACCCAGAGGACAATCTGCCGAAAGAAGGCGTTTCCCGCCGATCTTTCCTGCAGGGAGCGGGGGTGGCGGCTGCGGCCGCCGGCATATCCCGATTGCCCGCAGAAGCCCTCGCAGAAGAACGGGCTGCGGCTGACCTGAAAGAGTTGGGTCCGGAAGCGGGCAAGATCACCCTGAACGTGAATGGCGGCAGCAAGTCCGCCTCTGCCCCACCGAGCACAACCCTCCTCGATTTCTTGCGCAATGATCTGGGCGTGACGGGGCCGAAACGTGTTTGCGATCGGGGCTCCTGCGGGGCGTGTACCGTGCTCCTCGATGGCCAGGTCGTCGACAGTTGCTCGATGCTTGCTGTCGATGCGGTGGGCAAGGAGATCACCACTGTTGAGGGGATCGGCACCCCCGACAATCTGAGCCACCTGCAGAAAGCGTTCATCGAAAAGGATGCCCTGCAGTGCGGATTCTGCACTCCGGGAATGGTGGTGACCTGCACTGCCATGCTCAAGGAGAACCCGAATCCAACTCGCGATGAGATTCGACAGGGCCTTTCAGGAAACCTGTGCCGTTGCGGAACCTACCAGAACATCATTGAGGCGGTGGAGCACGCTTCCCGGACGGGAGGCAAGTGATGGCACAAGAGATCACGATCAAGGTCGGATTCGGAGGTCAGTTCAGGGAACTGACGGTGCGTATCCAGGATGACGACGTCAAGCCGTGGCAGCCGGAGGATCGCCTGCACCTGATTGGCGATGCTCTTCCACGGGTGGATGCGGCCGCCAAGGTGACCGGGACCGCCAAGTATGCCTACGACCAGCAGCCAGCCGGAATGATCTACGGCAAGATTCTGCGCAGCCCCCACGCCAATGCGGACATCGTTTCCATCGATACTGACAAGGCGAGTCGCATGCCCGGGGTCAAGGCGGTACTCAAGGTCCCGGACATTTTCGAGGATAAAAGTGCCCGCTACGCCGGTGCGGAGATCGCCGCTGTTGCAGCAGAGACAGAAGCACAGGCGGAGGCGGCCCTGCGCGCCATCGAGGTTGAATACGACATCAAGCCACACTGCGTCACAGTCGAGGATTCCCGCAAGGAGGGTGCCCCCCAGGTGGGACGCGGAGGTCAGCAGAATGTTGCCCGCATCAGCCCGCGTATGGGGCGCCGGGGCGGCGGTAATGGAGATTCGCGACTGGCTCGCCAGGAAGCGGCGGTGAAAGAGATCATCGACCAGGCGGACGTCGCCGTGGAGGGTGAGTTCCGCACGGAAGTCCAGACCCACGCTCCCCTGGAAACCCATGGAGGAGTGTGCACCTGGGAAGATGGCCGATTGATCTTCTGGGCATCGAGCCAGGCGACCTTCGGTTTCCGCAATGAGATGACCAGCAATTGGAGTCGGGTGAAGGCGAAGGAGTGCCAGGTACTGTCGGAGTATGTCGGCGGTGGCTTCGGCTCCAAGTTCAGCGCAGGACGCGAAGGAGTTCTGGGAGCTCTGCTGTCGAAGGAAGCAGGGGTCGCGGTTCACATGATGCTCAACCGTTCCGAGGAGCAGTTGAGTGCCGGCAACCGCCCCGATTCGATTCAGCAGATGAAGATGGGTGTCAGCAAGGATGGCGAAATCCTCGGTACCCGGATTCGCAGTTGGGGAACTCCGGGAACGGGAACCGGTGGTGCCGGTGCCCATAACGACGGCATCTACAACATCGGTGAAACCGACAAGATCGAGTACGGAGTGCGCACCAACACCGGTGGAGCCCGGGCCCATCGGGCTCCCGGCTGGCCGCAGGGTGCATTTGCCCTCGAACAGATGATGGACATGGCCGCCGAGGGGATCGGCATGGACCGTGTCGAGTTCCGCAAAAAGAATGATGATCATCCGATCCGCAAGGTGGAATACGACATCGCCAAGCAGCGTATCGGCTGGGATCAGAAGCGACCGGTGAAGGGTCCCGGAATCAAGCGCAAGGGTGTCGGCATGGCCAGCAACCTGTGGTTCTCCGCAGGGGGCGGTGGTGCCAGTGCGCTGGTGAGAATCACCAAAGATGGTCAGGTGGAGGTACGCAACGGTTCGCAGGATATCGGTACCGGAACGCGGACCGTCATGGGCATGGTGGTCGCCGAAGAACTCGGGCTCGATCTGGATCAGGTCACGACCAGAATCGGCAATACCGATGACCCCAAAGGGCCCGCCAGTGGAGGTTCCACCACTATTGGCACGGTCACTCCCGCTGCCCGACTGGCCGCTCACCACGCCAAGCGGCAACTGCTGGAGGTCGTTGCGGAACGCAAGGGCTGGATCGCCAACGAGCTCGATCTGAAAGACCAGGAGGTCTACAAGGTCGGTGAAGGTTCCCTGAATCTGAATTTCAAGGACGCCTGTGCCTTGATGGACGACGATGCCATCGAGGTGCTCAAGGGTCGTCCGCGACGAAATTATGAAGGTTTCTCCGACACCAACGCCGGAGTGCAGGCTGCATTGGTTGAGGTCGATGAAGAGACCGGTGAAGTCCGTGTGGAGA
>JAAXJX010000031.1:151600-153609 GCA_012269595.1 Planctomycetia bacterium | reverse complement strand
CGGGGGCGGGGGTTGGAGCGGTCTCTGCGTTTGCGTTCGGTGCTCGGTTTTTGTGGGTCGTATTGGGGATTCTTTGTCGGCATTTTGGCCTGGATGGTTTCCAGATAGGTGCCGAGCTTGAGGGTCAGGGCTTCCACTTTCTCTTTCATCTGCGGAGCGAGGTTCTTCGTTTCCGCCAGATCCTTTGTGATGGCATACAGTTCCGTTTTGCCACTGTCGTGGAACTGGAACAGCTTGTAGCCATCGTGGTAGATCACTGAGTGGGGTGGGTCACCGGCCTGATAGTGGGGGAAGTGGAAGACCAGTTCCTCCCGGGGGCGCTCGACCGGTGCCACCGGCGGCAGTGTGGTCTTCTTCCGGGTATCGGTGGAGGTGTTCTTCTTTCGTACCGCTTCGATCTCGGCGAGGGACTTCAGGTGCGGTACCAGACTGCCCCCTTCGAGTTCTTTGGGCATCTTCTCTTTCGGCACGTGGGCCCATTCGCAGAAGGTCGGGAACAGATCGAAGCCGACGATCTGGGTATCACTCCATGAGTTCGCCGGAATGCCCGGGCCCTGCAGAATGAAGGGCACGCGAATGCCGCCTTCGCGCAGATTGCCCTTACCGCCACCCAAAAGACTGGTACGACTGTTGCCACCGTTGTCGGACATGTAGATCACGTAGGTGTTTCCAGAAAGACCGAGTTCATCGATGGCAGTGAGGATCCGGCCAACGGCGGTATCCATGTTTTCTGCCAGGGCGGCCCGCTGCACCTGACGCTCACGACCACCGCGCATCTTCTTTTTGTACTTTTCCACCGTCTCTGCGAGGGCGTTCTGCGGCTGGTGCAGGGCGAGCCATGAGAGTTGCAGGAAGAAAGGTTTCTTCTCTTGCTGCTGTTTTTTCATGAAGTCGATGCTGCGTTCAGCCATGCCGAAGAGATCGACGGGGTTGGGATCCCTGAACTTGGCCGCCGCTTCATTGCCCCAGTTGCCGTCGTGCACATCGTAGCCGTGCTTCCCGGGCCCACCCCCTTCGAGGTGCCACTTGCCGAGATGGGCAGTGGTGTAGCCGACCGACTGCAGTACTTCACCGATGGTGGTTTCACCGGCGGTGATACTGCGACGGGAAGGGGCACCGATCATGGGGTAGTTTTGTGTGGCATTGACGGGAGGGCCAGCCTTGGTCCAGCCGAGGGCGGCGACACTGCGACCCGTCTGCAGGCTGATGCGAGTCGGGGAGCACACCGATGCGGGGGCATAGGCGGCGGAGAAGCGAAGACCCTTTGCAGCCATCTTCTCGAGAGACGGTGTTTCGATCACTTCGCTGGCTGACCCGAGGGCGGTGGGGTGCATCGGCACCGAGAGCCCGTTCCAGCTCTGGTCATCGGAAAGCATCAGGATGATGTTGGGGCGGGTATCGACCGATTTCTTTTCAACGGCATCATCGGATCCGGTGAGAACACAGCACAGGATCAGGAGTGTGGGTATCAGGGTCATGGCAGAGTGTCCCTTGGTCATGAGACCGTGAGGTGATGGCTGAAAGCGGAGTTCACTGGCGAACCCCTTGAGAAAACCGGACGGTTCTCTTCTACAGCATAACCCCAACGAGAAGGAAAGGTTTCCCTCAGGGCCGGAGGCTTATCTGCGCGGACCACTTCTGGTTTTGGGACGGTTGCCGAAGGAGTGACGGCCGTTGCCGCGGTCTGATTTGGGACGGCGGGGGCGTCTGGGGGCCAGGGTCTTTTGACTGCGCTGGACGATCAGGTCCGGATCGCGGGAATCCTGACGCTGGCACGCCTGGGCAAACTCCTGTGAGACGGTATCGGAAACCTCGAAGAGACTGACGTTCGTACCGATACTGATCTGACCGATGGCGGCGCGGTTGATCTTTCCCCGACGACAGACGTGGGAAAGGATACGGCTGGCATTGCCGCCGTTATGGAAACCCCAATTGATTTCAAAGACGTCAAAGGAGCCGGAGAGGTCGCGCTTGCGCAGTCCCTGATCCTCGAAGTGATTGCGACGATC
>JAAXJX010000031.1:110766-151500 GCA_012269595.1 Planctomycetia bacterium | reverse complement strand
GGTCTTCTGTGGTCGGAACGACGCCCCGGTTTCTCGGTGATCTTTTCCAGATCGTAGCCGCGGTTGGCGGGGGCGGGCTCTGCCATCTTCAGCAGGGCGGCGATGATCTCCTCGGGAGTGCGACCTTCCGGCTGCTCCAGCAGGAAGCGTGCATACGACTTCTGCTTCTCGCTGACCTCATCCGGTTCGGCAAGTTGCGCGTGAAGATCCCTGCGGAACAGTTTGGTGTGGCGCTTTTCGATCTGCGCGCGGCTCGGGATCGGTTGCCACTGGGGCTCGACTCCCGCCTGGGAAAGAACCCGACGCACTCTTCCCTGCAGGTGCAGCGGCACCATGAGGATGCTGCGTCCCTTTTGGCCGGCACGGCCGGTGCGTCCACTGCGGTGGGTGTAGTTTTCAACGTCGGTGGGAATGTCCGCATGGATAACCATGCCGATTCCCGGGATGTCGATGCCGCGGGCAGCCACATCGGTAGCGATGAGGATCTTCTGTTCTCCATGACGGAACGCATTGAGGGTGCGGGTCCGCTGTGCCTGGGTCAGTTCACCACTGAAGGGCGCGGCGGGCAGTCCCTTGGCGGAGAGACGCTCGGTCAGATCTGCCGCATCGACCCGGCGACGCACAAAGATCAGCACCCGTTCCCCTTCGGCGTGCAGCAGCACGTTGACGAGGGCCCGTTCCAGTTCACGGGGGCGGATCAGATGGGCGATGTGCTGGATGTCGGCGTTGGCTTCCCCGAGTCGGGTGCCTTCGACGATCAGCGGGTTCTTCTGAAAACCATCGGCGAGTTTCTGCACCGCCTGCGGGAAGGTGGCGGAGACCAGATGGCTATAGCGTTCCTGGGGCAGGTTTTCGACGATGGCTTCCAGCTCTTCACGGAATCCCATGTCGAGCATCTGGTCCGCTTCGTCGAGGACCACCTGGCGAATGGAACTGCAGCGCAGGTTACCGGTGCGAATGTGATCGAGCAGACGGCCGGGGGTACCGACCAGCACCGCCGGAGATTTTTTCAGGGCGCGCTTTTCACGGACCGGATCGGATCCGCCGGTGACCACCTCGACGGTAACTCCGGGAACTTTGGCCAGCAGCCAGCGCAGCTCCTCGGCAACCTGGACCGCCAGTTCACGGGTGGGGGTGATCAGCAGGGCTCGGGGGCCTTCCGCCTTCGGCAGCGGTTCACCGCTGTCCGTCTCGGGGAGCAGATCACAGGCGAGGCGAAGTCCAAGAGCGAGAGTTTTGCCGGAACCGGTCTGAGAAGAGATCCGCAGGTTGCGGCCTTCTCCCTCGGCGGAGAGCACTGCTTCCTGTACGGCGGTCAGTTTTTCAAAACCGCGGGCCTCGATGGCCGCACGCAAGGGGGCCGGAACCTGGGCAAAGGGGTCGATCGTTTCCATCACTGTCTCTCACGTTAAACGTCACCGGATCCCCTGTTGCCGATACCGGGGCGGAACGTCCCGGCGGGTGGCGAGGCGGTTTCAGCAGGAAACCGTTCCCAACACAAAGGTCACTGATATAAACCTTAACTTTTTCGGATGGATTTGTCCCGGTTACCGGGAAGATCCTTGGGGGAATTCAACACCGGGAAAGCCTTGGGAAGAGACAATTGGCAGGTGCTGTCCCCCTGACAGGGATATCAGGAGAATCTCCGATGTGCTGGCAGGAGAAATAAATTAGACGAAAATCTGAAAACGGAGAGTGCAGGAGACTCCAAATGCTGAAATTCCTAAAAAAACCAGCGAGATTCATCTTGTTGATCCTGATCGTGATCCTGTTCTCATTGCTGGGCCTATTGCTCAGCGGTTATTCCCATAGGGTCAAATCTGAAATCATTTCAGCCTTGAGTGGGCTGTATCCGGGGGGCAAAGCATCGGTTCGCTACGCGGGCATTGGATTGAATGAGATTAAAATTGAGGGCCTTGTTTATGACCCCACCAATTCAGCGGTCTCCGGATGGGAACTGTTGAGCATCGATCAGATTTCCATCAGAGCTCCCTGGAAGCAGTGGTTAAGTCAAAGCAAGGAGATTGAAATTTGGATTCCAAGTCTGGAAGTTCGTTGGGCTCCTGAGAATTTGGCAGAATCATCGGATTTCAATATGGATGACTTCTTTGAGGAAGCACGCTCAACGGTCAAGGATATAGATTCAGAGAAGAAGGATTTCGATCAACGGATCCGATTCGGATCTGCTGAGGTTAAAGTTCAAAGCACTCGATTCACAGGTGTCGTTCCCGGTACCAATGGGGAAGATTATACATTCGATAAAAAATACTCGATTCCCCTTGTTTTATACCACTATGGGGATGGGGTTGAAGGAGCCACTATCGATAGCGTGATCAGGTTTGCTGTATGCACAACGGTGCAGAATTTGTTTAAACATTTGGAACAGGATATTTATCAAGAAAATCCGGATTCCCTAGACGAATGAAGGTTTGCGGCTGAGGTCGACGAAGAGTCCTGACATTCGCTAGACGAGCTTGCCCTCACTATCGCGGAAACCGCCGGTGACGAGCATCACTGAATCGATCAAAACCCAGATCCCCAGACCCCCAAAGGTCAGTTTCCAGACCAGAAAGTGAGTGTTACTTGAAAGAGCTTTTTTCGACGAGGACGAAGAAGATCCTGGTGGTGGGGGCGGTACTGGCTCTAATTTCCCTCGCTATTCTCCTCTTTGAAGAGTTTCAATCCTTCCGCGGGAGGACATATGTCTCCGTGGTCAAAGGTATGCAGGAGATGTATCAATCCATCTTTCCCCAGCAAAACCTGTTGGTGGAGTGCTCTGCCATCACTGCTTCGGATGTGGGAGCGGATCCGGGGAGGGATGCGGTGGTACTGACCAATCTGGCGTTCCCCAATCCTGCTGGATTTGAAGAGCAGCGGAACTGGCTCGAAGTGGAAAACGGCCAGGTGTCATATGACGTGGCTGGTTTGCTGAAAGGTGAGACCCATGCGTGGTGTACCTTCGCTCCCTTTCGGGTTCATGTGGAGGTTTCCGGATCGCGGGAAAATCTGAAGGTCAATCTGGTGGAGATCTACAAAGCTCTGCAGACCTATTGGAAGCAGCGGTTCCGCTCAGGAGATCAGTCCGGAAAAACTGCCATTGGAAGTGGCATGCTTCTGACCATTGATACGGACCCCTTCCACTTGTCCCAGACCCAATTGATGTTGGAGAGCGGGCCCGATGAGATTCTCTGGTCTGGCTCGATTCAATTTGAGCGAGGCAAGAAAAATCCACCACTGAAGGTCACACCGATTTCTGGCAGCTCCATCGATGACAGCGGAAATTTGCCTCCTGAGCTCAAATCTGGCGGAGTGTTTCAGGGTTCACCCGAGGAGTATTTCTGCCTTCGCCTCATGAGTATTCTTCAGCTCTCCATTCAACGAATGGAAACCAAAGTGAAGGAAGGGCTGTTTCCCGAGAGTGTGAAGAAAGCCCTGTTGAAAGCGTTGCAGATCGAATCCGAGTGAAGATGATGCAATCGGTGAGATCTTTCAGTTCTGTTTTTGCACTCTCACAGCGAGGAGCCTCCCATGGGTGACTGGTTCACAAGTCGATCCTTCAAAATTCTGTTGGTGCTGCTGCTTTCAGTGGTCGTCCTGCTGGGAGTGATCGTCACCAGTTTGCCTGCAGCAGTGGAGAAAGCGCTGGTACTCGGTGGAGATTACGTCCTCGGAGAGGGAACCACTTCGGTGGGGCGTGTGGAGTTTCGGGATTTCGAAAAAGTCCGCTTCGAAAAATTGGCCCTGAAAAATCCCCCCAGCTTTCAGGATGATCCTTTCCTTGAAATCGGGCCTTCGATGCTCTTTTTGAGTGGGGATTCCATTTTCTCATCGGGGCCTGCCCATGTGGAAGTTGCGCTGGGGTCTGCAGAAGTGTTGGTTGATGCTTCGGTCGGTGCAGAAGGCCTGAAACTGAATCTCCTCGATGTGTATCGCAAGGTCCGTGAGCAGATTCCGGCAAAGGAGCAGGAAGAGAGTGCTCAAAGCTCAGAGTCGGGCCCTCGAGTCCTGCTGTCGAGATTCTCCATCCAGGAGTCTCGATTGACGGGGCAGATCCGTCTCCCTGGAGGAAGGGTGGAATCGCTCTCGGTGAAGATTCCTGCCATCGAGTACGTCCCCGAACCGGATCCCTCGTCCGAACGAACGAGCAGTGTGGGTGAGATTTACCGGCAGGCATTGGACATGCTCATCGGCACCGCGTTGAGGTCTCTGGAATCTGCCAGTGAGAAGTGGAAGTTGTCGAAGAGTGAGCGCGATGCCTTTTTGCTGATGTTGCGCAGTTGGTCCGACGAAGGGGTCTCGGAACTGGTCAAGGATCGGGTTCAGGGACAGGTCAAAAAGGTCCTCGAAAAACGACTGCCCAGCGGCCTCAAAGGCATCCTCGGAGGAGATGATTCCTCCGAGGACTGATCGCTTCCGTTCTTTTACTGCAGACAACCCTGCTCTTCCTGAATCGGATCCGGTCCCACCTCCGGAAATGGCAGCGGGGGATTCGGTCCACTCCCAAAGAGGTAGTCGAGCAACCACAGCGCATCGGTTAACTGCAGTAATTCATCATCGTTGACGTCTGCCGCATCGAGGCAGGGCAAGGGTGGAACTCCGGGGATGTAGAGCCACTCCAGTAATCGCAGGGGATCGGCCAGATTGATGTTCCCATCGCGGGTGACATCTCCACGAAGAAAAGTGGGCACGATGGTCACCGCGGCGGGGAAGTAGCCATGCCGCTGTCCCGACTGGATCCACAGATCGTGAACCCCTTCCTCGAGCGCCGGGAACTGGGCGAAGATTCTCTGCGGCAAAACACTGCTGCCGGGGATCTCTGTCCCAGCGACCTGTAACTGAACCGGGAATCCGGGAATCCAACCATCTCCCTGAATCTCGACGGTTTCGCCATCCCGGGAGATCAGAGCAGGATCGATGCTTTCCAGATCGATGCTCTGCCAACCTTGCGGCCCGCTGATCGCAGAGGGGGTCGACAGGTCATCAAAGTTGTCGGGAAGCAAATTGATGCATTCGCCCGACCCCAGAGCGGTGCTATCCGAGTCCAGATCTTGACAATGCCAGAGTGTATCCGTATCCCCATCGCCGATGACAATTCCTCCTCCAGGGTGCGGCCAGGCAGATCGGGGAGAGGGGGAGTTGGCGTACAGTCGGATCTCAGGGTCCTCGCTGATTTGCCCATCCCCATTGAGATCTTCAAGGACCCGAATTTGTCCCGAGAGATCATCCACCATCCAGAAGCGTCCATTCTCTCCCCGTTGAAAATCGGTGATCCGGCTGATGTTCTGATCGCCGGGTGTCGTGAACCAGGGGATCCACTCACCCGGGTTGTCAATCATTCCGTTGCCATCTTCATCGTGGGCCCGATGGATCATCCCCCGGGGGCCATCGATGACGAGCAGGTGCGATTCCCCCAGAGATACCAGCTCGGTGGGAAGAAAATCTGCATCCACCCCGGGGGTGTTGGCGACGCTCCACCAGATCTGGACTTCGCCGGTGTCGAAGAGACCGTTTCCGTTGAGGTCTTGCAGTTGCAGGATTCGTCTTCGGGTGGTGCTGCGATCGGCGACGTAGAGGGTTTCGATTCCCGAGTCGGATGAAGGATCGCGACAGAGTGCGGTGGGGTAGACCCAATCGGGCGTGGTATTGCCGCCATCATAAAGGACGGTGATTTCTCCGGGGGTTTGCCAGATTTGATCACCATCCAGATCTCGCAGGGAAACCAGTTGGTCGAGACTGCCGCCATCGAGAAGAAGGATGTCGTCCGGTCTGCTGAGCAGGGCGTTGGGAATGGAAAGCGGATTTCCTGCCAGATCGCTGAGAAGGACCGGGTGTTCCTCCGCAGAGAGATAGAGACCATCTCCATCGAGATCCCGTAGTCCGAGCAGATGGTCGCGACTGCTGTCGGTCACGATCAGGGGCAGAGCCTGTGCAAAGCCGCTGCTCTGCAAAAGCAGCAAGCCGATGAGAGCCAAAAAAAGACAGCCGACCAGCCAGGTCAGCAGATGACGATCGCCACGCATGGGTATCCTCCTCGTGTTGGGCGGAAGGAGGGGCTTAGCAAGGAGGGTGCCAGTTCTCTTGTGGAGATGAGAGTCAGCAGGACGCCAAAGAGGCACAAGTCTGGATGAAAAAAAGAGCGGATCCGGTCAGGAGGTCGTCCAATGTCCTCCTGCGGATCCGCTCTTTTTGGAAGTGGGTTGGAAAGGGGTCAGTCTCCTTCCACCCACCGATCGACGTGGCCATCCTTGAGGACAACCCAGGTCAGATCATCATCGGTTCCCGGGTTACCATCGGGACCCGCAGAGAAGATCTTGGCGATTCCCTCACCGTCCTTCACGTCGAAGACGGAAAACTCGGAACCGAAGGGATCACTGAAGAGGCTCTGCTGCATTTCAGCCAATACCCCGGAAGCGGCAGGCATGGGAGTTCCCGCAGTTTTGGAGGCCACTCGACGGGCGATCTCCTGACCGAGTCTCTGCGCCGCAATCTCTGCTTCCCTCATCAACCTTTCGTCACGATCACGCTGCATCGGATTGGTCCGATCGGAGTCGGGGCGGATACGGAACCGTTTCTGGTCGATCTCCTGCGGGTAGCTGTTGTTGCTGCGATCCGCATCGGCGATTTCCCAATGGGGATCGATTTCCACCTTCACCACCGGCTCGGGGGTGACCATCAGCCGCGAAATTACCCGTGGGTTGGAGCGCCACAACTCCGCAGGCAGGTGCTGTTCCTCAGTCTTGCCACTGGAGTAGGTCAGCCGCACAGGGACCGGCATCACCAGACCGCCGTAGTTGCGCAGGCGGACGATGGTGAAGTTCCAGTCGCGGTTGAGGAGTTCTTCATCCCCGGCATCGAGGCGGGCGAGGAAGGATTCGTAACCGCGGCGATCCTCTTCGGTGACATCGAGTTCATCGAAACTGTTGTAGAAATCGAGCAGTTCCGGGAAACGATCACTGCGGAAGGGGATGTCCTTGTTGTTGATGCGGCTGATCCACTCCGGGTCGCTGTCCCGCTCCGCTTTCTGAAGCGGTTTCTCGACATCCGGGTTGCCGCTGTCCATGTGGTAGCGGACGACACTCTCGATGGCGAGGTCGGCGTGATCGGTGGTGTAGAACCACCCGCGCCAGAACCAGTCTAGGTCCATGCCACTGGCATCCTCCAGAGTGCGGAAGAGATCTGCCGGCTCCGGACGACGGAACTCCCAGCGTTCGCAGTACTGGCGGAAGGCAAAGTCGAAGAGCTCTCGGCCCATGACACTCTCACGCAGGATGTTGAGGGCGGTCGCCGGTTTTGCGTAGGCGTTGTTGCCGAATTGGATCAACTGTTCGCTGTTGGTCATGATCGGCATCTGATTGGGGCTGCTCATGAAGCGGGTGATGTTGCGCGCTTCTCCACGACGGGAGGGGTACTTCTCTTCCCACGAAAGTTGTGTGACGAACTGGACAAAGGTATTGAGGCCTTCGTCCATCCACGTCCACTGACGCTCGTCCGAGTTGATGATCATCGGGAACCAGTTGTGACCGACCTCGTGGATGATGACACCGATCAGACCGTACTTGGTGCGCTCCGAGTAGGTGCCATCCTTCTCGGGCCTGGGGCCGTTGAAGCAGATCATCGGATACTCCATGCCACCGACGGGGCCATTCACACTGATGGCCACCGGGTAGGGGTAGGGAGTACACATTCTGGAAAACTCTTCGAGGGTGTGGGCGATGGCGTGGGTGGAGTACTTGCTCCACAGCGGTTCCCCCTCATTGGGGTAAAAGGACATCGCCATCGTGCGATCCCCGCCGGGAATATCGACACCGAGGGAATCCCAGATGAACTTGGGAGAAGCGGCCCAGGCAAAATCACGCACCTTCTTCGCATCGAAGACCCAGGTTCGGGTTCCGGTGGCTTCCTTCTTCTCATTGGCGAGGGCTTCTTCCGGAGTGATGACGAACATCGGTTTCTCGGCGGTTTCAGAAGCCTTCATTCGCTGCATCTGTGTGTCGGTCATGACCTCTTCGGGGTTGGTCAATTCACCAGTAGCAGTGACGACAAAGGTGTCGGGCACCGTAATGCGGACGATGTAATCACCGAACTCCAGGGTGAACTCACCACTGCCGATGAATTGCTTGTTCTGCCAACCGGCGTAATCGGTGTAGGCACACATGCGCGGGAACCACTGCGCCATCTCGTAGATGGCATTGCCGGCATCCTCGAACCACTCGTAACCACCGCGGGCGCGCAACACTCTGGCGTTGACGATGTTGTGGTGCCACTTCAGTGAGTAGGAGTAGGACTCTCCCGGAGCCAGAGGCTGGGGCAGATCGATTCTCAACAGAGTGTCATGGAGGATGAAGGGAACCGGATTCCCTTCGGCATCGACGATGGATTCAATCTTGAAGCCGCCATCAAAGTTTTGTTGGAAGGCGAGTCGACGCAACCAGCGGATGCTCTGTTCGTCTTCCGGGTCGATGGAACGACTGCGATTGCCGATGGACTCTTCACGGAAGCGGTTCTGATCGAGCTGCATCCACAGATAGGTCAGGGTGTGGGGAGAGTTGTTGTGGTAGGTAACCTTCTCGAGACCATCGAGACGGTGATTGACCGCATCGAGGGTGACGTCGATCTCCATATCGACCTGCTGTTGCCAGTAGGCAGGGCCCGGTGCTCCGGAAGCGAGTCGTGACTCATTCGGAGATGGCAGAACATCATCGAGTTGACGAAAGGGATCTTCCCGCTCCAGCTTGTCGACCACCAGGAACGGTGGCGGATTCTCGTCGAAGGGGTCGTGGGCGAACCCTGCGGTGGAGCTGAGGAGAAGACAGAAGAGAAGAATCAGTGCAGAAATGCACGATGCGATGAACCTCATGGTGAGACCTTTCGCTGGAACAGCCGAGTGGATTGGGGAAGAAAAACCCCGAAGCCAACCCACAGGATAGCCCATGAACGGGGCCGGACTCCAACAAGAAATGGACTAATAAGGTGGGATTTGGTGCTTTTGCAGGGGTTTCCAGGAACTTCCTTTCCCCGTTCCTGACAAACTCAAAATGTAGGTGAATAATCCTGAAAGAGGTGCGTCTGTCTTGTGAGGCCGCGGTGGTCTCTGGATGGGAGGGACGATGTCTTCTCGTGCTTTGGCTGTCGGTTTGGCAGCTGTGTTGATTTTCGCTTCAGGGTGTAAAAACCACCACTGCAACAGTTGCGTCAATGATCCTCTGGTGACCAAAGACTCACTGGTCTTCGGTTACTCCGGCGATTTCGTCAACTACTTCGCCACGGACAGCTACTTCTGGTTCACCGATCTTCACGACGCCTACGTCACGGTGGATGGGCTGAAGTTTGACGGAGTCCTGCGCATTCAGATCTACGACAGCTTCAACTTTCTCATCTTCGACGAGACCTTCTTCGGTAACGGTGGCAATGTGATCTACAAGTCGCTGTCGAATCTGGGAGCACCCGGATTGTGGGAAGTGGTCATCGATTCAACGAATGTGGATGGATATCTGCAGGTGGTGCTGAACTAGCGTCGGCCCTTGCCCGGGCCCGCTTTCCTTCCAGGACCAGCCCTCCTGGCAGATCCCCCAGAGCCTGCCCGTCCTCCTCGCCCTTTCGGGTGGGGGGGACGGCTTTTTTCATCTTCGTCATCGGATTTCAGAAGCAGGGCGAGATCCCGATCGCGCAGAGTCCGGTATTTGCCCGGAGCAAGATCGTCGAGATTCAGTTTGCCGATGGAGATGCGTTTGAGGTAGGTCACTTCGAGACCCTGTCCCGAGAACATGCGGCGAATCTGTCGTTTCATTCCCTCATGGATCACGATGTGCAAAGAGGCGGTGCCATCCTTGCGTCGCCTTAATCGGGTGATTTGTGCGGGAGAGGTTTCCTTGCCCACGTCAGGGAGGAAGACCCCACGTCGCAGGGTTTCGAGAACGCGCTCTGAGGGTGCACGGGAGAGAACGACAAAGTATTCCTTGCGACAGCGATAGCGGGGGTGAGTGATGCGATGCAGAAGGTCACCGTCATTGGTGAAGATCAGCATCCCCTCGGTTTCCAGATCCAGACGACCGGCTGGAAGGACCCCGGCATCGACGACCCGCTTCGGCAGCATGTCCATCACTGTCAGCCGACTATGGGTGTCATGGGTACTGGTGATGGTGCCTGCAGTTTTGTGAAACATGATGGTCAGGTTTTTGGGTGGCTGGACCTTTTCTCCATGGAGGACGACCTCGTCCTTGCCGGGGATGATGCTGACACCCAGGTCCGCAACTTCACCATTGACGTAGACGAGACCTTTTTCGATGAGGAGTTCAGCTCGTCGGCGGGATCCGTGGCCACAGCGGGCCAGGTATTTTTGGAGTCGTTCTCGGGCCATGACGGTAGTGGGGCCTAGGCCCCCTCCTTCTCGGCACGGGCGCGGTAGTCAGGACCACAATTCTGCTCGATCGCATCGAGCGTGTCTTGCACATCCTGGTCATTACCTTCGCTTTTTGCTTCGCGTAATTCTTCCAGCAGGTCGGAATAGGTGCCTTCACAGATTTCATTGAGTTCGGCGATTTCCTGATCGATCCGGGTTCGCTGAGCTTCCGGCAATTCATCCCCACCGAGGTCTGCACGCAACTTCTTGAGGCCATTGATCCCCTGGGCGAGTCGTCCATCCCTGAGGAACTGGCGCGCATCGGTCACAGCCACATTGATGCGATTATCCATGTTTCGCAGTTCCTCCTCGCTGAACACGGGAGGCGGAGGAGGCTGATTGGCGGTGGTTGCAGAAGATTTCTTGTCTTTCTCTTCCTGACTTTCCTCAGCAGTGGGGGCTGCCGGGGGCGGATCCGATTTCTGGAACTGGTAGATCACATAAGCAACCAACACGAGTACCAGAACTCCGCATGCAAGGTAGATGGATGTTTGAACAGGGTTTTTCTCGAAATCGAGACCCAGGCCACCGCCACCCCGCTTGCGACGACGACGGGGTTTGCCACCGGATGACCCCCTGCCACCTGCGGCACCTTTTCCCTTGGCTGGGCCATTGGCTGGTACTCCCTTTTGCGGCGCAGGCCCACCGACTCTCTTGTCGATGGCGGCTTCGATCTTTTGGGCGATGTCTGCTGGGATGGCACCCTGTTCACTGGCCCAGTCACCGAACCGCCCGGGGGATCCCTCGGAACGGTAGTGGTTGAGGAACAACACGGCCTCCTCTTTGCTCCAGAGGCCTTGCTGAATGGCAAACTTGCAGAAGATTTCGTCTCGGGCGGTGCTCATGACGATGATGCTGGATGAAAAGTGGGGTATCGTCAAGGGAGCAGGCCCCGAGTTCTGCCCCGAGATTTGACGACCCGGCCCCCGGAGGAGCGAAGTGGCTACGGAAGACAGTATTTACGGTGTCGTCGTCGGCACCGCCGGACATATCGACCACGGCAAATCGTCTCTGGTGAGGCGATTGACCGGAATTGACCCGGATCGTCTCCCGGAGGAGAAGGATCGTGGATTGACCATCGATCTCGGATTTGCGCCGATGCAGCTCCCCGGTGGTGAGTTGGTGGGCATCATCGATGTTCCCGGTCACGAAAAGTTCATCCGCAATATGGTCGCAGGAGCCAGTGGCATCGATCTGGTCGTGCTGGTGGTGGCTGCCGATGATTCGGTGATGCCACAGACCCTCGAGCACCTTTCGATCATGACGATTCTAGGAGTTCAGCGCGGGATCATCGCCATCAACAAGATTGATCTGGTGGATGAAGAGATGCTCGAATTGGTCGAGGAGGAGATTCGCGACACGGTGAAGGGGACTTTCCTCGAAGACGCACCAATGATGCGAGTCAGCGCCGAGACTGAAGCAGGAATTGATGAACTGCGTGAGGCGGTCGTCTCGATGATTGATGAGCTGCCTTCCCGGGAAACGGATGGGGTTTTCCGTCTGCCGATTCAGAGAGTCTTCTCCGCCAAGGGTCACGGAACTGTCGTGACGGGTGTGCCGGTGAGTGGATCTGTCTCGAAGGATGATCGACTCGAAATATTGCCCGGTGAACACAAGGGCAGGGTGCGGGGATTGCAGGCCTACAAGGTGACGGTCGATCGTGCCCGCGCCGGTCATTCCACCGCCATCAACCTGGCAGATGTCAATTACAAGGATCTGACCCGGGGAATGGTTGCCGCAACTCCCGGATATTTCACTGCGACAGAGATGCTTGAGGTCAGCCTGCGCGCGTTGTCCTCATTACCCAATGCCCTGACGCATCGCATGCCGATTCGTTTTTTGCAGGGCACGATGGAAGCAGTGGGTCGTTTGTATCTTCTGGATTGCACCACTCTGGAGCCGGGCGATGAAGCCGTAGCACAGATCCGCCTGGAGGAACCGGTGGTGGTGGCCCCCGGTGACCGTTTCGTCCTGCGCCAGACCTCGCCGATGATCACTCTCGGGGGAGGCGAGATTCTCGATCGCTCACGCTGGCGTCTCAAAACGGGCAAGGATTTTGTCGTCGAGTCGGTTCGGCGAAAGATGTCCGCTCTCGACAGTCCCCAGGATTATCTGCGCAGCCTTTTGCGCGATGCCCTGCTGGAAATCCACACCACCGAGGATCTCTCGCGCCGAATGACCATCACCCAGGAACAGGTTTCCCAATACCTGCAGGAGTTGACAGAGTCCGGAGATCTCAAGGCGTTGCCCGGGGATCGCTGGCTCGTCCAGGAAGGGATTCGCATGGCCGGGGAGCGTATCACCGGTGCCATCGAAGCCGCATTCCGTGAGGACCCGTATCGGGTTTCGGTGAAGGCTCTCGAGATCCGCGATGCTCTGCGTCTGGAAGAAACTTTCCTCGAAGCGGTGTATCAGCAGCTGGTCGAGGAGGAGCGTATTCATCGGTTGCGCGGAGGTCGCCTGTCTCTGCCCGGGTATGAGCCACCGATTCCTGAGGGGGAGCGACAGGCTTTGGAGAAGTACCGCAACTATCTCTCGGAACATCTCTTTGAAGCAGCACGCAATGAGGATCTGGCTCCCATGTTGGGAACCAGTGAAGCTCTGATCGGAAAACTGCAATCACTCTTGGTGGACCGCGGAGAACTGGTGCGACTGACTCCGGATGTGGTTCTGCTCGAGGAAGCAATTCTGGAAGCGGTGAGAAGACTGGCGGCGCATCACGAAACCGCTGGTCCCTTCAGTGCTGCTGAGGCGAAAGATCTCTTGGGGACGACCCGCAAGTTTGCCATTCCGCTGTTGGAGTATCTCGACAAGCAGGGGTGGACCCGTCGACGGGAAGATCGTCGCGAGATGAATGCCGAGAAACTGGCCGAACTTTCCTAGGGCGCGTAGCGGATATCCGCCTCGATGCCGATACCACCCTCAGATCCATCGGCACCGAGTGAGAGAATTTCCACCTTCTCCTCCCTCGCCACAATTCTGTATTCATTACCCCATGGATCATCGGTGAGGTTGCTGATCAGATTTGCTTCGACCAGATCGCTGACGCTCGTCGGCCAGTCACCCTGATTCAGGCGATAGAGGGTTGCGGCGGCATGCAGTGCGGCCATATCAGAGAGAACCCTCTGGCGAGGCGAGATGGGGGGACGCTTGCTGCCCTCGGCGGACTGTACCACCACTTCGTCATCGAGAATTCTCAGGGATGCTCCTGACTTGCCACTGCCGTTGGCGATGAGAAAGAGCACCTCATTGGTCCCCTGTTTCAGCGGTACCTGAATCAGGTGATCGAGGGGATCCACTCCCTGATCGGCGAAATCTTCAACGAAGGTGTTGCCGTTCACCTGCAGGAGGCAGCCATCATCGGAACCGGCAGCGAGAGTGACCGTGCGATCTGTGGGGCTGATGAGTGTACAGCGAAGGACGAAGACACAATCATCGGACCGCCCGCGCTCTTTGCCATATTGCTGCAGATCAAATTGCCCCTCCTCAGTGGAGAGCAGCACCCTTTGGGTGGGGCGATCCTCTGCAGTCATCGAAAGCACCCGGCGAATTCCTTCTTCACCACCACCTGGAATGGGTTCGGAGACAAACATCCTGCGGACAAATTGTCCCGGCAGTAGTGTGAGGATCTGACGGGTATGAATTCCGAGAGCTTCCTTGCCCTTGCTCCCCAACAGTTCAGCGACCCTGGGACCACTTTCTTCAGGGGGCATCGCCCTCAACAGGACAGAGAGAGCCCACGCATCCAGACCGGGGGATTCAAAGCGATAGACCAACTCCCGGGTCAGTGCGGAATCATTGCGAATCTCCAGCAACTCGGTGGTTCTGGCAGCGGCAAGCCAGACGAGGCGAGAAGGATCCTGCAGTCCCCAAAGCAACAGTGTGCGGACGGTTTCAGAATCCTGATCACAGGCATGGAGCATCGAGACCCGCTGGTGAGGCTGACGTGCCTGCCACTCCGCATGCAGTTCGATCTCATTTCCCGAGAACTTTTCCAGCCAATTGCGCGCGACTTCGACGGGGGCCGTGACACGACCATCTCCATCGACGTCGACGTAGACCGGATTGGTCATGGCGATGGGAAGAATCGGGCGGTCCTTGTCGGGAACGATGGGTGCAAGGCTGTCATCCCCTTCGACCCGAACAGCGATCCATCCGTCGGTACGAACCGGAATCTTGCGCTCATCGATCAGCCTCACGATTTCCCGGGAGTCCGGGACCGGAATCGTTTCGACCACATCACCGTCAACGATGACGAGAACCCGATCGACGTCGATCCAGTCTGCTGCGTGGACCTCAACCTTGAGGCGAACTGCGGCCCTCTCTGCCTGTACGGTTTCTCCCATGCCCTTGCCGTTGACGGAAAATTTGATGAAAGGACCGTAAGTGGTGAAGACCTGACCATTCTTGACGGTGTCACAGATTTCTTTCACCGGAATTTGACCCGGCTGATCATTCGAAACGGGAAAGTAATTCCGTGGCCAACCGGCGAGGTTGACATTGACGGTATGACTGTCAGAGTTTCCGACCGCGGTGATGCGTGCACCGCGATTGAGAAGTTGGTGCCAATCCTCCAGAACGGAGTGGCGACTGGTGCCGACAAATCGGTCACTGGTTTCGGCGTCGTAGTAACCCCAGCCCGGATTTTCATTGAAGATTTCGACACTGTCAAAATCGATGGACCAATCGGTGTCTGCGGATTCACCGGTAATGGGATCGAGACCGGCGATTCGGAAGTAATCGATCGCTTCCCAACGGGGGTGATTGACCTGGATCACAGGTGTGACTCCACCAGTGCCCATCTTGCGTACCGCACGAAACATGCGTGGACCATTGGAGGATTGAACGTCGACCACTTCTCCCCAGGGCTCGAGGGGGAAGGCATTGAAGTGACCGAGGGGGACCGAAATCTCGTTACCGACGACACCCTGAAAGTGATCTCCCGCGGACAGTTTCTCGATGGTCGGGTCGTAGTCGGTGTGATGATTGTGATCAGTGGCGATTCCAACCTCGAGAGCTTCACTGGCGATGCTGATGATCCGTTCTGTCATATTGCTGTCGCCATGCCCCGAGTAGGTCAGGGTATGCAAGTGATAGTCGGCAGCCGCCCAACCACTGGAGTCGATCTGATGCTCTAATTGAAAAGAGGCTTCCGTCACGGCACCTTCGGCAATGGAAACTTCCTGGCGATCGATTCCCCACTCGGGACCGCGGCTGGCATAAATCACCCAGGTTCCGACTGGCAAAGTGATGTGACCTGTCCCAGAGAGAGTGCAAATTACGTCATCGCGAATCGCGAGATCTTCCGGAAGCACCTGGGTTTCACTGAAGAACTTCTGCCGACTCCCATCCTGTTTGCGGAATGTCAGTCTCGCTGGCACGGGGTCATTATTGGTATCCGTGATCTGAAACTTCAGGCTTCCCTTGGGACCATCCCCACCCACGGGGTCGACCGGTGAGTCTGATTCCTGAGCCAGGGAACCGATACCGAGAAGCATGAGGAGGATCCAGTGCATGGAGATCCCTTTCCGCAATCGTCATTCAGTGACGATAGACGTGGAGTTGGGGGTGATCATGGAGGCAGCTGGCCGGCAGATCGAGATTGCGAGGACCAGCCAGGCAACGATCGAGAAGGGCTGATTTTTCAGCCTGTGGGACCAGCAGAAAAATCGAATCGGAATCCAGAATCTGATCGAGGCTGATGGTCAAGGCCTGCAGTCGATCGGGGCGCGGCTCCGGAAAGTTGGTGTTGATGGTTTCCTCTGCCAGATCGACCACCGTGTATCCGCTGAAATCACTGCCGGGTTCATTGAAGGCGATGTGACCATTGTTGCCGAGGCCGAGAACACTGGCTCGGGGAGGTCCTGAATCGCGAAAGATCTGGTCAAGGCGGTTCGCCTGAGACTGGGGATCGCCGGCAGGGTCGATGGAGAAGACCTGATCATGGGGAACTCCCAGAGGGTCGAAAATCTGCTGACGCAGTTCATCCCGAAAGGAAGGAATCGTGCCTGAGGGGTCCAGATACTCGTCCAACTGGAGATAGCGAAGGCTGCTCCAGAGGGGAGCGTTGCCAGAGTCTTCCCGAATCAGGCGATATAGATCTCGGGGTGACCTCCCCGTCGGGATGCACAGCATGTCTCCCGGAGAAAGGCAATTGAGCAGATCATCGAGAAGGGTCCTGGCGAGGACCTCCGGATCCGGAATTTGGGTTATCGACATGGCACCCAAATCGGAATCTCCCTTCACCGCTTCAACTGTGCTTCCGGGCCCCTCCCGGCGGCTTCCTGAAAACTATCCCAAAGGCCCATGGGGGCCAAGGGGCCGGATCGAATCAGATCCGGTGAATCCAGTCCCAAAACCTGCCCGGAAAGGGGGCGGTAGGCGTGTTCATTCCGGGATCAAGCATTATCATGGGCAGGTAATCTCAGTGAGATCTGCCCGGTCAGAGCAGGCCGCCTCCCCGGGAACCGGAAACAGGATGAGCATGAAAATTTACGATCACATTCTCGATACCATTGGCCACACTCCGCTGGTGCGCATGAACCGGATCTCCCGGGGATTCCAGGGCACCATGCTGGCAAAGGTGGAGGCATTCAACCCGGGTGGAAGCATCAAGGACCGCATCGGTGTCCACATGATCGACGCCGCTGAGCGGGAGGGGTTGCTCAAGCCGGGGGGTACCATCGTTGAATGTACCTCCGGAAACACGGGCCTGGGTCTTGCGTTGACCGCCTGCATCCGTGGCTACAAAGCCATCTTCACCATGCCGGACAAGGTCGCAGAAGAGAAATCAAAGTTGCTCCGCGCCTTCGGTGCGGAAGTCATCATCTGCCCGACCGCCGTCGAACCGGACGATCCCCGTTCCTACTATTCGGTGGCGAAGCGGATCACTGAAGAGGATCCGATGGCGTTCAATCCGAATCAGTACTTCAACAAGTGGAATCCCCATGCCCACTATGTCGCTACCGGTCCCGAGATCTGGGAAGACACGGATGGCAAGATCACCCATTTTGTTGCGGGTCTGGGCACGGGAGGAACCGTCAGTGGAATTGCCAAGTACCTGAAGGAGCAGAATCCGGATATTCGCGTGATCGGTGGAGATCCCATCGGTTCTCTCTACAAGGAATACTTCGACACCGGGAACCTCGGGGAAGCATACAGCTACAAGACCGAGGGAATCGGCGAAGACATGATTCCCGGCACCATCGACTTCTCACTGATCGATGAAGTACATCAGGTTACGGATGTGGATGCGTTTGCCATGGCTCAGAGGCTGGCTCGGGAAGAGGGAATCCTCAGTGGGTCCTCTGCGGGCACCGCGGTGTGCACCGCAATCAAGGCCGCTGAGCAAATGGGGCCGGACGACATTATGGTCGTCATCATTCCCGATACGGGAGAACGCTACCTGAGCAAGGTCTACGATGATGACTGGCTGCGTACCAACGGATTGATGGAATCCTCCCTGCACCTGACTGCCGGCGAGATTCTCGACAAGCGGGGGACTCGTCAGCAACCGCTGATTCACCTTTCGCCGAAGGATTCCCTGCGCGAGGCCGTGGAAAAGATGCAGTCGGGAGAGATCAGCCAGATTCCGGTTTTCGAAGAGAGTCAGCCGGTGGGCAGTGTCCGTGAGTCACTGGTTCTGGAGAAGATGCTTTCCGGAGGGGATCACCTCGATTGCGAAGTCGGCAGTGTGATGGAAGAACCTTTCCCCGTTGTCGGCGAGGGGGCGAGTGCCGATTCCATCTTTGCCCAACTTGCGAGCAAGCCATCCGCAGCGGTGCTGGTCGATACTCCTGAGGGATTCCGCATCATTACCAAGTACGACATGATCCACTCGATGAGCGGAAGAAGGTCCTGATCATGAAATTCGAAACACGCGCCATCCATGCCGGTCAGCACCCGGACCCCAGCACCGGAGCGGTCATGACCCCGGTATACCTGACTTCCACTTATGTTCAGGAAGCTCCCGGAGTGCATCAGGGTTATGAATACTCCCGCACCGGTAACCCGACTCGCAGTGCCCTTGAAGGCAACCTGGCTTCCCTCGAAGGGGGAACCCATGGTCTTTGTTTCGCCAGTGGACTGGCTGCGACGGATGCAGTTCTGAAAATGATGGAGCCGCAGGATCATGTCGTTGCCGGCAACGATCTCTACGGTGGAACACACCGGATCTTCACCCAGGTGTATCAGCCGATGGGAATCGGTTTTGATTTCGTAAATACGGGAGATCCGGATCAGGTCCGCGATGCCATCACCGACAAGACCCGTATGGTGTGGCTGGAGACTCCGACCAATCCTTTGTTGAGAATTACCGATATTGCCGCCGTTTCAGAGATCTGCCGGGAGAAAGGCGTACTGCTGGTGGTCGACAACACCTTTGCCACTCCTTACCTGCAGCAGCCTTTGGCACTGGGGGCGGACATCGTCGTCCACTCTGTGACCAAGTATCTGGGAGGCCACTCGGA
This sequence comes from Planctomycetia bacterium, assembly GCA_012269595.1. GTDB lineage: Bacteria > Planctomycetota > UBA8108 > UBA1146 > UBA1146 > UBA12191. The sequence goes on along the minus strand of JAAXJX010000031.1, from coordinate 132,633 downwards.
TGTGGTCGGTGGAGCACTCATCACTTCCGATGATGCCCTGCACGAAAAACTGGCCTTCATCCAGAATGCGGTGGGTGGAGTTCCCGGTCCGCTTGATTGTTTCCTGACCTTGCGGGGAACTAAAACTCTGGCGGTGCGAATGGACCGTCATTGCGAAAATGCGGCAAAGATCGCTGCGTGGCTCGAAGCTGATTCACGAATCGGCCAGGTCTTTTACCCAGGTCTTGAGAGTCATTCCGGATTCGAAGTCGCCAGTCGCCAGATGCGTGCACCGGGAGGCATGATTTCCTTTGAGCTGGCCGGTGCTTCAGAAGAGGAAGCGCGGAAGATGGTCTCTCGTACCAAAGTGTTTGCCCTCGCCGAGAGTCTGGGTGGGGTGGAGAGTCTCATCGAGCATCCGCCTTCGATGACCCATGGAGCAATTCCCGTCGAAACCCGTCGGGCTGAGGGACTCTCGGATGGCCTGATCCGGATTTCAGTCGGTATCGAATCCGTGGAAGACCTCCTTCAGGATCTCGACGACGCGATCGGCTAATCTGCCAGCAGCACTCAAATGCTGAAGCGTTCAATAACAGGGTGGGGTCGGTCTGGGTCGGTGTTCTTGAAAAGAGAACACCGGGAGCGGTAGAACGGCCATTTACCAGCCCCCGGGTCTCAGACTCTCAAATCGCTGTTTGTTTCACCATTTGCCGGGCGATATCACCCTGCTCCGGATGAAATTTGCAGGAGTGTTATTTCCCGCTATGTTCATCAGCGATCGTCAGGACCGATTCGTGACAGATTTTTTTTGAAAATTGTAGAAGTGCCCCCAGGGTCCAATATTCGTCGAGATGGACCGGATTGACCGCTACAATCCCCAGCAGGATTTCACGGTTTTCGGCCAAATCGTGTGGTCCAGCATACTGACTTAAACCACCAGAATCGGAGATCCTGTGGACTCACAATCCAGCGATGAATCGATCCATGGCCGCGATGGCTTTTCTGCGATTCTGAACAGGGCCATCCATGGGGACTCCCATTCCCGCAGTGCCCTTTTTGAACAGATCCAGCCCAAGCTCGAAATGTATCTGAGTCAGCAATCCGGGCTGTCCCTGCGGCGCAAGATCCAGATTGATGACATGTGTCAGGATGTCTTTCTCAGGGCGCTCAAGGTCCTGAAGACCCTGCCTGAGGATGCGACTCAGCAGGACTTCCTGAACCTGGTTCTGAAGAATGCCCGTTGGACCGTTCTCGATGCGGTCAAGAAGAATGAGCGGTTCATGGGAGAGTCCAATATTCCCGGAGGCATCGTCTCAGTTCCCCTCGACCCGGATGTCCACGGTGGGGAAGCCCTGATCATCGAGCGGGAAGATTCGGAGTGGCTCCACGGTTTGATCGATCGTCTGGAAGATAGTTATTCGAGCGTGTTGTGGCTCAAACTGGATGGGCTAGAGACCACAGAAGTCGCAGAAAGACTGGGGATCTCTAAGGAACTGGTTCGGAAACGCTATCAGCGGGCGATTGAAAAACTGAAGCAATTCACCGACCGCTAGTCTTCGATGCCATCGAAGAGAGTCAGTCCCAGCGCACCGAAGAAAAGCACCGGTAGCCAGGCGGACAACATCGGATTCAATCCACCGACATTTCCGAGGTGAGCACAGATCTCCGTGAAAATCAGGTAACCCGTTCCCAACGCCAGTGCCATCGACAGGCCCAGAATGATGGACTGACTTTCTGACCGCATCACGAAGGGCAAGCCAAGCAGCAACAGAATGAAATTGGCCAACGGGAATGCGAAGCGGCGGTGGAGTTTGACTTCGAGGTGAGTCAAGTGAGGGCGCCGGTTGTACTGATCCCTGAGTTCGGTGAAGGAAAGATATTCGATCTCATTGTCACTGGATTCGAGGTCGACCGGTCTCATGTCCGTCTCCAGCTTGAGTTCGTCGAATTCGAGACTCAGTCTGACGGTGCCGTCCGGCTGGGGAAAAGGCACCTTGAGTCCGTTTTCCGAGAACTGCTCTTTTTTTCCTTCTCTCAGCAGCCAATAAGGCTGGCCCGCTGCAGGTGTTTCCCAAATCAGCTCCCGGGCTCTCGTCAATGTTTTCAAACTCCCCGAGACAGCATGACGACTGGCGACCTCCACCTTTTGCCCCCGTTTTTCGTGGGGAAGGTAACTGGTCACACTGATGAGATTATTGAGACTGTCAGAGACCATCTGTGGCTGGATGCTGTTACGCGATCTTCCATAGGAGTCGGCAAGGCGGATTTCATCTTTCAGAGTGGGAACCACTGTCTCCTGGATCAGAATCATCATCGATGACATCAGCAGTGCCATCAGAAAGAAAGAAGCCAGAATTCTTGGCAGTGGAATTCCTGCGGCCCGAAGTGGAACCAGTTCTCTGCCCTTATTGATTTGTGTGGCAGTAAACATTGCAGCGAAAAGGGTCAGGATAGGTCCAAGGTATTGGGTGAAATAGATGGGGATCATCCCCGAGAAGTATCGGAAGATGACGATGGGCAAGGGCTGGTCATGTCGAAGGAAGCGATCCAGTCTGGACACGCCATCGATGACACAAAAGAGGGAAAGAATGGCGAAGGAACAGATGAACCATGAGATCAGGAACTGACGAATCAGATACCGGTCAAATGTTTTCAGTGGCAACCACTTGAGGGGTGGGCTTGTCCAGATCTTCATCGCGCCCTCAATCGCAGAATCATTCCGACAGCCATCGCCAACAGAATGTAATTGCCGGAAAGAACCGTGATCCATGCGGGTGCACCGGTGGCACGACTCAATTGAACTCCACCATAAGTCAGGGGGTAAAAGACTCCGAGAATCGCCAGCAGTGAAAAGAAGAACGGTACCAATTTTTGAGGGGTCCGCAGCAAAAGAGCCAACGGCGCACCGATCATTGCAAACGTGAGAACCGCCAGGGCCATCGCCCGGCGGCGCCAGATTTCAGTTTCCCCCCGACGAATCGCCCGGATCAGCCCTGCTTTCCGGGATTCCTCTTTTTTCTTTTCCTCAATGCTGGCAAGCGTTGCCAATGAACGATCGATCTCGCCGACCTCTCCCTCGATTTCAACGAGTCGATCTGCCAACTCTGCAGTGGGCAAATCGTTCAGGCGACGATTACGAGAACTGATGGGGAAATCCACATTGAACTGATCGAACTCGATGCTCTCGTGGTCCCAATCGAGGAAGTCCCTCTGCCCAGTGGCGGAACTGTTGACTGGAAACACGACACTGACATCACGGAGTGTCAGTCGAATCAATCCTGCGGAATCATCGACGCTCAGCTTTGCACGCTTGGCATTGATTTTGGTGGGAGGAGTATCGTCTTTGCTGGACTTGCTTGGAACAGCCGCTCCACCCTTGACGCTGAGCTGCTTCTCAATGTAGACCACCTTGAGATCGGTTCCGTTGCGGATCTCCTCCCAATAGATGACACCACCCTCTCCGTCGAGAGGGATCTGGCCTTTTCTGCCGTCACCGATGTTTTCCAATTGTTTGACGAAGAAACGGCTGATGTCCTGTTTTCTATGTTGAAGCTCTGGCAACAGAGTTGATTGTGTGAACATCATCAACAGCAGGATCGGAATGATGAGAATAGTCATGGGTAAAAACAGGCGTGAAGGACTGATGCCGGAAGCGACAGCCGCGGTGAACTCACGATCAGCAACAAACTTGCCGTAACTGAGACTGCAACCCGCCATCACCGACATCGGTGTGGTGAAGTACATGCTGTAAAGAAGACTGTCACCCAGCCAGGGTATGACGATACCAAGTGAGTATCCGGAGCTGACCGCTTTCATTGCGAAGACGATGCTGACCAGAACACACAGGATCAACTGGCAAAACAGCGTCGTAAGAACGAGATCTTTCAACAGATAGCGATCGAGGACTCCCAGTTTCTTCATGAGTCAGCGTTGTTTTCTGCTCTATGATTGCAGTTACAGGGAGTTTTCGAGCAGCGAGGGCAACCGCCGCCATACTTGTTGTGAACGCAGGTTGCCAGATCGACGCCCCGTAACGAGGCGATGCTTGCCAGCCATGCGAGTACGTCGGCAAACTCAGCCTGTTCCTCCGGGGAATTGGGAGTGGAAGAATTAAGACAGCGAGCCAACTCACCGATCTCTTCCGAGAGCCACAGGAATGAGCCTGGGACACCCCGGTCGGAATCCTTGTCGAAGTAAATCTGTTCAATGGTCTTCTGGAAACTCCTGAGACCCATATCGTCGACGTCTTCCGGAGTCATCGGTCCTCCTCCTTCAGGCAACATGATGAAGTCTGCCCGGGGTGAGGACCACCCCATCAATCTCCGATTCCAAAGTGATCGAGCGCCAGATTGCGTACCGCTTTCAGATCCAGTTTTCCGGAGCCGAGGCGGGGGACCTCATCGACGGGGACAAAAGCCTCCTTGCGGGGTAACCACAGGTTTGGCAGGTCGCCCCGATTTCGCAGACTGTCAAGAATCTGAGGCGGATCGATGGGGAGTTCACCATGAACGACTACCAGCTTCTCGCCCTTGGATTCGTCGGGGACTGCAGTCACGGCGACCATCGCCTCGCCTCCCGAGTCTTCTTCATCGGGAATCGCTTCGTCGATCACTTCCTGGATGGCTTCCTCAATCAAAACATGGGGGACCATTTCGCCACCCAGTTTGGAGAATCGGGAGAGACGGTCGGTGATGACGAGGAATCCGTCATTGTCCACCTTGGCGATATCTCCGGTTTTGTACCACTCTCCATCAAAGGCTTCCGCGGTCAGATCATCTCGTCCCAGATACCCCTGCATGACGCTGGGGCCCTTGATCAACAGCAGTCCAGCATCTCCGTGGGGCAGATCCTCGCCGGTGTCGGGGTCGACGATGCGGGTCACCACGCCTGGAATCGGCAAGCCGATGGTGCCCAGTTTCCGGGTCTTTTGACGGAAACCGGGAATGTCGACATCCGGCAGGTTCACAGAAACCACAGGGCTCAACTCCGTACAGCCGTAGCCTTCCAGAAGAGGGGATCCAAACCGCTCTTCCCATGCTTCGGCAAGACTTGCCTTGAGTTTTTCTGCACCGGCTCCGGCAATCCGCACCGACTGGAAATCCTCCGGCTGGAATCTGCGCAGGTAAGTGCGATAGAAGGTTGGGGTGGACAGGAAGATGGTGCCTTTGTGATCCCTCGTCAGTTCAGCGATGACATCCGTATCCATCGGGTTGGAGTGATAGATGGCACCGATCGCATTCCCGAGGGGGAACCACAGTGTGATGGTGTATCCGAAGACGTGGAAGAAGGGCAACGAGCCGACGACCCGGTCCTTGTGATCAACGTCGAAGATCTGCGAGACACTGCGGACGTTGGAGAGGATGTTGTGATGTGACAGTCTCACACCTTTGGGCGTGCCGGTTGACCCGGAAGAGAACATGACTGAGACATCCTGATCGGGATCTTGTGGAACGCCGGGAAGGGCTCGCAGGAAGGGGGAGGGCAGCAATGCAGTCAGCAGTGCCATCACTTTGTCCATCCCCGAAACTTCCCTCGTCAAAAGGCTGGGCAAGTCGATAACTTCCACATCCGGCGCAAACTCCGAGATGTCCATGTCGATTTTGCCGGTGAACAATTTGGCTGAGATGATGGTTTTCAGTTCCAGCTGTTCACAGGCGGACTTCAGGGAAGCCGTTCCCGCAGTGAAGTTGAGGTTACTGACAGTCTTGCCCATCACCGTCAGGGCGATATTGATGGCAGCACCACCCACGCCAGATGGCAGCAGGACACCAATATTCTTTTGGCCTTCCAGACGCTTCCTCAGTTTCCTTCGCAATAAAAGAACCAGAATGAGGAATTTGCGGAAGGAGAGGCTTCGGTCCTTCTCGATCACCGCAGTTCTGTTACTGGATTTTCTGGCGACCGTGAGAAAACGGGTAGCGAGGGTGATGCCTTTTTGTTTGCGAGAATCAAGCGCAAGAGCACTCAACTCCTCTACCCGAGAGCGGACTTCCCGTGAAGTCGAGGTGGAGGGCATCGGTTCGCCGATGGTCACCGTGACCGGGTAGGGCAGGCGAAGGGGACGCTTGAAGAAAAACTTTTTACCACGGAAGGAGAAGATGCTGCCCCACACCCGGTCGAGATACATGGGGACGATGGGCACATCCGCCTTGCGGGCAATCTTTTCCAGGCCCTTGGAGAAGGGCAGCAGGTTGCCGGTTCGGGAGATACCACCCTCCGCAAAGATGCAGACGATGTGACCCTTCTTGGCTCGCTCAGCTGCATCTTCCAGAGATTTGATGATGGCCCGTGGTCCGTCCTCGCTGGAAACAGGGATCGCCCTCATCAGGTGACTGGCCCAACCGATCAGTCCCATATCCTTGAACTGGCGATGCATGAGAAAGTGAACGAAGCGGGGAACGGATGCGCCGACCAGGAAAGGGTCTGCGTAAGAGAGATGGTTTACCACCAGCAGAGCCCCTCCCCTGCGGGGGATGTTTTCCATGCCGATGATGCGGATCCGGTAGAGGGTGTGAACGAGAACCCATACCGGGAACCGAACGGCGATATGGGGAACCGTAAAGAAGACCCCCAGAGTGCCGGTCAATGCGAGGGCAGCGATGGCGAGCAGGCTTCCCTCGGGGCTCAGGCCGAGCATGTTTTTGTTGACGAAAAATTCCCAGACGAGAGCAGAGAGGAAAATGAAGGTAAAGGTCACGAACTCATTTGCGCCCTGAATCTTGCCTTTTTCCGCACCCCGGGATCGTTCCTGAATGTATGCCTGCAGCGGAACGAGGAACATTCCACCGCCAATGCCGGCCAGTGACAGGGTCATTCCGTAACCGAAGAGGGTTTCCTCAACGACGGTGGTCAGTCCGAAGCCCAGAGTCATCAAGGCTCCACCGACGGGGACGATACCGATTTCGACCTTGTCTCCAGAGAGGCGACTCGCCAACAGGCTGCCGATACCGATACCTCCGGCGACGAAGAAGAAGAGACGGGATCCGCCGTCCTGCAGCATCAGAACTTCCTTGCCGCATACATTCAGTGCGGCCAGTGACAGTGCTCCGATCAGGAAAAACCAGCCCGCAGAGATGACTGCGCCCAGCAGAGGCTTGTCTTTGGCGAGGTGACGCAACTCGTGGATGGGGTTCCATTCCATCCTGCGCTCGGGGGCGACCGGTTTGTCTCCAGCGGTGATTTTGCGGGCCATCAGCCAGCCGATGATCGCAATCGAAATGAAGACGGCCCCGCTGTACCAATTGGGATCACCCTGACTCAGGTCTCCCTCGGGATTGAGGTGGAGAAACATCGTCCCGGCGAAGGTGGTGCCGAGGATGATCGCGATGTTGGTGGTCATGCTGATGATGGCATTGGCCCGGGTCAGGTTCGACTCCTTGACCATTTCGGGAATGATGCCGAATTTGGAAGGTCCGAAGAAGGCACTCTGTGTCCCCATCAAAAAGAGAACCGCCATCATGGCCAGAATGGCCAGATCGGGATCGATCTGGGCGAGGAAAAACGCTCCCATCCCGAGAACCATCACCAGAATTTCCGTGACCTTGACCATGAAGATCACCCGTCGCTTGGGAAAGCGATCGGCGATGGATCCGCCCAGGCAGGCAAAGAGGACGAAGGGGAAGGCAAAGACCCCCATCGCCATCGCCTGGGGGTCCAGGGGAAGGTGTTCGAGGTTCATCTGCAGGGCGATCAGCAGGATGAACTGCTTGAAGATGTTGTCGTTAAACGCCCCAAGAAACTGGGTTCCTGTTAACGCGAGGAAAGACCGATTCCGAAACATCTGTCACCTCTATCTCTCAGCATTTTGAGCCTTCTGGCTCACGCTTTGGATCATAGCGGATTTCTGGCCACTTTCCGGTGATTCCAAGCCTTCAGCTTTTTGGCACACCCCTTGCTACGTCCTTGGTTAGCCCGCAAGTGACCAGTGCGTTTTTGGCCAATAGACAGAAGAGGGGGCCATAACCATGAAAATGTTCAAAATCGAGGAATGGGAAACCATTGCCCAGATCAGTCCAGAGAGTGTGGAGGACGCCTTCTCCGAAGAGGTTTTGCCTCATATTCACTCACTCCGGGCTTTTGCCATCTCCCTGACCGGAGATCGCAATCGTGCCGAGGACCTGGTTCAAGATACGCTTCTGAGGGCTTTGAAGGCGTTTGACTCCTTCTCCCGCGGAACCGACTGCCGCTCCTGGCTCTTCCGAATCTGCAAAAACCGCTTCTATGATCTCTGCCGCCGCAAAATGCGTCGTCCGACCCATGAGGACGTGGATTTGAGCCAGCCGATGGCACCCGAGAGATCGTGGGAAGTGCAAAAGGAACTGCAGAGAATCGAAAATGGTGCTGATCCGAGCCTCGAGTTGGTGGGAGATCAGGTTCGTGACGCGATTCGCCAGCTTCCAGCGGAGTTCCGTATTCCGTTGCTCAAGTGTGACCTCGACGGCATGGCCTACCATGAAATTGCACGCGAATTGCAGCTTCCCCTGGGCACGGTGAGATCCCGTATCTCCAGAGCCAGAAAGAAGTTGCGCATCGCATTGCAGGAGTATGCCGAGTCCTGTGGATTCGCAGAGCCGAGCTTGACTGCGGCCTGAGCCCTCCTCAAAGAGCCCAAAACCATCCCTGGCACCCCTCCCGGTCTGAGATCGGGAGGGGTGCTTTGTTTTGAGGCAATGCCTGAATTGCGTCATTATAAAGCATTCTAATTTGCATTGTTTTGAAGCAATTGAGGAAGATGGGGGGTGAGGGTTTGGGCTTTCGAGAGCCTCCGTTATCTTTTCTGGAGAGGCCTGAAGACGGATTCAGAGGGACCTCACTGCGGAAAAGAACTTCGGAAAGAAGTCCATGATCACACATCATCCTCCTCGGGCCGTTCACGTGCTCATCGCTTTCATACTGTTGTGGCTGGGTGGTCCACAGACGGCCACAGCTCTCGACGAAACCCTCGAGCAAAACTATACGGAGAAACTGAAGAAGCCTTTTGTCAGTGCCATCTCCTGGGAGAGCAGTCTGGAAAAGGCAAAGCAGCAGTCGGCGGAAAAGAATCTGCCGATCATTGCATACTTCACACGCTCCTACGCTCCATGACCGCCGTGTGAATACATGGAGGGGGGCCCCCTCCTGACCGACTGGTGGAAAAAATCCACAAAGCGTTTCGTTCCCTACCTGAACATCAGTGCCCGACTTCCGGAAAAACCGGATCAGCAGATGATGACTCAATTTGGTCTGCGAGGATTTCCCACTTTCCTCATTCTCGATTCGGAAGGTCAGATCCTCTTCGGCAAGGAGCCTTATTGGCGCCCTGACTCACCGGAAAATCTGGAAGCGGGTCTTGCGGAAGTGGAAACCATTTTCCGTTTGAAGAAACGTGTTTCCGAAAACCCGGAAGACAAATTGTCCAAAGCCCATCTGACCCTGATTCTCGGATTGTTGAATCCGGACCAGTGTTCGGTGGCCGAGATGGAAGCTGCCTGCAAGGTCGAGGGAGTTCCCGCAGAAGTGGTGGGGCGTTGGCTCAGAGAGCGTTCGCGCATTCGTTTCCTGGAAGCTTTCGGACCCTATCGGAATGCTTTTTCCACCGGGGCAGAGAAAGAGGAACTGGCACGGTTGCGGAAGGCAGCGATGGAACGCGCTTTCACCATGGTTCGTGATGGTGACTCCATCGGCGAGGACGACCCGGATTTTCGGGCATTCTGGGTGCTTGCCTTTGACGGAGCGATGGAGGCCAAAGATCGTCGTGTCGCAACTCGCTGTCTGAAAACCTACACCGACGTTTTCGGTGTTGCCGATCGTTTCGTCAAAGGAATGAAAGAACGACTCGCGGAACTTCCCGTTCAGGTGGAGTGACCGGAGTCAGGTTTTCCCAGCGGAACCCAGCCGTCGATCAGGATCATATGGGGAACGGTCAGGGCAGCGAGTCCGATGAACACGGACCCTGTGAGCCCCTGGAGCCATTGGGCCTCGTCGAGCATCGCTCCTCCCAGCAGGATCATGAGGATGGGTACTCCCGACAGGATAGCGAACTCGATGGTTTCCTTTTTTCCGAACCGATTCCGGGAGAGGAATTGGAATGATTGCTGGAAGTGCCTCATCGAGTGAAGTCCACAGAAGTACAGTGCAAAACTGTAGATCGGGTCCGCAAGCCAGAAGAAGAGGCTGAGCCCACCCAGCTCAAGAATCTCACGCTTGCAAAACTCTTTGCGGATGACTTTGAGCAGCAGCAAAGCGGCCCAAGGCCAAATCAGGATCTGCGCCCATTGGACAAAGGGTGTCTCATTTTGCAGGGCTACCAGGCGAAAGAGTGGGGCGACGGCTTCCGGTTGCAATGCAGGAAGCACGATTGGGATCATCGACCCATGCACCAGTCGGCTGAGCCAGTGATCGTCCCCATATCCACGCGCATCAGCGCCACCAAAGTGCCACAGCGAAATCAGCAGGAAGAAGGCCAGTGAAACCACTGGCGCTTGAAACCAGACGGCGACCACTGCAACGCAAAGCAAAAGATAACTGCTGTAAAACCAGATCGAACTGCGGGAGCCGGAAACCTTGCGAATGAGGATTGCGTCCAGGGCTCCATGTGGGATTCCCACCAACAGAATCGCAAGCAGTGGGATCCACAGGAGATTCATTGCCACCCCAATGCAGCACTGATCATGGGAGCCTTGGGAAGTCCCCATATCAGAGACCAGCGGGCCCGTGCTTTTGAGTGTCCTGTCATGAACTCGGTAAAGTCCTGACCATCCAGAGCTCCAGGGACCGCCATCATTGCCTCGATGGCCTGCTCTGGCCGCTGGCGGATCAGGCGCAGCATGACCTCATCCATCCACTTTTCCATGGGAAGACATGAATCGGGAATACACAGATCCACCGATTCAAAAACCTGTTCAGCAATTTTTTGACTTTGGATCAGGTTTTGGGCAAATGCGTAGCCGGAGGAGGCTCGCAGCGTCCCCGATCTCAAGCCGATGGATTTGATTCGCTCTCCCTGCGAAGACGAGCCGGAGTGGAGAGGGATCTGCCCTGACTCTTCCTCAAGAATTTCATAGTCTTCGCCCCATGTCTGAAGGTAGTCGTGAATTCTTCGTCGATACCAGTTTTCTTCACGAGTCGCCGGGCTGTAACAGGTGCTTTCGATCAATGCCCTTGTTCGACTGATCGGCAGAACATAGATGAAGTGAAAGGGTTCTTCAGGACGGGGACGGAAATCCATCAAGGTGGCAGTTTCCGGATCGAAGACAGGAGACTGCATTTCAACCCAACGCCCCAGAAAATGCTGCTGCAAAGTATTCGTCGGAAACATGGGTGGTCTGCTGTCGAATACCAGGTCGAAACCTTCTTCACGCTCCACGGTTTTGACGATGGCTTCTCGTGAATTTTCAGAAAGAGAGGTCACAGACTCGCGAATGATCCTGGCAGAATCACGCAGATTTTTTTCACAGGATTGAATGAAGTCCCTGCTGTTGACGACCGAGTAGGGGGATTGTGGAACGTCAACTTGGCGTCTTTGTTCTCCGTGGACAAAAGCGAGGGAATCCCAGCTGTGTTGACGGCAGTTGCGGGCAGCCTCGAACGCCGGGCTGCCGTCATCCCAGAATCCCCAAAGATGATTTTTTCTGAAGAGAGCAGGTTCGAAGATGGAGATCTCCAACTCCTCTTTGGCAGAGAGGAAGCTGGCAAGGGAAGCTCCTGAGGCCCCCATTCCGATGATCGCAATCTTCATGGGGTCGCTTTCAGCAAGGCGTATTGCATGAGTTCTCCGGGAAGATCCGGTGACTCGTTCGCCTGTCGAGTCAGGAGTGCGTCTCCTAGTGTCAGGGCGGCAAGAGTGAGACTCAGTTTGCGTGAAGAACTGACCACACTGCGGCCTTCCCACCAGTTCACTTTTCCGTCACGAATCTGTGCACCGATCTCCCTGTAAATGACTGCAGCGGTTCGAATGGAGAGACGAGCCCGGAAGGGGAGTGAGGGGAAACCCTCTGCTCCACTGCGATAGAACTGATCGGCTCTGTGAAGCAGTCTTTTTTGGGCTTCAGTGATGACCGTGCGAATCCTGGGATTGTGACTTTGGTTGGCGATCTCTGCGGCAGTCAGACCGTCTATCCAATCTGCCGGAAGATATACTCTGCCCATTCGGGCATCCTCGAGAATGTCTCTGCAAATGTTGGTCATTTGCATGGCGATTCCCAGATCGAGTGCATTCTTTCGGGCAGTCTTGTCCTTGACGTTGAGGACACCGGACATCATCAGGCCTACAGTGCCGGCAACCTGATAGCAGTATTTGAGAAGTTCCTTCTCGTCTTTCAGTCGAACCTGTCGCTGATCAGCGATCAGGCCATCCAGAAGGTGCCGGAGGGGATCGAGGTCTACACCCTGATTTTTCAGAATTTGGTAATGGGAAAAAGCCGGATCATGGCTGGGATAGGAATTGATCTGAAGAGCTTCGTGCAACTGCTGGAGGTTTTCCTGTCGCTTCGGCGACGGCTCGTCTGCCAGATCATCCAAATGTCTGCAAAGGGCATAGAGCCGCGTCGCAAGAGAGGAAGCTCTTCGTCCCAGGAATACGGAAGCCCATGAAAAAGTTCGACCGTGTTCACGAAGGATTTTTTGAGCTTCGCTGGAATCAGACATGAATCTTTTTCGCGACTGAGGGAATCATGGAATCCACCACTTTGGCGGAGCTGACCACACCTGGAAGACCTGCACCCGGATGGGTTCCGGCTCCTACGAAGAAGAGGTTCTCAACATGGGCATCCCGATTGGGATATCTGAAGGAGGCCGATTGTGAGAGCACGGGGGCAATGGAAAAACCGGCACCATGTGCAGAGCGGTAGTCCTTTTTGAACTCTTTGGGGGTCATCCAGAAATCCTCGACAATGGTGCTCTCAAGATCGGGCAACAATGTGTCAGAAAGCGAAGCCACGATTCGGTCACGCAGATTTTTTCCCTCCACTGACCAATCGACATTTTTGGCTCTCAAATTGGGAACCGGGCACAGGACATAGAAACTGTCGCAACCTTCCGGTGCAAAACTGGGATCGGTTGCAGTTGGTCTGTGAACATAAAGGGAGAAATCGGGGGGGAGTTTGTCCTCTGCGAAGATCTCGGCGAGAAGTCCCTTGAACCGTTCACCCATCCAAATGGTGTGGTGAGCAACGTCTTCATACTTTCGTCGCGTTCCGAAATAGAGGACGTAAAGCCCCATCGAGTACTGAACCAGAGAATCGTGTTGCAATCGAAGTGGGGCCTTGAAGTGACTGGGCATGATCTCTTTGTAAAAGACTGGCGGATCACAGTTGGCGACTACCAGATCTGCCTTGAGAACCTCTCCACCCGACAGTTGAACGCCAGTGGCCCGCTGGCCCTCAGTGATGAGTTTTTCGACATCAGTTCCGTACCTGAAATCGATCTGATTTCTTTCCCCGAGGCGAACCAACTCATCGACCAGTTTGCCGGTGCCGCCCATGGTGAAGTGAACTCCCCATTCACGCTCAAGATAATGAATCAATGCGTAGATGGAGCTGGTTGTGAAGGGGTTGCCACCGACAAGCAAGGGATGAATCGAAAATGCGCGACGAATTTTGGGATGCTTGAGGAACTTGCCCACGAAGTTCCAGACACTGCGATCGGCACGCAACTTCAATAGCTGGGGGATTTGCCGGACCATGTCGGACAAATTGAGAAAAGGTTTGTCTGAAAGTTTCGTAAATCCCACATCGAAGATCTTCTTGGAAGCCGAGATCAGTTCTTCATAGCGCTCGGAGTCTTCAGGAGAAAAGCGTGCGATCTCCTGCTTCAGTCTTGTCAGATCTTCGCCGTAATCGAATTCATCGCCGTCCTCAAAGTGGAATCGATACCAGGGGTCGACCGGAGTGAATTCGACATGGTTTTCGCGGGATTCCCCGAACAGTTCAAAAAGCTCATCGAAAAGAAAGGGTGCCGTGATCACCGTTGGGCCGGCATCGTGACGGAATCCACCTTTTTCAAAAACTTGCGCTCTGCCACCTGCGGCGGCCAATCTTTCCAACACAGTGACCTGATAGCCCTTGGCTCTCAAACGAAGTGCTGAAGCCAGGCCGCCAAAACCTGATCCCACGACGATGGCATGTGGATCCGGGTTGTTATCAGGCCGGCTCATGCATATCTCCTTTGAGCCAATGTCGTTCTCATTCGAATCGAATGCTTCAGGTATCGAACAAGGGGATCGATCGCTTCCTGAAGTTCTGCAGGAAGCTGATCCAGATCGGCTGTCGCTGCGGCAATATGTTCATCAATCTTCTGCAAGCAGTAGGGGATCGATTCATGCCCAGGTGGTTTGTGACCAGAGGTTCGGGAATGGACCTTTGTCCTTTCCAGAGTCGCAATCATGACAGCATTGGGTGCGCTTCTACGCAGATCGCCCAACGGGTTTTCGTGTCCGTCATCTCCCAGCACTCCTTCAACGTCATTGGCGATCTGGTATGCAACACCCAATTCGGTGATGGCTTCTCTCGCGACGGAAATGTTGCTCTCGAGATTGCCAAGGGTGAGTGGGGCAACCACCGGAAAGGTAATCAGGGGAGACGTCTTTTGGCGAACAATCTGCAGATATTCAGACCAATTATCGACAGGTTTGGTAGCAAACTCTCGTGCCTGGCCCCGGGAAAGCGCACAGAGAGTTTCAGCGAGTCTGGCTGAGATCTTCGCTCCGGCTGTGGGGTGATCGAGAAGACTGATTAACTTGAAGCTCAGGCCGATCAGCCAGTCTCCGAAACAGAGAGCAGTTTCACTGCCAAAAGCTTTCCAGACACATGCAGTACCCCGGCGAAGATCATCGCGATCGCAAATGTCGTCATGAACCAGGGAGGCATTGTGCAAGAGTTCCGTGGCCATGGCGATTTTTAACGTGTCATTGCGATCACACTTCGAAAATGCGGAGACCGAGATCACCAGCTTTCCCCGGAGCAACTTTCCACCACTACGGAAGTGGTGGTCGACCACATCTTCCAATGAACTCCCGCGAGCTTCTCGTTTAACGAAGCTGTGCAAAAGATCGGGCAGGTGGTCGGACAGCAGTTGATCTGGATTCACATGCTGGAGGCGATCGAGTCTGTGTAAAAAATCTGTGATTTCTAACATGCAGCCCTCAAATCCGGCGGAAGCGGACAGTCGAGCTGGCCGCTTCCGCCTCAATCAACAAATCAGGAAATCGGGATCAGGAATGGCTTTCCTTGCTGTCACCACTCGTGGCGGCAGCCCAGATCACAACACCGAAAGCAATCTTGTTGACGAAGTCAGCAAGGTTGTAGATCAGGTTCAGTGTTCCGATGTCTCCGGATCCTGCGTAACCCCAGATGTAGCCCAGCGGGTAAATCGCCCAGCCAACGGTCACGATCATGCGCAGGGCATTGAAAGCTTTCTTCGAAGCTTCGGTGCCATTCTCGGCGCTGATCTTGCTGGCCTCACCAGCAAAGATTTCGTAGATGATGTAGAACCATGCTGCACAACCGACAGCGAAGTATCCCCAGAGTGCGGTGGTGTTCTCAGGGTTCACTTCTCCCAGGTATCCGGTGACCAGCATCACGACGGCAGCAACAAGAAGGCGCCAGAAAAGTGATGTTGCAACGGAAGCGATGGCTGCAAGTATCAAGTAGAACTCGACGATTTGCAGGGGAACAGTCAAGAGCCAATCTACGTAACGGAAAACAAGTGGGCTTTCTCCGGTCGCTGCCCAAACTTCTCTCATGTAGAAGTAGTGAATCGCAGCGATTCCCGTGACCATCGCGGCCACGGTGAGGGAGGTTTTCCACTTCCCGACTGCTCGGTCCCTTTCTACAAAGAAGAAGAAAGTTGCTGCAACCATTGCTGCAGAGATGATCCAAAATGACACACCCACATAATCCGTTGGATTGAGCATGGCGAATTGATTTTCCATGGCTTTCAGATTCCTTTCGAAAGCACCACATTTGCCTCATGCAGAGTTGTTCAACGGCCAAATCCGTATGAACCAAAAACATCTGCAAAGACAAACGGACCACAAAATCTATCTGGATCTAAACATTTAGTTAGTTGAGGCGAATTGGGGTGGACGGTTGTGGTCAGTTGTGAACTTAATTCTGAACGGATTTGACCAGTTCTGGCCAGTATTGACCAGGACGCTTATTTAAAGTCGAAAGGTATCCCTGCTTGCGTAAGGACGTTTTCCCAGCGCTTTTTCATGCCTGGCTGGAAGAGAACATTAATTTCTATGCCCTCGTCCACAAATCTTTCCTCGTCAATACGTGAGGACTGTCGCAATTTTGCGATCAGGTCTGCCCTTGCATGGGGAATCAGGTAGGACCCCGACTCCTGACGTTGTTGACCGAGCTCAACAATCTTCTGAACCAGAAGGTCTACTCCGGCTCCCGTTCCCGCACTGATGGCAAAGGAGTTTTCGTGTTCTGCAAGAAGGTGTTGAAGATCAATTTTTCGTTCTTCAGGAATTCGATCGAGTTTGTTGAAGACCAACCAGCGGGGATGATCGCCACATCCAATTTTGTTCAGGGTCCTGTCGACCGATTCCATGTCGAAGTCCACGGTGGGGGAAGACGCATCGATGACATGAAGAAGAATGTCTGCTTCCCGGGCCTCCATCAGGGTTGCGTGGAAAGATGCGACCAGATCATGGGGCAGTTTGCGAATAAAGCCTACGGTGTCACTGAGGAGTACGTCGAACGGCAGTTCTAACTCCCACTTGCGAGTACTCGTATCGAGAGTGGAGAAGAGACGGTCCTCAACAAGGATCTCTGCTCCAGTCAGTCGCTTCATCAACGTGGATTTTCCGGCGTTGGTATATCCAACCAATGCGATTCGGAATGATCCTTCTCGTGATTTGTTTTGGGTGTTGGCCTGCTTCTCAATTTCAGCCAGTCTCTTGTTGAGGATGGAGATCTTTTTGCGAATGATTCGGCGGTCAGTTTCCAACTGGGTCTCACCGGGTCCCCGGGTTCCCACGGCTCCGCCTTCCATCCTCGAAAGGTGAGTCCACATGCGAGTCAGTCGTGACTGGAAATACTTCAGCTGTGCCAACTCGATCTGGATCTGCGCCTGGTGGGTGCGGGCATTGCGAGCAAAGATGTCCATGATCAATTCAGACCGGTCGACCACACGCAGTTCGGTGACCTCTTCAATGTTTCGACCCTGAGCTGGGGAAATGGGGTCATCGATGAGAATCAGATGGGCTTCATGCTCCTTGGCCACGTGAGCCAGCTCATCCAGTTTTCCCTTGCCGACGTAGGTTGCCGTATGGGGTTTGGGGCGTTTCTGCAGAACAGAGTCGACGATGTCCACTCCGGCGGTATCTGCGAGGGCGGTGATTTCCGCGATGGGGTCAACATCTCCCACCGACTCGGATGGGTCTCCCGGTCCAACGACTTTCAATACCACGGCTCTGTCCCTGGCCACCTCTCCCTGGGGAAGATGCTGATGGCTACTTTCAAAGGACTGCTTGGCCATGAGTAAGGTCGCTCCGGTTCCGGGGGCAGGGAGAAATACAAAAAAATCGCCTGATTGCAATCAGGAGGATAGCAAGCAGGGATCGGAAGCACCACCGGAGGGGGAAGGATCTTCTGTTCTCTATGCGTCGAATCCCCTGTCAGAAGGCGTTACGATCCTGTCGCCGTTCGTTTACCTGCAACAGGGTTGGAATCTTGAGGGGGGATCTTGCAGCAATCCGTGCCATCCGATGATCACATCCCTTCCACAGCTTCCGCTGCAGAGTGGTTTCCCTGGCTGGGATACCATGCTGACGGGTTGCAGGAAGCAGTGCCCCGAAGAAGTGATTGGTTGGCTGATCTTCCGATGGATGCCGCTGCGATCGCCGATGATCCGGGTGTTTCGCTGTTACAAAAAAGTCGGGAGCGCGAGGTGTGGTGGATTCCTCCGTCTCCTTCGCGGCCGACCCTTATCGCCAAGGTTCACCGGGAAAAGGACCTCTCTGCCCGGTTGCGGCGCAGACTGGGGTGGGGCAGGGCACGACTGGAGTGGCACTTTTTGAAAAGTGCTGAGGAGCGTGAGATTCCCGTTCCCCGACCGGTCGGTTGGTTTACCTCATCCTCTGGAGATGGCGTGTTCACCGAATACCTTCTCGATACGGAGCCCTTTCCACAATATCTGCAGCGTTTTGATGGAACTGAGCGGGCTGTCGTCCTGAACAAATTAGGTGAACTGGTGGCCCGACTCGCAAAAGCGGGATTGGAAGCCCGTGATTTGCACACCGGCAATGTTCTGGCTCGAGGATCCGATGCTGCCTCAACTCAACTGTGGGTCGTTGATCTTCATGATGCACGACTGCGGTTGTCGTTGTTGCCGGCGGCTCAGGAGAGAATGCTGATTCAGGTTGCACAGGCTCTGGGTGGAGTGAGATCAGGAAGTGACGTCGAGCAGATGCTTGAGGGTTGGGCTGCGGCGGCACGTCAGTGGGGCATCGATGCACGCTGGGGGCGGGGACCGGTGACATGGGTCGGAGGAGTCGCCCGTCAGGCGGTCTGTCCACAAAAGCGTCAATACATCGAGAGAATCGTCGAAAGGAAAGAACGTCGAAGGCGCCTGAAGCGTTTGCGCAGAGGAGTTTCCATCCGACGATCCCATTCCAGTGGCAACGGCCACACCTGGACCCGTTTTCCCCATAGCCAGCGCAGAAAGTTCCCTGACCGTTTGCGTTGGCGATCACAATCAGAGAAGTCCCTCTCTGCAAACAGTCTGATGAGATCGTGGCACGGGAATCTGGTTGAGCAATTGTTGTTGCACCGGCCTTCTCCGGCATTGCTCTATCGTCGTTCCAGAGGTGCTCTCGGCTGGCGTCATCATTTGTTGGAACCTGAGCCGGAGGGGAAGTCCCTCAGGGAGTGGCTCTTGGATTCGGAATCCGCTGGCGCCATGGAGTCGGTGCTTCATGAAGTACGTCATCTTCACCGACAGGGAATCCGCTTGAGGGGTGCCGTTCCAGAGCGTTGGCACCTGCAGAAAATGCAAGAGGGATGGAGTACGCAAATCGATCCCCACTGCCTTGAGTATCAGGGTTTTGTTTCTGCGCACGAACGGCTGGAAGATTTGCTCGCAGTGACCTCTCATTATGGCGAGAAGATTTCACGAACCGACCGACTGCGCTGGATCATTGCGGGTCTCGAAATGGAATCGGACCAGCAGATTCTGCGCAAGGACTGGCGTCATGGTTTCGAGGGGATGGCCAGAGCCTTGTCTGATCCTGAAGCCATACCCTGGAGTGAGAATACGATTACTGCTGTCGCAGGACGTGAGGGGCAACCAGGAGAGTTGTTGTCTGTTGAAAGGACGATGGCTCTGCATCGATTGAATGAAGCCAATGCTCCCGAGGTTGGATCTCTTGAACCTCCGGTTTTTGCTGCGTTGCTTCAAAAAGCCCAGCGTGTCTGGACCATCGATGATCCCATGAAATGTGGAGATGATCCTGCAGGCCTGTTGGTAGTGATGAGGCGCGAAGCCAATTATGACAGTCCCAACTTCCAGTGGTTCCAAAGGGGTTTT
This sequence comes from Planctomycetia bacterium, assembly GCA_012269595.1. Taxonomy (GTDB): domain Bacteria; phylum Planctomycetota; class UBA8108; order UBA1146; family UBA1146; genus UBA12191. The sequence goes on along the minus strand of JAAXJX010000031.1, from coordinate 113,139 downwards.
GACCGTTTTGCCTACGTGGATCGGATCGCCATCGATGAGCGCTCCCGTCGTCAGGGAGTTGGAGAAGCCCTGTATTTGACTCTGGAGGCATGGGCGCGGCATAGGGGCCTGAAGAGAATCGTCTGCGAGGTCAATCTTCATCCCCGTAATGAAACCAGTCTGGCTTTTCACTTCGCCTTCGGCTTCCGTGAAGTCGGACAATTCATCGGTCGTGGCAAGGGGGTCATGATGTTGGAGAAGTTGCTCTAGGACTCTCTACAGCGATGGAATCCCTTCCGCTTCAAGCCAATCCTGTCAGGATTCAGGACTCGACTGTTTTTTTCGCCCAGCGCAGTTCGGCGGCGATGCCGTCGATCAGTTTTTGCTGTCGTTCCTTTTTCCTCAGGCCTTTGGTCAGGACCGGCCAGGTGTAGGTCTCGACGGCGATGTGGGGACCCTTTTTGGAGCGCTGCCGTCGCAGCCCCTCTTCGAGGAGGGATTGTGCATCCTTGCGAGTGGTTGCCAGTTTGCCGTGACGTGCTTTCGAAAGAGGCACATGGAAGTGGGTACGGATTTCGCGGATCTCTGACAGGTCACGGCGACGCAGTTTTGGCAGATCCTCAAGCCGTTCGATGGAGCCGTCTTTCATTTGCAATGCGGTCTGGTGAAGGTAGCGCGGCTCAACATGCCCGAGCAACTCGGCCATAGCCTCCTCATTGCGTTCGGGATTCTTGAGTGCAGGGGCACTGGTGATGTGCACCTTGCCGACGTGGATGCCCTCTTTGTCGAGAAGTTTCCAATCGTCGAGGGGCGATCGAAAGAGCACTGCTGAATGGCAGGCATCGAGGTTGACGGTCCAGTGACGGCGCAACAGTTTCTCTGCCTTGCGCTTGGAACATCCCAGCTCTGCGGCCAGAGCAGGCAGAAGTGGGGCCAAGTGGTTCTTCCAGAAGAAGATGACGTCTTCTGCACACTCAAAAGTGGTATCAGGTTCGGGCTCGGCGTTGAGAAGAATGCGGTAGCCCGTATCAAATTCTATCCGTGACAGATGAGCGACTACCTTCATGTAGTTGGCTGCCATCTTTTTCAATGTGGCGTTTCTGTGGCCAGCGGCACGGTAGCCGCCTCCCAATGTGGAGATGGTCAACAGCCGGGAGGTCGGACCCAGTCTCACCAGAGCGTCCGCAATCCGGTTGGTGATTTTTGCTCGTTTGGCAACCGCCCATGACGGTACATAAACCGCTTCCTTGACCCGACGGGCATGGAAGTCTTGCAGCGGAAAAGCATTGACGGTGTAGATGTGAAAATCGTGATTGCGCAACCATGCCCCGACCTGCTCGGCGACTCCATGACGACAGAGTTCGTCTGCGAGTTTCGATCCGATGTGGGGAGCCAGGGCAAACGGTTTCCCGGGGGCAACAATGTTGCGAACAGGGATGACATAGTCTAGCAACGCCGCGTGCAGGTCTTCGACACTGCTCGCGGGGTGTGCATTCATCTCATAGCCGAGGGGAAGGCTCTTGCGGCCCCGGTCGACAAACATGAGCTGTTCTAGGGTGCTCCGGTCTTGTAGATGACAGAACCGGAGACTCCTTCGATGGTGCAACGACCGGGCTCGATGCCGTAGAGGGTGACGTCTCCCTCCACACTCTGGACGACCGCACCATCACGGCCATCGATCAGCAGGACATCGCCGGTGATATAACGGGCTTCAAGAGCCCCTTCTCTTCCCCAGATTTCCACAGAGCCACTGATCTCACTGACTCGGCACGCCTCTGAACCGTCACGGATCTTCAGAGACCCGGTGACTCCCACGATCTCGCAGGGGCCGGAGCCGCCACTGATATCCACGTTGCCGGCGGCCTGGTAGATCTCGATGGGGCCCTCAAGGCTGGTGATGGACAAGTTTCCGCGGAATCCATCGATCACGATGGCTCCTTCGCTGTCCTGAATGTCGAGATCGAAATCGATGGATTCGTCCGCTGGAAGGGTCACCTTCATTTCGATGAGGCATTCTTCCCGTTCAGCCAGATCCGGTTCGATGATCCGTGCCCGGTAGCGACCGGGAGCGGTATTGTCGAGAGCAATACGAACCCCAGCAGCGAGAGCTCTGGCTCTCTCCAGTCCGACAGCACGGCTGACGACATCTGCAGAGAATGAGATGGTGGTCGCTTCAGGATCGCGGCAGATTTCCAGAGGACCCGAGCCATTCATGAGGACCAGTTTTTCGACCAGGTCAGCATCGACGGTGACCGAGGTCATCGAGTCCTTTTCAGAGAGAGGCTCAGGACTTGAAGATGGGCCAGGTGTCTCGATGTCGGTTTGGGCAGAGACAGGCATCGGTTCTGCAGTGGAGGAGCCGTCGGCTACCGCCGGAACGATGCCATTGGCGAC
>JAAXJX010000031.1:86575-110666 GCA_012269595.1 Planctomycetia bacterium | reverse complement strand
TTTTTGACCGGTGTACCGCCACAGCCGGACAGGACCAGAAGGGCACCAAAAGCCACCAGCAAATGCTTCAAAATCATGACATACCTCTTCATCGAAATGGAGCACGAGCAGGCAGTGTATCACGAAGGGCAAACTGCAGGAGAGCCCACGAGCAAAATTCCCGGGAATCGCCAACTTTCGCCGGTTCCTTGCCCTCGGCGGTGTGATCGGAGATGCTGATCCCTCCGCATGAAGGAGAATTCGATGGCCACTGCAGAAGAAGCTCTCGATCAGTTGAAAACTGATTTTCAGAAGGTCCGTGATGAGGTCGGCAAAATCCTCGTCGGCCAGGATGAGGTCGTCGAATCGGTGCTGATTGCCCTCTTTGCAGGGGGGCACTGTCTCCTCGAAGGAGTTCCTGGTCTGGGAAAAACCCTTCTGGTGAGAACGCTGAGTGGCTCTCTCGCCCTCGACTACTCGCGGATCCAGTTCACCCCGGATTTGATGCCTGCAGATATCACCGGAACCCGAATTGTCACGGAAGATGAAAATGGGCGCAAAAAATTCGAGTTTCAGCGTGGTCCCATCTTTGCCCAGATCGTTCTGGCGGATGAGGTCAACCGGGCGACTCCGAAAACCCAGTCTGCATTGCTGGAGGCGATGCAGGAGGGGGAAGTGACCGCCGGCGGAGATACCCATTCGCTTGATCAGCCATTTATTGTTCTGGCGACGCAAAACCCGTTGGAAATGGATGGCACCTATCCTCTCCCGGAAGCGCAATTGGACCGTTTTCTTTTCAAGGTTCATGTTCCATTTCCCAAAAGGGATGAACTCAATGAGGTCCTGACACGAACCACAGGAAAACATGAAGCCAAAGTGGAGCCTGTTCTGAATGGCGAAAAGATCCTTCAACACCGGGAGAGTGTGCGAGCAGTCGAGGCCGCTCCCCACGTTCAGGATTTTGCTGTACGCATGTTGCTCTCTACCCATCCGGATTCGGAATTTGCTACCGAGCAGGTTCAGCGTTGGGTGAGGTATGGAGCCAGCCCCCGCGGCGTTCAATCGCTCTTGTTGGGAGCAAAGGTGCGCGCGGCTCTCGACAGGCGACTTCATGTCAGCTTTGACGATATCCGTCAGACGGCACCGGCTGCCTTGCGGCACAGGGTCCTGCTCGGCTTCGAAGGCGAAGCGGAAGGGATCCCGGTCGATGAGATCGTCCGTGAAGTGATCGAAAAGACTTCCGAAATGATGGAGTCCGGAGCAAATGACGCATGAGTGAGGTGGGGGCCCGGGAGGCCCCGTTGCTGGACGAGGAATTTCTCGCCCGCTGCGCCAAGCTGGTGCTTTTCTCCCGATCGATTACCCAGGGAAGACTGCGTGGGGAAAAAAGATCCCGCCGCAGGGGACTCTCCACCGAGTTTGCGGATCACAAGGACTACACTCCGGGTGATGATCTTCGTCATCTCGACTGGAATATCTTCGGACGTCTGGAAAAGTTGTTCATCAAACTTTTTGAGGAAGAAGAAGAGCGTAATGTCTTCCTGCTTCTCGATGCCTCTGCCTCAATGAGCGAGGGAGAGCCAGACAAGTGGCGACACTGTCGTCAAATTGCGGCGGCATTGGGAGCCATCGCACTTTCTGCTGGGGATCGGGTTCACTTGCGCGTGTTCGATGAAAAAATGCGCCCCTTCTTTCCGGCCTTGCGAGGTTCTCGATCTATCCTGCGATTGATCGACACCCTTGAAAGCCTGGCGCCGGGGAAAGGAACATCCCTGGGCAGGTCTTTGAGAGCCCATGCTGCTTCCTGTCCTCCAGGTTCGATCCAGATCCTGATTTCAGATTTGATGGATCCGAAAGGTCTGGAAGACGCCCTTCGGCAGGTACCGGGAAGCCGTGGTGAGAGCTGGCTGGTTCATCTGCTCGCCGGCGATGAAGTAGAGCCTGACTTGCAAGGCGACTTGCGGTTGCTTGATACCGAGACTTCAGAGTATGTCGATGTCACCCTCACTCGTTCAGTCGTTGAGGCTTACCGAAGAGCGGTAGAAGAGTTTCGTGCTGATCTCAGAAATCATTGCCAGCGATTTCGGATTCAGCCGCTGGAAGTGAGTACCTCTATTCCCTTCGATCAGGTCATCCTTGAATGGATGCGCCAGAAGCGGTGGCTGACATGATGATCGGAGCCCCCCAATTCTGGATCTGGGCAGCATTGATCCCGTTGTTGTTGCTGTTGTGGTTCCTCAAGATCCGCCGTCGGCCGATGACGGTGGGGAGCACCCTGCTCTGGCAAAAGGCTCTGGAAGATGAACGGGTACGATCACCCTTCCAGAGGTTGATTCGAAACCTTTTGATGCTGTGTCAGTTACTGGTTTTGATTTTTCTGATTTTCGCACTTTTGAGACCGGAATCCGGATCTTTGGCGGATAGTTCGAGGTTGAATGTCTTCCTGATAGATCGTTCTGCCAGTATGAATTCTGTCGAAGAAGATGGCCGAACGAGATTTGAGCATGCCCGCGAAATGCTGGATCAAAAATTGAATGAAATTGCCGGGGAGCGGGGAGTGCTGATCTCTTTTGGCGCCTCAGCAGAAGCATTGACTCCGGTCACCACTGATTTATCCCTGCTTGAACGTGCCGCCGATCGCATGTCCGCAGGAGTGGGTCAAACCGGATTTGTCGAAGCACTGGAGTTGGGCCTTTCTTTTGTCCGTCAGGACGAGGTAATTCCCGCCATTCCTGAGGGGGCGGAAGACACCGGTGCCGAGCTTCTGTCCAATCAGGCAGATGCGCGCATCATTGTGATCACAGACGGTGCGGTTCCCGATTGGAACGGGGATGCCATCGAAGTACCGGTGATTCATGAGATTGTCGGGGAATCTTCATCCAATGTGGGAATCACTGCCTTCGCTGCCCGGAGAGAGTTTTCTGAAAGCGGGGATCTCAAGGTCCTTCTCGAGTTGCGAAACACCGGAGATGAAGCCCTTGCAGGTACGCTCGAACTGATCGGTGATGGAGAATTGCTGGAAGAGGCCGCAACCAAAACTCTGGAGAGCGGGGAGCGGTGGTTGCAGTCGTTCAGTATTCGATCAGGCGATCTCCGGAATCTGGAGGCCCATTGGAAAGCAAGGGAAGGGGATGCCCTTGAATCAGATGATCGGGCATGGCTCAGTCTCAAAAAGAGTCGCCCGCTGAGGGTTTTGTTGGTTGGTGAGGAAAACCTCATTCTCAAAAACGCCCTTTCGGTGGTCGACAATGTCCAATCAGAGTGGCTCCCCTTTGATGACATCGACCTGGAGGCTCTATCCCGAGACCACGATGTGGTGATCTGGAATCGTCAGATCCCCGAGACACTCCCGAGAGGGGTTGGCCATCTGGTGTTTGATGCTGTTCCCTCTCCTTACTGGACTGAAGTTCCTCCCGTCGTGGAGCAGCCTCCTCTGGTCCGTTGGGCTGCAGACGATCCGGTTTTGAGATTTTCTTCCATGTCCCCGCTGGACGGACGCATCCTGAGAACACGGCCCCTCCCTCCCGGGAAAGGGACTCGTGCTCTGGTCGAAGTGCGTGAAGGAGCATTGATCTCCCGATTTGCTTCGGAAGGTGTGAGGGGCATCGTCGTATCTTTTGACATCCTTGAATCAAGTTGGCCGCTGAGCCCCTCCTTCCCACTGTTTTTTACGGCTACTTTGAGAGACCTGGGAAGACAAAGCAGTGGAATCAACTCTGGGGTTCGCAGTGGAGACCTCGTTGAAGCACGACCGGGTGGTGAAACCCGAGAGTTGTTTCATATCGATCCTGCAGGAATCACCCGTACCCGTTCCCTGGACAGGGATGGCCGTATGCAATGGAGGGCTTCCGACCAACTCGGAGTTCACAGATTCCAGAGTGAGAAAAGATCAGGGGAAGAGGATTCAAATCCCGCAGGCTTCTTTTCTCTCGAAGTACCTGTGAACCTGCTTTCACTCGCAGAAAGCAGGATCGAACCCCGGCCCGGAGCCATTCTCGGTTCCGCCTCTACGACAGCCGATGGATTTACCTGGGGTGAGGCTCGCAGGGAGTATTGGCCCTGGTTGTTGGTTTTGGGGTTGTTGGCTTTGCTTTTGGAGTGGATCGTCTATCACCGGCGATAATTCGGTGACCCGGGCTTTACGAGAGGATATCCAGATGAAATTGACCGTCTATCTTGCTGGCCAGATTCATGATGATTGGCGTGGACGACTCGCGGCAAAAGCACAGGAGCGTGATTTGCCGATCGAATTTGTTGGACCACAGGATGATCACCCCCTCAGCGATGCCATTGGCGAAAATATTCTCGGTGAACAACCCAATGCCCGTTGGAAAGATGAGCTTGCTTCACAGTTCAATAATTTGAGAACCCGGGTACTGATGAACCGCTGTGATGTGGTCGTTGCCCAGTTTGGCGAGGAGTATCGTCAGTGGAACGCCGCTATGGACGCGGGAATCGCCATCGCAGCGGACAAACCGCTGATCGTTGTCCGTGATCCTTCGCTTCACCATGCCCTGAAAGAGATTTCCCAGCGCGCCCAGGCCACGGTCGATCATCCCGACCAGGTCCTCGACGCACTGGAATACATCCTTCACTAGGTCAGTCCGTTGCCTGTTTGATCTGGATTCCCTTTTGGGTTGCTTCCACATCGGTTCGCCATTGTGAGTTACGAGTACCGAGGTTGTCCGCATTGAAGCGAATCACATTCTGGAAGTAATCCTCCATTTGTAACTGCTGGACCGCCTCGAAGTCTTCTTCCATCTCCTGGCCATACCAGCCCTGAATCTCATCGAGCTCTTCGCTGAGGCGGGACGAGGGACCAGACATGCGATAGAAAGCGTAATCACTTTTGCCTCTGCGGGCGATGACCGTGTATTGATTCGCGGTCGCAGCGAGGAAAAGACCTCTTTTGTCGGTGGTGCCGAAGGTGGTTCCATCTGCCCCGGAGTTGTAAGGGTTGAGAACCCGGACATCGACATCGGGGATCAGGTTGCCTGTGGTGGGGTCAACAATCTGGACACGCAGGGAACCGGAACGATTCTGAACCACCATCTCCATGCGATTGACCAGAATGAGACCTGAAGTGTGAACATCCCCACCCCTGACGATGACCAGATAGGCGCCTTCTTCCTCGATCGGGATTTCGATCTCACGAGTAGTGTGAAGGGTTCCACCTGCGGTTCCCTGAGCACCCAATTCGACGGTTTTGCTCAGGGTCGGGGAGATTCCGCTGAGTTTGACTTCAGTGACACGGGAGAGATCCTGTTCGCGAAGGGCCAGAGTCATGAGATTGACTTTGTAGGCGAGCACTTCTGCTTTGTCGATATTGCGATAGCGGAGCTCAACAGTCACCGGGTCACCAGGTCTGAACTCGGAAATCTCATCGAGTTCAAGTTCACGGGCATTGATCTGCCTAAGTGAATCACGGGCATCTGCAAACTGCGCCTGAACCTGTTCATAATATTGAGAAGCCTTTTCGGGTTGATTGGCGGCATGGTGAATCTGACCGATGATGAAGAGGGCCAGATCACGGTTTTCACTGGGTCGATCGCCTCCCGAAGGAATCGGGTAGCGGCTTGAAGCAATTTCTTCCAGTAGTTGAAGTGCATCATCATCTTCACCCAGAGCCCACATCGCCACGGCCTGCGTGTAGCGGAAGGAATCGAGATATCTGGGCTTTTGATAGCGCTTTGCGAGCATTTCCGATTCTCTTCGGGCAAGAGTCCAATTCTTGCTTCCCAAAAGATTGCTGACAAGGTTGAGTCCTGCATCAGGAGCTGTGGGGTCGGAGCCGTGTAATGCAAGGAATCGGTAGAGAACCCTGCGTCCGTTCAGGCCCAAACTGATTCGCTCTTCCATCGACAAATCTCCGCCTCCGGAAGAGGCACCGAGTGCAACGTCGGCAAGGTATTGCTCGGCAGCAAGAACGGCAGGCGTCGGCGGATTTTCCAAAGTCAGCCTTTGAAGCAGGTTGAGGGCTGGTATCAGGTCGCTTGCAGAGAGAAGGTCACTGACCTTGCGATCACGGGCGAAGATCGCCTCATTGACTGCATTGAAGATCTCCATCGATCGAGAGGACTCGCCCAAAACCCGGTACGCTTCTCCCAGACGTATAAAGTTTATGAGACTGAGAGAGAGATCCGGGTTTCTCTCTTTGAGGATTTCAAAGAAAGAGACCATAGCTGAATTGTCGCCTGCTTCCATGGCCGAGAGCATGAGGATTCTTGCCATTTCTCGGGCGGGGGCTGTTTTCAACTCTTCGGAGTACTCAGTCCATAATGGCTCAAGTGTTTGCCTGGATTCACGCCAGCGCCCATCTTCCCAGAGTCGCGTTCCTCTGGCGTAAAGTTCATCAGGTGTTGGCTTGTATTCATCGGGATTGGCCTCTCCGGGATTCAATACTGTCACAACCTGAGATTCGCCAACGGTCATTCGTTGTGGCTCTGCAACACTGCGGATGATCACCGGAGGCATCCGATATTCTCCGGGGCTGACAGCCACTACAGAGAAGTCTGCGTTGATTCGCCTGTTCAATGTTCCCCAGATTTTCAAAACTCCGCGGCGATATTCATGGTAGGTGAAATTGCCATTCAGGGATTCCTGATCCAGTATCAGGCCACTGGGAATCTGCACCTCCATCTGAACGAACTCACTCCGATTTCTGGGGCTGGATACCTTCAGTTCAAAACGGGACGATTCACCTGGAAGAAGGTGTCGTACGTTATTTTTCCAGCGTTCTCTGGTTTCTCTGAGAATATTGAAACCGATGGGAAGTTCTCGCCCGGACATGCGCGGGGGGACGGTCAGGAATTGGGTTTCATTGACGCTGAGATCCCGATCCTTGAGTTCAGGATATCCTTCGTAGTGACCTGACAGCTCTGCTGTAAAGAAAGCTCCAGTGTCTCCACTGACCCGGGTTGCCAGATCGAATTCTCCGGGTCCGTCACCGAGTTCCAGAAGCAGTGAATCATGATTTTTTCCATCACCCACCTTCAGTGTTCCACGGTCGGTACCATTGATGCTGAAAATTACCTCGCACGCTCTCTGACTCGGAACAGCCACGCTTTGCCACTTGAGGAGTGCAGCGATGGACAGAGCACTGCTGCGGTTGAGTTGGAATGTGAGTTGATTGCGAAGCCAACGGGAAGTTGATTCCAGTACACTGTTGGGAGCATTGGCCATTAACAGGGAATGCATCGACATGGCGGTGAGGAATCTTCCACCACGATAGAGAGCGAATTCAGCCCTTTTGGCGTCACTGTCACTCCAGGAGCCATCATCGTTCTGACGATCCAGCAGGGTCTGGACGACCTCCGTTGCCATGGCATTTTTCTTCAAATGCACCAGTGCACGAATCAGTGCTCCCAATCCGGAATTGGAAAGTTTGGTACGGTTTCTGTGAAGTCGATTGGCCGCACCAAAGTCAGCGGAACCACTGCTCGCCAAGGCCGACAGAAGAATCGCTTTTTGATTCAGTTTGCTTTGATCCGTATTGCGGAATTTCTCTTCCAGATGGGGGATAGCCCGACTGAAGACCCGGTCTGGAACAGAAAAACCGGAAGACCTGGCCATAGAAAGGGATTCAAATACCCAGGAAGTGACCACCACTGAAAAAGTATCACTTCGTGAATTTTCAGCAGGGATCCAGCTCCAGTCGCCACGACTGTTTTGTGCAGTGACCAGCCGTTGAATAGCCTTTTCTGTCAATGCTCGAAGTTGTTCTTCGACGGGTTTGTCTATGGAACCGGATTGCTCTGCTGAGATTGCAAGAGCTTGCAGATAAGCAATCAGTTGCGACGCCGTGGTGAAATTATCACTGATTTCCGGCGAGGGTCCTGGAATCAGGCGGTTCATCGATGGACGACTCGTCAGGCGATTGACGAGACCGGAGTCGATGGCCGCTCCCAGAGTGAGTCTCAGTTTACGATCAAGAAGTTGTGCGCTTTCCGAGATGCCCACTTTTTCACGCTGTGATTCATTGGAGAGAATCCAACTGTCGCGGCTGAAAGCATCCAGTCCCCATCTTTGAATCGCGACTTTGCCATCCTGGGTCCAACTTTGCCCATCGACTGTGACAGTGATGCGATAGGGGAGATTGGGGTCCGTTCCCAATGCCGGCCAGCGGTCGAGAAGAACTTCCTGAAGCCCAGGAAGGAGTGCGATGGTTCTTTCTGAGACGTTTTCTGCATCGCCTGAAGGCCATGAGATGGAAACGGAAGCCTGAGTTTGCAGCCCGGTATCGTTGAAGATACGGACCCGTGGTGTGATCTCATCCCCTTCCAATGCGATTTGAGGAATCAAAGATTCGATCACCAGTTTTTCACGCGTCACAAAGTTCGATTGGTTTTCACCAAAGAGATCTCCTGATGCGACTCCCCGTGCACGAATACGCCATGTCGAGTTGCGATCGGGGACGCGGAAAGTCACTGTTCCTTTTCCCGAAGAATCGGTCTTCAGTGCACCTTCCCAAAATGCGAGATAGCGTGTGGCAGGTTTTTCTTCCTCACCGAGCATGAGGATGTCCGCAGCATTTTTTCCACCTCGACCACCGATGGAATTCAAACCTCTCCCGAAACGGGATCCAAAGGCACCACCGGACGCTCCTTCAGCGTACATGACTTTTTTGCTGGCAAGTCCCCTGTCACGACCTCGTGACATCACCTGGCGCGCCATTTCCGCAGCCGGAGCTGGCATGGCTGCATCCGCATTCGCCATTACCTCCAGACCGAGGGACAGGGATCTCTCCATTTCCCTCATCTCGAGACGTCTCTCCTCTGCCAAAAGGCTTTCCTCGATGGCTTTGGTGACACCGGTGTAACGAAACTCACAGGAGGAAGCGATCGACAGGATCCGTGCTGGGTCATGAGAACTCTGGGAAACGGTCAGTTTCCTGAACCAATCGGGGTAGAGATCGTCGATCGATGCATCCAGAACAGCCAATGCGATTTCAGCGGAAACGGGTTGGTCCAGAAGATCCTTTGTTTCCACTTCCAAAGTGACTTCATCCCCTGGGTTGATGGCACCATCAGGAGGAGTGATGGAAACTTTCAACTGACGGCGGATTTTGAAGGTGGTCTCTGCTTTATGGAGTCCCGTCTGGTTCATCATTGCCAAGCGGAGAGTGGCTGCAGATCGTATCGCCGGATCGGCTGTGAAAGAAAGGGTGTTTTTTCCCTTTCGCAAAGTGACGATCCGATGGTTGACCAGCTGATCTCCCAGAATGGTCAACAATGCAGGGCCAGAAGTTCCATTACATTGAAGAGACAACTCTTTCTCTTCGCCGATAACCAGTGCCACATCATCGACGAGCCAGAGTAATTGGGAGTCGTCTTTTTCACCGAAAACACGAATCGACTTTTGTGCACTAATGGGGTGTCCCCAGCGATCGGTTCCTTCCGCTTTCAGGATCAGGGAGCCTGCTTTTTCAAGGGGTACCCGGATTAGCGCAAGGCCATTTTTATCGGTGGAGACCTCGAATTCCTCCAGGCGTTTGATACTCCAGCGACCCGCACGGCGGACTCTTTCCGATAGAGCGAGAGTCATCGTCTTGCTGACAGGCTCACCAGAGAGATCTTTGGCAAGAACCGTGACGGGAACACTTTCACCGAGCATGAACTGACCGCCCCGGCGAGGAATCTCCAATGATATTTCCCACAGCCGTTGTCGAAGGGGAATTTGCAGGGTGCGCTGGATACCCTCACTTTGGAGTATCGCAATAAAATTAAGGGTTGAGGATTCAGCGGTACGCGAGTCAAAGGTGAAGGTCGCACTGCCCTGATCATCAAGGATCAGTTTTTCCTCGATCTGCTCATTTTGATAGGGAAGCAAGATGCTGACAGCGGTTCCGCCAAGAGGCTTCCCGTACCAGGTCTGGGCGGACACTTTCAATTCAATCTGTTCACCGCGGACGTACACGTTTCGCTCAGCAGTGAAGTCCAACTGGACCGGAAGCGGTTTGGGAACTTCGACATTGAAGTTTTGCGATGCCCTGAATCCGTTCGGTGAAACGATCTCCAGGCGCCAAAGTCCCATCGGGGCACTGCTCGGTAGATCGACAGATCCGTGCAGTGTTCCCAGATCGCCAAACGGTGATTCCTCCCTGAAAATTTCCAGCCCTTGCGGATCGAAGATACGGACTCGACCTGTTTCACCTGCAGGAAGGCTCCATTGTTGATCTTTCAGGTCCCTTACGAGTGCACTCCAGCGAACAGAATCACCCGGCTGATAGGTGGCGCTATCCATCAGAATGTGGCCCAACGGGGAAAGCCCCCTGGCCACCAGCGTATTGCCAAGACCTACACCGGATACAGCGGAGTCGTTTTCGCGAATGGCCAATACCCGCACACTGTCGTCTTGTTTCAAACCTTCATATTGGATTCTCACCGTACCATCGGAGCCGGTGACAACGTCTTGTATGACAGGCTGATCATCGGGGCCGGGGGTTGCGATCAGAATGCGCGTCTGAGGGGCAGGTTTCATTTGAACCATGTCCTGAGCGTAAATCAGAACGTCTTTGCGACCCGCCTGAACGATCATGTCCAGGTCAGTGCGAACCACGAGAGTGGTTGCCTTGAGTTCTCCCGCAGTGACGACTACAGCCCATGTGCCCTGCCCGTCTACCGGAAGATCCACACGTTGGGAACAGGGGCGATAGGGTTCATGGTCCAAGACGTCGACATCGAAACTCTTCCAGGGGTCGATCAGGTCCAAGTCGAGTTGCTCAATGTTTTTCCGCGATTGGTATTTGCGAAAATAGGCTTCGATGTCGATGGGGAAGAGATCGACACTGACAGACGCAATATTTCGTGTATCCAGAGTAAAACTTGCAGCATCTGTCGATCGATACAACCTTTCCGTTTCGATGGAAAGGTCGATTTTCGTCAGTTGTGCAAGACGCGACCGGGCAGCAGATTCGTAGCTGCCGCCGAAGCACTCACGATAGGCTTCCACTGCTTCAGCGGGCTTGAGCAAGTCCTCTTCCAGGATCACAGCAACATCGAAGCTGGCCTTTTGCCCCTCATTGTCAGTGGGATACTTGCCGTTGAGTGCTCGAAGTTCGGTGATGGTTTTCTCAAGGAGATTGCGTACTTCCTCAGGAACACCGGCTTCCTGAAGATCCAAATCTGCCAGTTTCGAGCGTGCTTCAGAAGCCCAGGTTTTGGCGGATTGGTAAAGCAGCGGGAGGGTCTTGCCATGAATCGGATACTTTTGAGAAAAAGTATCAATCGCGTTTCGCGCCGCGGAGTAATCCTCTTCAGAGAGGAGTCGTTCGCAGATCCGTGCTTCGATTTCGATACAGTTTTCCTGAGATTGGGCCCACTCCGCACCGTCAGGGAATTCGCTGACATATTTACGGAAAGTTTCGAGAGCACTCTCCAGGTTTGCCAAATTCCAATGGGTATTTCCGACGGTAAAGAGAGTGCGGGATCTGAGTTTGGCCAATTCCGAATCTTCAGTGTCGGCAGGAATTTCTCCAAACAGTTCAAGCCAATGATCGATGGCCTGTTCAGCACCTGAAGTCTGCTCGATCATGCTTCCGAGTCGGAAACGGGTTTCCCAGTATTGTGGATGGCCCTCGCCAACCTCGATAAACCTGCGCATTGCTGCCAGTCGTGAAGACGGCTGTCGATAGGTGTCGATGATCCGGCGGAGTGATTCCTGGCGAATCTCTGCAAAAGGTTTGTCGACATTTTCAGAAAAGAATCGAGCTCGCCACGGGTGCCCACTGATTTCATTATCAATCCGTGCAATGAGGTCTTCGAGGGATCGGCGTTTCATGACCGGACTCATCCCATTGGTGCGGCTCAGCAAAACAGTGAGAAGGTTTTTTCCGAAGTATTCGTCTTCGACCACTTCTTTACCCTGTTTTTCCCGGTAATCGAAAGTTTCCACATATCGATCGTCATCCTCATGGGGGAAGCCAATAGCATCAGAGCAACGAACCATAGCGAAGAGTGCTTTTTCCAGAAGTGGTGCAGGTGGGTTCAATTCAGCGGCTTGCTGGTAGACTGCATGGGCCTTCAGGAGGTCTCTGGGTTTCTCTTCAACCACTCCAGGAGTTCTTTCGGCGGAAAGAAGATCGCCCTCTTCAATGAGTAACGTCGCCAACTCGATACGGCGCTCTTCTGAGTGCAGTCTCAGGGTTTCCTGTTCGATGATTTTTTGCGCTTCTCCAAATCTTCCCAAATCCCTGAGGAGTCGCGCTTTCATAAACCGGACCCTGTGAAACCAGCGGCCTTTGGGGTATTCCGATTCCAACTCGCGTAATAGATCGAGCGCTGATTCCGATTGATCTGTCTGTTCAAGCAATGAGGCGCGGAAGAACAGCCAGTCTTCCCGACGTTCAGGCTTTTCTTCTGCCAATCGATCGAGGATTTCAAGACCCTCTGTCACCTTTCCAAGAATCATGGCCTCTCTGAGATCCTTGGGGATGGAGCTTCCAGCGATGGGAAGCAACTCCGGTTCCGCGGGTCTTTCAGTGTCTGATTGGGCCGAAACAGGAACAGTCAGCAACAGCAAAAGGCTGAATGAAAAGACGGCAGCGAGAACAGCAGTGAACTGGGCTCGGGGGGCCACTTCTGTAATCGAGAATGACAGTTGGGGTCCGGAGTGGGAAAGGGGTCTCATGAATCCTCCAGAGAGGTTTTGGAAAACCTTGCGGAAATCTTCTGACAAGAGCTTCGGCGAGAGCTTCATTGTCCAAGGGGGGGTCAATGTCGATTTCGTCTGCACATCATAAACAAACATGGGTCGGCAAACACTGTCTCATTTGGGCTATTGAAGACTGATTTGCGGCCTTTTTAAGGTATTGGCCATGTGGACTTTGACTGAAATGCAATCTCGATGGCTATACGGCAGTTTGTCGCCGTGTGTTCCCTAGGATCCGATGATTTGCAGGATTTTTCCACGAACACCGATCACGCAACGGGCTTCGACAATACTGTTGCTGCGATTTTCAACAGCATGGCCTTGCCAGGAGAAGTCGAAACTGTCGCCGATTCTTTGAAGGAAGGAACCGGTATGCCAGGGTTCCGTTGGGGGATCCCTGCGGCTTGGACCCAGTAGAAGGTGGCTGAGCCCTCTGGGTTCGAGTGCCCTGCGAACCGCCTCCCCCAAAACTCCCAATGGAATGTGTCCGCAGTGTTGTCCAATATTGGTGGTACCCGAAAGTTTGGCGATCCACTGTCCGAGGGGGGTTTCCGGTTCTACCTGAAGTTTCCATGGATGGGGCCCTCTACCCCGGACCTGTGATTCGAGATTTGACAACTCTTCTGCCGTGCCAGTGACCGGTTGCCACTCTTCGCTCCCCGGGATGACGTTGGCAACGATGGCGAAGGCCACCCGACGTATATTTCCATCGCAGTCTGCGGTCCAGACTCCTCCAAAAAAGGAGGGATCATCGGGGTCGTCGGGGTTCTGTTTCACCTGCCCGAATGTGAACTGTCGATCCTTGCCACTGCGCCCTCCGTCATTGACGTTGGTCAGCCGCCATTTCTTGCCGCCCTCCTTTTTGCACCATTGGTCCAGTTCTCTCTGAATGATGGGATTCACAAATCCCGATCGGGGACGTTCCCTGTCATCGAGGCAGACCTCGATCAGTTGGAGGGTGGTCTGGATAAATTGGCCTGCAACCTCAGGGTCAAGGCCGGATTCGAGTGAATCAGGCTGCAAAGTCAGAGATTCGAGGAGAAAATCAAACTGTTCGGAATCGATGATTCCCTTGTCCAGAGCCTTCTGGAGGAAGCCGCGTGTATATTCATTGAGATGGCTGTGGTCCTGATCCATCCGGAGGCTGGCCTTTCCTGAATCGGGCCTGAACAGGCGAAGAGAGAGGTCTTGTCGTCCTCTCTGACAACGGTGACACTCAGTCTAGATCATAGTGTGAGGGATGTCATGCTTCAGATCTCTGTCGCCAAGGCAATCCTGAGTTAGCGTGGAGTGAATCAATGAACGGAAACAGTGAACCGGAGTTCACAGGCGAAGAGTGTACTCCCCGAAGAGTCAGTGAGTGGCTCGCTGGGGAGAACCCTCCACAGATTCTCGATGTCCGAGAGGACTACGAGCTGGAGGAGGGAATTATCCCGGGAGCCGTTCATATTCCCCTTCACTCTGTTCCGGGTGAAGTGGCCCGTCGGTTGAATCCTGATCGCCCTCTCGTGGTCTATTGTGCTCACGGAGTCAGATCGCTTCACGCCATCCGGTTTTTGCGATCCCAGGGTTGGAAGAAATCTCTCTCCATGTCCGGGGGATTTGTTGAATGGCTACAGGAAAACTATCAGGTCGAATCGCACGATTCTGCTCCTGAAGTGGCGGCAGGGGAAAGGTATCGCAGTCAACTGCGACTTCCCGAAATCGGGCTCGAAGGGCAGCGGAAACTTCTCTCCTCCAAAGTGTTGATCATCGGAGCCGGTGGTCTGGGTTGCCCTGCGGCGACCTATCTGGCGGCAGCGGGAGTGGGAGATCTGACACTGGTCGATGACGACCATGTTGATCTCTCCAATCTTCCCAGGCAGGTACTCTTCCATACCCGGGACGTGGGTGAGCAGAAGGCCCCTCTGGCAGCGAACGCCCTCAGGGGAATGAATCCGGAGATTCAGGTAAGAGAGTTTTCCCGGCGTTTGAACAATGAAAATGTCAATGAACTGATCACCGGGATGAATGTCATCGTTGATGCCTGTGACAACTTTGAAACTCGATTCATTGTCAATGACGCAGCAGCAAGAAAAGGGATCCCAGTGATCCATGGTGCGGTTCACAAATTTGAAGGAATCGTGACCGTCTTCCATCCCGCTCAAGGGGGGCCTTGTCTTCGGTGCCTCCATCCGAGCCCCCCTTCCGCTGAGGACTGCGGCAGTTGTGCAGAAGTGGGAGTTTTGGGAGTTTTGCCCGGTTTGGTAGGAATTTACCAATCTCTGGAGGCATTGAAGCTGATCGCAGGCTTTGGAAATCCCCTGATAGGCAGGATTTTGGCCCTGGATACTCTCTCGGGGGACCACAGGAAGATCCAGCTCCCTGTTGACAAAGCCTGCGGCTGTAATCACTGTTAATCAAGCGTGTATCTACGTTGTAAATAATGCTTTGTTAGCATATTAATTTTATCTTAGTTATTGCGTTCGGTCATTAATGTCAGTTTACTTGTGGCAGTTATTCAGCCGGAGGTCCGTGAGTTACTGCGGATATTCACGGCCTCGAGCGATGAAGATATTCAAAAGCGGAAGAAAAACATGTCTCTGCCCAGCCTCAAGTCGGTACTGAGAAGTATTGCATTCCTAACCCTGATGACAGGAATAACGGCCTCTGGAAATCTTCCAGGAGCGGATGACACCATCTATCTCGGTGGAGCTCATGGCCCGCAAATCTACAATCCCCAAGCCCGTATTCAGCCAGGCGGTGTGGAGGAATTTTCATTCTTCTTCATCGATCCTTCCAGCAACATTCAGGGATTCACGATTGCCGCTTGTTTCGAGTCGCCGCTCATTGCCTTGCCAGGTTCATTTTCCATCGAAAATACGGTGCTCGAAGATGTGGGAGCGGAGTATGTCGAACAGCAGTTCGACAATGACGATGACGATGGGGATGGTCGTGAAATTCTTATCGGTATTCTTGTCGATTATCTGCCACCTTTTGCCGGTCAGACGGTTCCTCCCAGTTTTCTCCCGCAAGAAATTGGCTATTTTGAGTTTTATGCGCCGGAAGATGCTCAGTGTTTCGAATGTTACACAGTGGAGTTCTGTGACAACATCAACGGAACCGGAGGAGTGTTTCTTTCGAACAGAGTCGTGATTGGTAATCAGTCAATTCCACCTGTATTGACTTACCCTGGACAGGTCTGTGTCCCGGCTACGGCATTATTTATTCGTGGTGACAGCAACAACGATGGCATCGTCGATGTCGCAGATCCGATCTTCTCTCTGCACTATCTCTTTACGGATGGAGTGCAGCCGAGCTGCATGGACGCTGCTGACGCAGATGATGATGGCTTCTACAACATTACCGATGTGGTGTTCACACTTTACTTTGTCTTTGGTATCGGTATCGCACCGCCGTATCCCTACCCGGAATGTGGACTGGAAGACTACCCCGGAGACGATGATTTCAACTGCATTCAACCTTCCGGTGGTTGTCCGGAATGCCCCTGATGAAACGCGGGAGCAGGACCAAAATGCGTCATATTCTACTCTGTCTGATGATTCCTGTTTTGTGCTCAACCACCGTGTGGGGGGCAGATCGTTTCGTTCCTGATCAGTTTGCGACCATCGCGGAAGCGATCGCCGCTTCCAATGACGGTGATCGCGTTCTCGTATCCCAGGGAACCTATGAGGAGTTCGTCGATTTTTCTGGCAAAGCGATTGAGGTGATCGGGGTTGATGGGCCAGACCTGACGATTCTTGAGGGAGCGGCTTCTTTTTTGTCAGTAGCAAAGATCGATGCACCTTCAGGGAACAGTCGGTTGGAAGGGTTCACTCTCCAGAATGGCTTCGGGGTCAGCTGTGGAGATCCTCTGACGATTTGTGGCGGTGGAGTGATCATTCTCCAATCTTCCGCGGTAATTGAGAACTGCTATTTTGTGGGGAACACATCGTCCAATGGTGGCGGATTACATGCTGAAGAGTCGGCTGTGATTCTCACGGGTTGCACATTCATGGGTAATTTCGCCAATCAGGGAGCAGGAGTATCTATCGACGGAGGATCTTGCGAAATCTCCGAGTGTGATTTTATCGATAACACTGCCTATGCCTGGGGTGGCGGTTTGTTCGCCGGCAATGAAGCAGAGTTGGCCATTGATGACTGCAATTTCATCGCAAACAGCAGTGAGTCTGGTGGTGGATTCATGATGTCAGGGGCGATCGGAACGATTTCGAATTGCCTGATTGATGGCAATCAGGCTTTTGATGAAGGAGGCGGTGGCCTCTTCGAGCAGTTCGCCAATTTTTCAGTCAGTGGGCTCGAGGTGATCCAGAATACGGCCAGTGATGGTGGAGGTCTGGGTATTACCCATTTCTCCACAGTTGATCTTGTAGACAGTGAGATCAGCCTCAATAGCGCGGACAACGACGGCGGTGGAATCTACAGTTTTGAGAACTTCTCCACGTATCGCAGGTTGAGAATCGTGGGTAACAGTGCGGATCAGCGTGGGGGTGGCATGATGTTGCGCTTCTTCGGCGACCCTCTCGTGGAGAACTGTCTGATTCTGGCAAATCAGGCAATCGTCTCAGGTGGTGGAATCGGCTGTGCAGAGGACGTTTCACCCCAAATTCTCCATTGCACACTCGATCGAAATGCCACACTCGGTTTGGGTGGCGGCATTCGAGCGGACAACCTGTGTTTCCCGACACTCGTCAATTGCATCATCTGGCGCAATCGGGCCCAGCAGGAAACGGGAGTTTCCACTGGTCCACAGTCCAGCTTTGATTTGATTCACGTGTTGATGCAGGGAGCAGATCCAGAAAATCCGCTGGTGTTTCAGCAGGATGCTGAGCTGGATGATTTCGGGTATCCGGGTGAATGTTCGGCAGCTATCGATGAAGGCACTGACGAATATCCAGGGTTGCCGGCGACTGACATCGACGGAGTCCTCCGACCTCAAGGACTGCGGCGTGATCTCGGTGCTCATGAGGCTCCCGGTTATGGCCACTGTTTCGTGAGGGGAGACTGTAACGGAAATCAGGCCGTGGAAATTGCGGATGCCCTGTTACTTCTGGGTTATCTGTTCAATGGCGAAGAAGTCACCGGTTGTGTGGAAGCCTGTGATTTTCAGGATGATGGTTTCGTGACTGTGACCGATGCGATCCAAACCATTTCATTGCTTTTCTCGGGTGGATCTCCCCCCGCACAGCCATTCCCCTTC
The DNA here is from genome assembly GCA_012269595.1 of Planctomycetia bacterium. GTDB lineage: Bacteria > Planctomycetota > UBA8108 > UBA1146 > UBA1146 > UBA12191. Next base: position 92,839 of record JAAXJX010000031.1, on the reverse strand, counting down.
CCGGGACCGGATGTCAGCCTGGTCAACAGCAAGATCGCGGACTGCTGGGTCTTGCCCTAGTCCTGATTTGTCTCTTAAGCCAGCAGATCTCTGATGACATCTCCATGCACATCGGTGAGGCGGAAATCTCGCCCTTGATAGGGATAGGTCAACTGTTCATGGTTGAATCCCATCAGGTGCAGGATCGTCGCCTGCAGATCGTGGACCCCGACAGGATCACGGGTGATGCGATAACCGAATTCGTCCGTCTCGCCATGGGTGTAGCCCCCTTTGACGCCCCCTCCAGCCATCCACATCGAGTAGCAATGGGGGTGGTGATCACGACCGAGATAGGTAGAGCCGTTCCGCTCCTCGTTCATTGCGGTACGGCCAAACTCACCGGTCCAGACCACCAGGGTGTCATCGAGCAGGCCCCGTTGACGCAAATCCCTGATCAGTGCAGCAACCGGTCGATCGGTCTGCTGACATTTCTTGGGTAGCTGATGGATGATGTCATCGCTGGGATTGGTGCCATGGGTATCCCAACCCCAGTCGAAGAGTTGAACGAAGCGAACGTCCTGCTCCACCATCCTGCGGGCAAGCAGGCAATTGCGGGCGAAGCTGGACGGTTCATCGCCGATGCCATACATCTCCAGGGTCCTGGGGTCTTCCTTGCCAAGATCCATCACCTCGGGGACTGAAGTCTGCATGCGATAAGCGAGTTCGTACTGCTCGATTCGGGTGATCGTTTCAGGGTCCGCATCTTTTGTGGCAGCGATACGGTCCAGAGCCTGAATCGCATCGATGCTGCCACGTCGGGTCACTCCATCGATTCCGGGAGGGTTCCCCAGATAGAGAACCGGGTCACCACTGGTTCGACACTGAACTCCCTGATGCACCGAAGGCAGGAAACCGGAGCCCCAGACACTCTTTCCGGAGCTGGGAGTTTTGCCTCCTGAAACGAGAACCACATAGGAAGGCAGATTCTGATTGGCACTGCCGAGGCCCCAGGTCAGCCATGACCCCATTGACGGGCGTCCAAATCGTGGGGAGCCAGTGTAGATAAACATTTGAGCAGGGGCGTGATTGAATTGATCGGTATGCATCGAGTGGATCATGCAAATTTCTTCGGAGACTTTGCTCAACTCCGGCATCAGTTCTGAAAATTGCATTCCGGTTTTTGGGTGACGCTGAAACTCGTAGGGGCTGGCGAGAATCTTTGGGTGTCCCTTGATGAAAGGAAAGATTTCATTGGCCATCAGATGGTCGGGGCAAGGTTGTCCGTCCAGCTCCTTGAGCAGGGGTTTTGGATCGAAGAGATCCTGTTGTGGAGGGGAGCCGGCCAGATGAATGGCGATGACCCGCCGGGCACGGGGCTTGAAATGGGGGTTTCCGGGCAGCCATGACGTTTCGGCATCCGTTTCAGCAAACAGTTTTTGACCCATGCCTGAAAAGGCGATTCCGCCGATGCCCAGTCCGATACGACCGAGGAACCAGCGTCGGGTGATCTCCTGATGGTGCTCCAGAAAATGTTGGTCCTGAGGATTTATCTTCATCTTCTCACCAAAACTTCATCGAGATTGAGAATCACATTCGCCACCATCACCATCGCGGCCTTGTCTGCGATGTCCGTCGGCGAAGCCTGAGGCCAGCGAACCGATTCGAGGAGCAGGGTGGCCTGTTCCGGGTTTTCCAGGAAACGGTTTCGTTCCTCCTTCAAATACTGTTGGAGCGTTGCAAACTCCTCGGCATCAGGGAAGCGGCAGGTCGCAAGACGGAAAGCGAGACGCAGGGCTTCCTTGCTGTCATCATGTTGGACCAGGCTTCGGTGAGCGAGGCCTCCTGCTGCTTCCAGATAGACCGGGTCGTTGAGAGTGACCAGCGCCTGCAGCGGCGTGTTGGTTCGAATCCTCCGGGAATGACACACCTGTCGATCCGGTGAATCAAAGATCAGCATCGCCGGGTATGGAGCCGTGCGTCGCCAGTAGGTATAGATGCTGCGACGAACCCGATCTTCACCGGTGCTGGTGGGCCACTGGGAGCCGTTGTAGACGACCTGCCAGACGCCGTCCGGTTGTGGGGGGTAAACCGGAGGGCCATGCATCTTGGGTGACAGCAGGCCGCCGATGGCCAATGCCTGATCCCGGATGGTTTCTGCGGGCAGGCGTACTCGGGAAGAACGGGCGAGCCAGCGGTTTTGAGGATCCAGCGTCTGTTGGGTTTCGTCGACACGGCTACTGCGTCGGTAGGTTTTGCTGGTGAGAATCCTCCGCAACAGTTTTTTCATGCTCCAGCCGTCGTCCGTTTGCCATGTGACCGCCAGATAATCGAGAAGCTCGCCATGACTGGGCAAATCTCCCTGTGTTCCCAGGTCTTCGACGGTTGGTACCAGTCCGAGTCCAAAAATCTGTTCCCAGATCCGATTCACCTGAACCCGGGCTGTCAGCGGATTTTCCGGGTCGATCAGCCAGCGGGCAAAGCGGAGGCGATCCGGTTCTTCTGAATCGGCGAAGGGTGGCAAAAATGAGGGGGCGGCTGCGGAAACCACCTGCCCCGGTTGCAGGTAGGAACCACGCTGCAGCAAATGGGTCGCCCGTTCCTTCCCGGTGGTGAGGGGTTGGAGGACGGGCAATGGCAGGGCCCGCCGTTCAATCCGGGTGATCTCTTCACGCTGGTGGGCAATGGCGCTTCGTGCCGGGAAGAGGGCACGCCTGCCGAAGATCGAGATTTCACGCTTCCACCACTCCTGCACCCGGTCTCTTGCTTCGGCGTTACCGTCACGGGCAGGTTCGATGGAAGTGCGGATCTCTGCAGGAAGGAGATCCTGATCAAACTCGGTGGCCGCTGCGAGGAAGTCGGGGAAGAGAATTTCCGGATGGGCCGCCGGTGGGTTTTTTCGTAGCAGGCGAACCCCGCCCCATTCGATTTCGCCACCGACCTGGGTCAGTGCGAGACCGTTGAGTCGCGACCCTGGCAACATTCCCACAGTGGAGGCGGGAATTTGCAGTACTTGCCACTCGGGATTCTGCAGTGGATCAACCTCGGCAGTCATCGGCCAGCGAGAACTCGTTCCCGGCTGCCCCCACGGGATTCGATCCTCGCCCCAGTAGGCCCGATGTTCCCAAGCGGAAGCATCCGCAGCGTGAACCTGCAGCATCAGGGTATTCGGAGCCTTGCGAATTCTGACATGGATCGCAAAGACATCTCCTTCAGCAAGCGTCACAGGGTGCAGACTGCGATCGAAATATACCTGGCGTGTCTGCTGATCGGGAGCGGTCTGATGGATCACATGAGAGATCCCCGGAGGGGCCACTTTATCCAGAGCCGTCCATACCCAGGGAGTGACACGGTCATCGATGGTTTCAGTAGCCAGTGGCAGGGTGTATCCGGACCAGACCAGATCACGCCACAGTGCTGTCAGGGGCAGTACGGTGCGATCGACTTCAGGCAGAGGTTGATCGCGGTACTGATCTTCCAACTCCTGAAGCACGGTCTTGGCGGAGTCCAGTTCTTGCTGATCCGGGACGGAAAGGTAGGGCAGGGTCGGAAACTCATCGTTGCGATCTGCGTCTTCGGTCTGATTGAAAATATCGTAGAGCTGGTAGTACTCGATCTGTGACAGGGGATCGTATTTGTGATCGTGACATTGGGCACAGGAAGCGGTCAGGCCCATCCATACCTGCATTGTTGTGTTCACCCGATCCACCACCGCTGCTACCCGGAACTCTTCATCCTGGGTTCCGCCTTCATCGTTGGTCAGGGTATTGCGGTGAAATGCTGTGGCGATGCGAGTCCCGGTGTCGGCATCGGTGAGCAGGTCGCCAGCGATCTGCTGCAGTGTGAAGCGGTCGAAGGGCATGTCCTCGTTGAGGGCCCTGATCACCCAGTCACGCCAGGGCCAGATGTGACGGTGTCCATCCTGTTCATAACCCTTGGTATCGGCGTAGCGTGCCAGATCGAGCCATGGGCTCGCCCATCGTTCCCCATAGGTGGGCAATGACAACAGATGATCGATCCAGCGATTCCAGGCCCCTTGCGAATCCTCCGAATGATCCTTGAGGAAACGGTCGAGTTCTTTCAGGTCGGGGGGCAGGCCAGTCAGATCGAGGGCCGCCCTGCGAGCGAGGATCTCCGGAGCTGCCAGGGCTGAAGCGTACAGCCCTTGCTCTTCAATCGCGGCATCGATGAAGGCATCGATGGGATTCAACCGTTCAAGAGGAGGGGCGACCCGTGTCGGAGTGGAGAAACTCCAGTGTTCTTTCCATGGTGCACCCGCATCGATCCAGGCGAGGAGGATACCTTTCTCCCGCTCATCCAGTGACTCATGAAAGTCGGGAGGCGGCATTTGGTCATCCGGGTCGTCGGTCGTGATTCGCTGTCCGAGGAGACTCTCTTTCGAGTTTCCGGGCGTGATGACCCCAAGAGCTTCACTCTCGAGATCGAGGCGAAGGCTGCCACGGCGAGTCTGTTGGTCCGGGCCGTGACAGGGGAGGCAATGACGGGAGAGAATCGGACGGACTTCAGAGGCGAAATCTGGCGGGATGGAGACGGAATCACCGCCGTGGCCCTGTGCAAAGACACAGAACAACAGAGCCAACAGCCACATGACCATACGATGGTGCATTCGGACCTCCCGCCCACATTATCCCGCAAAAATGCCGCGGATAAACGGGGAAGGCTTCGGAGTTCAGGTGAAGAGCTGGTCGTTGGAAGGGTGCCAGCCAAAGAGTCGATAGGCGGGAAGCAGCCGCTCCCACTCGTCGACGACCCGCTGACGGAATCCCCCCGAGGTTACAAAGAGGGAGTCCTTCTCGATTTGCTTTTCAATGTGAATCCAGTGCTCACCCGGCGTGAAGTGTTTTCTCACCGACTTCCATTCGATGTCGTCTACCGAGGGGCAGGGACGGGAAGTTTTGTTGTCATGGATTCGCAAATCGTATCCATCGAGATTTCGCATGGCGGAACCGAGTGCTTCCCGGCAACTCTGTTTACCCATTTGGCGCCGCAGATTTTCACCGTCCCACCAGGCTTTGGGATGAACTTTGAGTCCAATCATCAGGCCCTGATGGTGGATCTCCAAAACCAGGAGGGCGTGGAAATAATCACTGCCCAGGTCCTCACCAATTTCCTGACCGAGGTGTGCTTCGAGAGCCTTGCGTTCTTCATCGCTGCGGGAGAGATAGACCCATTGACGATCGACCTTGAAAGAATTGATTTTGTGGGGGTGGTGGAGGCTCGCACGGGAAGTGAAATCACGAACGCCATCTGAAAGGGTGTTTGCTCCGGCTTTGCCAATCTCATCGAGTTTTCGACGGACCTCCAGGCGTGCATCGTTGTATTCTGCGTTTCCCTGAACCCCCGGGGCAAATCGCTCGAAATCTCCCGGCAGAAACCGGTAACCCTCAGCGCTCATGAGTCTCTTTTCCCATCGATCAGTGCGAGTTTCCTGCCATTCAGGGCCGGGAAATCCGTCGATTAGGCCCCTTGGCCAAGTTGCCGAAGTTGGGGCAAAGGATTACTGTATAACGATATCTGTGCAGTGTTCAAGCGAGCCTTTGTCGACCGCCTGAACCGCCAGTCTGAAAGGCGTTGATCATGTCCAAGTTGTCAGCATTCTCCCTCAAGGAATGGATCGACGAGCATCGTCATCTGCTCAAGCCGCCTGTTGGAAATCAGGTCGTTTGGAAGAATACCGATTTCATCGTCATGATCGTGGGTGGACCCAATCTTCGTAAAGATTATCACATCAACGAAACCGAAGAGTTCTTCCACCAGCTTGAGGGGGACATGGTTCTCCGGATCAAGGAGGACGGTGAAGTCCGCGACATCGAGATCCGTGAAGGGGATGTCTTTCTTCTGCCTCCCGGTATTCCCCATTCACCCCAGAGGGGAGAGGGTACCGTCGGCATGGTGGTCGAGCGCAAGCGCCCTGACGGCGTCGAGGACCAGTTCGTCGTCTACTGTGATGAATGCGAACACAAGGTTCTTCATGCCCAGTTTGTGTTGACCGATATCGTTGGCCAATTGAAACCATTGCTGGGGAACTTCTGGGACAATGAAGACCAGCGTACCTGTTCCGAGTGCGGTGCAGTGGTCCAGCCAGTCAGCTGATCAGAAACTGAAGTTCATTGACGGATCGAAACATTGATTCAGCAGGCGTGAAGAAACTCAGGAGATCTGCATGTCCCTCAAGATAGATTTGCACACCCATATTCTTCCGCAGCAGTGGCCCGATCTTGCGCAAAGATATGGCTACGATGGATTTGTCACCATTGAGCATCATGC
>JAAXJX010000031.1:41027-86475 GCA_012269595.1 Planctomycetia bacterium | reverse complement strand
ACGGTTCCGCTTCAGGACCCTGAGTTGGCCTGCCTCGAAATGGATCGTTGCGTCGATGAATTGAACTTCCCCGGGTTACAGATCGGAACCCACTGTGGAAAGTGGAATCTCGACGCCCCGGAACTGTTCCCCGTTCTGGAGCATGCCGCTCGCAGGGGAGTTTCCATCTTCGTTCACCCGTGGGACATGCTCGGGGCTGATCGATTGGGTTCGTACTTCCTCCCCTGGTTGGTGGGAATGCCGGCCGAGACAAGCCTGGCCATCTGTTCGATGATCTTTGGGGGAGTTTTCGATCGTCTACCGGATCTGAAAATCTGCTTCGCCCATGGAGGTGGCTCATTCCCGGGGACACTCGCCAGAATCGAAAAAGGTTACAAGGCGAGACCCGATCTCTGCGCCGTCAATGGGTGTGGAGCTCCCAGTGACTACATTGGCAAATTTTATCTCGACACCCTCGTCCATGATCCTGAGATGTTGCATCAGGTCATGGCCATGTTTGGTGTGGAGAAGCTGGCTCTTGGCAGTGATTATCCATTTCCGCTCGGAGAAGATCATCCGGGTGCAATGATTGAGGCGATGGAAAAACTGACAGAGCACGAGCGCAGCAGAATGTTGGGTGGAACAGCCCTGGAATTTCTCGGACTTCATGAGGATTCCTTTTCTGGTGCGTTGGGGGGTGGAGGACGATGAACTTTCTTGAAAAGGCACAAAGCCTGGAGGCCGCCGAACCGGTACCCAGTCGGCGGCACCTGTTTCACATCCCGACCGGGAGTGATGGGAAAGAGATCGTCTACTTCTGTGGCAACTCATTGGGTTTGATGCCAAAAGCAGTAGAGGGTGATCTGCAGGCCGAATTGGAAGACTGGCGTGATTTGGCCGTGGATGGGCATCACCATGCGCGTCGCCCATGGTACCCATACCACGAGTCATTCCGGGAAACAGGAGCCCGACTGGTTGGGGCTAAGCCCGGTGAAGTGGTGTTTATGAACACCCTGACTGCCAATCTTCATTTTCTGATGGCTTCCTTCTACAGGCCGGAAGGAAAGCGAACCCGCATTCTTTCAGACGCTCCGACTTTTCCGTCAGACATCTACGCTCTGCAGTCGCAGATTCGGTGGCATGGTGGAGATATTGAACGGGACATGCTGGTGTTGCATCCCCGAGAGGGTGAAAGTTGCCTCGATGACTCCGAAATCATAAAGGGTATTGAGGAAAACGCGGATGAGTTGGGTCTGGTGATGTTGGCAGGAGTCAATTTCTTTACCGGACAGGCATACGATTTGGCGGCCATCGCAAAAGTGTGTCAGAAATATGACATTCCATTTGGTGTAGACCTGGCTCACGCTGCAGGAAATTTGCATCTGCAGTTGCATGATGACGGAGTCGATTTCGCAGCATGGTGCAGTTACAAATACGTGAACTGTGGCCCCGGTGCGATTGCAGGGGCTTTCGTACATGAAAAGCATGCCCAGAATACGGATCTGGTTCGCCTTGCGGGTTGGTGGGGCAATGATCCTGCGACCCGCTTTCAAATGGATGAGAAAACCGATTTTGTCCCTCACCCGGGGGCAGAAGGCTGGCAGGTTTCCAACCCGCCCATCTTTTCGATGACACCTTTGCATGCTTCTCTGGCGATCTTCGATGAAGTCGGCATGGAGGCACTGCGGGATCGTTCGACCAGAATGACTGCTTTCCTTGAGGAGTGCATTGGTGACCTGGGTGGAGAGCACTATTCGATCATTACCCCTTCTGATCCACGCTCTCGGGGTGCACAGATCTCGATTCGGGTTCACAGGGATGCTCCAGGGTTGCGAGAGTCACTTCAAAAGGCAGGGATCGTGACAGATTTCAGACCCCCGGATGTGATCCGTATCGCACCCACTCCGCTCTACAACACCTACGAGGAGATTGCCCGATTCGCACAAATTCTGGGCGAACGGGTGGGGGCGGGTGTCTGAAATGTCCCAGAAATCAATCGTCATCGCAGGAGGAGGACTTACTGGAGCTTTGGCTGCGTTGATGTTGGCCCGTGATGGACACCGGGTATCTCTCTACGAAAGACGCGGGGATATTCGCAATGCGGAAATTGTCCATGGTCGGAGCATCAATCTGGCGATCTCAACCCGTGGTCTGACGGCTCTCGACAGGGTGGGATTAAAAGACAAGGTTCTGGAGATGGCGGTACCCATGCGTGGCAGGCTCATGCATGGCAAGGACCGCTCAACCACTTTTCAGGCTTATTCCTCGGACCCGAATGAAAACATTTACAGCATCTCCAGAGGAGGACTGAACCGTTTTCTGATCGAACAGGCCGCCGCAGAAAAAAATGTAGAGCTTCATTTTCAACACCGCTGTGAAGAAGTGGATGCACGCGCCGGAGTCGCGACATTCAAGAATGATGAGAATGGTGAAACGGTCGAGGTCAGTGGGGATCTGCTGATCGGTGCAGACGGTGCTTACTCTGCGGTCCGGCAAAACCTGATGGTTGGTGACCAGTTTGATTTTTCACAGGAGTATCTGACGCATGGATACATGGAACTCTACCTTCCTGCAGCAGAAGGAGGAAAGTTCCCCATAGAGAAAAATGCACTGCACATCTGGCCCAGGGGGCACTTTATGATGATTGCACTCCCCAATGATGACGGTTCCTTTACTGGAACTCTCTTTTGGCCAAACAAGGGTGATGGTGCATTCTCCCATCTCAAGGATGCGGACCAGGTAAAAAGATATTTCGCCGAGTGGTTTCCGGATGTTCCCGATTTGATCCCGGACCTGGACAAACAGTATCTGAATGCCAATCCCTCTTCACTGGTGACGATTCGTTGCCGACCCTGGGTAGTTGGAAAAACGGTATTGGTCGGGGACTCTGCCCATGCAATTGTTCCCTTCTATGGTCAGGGAATGAACGCAGGTTTTGAGGATGTGAGAATCCTTTGCGAAGAGATGGAATCTCACCCTGATGACCTTGAGGAAGCTCTTCAGTCCTATCAGGAATTGCGCGTTGAAAATGGCAATGCCATCGCAGATCTGGCTCTGGCCAATTTTCACGAAATGCAGGACCATGTCGCTCGGCCGACTTTCCTGCTCTACAAGAAGTTCTCCAACCTGCTTCAGAAGCTGTTCCCCGGGTGGTACCGTTCCCTCTACTCGATGGTCAGCTTTTCGAACACGCCCTATGCAGAGGCGATTAGAATCGCCCGATCACAGGATCAAGCGATCCGAGTCGTCTTTCCGCTGATGTTAATGATCATCGCTGTTGCGATAGTCTGGAGTTTGAAGTGACACTGACCTATCACGATTATCTGGGTATTCCGGAAATCCTTGAGCTTCAAACCCCACGGTCAAATCCACCTGAGCATGATGAGACCCTCTTTATCATCATCCACCAGACTTACGAACTGTGGTTCAAGCAGTTCCTCCACGAGATGGACAGAGCTGAGACTTGCCTTAATTCTGATGATCTTTGGGGGTGTATCGCAACCCTCAAGAGGATGCGCATGATCCTCAAAACTCTGGTTCAGCAGGTTGATATCCTGGAGACGATGACTCCGTTGAGTTTTGTTTCTTTCAGGGATCGTCTCGACACCGCCAGCGGTTTCCAGTCTGTTCAGTTTCGTATCATGGAATTCCGCCTTGGTCACAAGCGGCAGCGAATTCTCGACATGACCGCTGAAGGAGTGCCCTTGCGGGATCAGCTCGTCGAGGCGATGGAAAAACCGAGTTTGATGGATGTGTTGAACGGATTCCTTTCACGGATGGGTTGTGACATACCGGCGGAAGTACTCGATCGGGATGTTCGCGAGGCTACGGCCCCGAGTGAAGGCGTTCAGAATGAATTGCTGAAGATGTACCGGGAGCGACCGGACGTCTCTGTCATGCTTGAGTTGCTGACCGACATCGACGAAGGCATTCAGGAATGGCGTTATCGTCACGTCAAACTCGCAGAAAGAACCATCGGAGCCAAAATCGGTACCGGTGGAAGTGACGGTGTCGAGTTCCTCAAGCGTACTCTCTTCACTCCTCTGTTCCCCGATCTGTGGGCGATTCGCTCTGAGATGTAGGCGATCTTTGAAGCTGATCGATATCTCACCTCTTCTGAGCTCAGACACCGCGGTCTTTCCGGGTGACACCCCTTTGCAAAGAGAGGTCCTTATGGACCTTCATGAGGGGAACCATCTGACTTTATCCACATTGAAGTCGACGGTTCATCTGGGAAGTCATTTGGATGCTCCCAGTCATTATGATCCGGACGGCGTGACCATCGAGCAGGCGGACTTGTCACTTTGCATCGGGAAATGCCAGGTGATTGAAACGAGTTGCAAACCCGGTACCGAGATCGGCATCGACGACCTTCAATCAAACCCTGAGTCTTCGAGGATTCTTCTTAAAACCGGCAGTCACCCGGATCCGGATCACTGGGCAGGTGATTTTTGTGGGGTATCCCCGGCTCTGATCGACGAGCTTTCTGCCAAGGGCGTGCGATTGCTGGGCGTGGATACGCCGAGTGTCGATTTGGCAGATTCCAAGGATCTTCAATCCCATGCAGCCTGCCGACGCGGGTCGATCTGGATTCTCGAGGGGTTGGTTTTGACGGAAGCTGCCCCCGGGTTTTATGAACTGATCGCATTGCCCCTTCGTCTCAGTGGATTTGATGCTTCCCCGGTTCGAGCTGTGCTGCGTTCTCTCGGAGATTCCGACTGAATGAATCCCGACCATCCCGAAATCAGTGAGTTTCACAAACCGGTCCTATTGGTTTTCCTGGTTTGGGTGACTCGTCAGCATACCGATGCCCTTGTGACTCTTTGTGGTCTCAAATTGGTTGGATCAAAGTTGAAGATCGGCAACTTGATTGAGGCTTTTCAGTACTCCAGCGAGGAATGGAAAGCTGCTCACCAGCACGTCGACAAACTCGAGGCGGGATCGGATGAAGAGACCAATATGATTCGAACGGGGTTTCTTGAGTTGACCGGATTCGAGAATGAGACGGTCGAGGAAATCCGCAAGCAACTGCAGATTTAAGGCAGGGGATCTAGGGCAGGCGCAATCGCGTCGCTTCCTTTGGCTCAATAAAGATGACTGCAGAAGTGGGGCCACTGTCCAGGTCTGCCTGAATTTCATACTGACCCGGAGAGAGGGTGACTCGGCTCGATCCCCTGGGGCCTGTGGTTCGCAGGGCCCATGCCTCCGGAATCTCCGGAGCAGAGAGGGGCAGGATCTTGAAGGGATGATTGGCCAGAACTTCTCCATCGAGACCGACCAGAGTGACTGTGACTTCACCCGCAGGTTGAAGAGTGGCTTTGATCGGCAAAGGAAAATCAGATGGCCCGGTGGAGAAAAAGTAGGGGGTCCACCCTCGCTGGTAAACAACACCGACTCCACCTCCACGTGGCCATAGGAATGTCTCCGGTTGCTGAGTTCTTTTCAATGGAGACATCTCTCCATTCTCTGCCAGCAAATAGACCGGAACATTGGTCAGGGTCGGTTCACTGTATTCGTCGCGAGCAGCAAACACGGTAATCATCAACTCTGTGGCCCCATCAAACTGGAACTCTTCGTACTGATCACCTGTAACCTCGAAGCTGCGATTCTGTGCAAAAACACGATCAGGAAGTTGCAAGAAGACCCACTTGTAGGTTCCGTACGGCACGTTGTCGATGACGAATCGTCCTTCTTCATCCGTGACGAAAGAAAAGGGTCGTGGCCCAAACAGGCTTCCCTGAAGACCGATCACCGATTCTCCGACGGGCCCCATGACCCGACCTTCAATACGACCGGTGTTCAATGTAAGAACCACTTCACTGTCTGCGAACAAATCTTGCTCAAGGGTCGTTCCCTCACCGTTGCCGGTAGGGGAGGTCCAGATGAAACGCCATAACCCAGGGCTGGGAAGCCGGGCTTCAAACTGCCCGAATTCTGAAACAGGAATCGTCGCTGAAGCCTGAGTTTCACGGCACCAGGTTTGAACCGTTCCGCCCGTCACTGGCTGACCATTGCGCAGGACGCTTCCGGAAACCTGAATCGATGGACCGAGTCGGAATACCAGATCCCGCTCTTCTCCCTCACCGATCTCAATCTCCCTGCGAGCGAGAACTTTGGATCCAGATCGAATGCTGACCATATGACGTCCTGCTATCAGGCCACCCAGACGCTGGGTGGGCCCTTCAAGAATGACTGGCGGAACCGGAACAGATGCACCCATTTCAACAGGAGTCCTGGGTTCGACTACCCGACTCTCAACAAGAATGTCATCGGTAAAGTCGAGTTCAGGGGATTCGACACTGATCCACAACACACTTTCGGGTGCAATGGCGAGGAGCAATTCGCCTGCAGGAGTATTCGACGTGGCAGCCCCCTGATTCAGATCCGCCTCCTCCCACTTCCAACGGGAAGGAGCAAATCCTTCGGCCCGAACGGTGACAGCTGCCTGCGTCACCTCCGGTACCTCGACTGAAAAATATCCACCCGATCGAGTACGTGAATGACCAAGGGGAATCGATCCTTTGAAATTTCTGAAGGCAACGGTGGCTTCTGCAACTGGAAGACCCGTAGTGATATCGATGACCTGTCCGGCAAAGCGGGTTCTCGGACCAGTAGGTACCTGGGGGTTGTTTCCCTGTGGGTCGTCAGTGGACCCCAATTCCGGATCGGTCTCTTCTCCCGTTATCGAAGGAATTTTCGGGTTTCCAAGATCAGGATTCTTGGAGATGGACGAGTTATCACCCAAAAAGAACCGACCGACGACGAGGGCAAGACCGCCGACAAGGATCAGAACGATGGCGAGGACACGCTTGTCGATGGTGATCAAAAAACCGTCTCCCTACCCTCTGGGCGCGTGAACGATCACTTTCAATTCGACGGCGATGGGAGTGGGAAGAGCTCCGACTTCCACAGTCGTCCGACAGGGTCGTATTTCACCGAAGTATTCCTCATAGACCTTGTTGAAGGCTGCAAAGTCCTTCTTCATGTCCGTCAGGTAAACGGCGACGTCGACCACTTCATCCCAGCGAGCCCCTGAATCTTCGACCACTTTCTGGACGTTTTCAAAACAGGAGCGGCACTGGGTTTCGATACAGTAGTCTACGATGTTTCCCTCAGGAGAGAGGGTGACCCCCGGAATCTCCTTCGTACCGCGTGATCTGGGCCCTACACCGCTCAAAAAGATAAAATCCCCGGCTCTGCGGGCATGGGGGTAGGGGCCGACCGGCTCGGGAGCTCTTTCACTGTCTGTAACGGAATTATTCATGGAATAACCTTTCCGGAAGTTCATTCGCAAGAATCTAGCGGGAAGAATTGAAGCGCAGGCAGATGTTGGTGGGTTCCTGGAAAAAGCGCAGTGATTCGCTGCCCCCTTCCCGTCCCAGACCACTGTCTTTGACTCCGCCAAAAACAGTACGAAGGTCTCTCTTCATCCAGGTGTTCACCCAGACAGTTCCCGCTTCAATTTTTTCAGACATTCTCAGGGCACGATCCACATTCGAAGTCCAAAGGCTTGCAGAGAGGCCATAGCGGACATCGTTGGCAAGGTGCAGTGCTTCTTCCTCATTGGCAAAGGGAGTCAGCGTTGCGACGGGGCCAAAAATCTCCTGTTGGTTGGTTTCGGCACTGTGAGGCAAGCCCCGGATCAGTGCTGGCGTCAGGAAGTATCCAGAGGAACACCGGCCCTCGGGTGATAGACGTTCTCCTCCCACGAGGATTTCTCCGCCCTCATCCCGAGCCGTTTGCAGGCAAGATTCCACCTTTTCCAGATGTGACTCGGAAACCAGGGAGCCCATCATCGTTGATTCTTCAAGGGGGTCACCGATGACCATCTCGTTGATTCTTTTCTGCAATCGGGAGGTCACTTCATCCATCTTCGATTCATGCACGAGGATTCTTGATCCACACAAGCAGATCTGTCCCTGATTGGAGTAGGCAGCCCTGAATGCGCCCTCGACCGCAGCATCCAACTCTGCATCCTCCATGATGATGGTTGGATTCTTTCCCCCCAGCTCAAGCAGTGTCTTCTTGAATATCGGGGCCGCTTGCTGGGCAATCGATGCACCGGTGGCTGTTCCTCCGGTGAAGGAGATGGCAGGGATCTGCGGATGTTCAACGATGGCGGATCCGGTTTCAGGGCCGGTTCCGTGGACAATATTCAGGACTCCCGGAGGGAAGCCGACTTCGATGGCCACACGGGCAAGAAGATCAGCGGTGACGGGAGTGACTTCGGATGGCTTGCCGACTACCGTGCAGCCCGCTGCCAGAGCAGGAGCAATTTTCCAGGTGAAGAGATAGAGAGGAAGATTCCAAGGTGAAATACAACCCGCAATCCCCACCGGCCGACTGACGGTTACATTCAGCAGGTCGTCTCCGGGAAGACGGGTACGGAAGGCCTCCTCATGCTGAAAACGGGCAGCACCGGCAAAAAACCGGAGATTCGCAGCCGCTCGGGGAATGTCGAGGGACTTTGAAACGGCGATCGGCTTGCCGTTGTCGATGCTCTCTGCTCGTGCAAAGGCCTCCAGATTCTCTTCGATGCCACGAGCGAGATTTTCAAGATGGAATCCCCTTACCTCTGGTGACAATTCACCCCAAGAGGCCTTCGCTTCATTGGCGGCTTCAACCGCCCGGGAAACATCGTCGGCATTGCTGGCGGGAAGGGTTCCCAAAAGCTTGCCGGTGGCAGGCTCGGGATTGCTGAGAGTTTTGCCTGAGATGGCGGGAATTCTCTCACCGCCGATGAAATTCAGGACTTCAGAGAGGTGGTCGAGTTTCATCGGTCAGCCCTTCGGAATCGGTTCATCCTCAGATGACGTTCAGTCTGCCACCATCCACCGGAAGGCAGATTCCACTGATGTAACTGGCGGCAGGAGAGCACAAAAACGCCACTGCAGCACCAACCTCAGAGGCTTCCGCCAGTCTTCCCAGAGGAATGGTGGCCAGCCAGCCGGATTTTACATCTTCTGTGGAAATGTTACCTGCACTGGCTCTCTTTTCCATCAACTGGCTGAGCCTGGCGGTATCAGTGAAACCTGGTAGCACACTGTTGATGGTGATGCCGTGGGGGCCCAATTCTTTGGAGAGTGTTTTTGCCCATGAAGCCACTGCACCACGAGTAGTGTTGGAGACACCCAGTCCCTGGATCGGTTCCCTCACTGATGTGGAAATGATGTTGACGATCCGTCCGTATGCACTCGATTTCATACCGGGGACCAGTTCCTGAACAAGAACATGATTACATACCAAATGACGGGTCATGGCGGACGAAAACTCTGTTGAATCTGCTTCAAACAGTGGTCCTCCCGGTGGCCCGCCAGAATTATTGATGAGGATTTCAAAGGTGTTGCCCGCAGAGAGCTTTTCTTTCACCCTTTGTTTGAGCTGTTCAGGATCATCGAAGTCGGCAACAAGAATGTCATGACCTGTTCCTGGTAAATCAGTCACTGCTTTCGTCAGATCAGCTTCATTGCGAGCGCAGAGTGTCACTCTTGCTCCGAGGCTGGCCAGTTCGACGGCACTCGCAAGACCGATCCCCTGACTGCTTCCGCAGACCAATGCGGATTTGCCATTCAGTGAAGTCTCCATCGTTTTCCCTTTCGTCCAGTGCATCGATCTTAAACCAACGTCGGGAAAAATGGAGAAATCACTTCGGGTTGCCGGAAAGAATGGAAGGAGATGGCGTCACGGGCAGGAGGGAAATCAGGGACAGGATCGATCCTCACAGGAAAGGGCTGTGATTGGATTCCCGCAATCAGGATATGGGGAGCTTGGAGGTGGGCCGCCTGAAAAGAGAAATTCAGCCAGGCATGCGAAGTCTCCCAGATCGATAACATTATCTCTGGTGAGGTCTGCTGCTGAGAGGCAAGGCAAAGGGTTGTTCTGGAACAAAAAAGACAGCAACAGGGAACTGTCTCCGACATCAACAGAGAAGTCGAGATTCAGGTCACCCCGGATAAATGCAGGGAAACAATCGTCGGGGATCCTGTCGCCATTGGAGTCGACAGAGAAGCCTGAGAAGATATCCATAAAATCGCTGATGCCATTTCCATTGCAGTCTTGATCTTCCCAATCTGCTTTTTTGACAAAATCAATCATATCGATTTCGTCGATGATGAAATTTCCATCAAAGTCAAAAAATTCAAATCCGCTTTCGAAGGTATTTTGTGCAGTCGTGCGCATGGAACACATCGCTGAAAAATCTGCAGGAGTGAGAATTCTGTCCGCATCCGGATCTCCGAGAAGAAAGGGATGTGGCAAGGACCAGGTGGCGTTCATGGGGACATCAATGAATCGACGAAGAGAACCATCGGGATAAAACACTTCTACCGCTGTAATGGTTTTTCCTTCGGGAACTCCATGGTGGAAGATCCATTCTGATTCGGATTTGTAATTTCTTCCGGTGGTTTTTTGATCTGAAAAAATCAACTCCATATTCTCTGCGTAAACCATAATCCGGCTTCCGATGCCGTGGTAATTGGGTGGTTGATACAGGGGCCTGAATCTGAAGTAGTTTTTCGTGGGAGTTCCCTGTTGGATGAATACTTTCAGATTTTCCCACAAGCTTTGGTTTACGAGGTCGATATCCCCGTCTCCGTCGATATCCCCTTTGACCCAACAGGCACTGAAACCGGGGTTGTTGAGGCCTGTTTGGGGAGCGATGTTCTCCCATATGGTTGCGGTTCCGTTTTCGTAGAGGCGGTCCGGGGCATTGGTATCAGCCACCAGAAGATCCAGATCCCCGTCGAGACCGTGATCAAAGAACAGGCACCCCCAACTGACGACACCCAGATTGACACCATAATCCCTGGAGAGGTCTTCATATTGAAAGTATCCGGTGTTGATCAAAAGAGGGTGAGGGTCAGCGGTACTGGTCACATAGATATCGGGCATTGCATCGAGATTGAGATCAGCAACACAAACCCCCATGGAATCAACGGCGACGGAGGGAAAGATGGTTAATGGATTCCCGATTGTTCCATTGTTATTGATCAGAAATCGATTGAAGTACCCCAAGTTCAGCCCGCGATCATTAGAGACGTAGAGATCGAGATCACCATCAAGATCATAATCGAAGGGCATTATTTGAAAGGTTGGCTCTGAGAGTTGAAGAACCGGAACATCGACGGGGATAAAAAATCCGGTGCCATCGTTCAGAAACAAACGATTGGCATTTTGAATCGGAGTACCCGAGCCGCAGGCAACGATGAGATCCAACCAGTCATCCCCATTGAGATCACATAAAGATGCTCCGTTGGTTCGGGTGTAATCCAGTTCGGAGTTGGCTGGGGTCCAATCAGTAGAAGTGAACTGCCAATTACCCTGGTTCAAAAGCAGCCGGTCATGCGCGAAATAGCACCCCACAAAAATATCGAGGTCTTTATCACCGTCGACGTCTCCCAGAGCGAGGCAGCTCATGGTTTGAAGACCGAGTGGGCTTGAGTTGGGGGAGCGATCTATAAAGAAACCAGATCCGTCATTTTCAAAGATGCTCAGATTGGATCCCCCATTGGTGGAGATCAGGTCGGGGTCCCCATCGAGATCGATATCCACCAAAGCAATCCCTGCACCGGTACTTCCTCCAGAATTGGTGAAGAGATCCAGTCCACGAATCGCGGCCTCTTCCACAAAAGGAAGAATGGTAGATTGAGCCTGGGAGATGGATGAAATCAAAACTCCGTGGATCAGGGAGAGAGTGAACAGTGGAATTACAAGGGAGGCAGGCAGAGACAAAGGGTTTGACACCTTTGCAGAAATTGATTCTATTTTTATGTATTGCATGGGAATACCTGCAATCTCTCTCGACTGCAATTCGTGCACAACATCCGCAGCAGGCAGGCTTCAATTGGGAAGCTGCCTTCAATGTTTTCCTGGATGTCGACGAATCAGAGCCCGGTTCAAATTAGTCGAACCTTAACGATTAATAATATTATATCCATTCGTCCACCATTTTCAATCCGGTGGATCTTTCACGGTATTGAATGATTTGAACGAATACACAGCAGGCTCAGGCTTTTTCGCAATAACGGAAGGCGTTGTTGCAAAAAGATTTATGAATCACAGAAGATGGTGGACTAATCCGAAGTCTTCTTTTTGGTCGTCTTCTTCTTGGTTGTCTTCTTCTTGGTTGTCTTCTTTTTGGTTGTCTTCTTTTTGGTGACCTTCTTTTTTGCCTTTTTCTTGGCGGTTTTCTTCTTCTTCTTTTTGCCCTTTTTGGCATCGCGTTCGCGCTTCTCCAGGATGCGCTGGGCGGCTTCAGAAGAGGTCACCTTCGCAGGGTCCATACCGCTGGCCAGGGTGGCATTGGTTTCACCATCGGTGGCGTAGGGACCGAAGCGACCCTCCTTGATCTGGATTGTGGCACCTTCCAGCTCGACCACATTTTCGAAGGTCTGAATCGGCGGTTTGGCGGCGGCTCTGCCACGGCGCTTGGGCTGGGAGAGAAGGAAGCGGCAACGTTCCTCATTGACCGTGAAGGGATCGTCTCCCTCCTCGAGACTGCGGGTTTCCTTGCCGGCTTTCAGATAGAGACCGTAACGACCGTTGAAGACGCGGATCTCATCTCCTTCCGGAGAGGTTCCCACCGGACGACCTTCCTTGAGGATCAGCAATTGAATGGCGATCTCAGCGGTGATCGATTCCGGTTCCATGTTGGGCAACAGGGAAGCGAATTCCGGTTTCTCTTCACTGTCGGTATCACCCCGCTGAACGTAGGGACCAAATCGTCCGCTCTTGAGGAAGATCGGCTTGCCGGTGGCACTGCAGTGACCCAGAGGTTCATCCTTGCGGGCACCCGCCTGCATGATCTCGTCAATCTTTGAGGCGTCGAGCTCGTCGGGGGGGAGTTCTTCGGGGATGTTTCCACGAACCTCACCCGCTTCGAGGTAGGGGCCGTAGCGTCCCACTCGAAGAACGACGTCTTCATCCTGGAAACGGATCGGATCCCCGCCGGCGAAGGGCATCGGGAAGCGGCAGATGGCGGCAGGATCGATCACTTCCATTCCCGATTCAAGTAATCCCTCAAGGCCCGCTTCGCCATTTCCGGCCCAGAACTTCTTCAGGTATTCCTGCGTGTTGAGTTTGCCCTGTGCGATGCCGTCCAGATCGTCTTCCATACGGCGTGTGAAGTCGTAGTCAATGATCTGCGAGAAGTGCTCTTCCATCAGTCGGACGACCGCAAAGGCGGTCCAGGTTGGAACCAGTGCCTTGTTCCTGCGGAAGGAGTACTGGGCGGACTGGATGCGGTCGATGATGGAAGCGTAGGTACTGGGTCGGCCGATGCCGCGCTTTTCCATCTCCTTGATCAGGCCCGCCTCGGTGTAGCGACCGATGGCCTGGGTACGATGTTCCTCAGGATCCAGTTCTGCGAGGGCAACGGTATTTCCGACCTCGACCGCAGGGAGCAGGGTCTCCTTGGTTCCAGCCGGGTCTGCCAGCATGAAACCCTTGTGATCGATCACGGTTCCGCGCGCCTGGTAGCGGGCGGCTTCTTCATGTTGCTCTTCCACTTCGACGATGACGGTTCGGCCTGTAGCCGGCTTCATCTGGCTGGCGACGGTGCGCTTCCAGATCAGGTCGTACAGACGGGCTTCGTCGTCGCCCACCTTGGTGGCGACTTCTGCGGGATCGTCAAAATCGGAGGGGCGGATCGGTTCATGTTCACCACCCGCGTCCTTGGAGAGGTGCTCGAAATTTTTCGGGGCGTGTTCGTCTGCTCCGTACTTTTTGGTGATCAGGGATCCGATCGCCTGCATCGCTTCCGGAGCGAGGACGTAGTTATCGGTTCGGACGTAAGTGATGAAACCTTTTTGGAAGAGCGCATTGGCCGCCCGCATCGTTCTCGAGGGGGAGAATCCGAGGCGGTTGGAGGCTTCCTGCTGCATGCCACTGGTGATGAAGGGCACGGGAGGTTTGCGTGAGTAAGGTTTCTCTTCCAGAGAGGAGACCTTGAAGGTCCCCTTCTCGAAACGTTCCTTGAGGGCCAGCGTGCGAGTCTCGTCGAGGACGATGCAATCTGAAGATTCCTTCTTCAGTATGCCGTCATCGCCGAAGTCCTTGCTCTGGGCGATGCTTTTGCCGCCGAGCGTCAGCAGTTTGGCGTCGAACGTCTCTTTGGATTCGGTACCAAAAGTGGCGTCCATGTCCCAATAGACGGCGGGAACAAAGGCGAGACGCTCCTTTTCCCGTTCGACCAGCAGGCGGATTGCGACGGTCTGTACGCGACCGGCGGAAAGCCCCTGGGCAACCTTGCGCCACAGCAGATTGGAAACCGGATATCCATAGAGGCGGTCGACCATACGCCGTGCTTCCTGAGCGTCGACCAACTGGGTATCGAGCTCTTCCGGTTCCTGGATGGCTTTTTCAAGAGCGGTCTTGGTGATCTGTCCCAGACGCAGTCTTTTGACAGGGAGGCCTTTTTTGGGTTTCAGTACCTGAAGCAAATGCCAGGAGATGGCCTCACCCTCACGGTCCGCGTCAGTGGCAAGGAACAGTTCTTCCGCATCCCGCATTCGCTTTCGGATGGCCGTGACGGTCGATTTTTTGTCCTCATCGAGAATGTAAATCGCCTCGAACTCGTCGGTCACGCCGGTGACGACCTGCTTCTTCTTGTACTCTTCTGGAACCTGACTCGCCTTGGATGGGAGATCGCGGATGTGGCCGACGCTCGCCTCGACGACGAAATCTCCGCCGAGGTATTTTTCGATGGTTTTGGCTTTGGTGGGTGATTCGACGATCACGAGGCGTTTTGCCATTTTTACCGGCCATCCCTTCAGGTTCTGCGACGACGCCAAGGCGACGTTTAATTACGGGTAACGTCTGAATGGGGGTCGTTGCAAGGGATCTTTTTTGTCACCTGCACGATCAATTTGGCCAATTCGGCGTGAATTCGGCCATTATTGGCCTTATACGGGGATTTCCGGAAACTCTGGAAGAATTCCACAGATGGGGTGCTGGAGGTCTCGAATGCCCGAATTGCCTGAAGTTGAAACGACCCGCAGGGGCATCGCAGACCTGATTCGGGGATTGCAGATTGAATCGGTGGAGGTCCGGCGTCCCAAACTGCGGCTGCCGATTCCCGAGGACCTTGCGATCCGGCTCGAGGGGGCTCAGTGGCAGGAGACGCGCCGGCGGGCCAAATTCCTGCTCCTCGATTCGACGGCAGGGACGATTCTCGTGCATTTGGGAATGTCCGGCAGTCTGCGCCTCACGGATCCGACCCATGAATACCGCAAGCACGATCACATCATCTGGCATCTTGAGGGGGATCGTCAGCTTCGTTATCACGATCCGCGCAGATTTGGCATCGTGACCTGGGCGGAGGTGGACGGAGAGCCGCATTCGCTGATCGGAGATCTGGGCCCCGAGCCGATCGGTGGCATTACCACGACCGACCTGGCGGAGCACCTCTGGCAATCCTCAAGGGGGAAAAAGAAACGCCTCCGCGATTATCTGCTCGATGGGCGCATCATTGCCGGAATTGGCAATATCTACGCCAATGAGGCCGCATGGAGATCCGGAATCCGTCCTGATCGTGCCTGCGGGCGTGTCTCCCGTGAGCGATATCAAAGTCTGGCCGCGGATCTCCAGCACGTCTTGCAGGTGGCGGTGGAGAAGGGGGGCACCACGCTGAGGGATTTCGTCAATCCCGAGGGAGAGCCCGGATATTTTCAGCATACCTTCGAGGTGTATGGACAAGAGGGGGAGGAATGCTCCCGTTGTGGCCGGGAAATCGTCCGGGATGTGGTTTCCCAGCGTTCTATCTTCTTCTGCAGGGGTTGCCAGAGATAGCCAACCCTTCGTCAGGTCCGCTTTCCCCGGTGGTGTACAAGTCCTAGAATCGCCCTTTGCAAGTGTGAAACACAAACAGACATTTCCCGACCCCCAAGGTCCTGAAACTCAAGGAGTCCAGCGTGGAGAAGATCAAGGTCGACAACCCCGTCGTCGAACTCGACGGCGATGAGATGACCCGCATCATTTGGCAATTTATCAAGGATCGTCTGATCCTTCCTTACGTCGACGTCGAGCTGAAGTACTTCGACCTCGGTGTTGAGAAACGTGACGAGACCGATGACCAGATCACCATCGATGCCGCTGAGGCGATCAAGAAGTATGGTGTGGGAGTCAAGTGCGCGACCATCACACCCGATGAGGATCGGGTCGAGGAGTTCGGCCTCAAGAAGATGTGGCGTTCACCGAATGGCACCATTCGCAACATTCTCGGGGGTACCGTTTTCCGTGAGCCGATCATTTGTGAAAACGTGCCTCGTCTCGTTCCCGGCTGGACCCAGTCCATCGTCATCGGTCGCCATGCTCATGGAGACCAGTACCGGGCGACCGATTTCCTGGTTCCCGGTGCGGGCAAGTTGTCGATGACGTTTACCCCCGAAGATGGGGGCGATCCGATGAACTTCGACGTCATGCAGTTCGAGGCTCCCGGCATCGCCATGGGCATGTACAACCTGGATGAATCGATCCGTGGTTTCGCCCGCGCTTGCATGAACTACGGTCTGCAGCGGAAGTGGCCCGTTTACCTCTCGACCAAGAACACCATCCTCAAAGCCTACGATGGTCGCTTCAAGGATCTGTTCCAGGAAGTCTTCGACAGTGAGTTCAAGGCTGCCTTCGAAGATGCCGGGATCGAATACGAACACCGCCTGATCGACGACATGGTCGCTTGTGCCATGAAGTGGTCCGGCGGATTTGTCTGGGCATGCAAAAACTACGATGGCGATGTCCAGTCCGACACCGTGGCTCAGGGATTCGGTTCCCTGGGTCTGATGACCAGCGTGCTGATGACACCCGACGGCAATACTGTCGAGGCAGAGGCCGCCCATGGAACGGTGACTCGCCACTACCGCGAGCATCAGAAGGGGAATCCGACCTCGACCAACCCCATCGCCAGCATCTTCGCCTGGACCCGTGGTTTTGCCCACAGGGCCCGCATGGACGGCAACGATGCTCTGAAGAAGTTTGCCGAGGATCTGGAAGCGGTCTGCATCGAAACCGTTGAAGCGGGTCACATGACCAAGGACCTGGCGCTTCTGGTTGGTGGAGATACCCCCTTCATGACCACGGAAGAATTCCTCGCCAAGCTGGATGAAAACCTTCAGGCGAAGCGCGGTCAGGCTTCCTGATCACCGGGAGCCGATCCCGATTCCTGCCCGGAATCGGGATCGGCTCTCCGACTTGTTGACCTGTTGCAGCAGGAGGTGACTTGATTCGCTATACCGACCTGCACACCGAGGGGGAACCCACCCGGGTTATCATCTCCGGGTTTCCCGATCTGGGATCAGGCTCCATCCGTGATCGTTGCCAACGTCTACAGGATCAATATTCCCAACTCTGTTCCGGAATCGTTCGTGAGCCAAGGGGTCACGAGGCGATGGTGGGAGCACTCCTGTTGGAGTCAGAAGACCCGGACTGCGATCACGGAGTCATCTTTTTCAACAATGTGGGGCCTCTTGGAATGTGTGGTCACGGCACCATCGGAGTCGTTCGGGCTCTTCATGAGATGGGCAGGATCAAGGATGAGAAAGTCACCCTCGAAACCCCTGCGGGCATGGTCGAGGCTTCATTGGATAAAGATGGCTCAGTCTCTGTGATCAATGTGGAGAGCTACTGCTATCGCAGGGATGTCACCGTTGAGTTGGCCGGTGGGCAGCGGGTCACCGGCGATATTGCCTGGGGAGGAAACTGGTTCTTCATCTCCGACACCTGTGACATCACCCTGAAAAATTCAAATCTGTCCCGATTGATCGATTTCACGATTTCGATTCGCACCGCTTTGGAAGAGTCGGGCATCACCGGCAGGGATGGCGAGACCATCGATCACATCGAAGTCCATGAATCCCTCAGTGACGGAGATTCTGAAGAGGGCCAAAAGGGGGTTCGTTGCTTCGTTCTTTGTCCAGGAATGGAATGGGATCGTTCTCCCTGTGGGACTGGAACCAGTGCAACCGTCGCCTGTCAGGCAGACCGTGGCCTGTTGGCAGAGGGTGAAATCTGGCTTCAGGAAAGTCTTCCAGGTGGTCGATTTGAAGCGACCTGGCGACCCGGGATTGAGGGAATTGTACCGACGATTCGCGGACGTGCGTGGATGTGCTCACAGGGTGAATTGATTTTTGAAGACGGCGACCCCTTTCGCCACGGTTTCCCCTCCTAGAGGATGGACTTGGCGTCCGTGAAGTTCTGGGCGGGCAGTTTGGGAAAAGGTGTTCTGGGAAAGGGGAATCTTCGTGTTGAGTATCGCCATCGATGCCACGGCAGCATGCACCCCTAAACCCACCGGAATCGGGCGTTACACTGAAGGTCTGACAGCGGCACTCTCCCAACGTGCAATTCGGCTGAAGATCGGCACCCGTTATTCCCACTTTCATCATCGCAACCATCGTCTTCAGATTTCAGATTCGAAGAGATTCTGGATTCAGGAGCCGATCTGGCCACTGGTGCAAGGTGTGGATGTGCTTCATGTCACCGATGCCAGAGTGCCGCGCTGGCCACTGTTGAAGAAGGGGACACCGAGAGTTGCAACTCTTCATGATGTTTTCCATATTCTCCCAGAGTTTCAAAATGGGGGACAGTACGCCACCGAGGAGTTCACTCGAAAGAAAATCGACCGCTATCGACAGATCGCCAGAGAATGTGATCGCATCATTTGTGTCAGTGAAAAAACCCGAACCGATTTCATGAAACATGTGGATTGTGATCCCCAGAAAGTGGAAGTGGTTCATCACGGCATAGACTCGCATTTCCTTGAAGAAACCAGGGGGAATGATGCGGAGATTCTTGAGTCACTGGGAATCCCGCAAGGTGGCATTCTCTATGTGGGCGATGTCTCAGCCCGCAAGAATTTGCTGGGGATCGTCGAGGGGTATCTGGCGGCGGACCTCGATCAGGACCACCCCTTGCTACTCGTTGGTGAATCCACTTTTGGCTCCGGGGAACTGGAGTCCAGGATTCGCGAGGCAGGAGATCGAATCCTGAGAATCGGTTGGCAGAAACAGGAGATTCTCGCGGCGATCTATCGACAATCGAGGGCGCTTCTGTTTTGCACCCACTATGAAGGTTTTGGATTGCCGGTTCTCGAATCGATGGCATGTGGGACACCGGTGGTCATTTCCCGATCGGGGGCGACACCTGAGGTGGCGGGCGGACATGGGCACCTGTGTGACCCTGCGGATGTGAGTTCCATCGCTGCTGCCTTGAAGTCCGCTTTGAACTCTTCCAAAGAAGACATCAGGGCAGGGCGTGACCATGCTCGCCGCTTCACTTGGGAGCATTGTGCACGGGAGACGGAAGCTGTTTATCAACGGGCAATGGAGGTGCACTGATGGATCGACACCATGTGATCATCATTGGAGCCGGCATCGTTGGAGTTTCCTGTGCCCACCAACTCATCCAGCGGGGCAGTCGAGTCACCCTGATCGAAGCAGGTCCGGGGCCCGGTGTTCAGGGAGCGACCGCTGCGGGTATGGGTCATATCGTCGTCAACGACGGTGAACCGGAAATATTGAAGTTGTGTTTGCGTGGCCGTGAAATGTGGCGGCAACTGTTGGACGAGAATGTGGGAGACCGGGGGTACTGGAACACAGGAACTCTTTGGCTCGCAGAAGATGAAGAACAGATGCATGGCCTTGAAGGTGCCCGGGATCGGCTTCACTCCGCAGGAGTCGACAGCCACACGGTTCAGGCATCCGAGCTTTTCGATCTGGAGCCGGCTCTCAACAGAGATCTTGCCGGAGGATTGCGGATTCCCCATGACGGGGTGGTTTACGCTCCGAAAGTGACTGCCCGGCTTCTGTCGCAGACAACGGAAGTGGAATCACGGTTCGGTACTCGCGTGACTCGTGTCGGAGATGGGTTGGTAACTCTGGAAGACGGCACGGAAATGAAGGCGGACGCCGTCGTCATCGCCAGTGGAATTTCCCTCTTGGATAATCTCGCTGGCGAGGAGGATTCCCCATGGAAACAAAATCTGAAAATTCTGCCACGTGAAGGGCATCTGGCGATCACTGCCAGAGGTACCGGAATATTGCGTCATCATGTGGTGGAGGCCGGATACCAGAAAGGGGCACATGGGGTGGTCGAGGAGGCGGTCGCTTGTGCCATCCTTCCCAGACCGACGGACCAGTTGTGCCTGGGCTCTTCCCGCAGGCCGGGCAGGGCTGGAGCCGTTGATCCGGGCGTTCTGAAAAAGGTGATCGATCGTTGTGAAAGATTTGTTCCCGGAGTGCGCCGTCTGCCCATTCTGCGTTCATGGACCGGAGCACGAGCTGCCACAATGGATGGCAAACCGTTGATCGGTCCTGTTCCCGGTTGGAACCGAACCTGGCTTGTCGGTGGCTTTGAGGGACTGGGAATCACCCAGGCTCCTGCCGCTGCAGAGTTGTTGGCCCAAAGAATTCACGCGGAGACCTGCACCCTCGATGCCGGTCCATGGGATCCGGGCCGGATGCCGGCGTTGTCGGCAGGAGGTCGAAGTGACTAAAGCGGTGCGCATCACTGTCGATGGAGCTTCACTGCTCGCTCAAGAGGGTCAATCCCTGACCGCTGCCCTGATGATGGCGGGAGTCTCTGCGATTCGAAAATCTCCCACAGGGGAGGCCCGGGGTGCCCTGTGTGCCATGGGCTCATGTCATGAATGTCGTGCCACCGTGGATGGCGTTCGGGGAGTGAGAACCTGTCTGGTTCCGGTGAAGGAAGGTCTCCGTGTTGAGCGGGAGATGAAACTTCCCCGACTTCCCCTTGAGTCATCTCCCGGAGGTGAAGGAGGCGATGCTCCGCAGATCATCGAAACAGGGCTCGCTGTGATTGGTGCCGGACCTGCAGGATTGGCCGCGGCCTGTGTCGCCGCCGAGTTGGGAATGAAAGTCGTTATCATCGATGAATCGATGGGACCCGGAGGCCGAATCTGGAGTCACCGTCACGATCCTCCTCTGGCAGCCCGAAGCTGGCTTGAGCGTGCCCGCGAAGCCGGGGTTCTCAAACTTCAGGGCTATTCGGTCTTCAGTGGACAAGCAGGAGTACTGGACGTCGCAAGAGTCACGGACGGCAAAAGGGTTCGTATCCAATGTCAGTCAATGGTGGTTGCGACGGGAGCGAGGGAGCGATTCCTTCCCTTCCCGGGCTGGACTCTTCCCGGTGTGGTGGGTGCAGGTGCATTGCAATCCCTGATCAAGGGCGGGCTCAACATCGCTGGCCGCCGGGTGTTGGTTGCCGGAACAGGACCGCTCTTGCTGGCGGTCGCCCGATTGGCCAAAGAATCGGGAGCAGAAGTGATCCTCGCCGAGCAGTCCTCTCTGGTCGATCGCAGCCGTCTGGCGATACCGCTGTTGCTTTCACCTTCACGCTGGAAGCCCGCTCGACAATTGTTGAAAGCCCTGGGGGGCATCGAGCGCTATTCGTCCAGTTGGGTCACAGAAGCCCGGGGAGGCCCGGCATTGAAAGAGGTGGTACTCAGAACGCCAGCCGGTGACCGGGTGCTGGAGGTGGATGGCCTGGCCATCGGATATGGACTGATTCCGGAGACACGGATCGCTGCCGGTCTTGGTTGTGAGGTTGAAACAACTGGAACAGTCCGGGTCGATTCCCTGCAGCAAACCTCCGTCCCGGGAATTTTTTGTGCCGGAGAACCGACCGGAATCGCCGGCTGTGAAGCGGCCATCGATGAAGGAATGGTGGCTGGTATCGCTGCTGCGGGGAAGACACCCAAAGCCAGTTTGCTGGCCCGGGTTCGGAGGCACCGATTCTGGGGGCAGGCGCTTGAGGATGCCCATCCGTTACGTGAGGAACTGGGGAAACTGGCACGCGACAGTGAAATTCTCTGCCGTTGCGAAGACGTAACGGTGGGAGAGGTTTCTGAGATCTCCTCGATTCGTGAAGCACGCCTGATCCACAGGGTGGGAATGGGGCCGTGTCAGGGCAGAGTTTGCGAGAGTGCTGCTCACTGTCAGTCCCTCTCGGGATCCGATACGATCCGTCCTCCGTGGACGGTGGTTCCTGGCGAAAATCAGGATATGAGTTCTGCCCTGTGAGGCAGGCTTGAGTCCAACCGCCTGTCTTGAGAAGCCGTTCTGTCATCATTGGAGAGAGAGGAGGACGTCATCGATCGCAAAACACTGTTACTGCTGACATTTCTCGCTCTCGGTACGGCAATCCTCTCTGGGTTTTCCGGTAGCCTCGGTCGGCAACCCTCCTATCCCCTGTCCGAAAATCACAGACTCGCTTCCTTGGCCCCTTGCCTGACTTCGACTCTGATTGCGCTGGGCGGAGAAGACCGTCTCACGCTGATCAGTGACTATTGTCCCCCGGTGAAGGATCTTTCCAGGGGGGGGACCGCTTTGTCACCGGATCTTGAACGGGTGATGCGTTCCGGAGCAGAGGTGGTCCTCGCACGTGCTGCGGGAGGAGTGCCCGTCGATGCCATCCGTCGAGTGGGGACTCCGGTGGTCTTGCCCTGGTCCAGTGTTCGGGAAATGTGTGACAGTGTCCTTCGCCTTGGAGAATTGAGCGGCTGTCAACAGGCTGCCAAAGAGTTGGCCCGTGATCTGGAAACAGGATTGGCACCCCGAAACGATGGTACTGGTCCACGAGTCCTGCTGGTCATCGGTGGGCCCCTTGATCGCAGTGGCGGCCCCTGGGTGATCCGCGAGGATTCCCTTCATGGACAGACTCTCAAGGCTGCCGGATATCGACATGCATTTCAGGAACCCTTGCTGGGTGCGCCCCAGCTCTCCGTGGAATCACTCATCGATCTGGATCCTGATGTCATCGTGCACCTGATTCCGGAGGAGGATGATGGCAGCGGACGCCAAAAGGTACACGACTCCTACTCCGGCATTCCGGGTTTGCGCGCTTGGGTCGAAGACAGAATCGGTGCTATCCATGATCCGCAGATTCTCGATGAGGGTCCGGGATTGTTGGTCCTCGTCGATCAACTGCGCAAAGAGATCGGCGATCTCAGCCAACATTCAGGGGAGGCAAATCGTTGAACCCCCCTGACAAGAACACCCGTGACAAGAACAGCCGTGACAAGACCGACGAACCCTGGCTCCATATCGAAAAGCTGACCGCCAAACGGGGCGGCAAGGAGATTCTGAAAGGCATCGACCTGCAGGTTTCAGCCGGCGAGCTGATAGCCATCGTCGGAGCCAACGGCTCTGGCAAGTCGACCCTTTTGGCAACACTTCTGGGACAGGTCGAGGCGACTGCAGGCACAGTCCGTGTCGACGACCAGTCCATTACCCGACTTTCCCATCAGGAGCGGGCACAGTCTTTCGCGTGGTTGCCTCAGGAAAGCCCGACACCGGAACCGTTGATGGTGGAAGAGGTGGTTGCCGCCGCACGCTACCACATGGATGAGCCGAGGCCGGATGCCCTGAGGGAGGCCCGCGCTGCACTGGAAGAGTGTGGTGCAGGGGATCTCTCGAATCGCTGGTGGAATGAACTCTCCGGCGGTGAAAGGCAGCGAGTGGAACTCGCAACCCTGAAGGCACAAGGAGCCAAGGCGTGGCTGCTCGACGAACCGGCAAACCATTTGGATCCGGTTTGGAGATCGAGGTTGCTGGAAGAGTTGCAGCGACGGGTGTTGGAGGGAACCACCGTGGTGGTGGTGCTTCACGACATCTCGCTGTTGGAAGAGTTGAACGAAGTCGAGCCCAGAGTGGTCGCCCTTGCGGAGGGCCGAGTCATCTACGACGGCAAGGATCCGCAAGAACTGGGAGAAGATTGGCGATCCCGTGTCTGGAGTGAAGATCGCAGTGGCGGGCCGGCTGTGGATTCGGAAGCAATTGGACGCAAACCCTGGGGAGCAACCCGTCTCCTCGTTTGGGGAGTTTTGACTTTGCTCATCGGGCTGGCGTCTGCGTGGATCGGCCCTGAGATCTCTGGAGAATTGGGACAATCGATCCTTCATGAACTGCGTATTCCGAGGGCTGTGGCCGGAATGATCATGGGAGCCGTGCTCGCCGGTGCCGGGGCGGTCTTGCAAATTCTCCTGCAAAACCCATTGGCGACTCCGGGAACAGTTGGCACCACGGCAGGTGCATCTTTGGGAGTGATTCTTGCCCTCTTGTTTGGAGTGGAAAGTGCACTCTTTGGAATTCCCCTGTTGCCACTGGCGGCATTCGCAGGTGCACTCATCGTCACTTCCATCATCGTCCTGGTCGCCTCGCGTCATCGAACGCGGACAGAAGACGTCTTGTTGGCAGGCATCGCCCTGACTTTGATGACCGGTGCCATCTCATCGGCATTGAGGCTCGGCTTTGATCAAGTGATGGCACTGGAAGCATTGCGCTGGTCTCTTGGAAGTCTAACCCTGATCGGTTTTGAGCGATTGTGGTTGGCACTGCCATTCCTTCTGGTCTCCATGCTGGGAATGATGATGTTGTTGCGACCGCTGGACGTTTTGGTCACCGGCATCGATCGGGCGGGGACAAGGGGGGTGAATGTTCCCCGTATTCGGACTTGGGGTGTGGGATTGGCTTCGCTGGGTGTGGCTGCGGGGGTTGCCATGGCTGGACCCATCGCCTTTGTCGGTCTCGTGTGTCCGCACATCATGAGACTGTGGGGCGGTGGACAACCTCGTTTTCTTGTTCCTGCGTCGATGTGTCTGGGCCTGGCATTCCTTCCCCTTTGCGACAGTCTGGGCCGGATTCTTCTCGATCAGAGAGAAGTTCCGGTGGGAGTCATCACGGCTGCCATCGGTGCGCCCCTGCTGTTTCTGCTGGTGATTCGCCGATCTCACCAACGTTGATCCTCCTGGTCGGGGGGATGGGTTTCGGTTGCACGCATCTCCGATCATGATGTCTCTGAAATGATAATTTCCGGGAAAGGAACCCCATGGAATCCGATCTGAATTGGGCTGGAGTCATGCCCGCCATCACCACTCCTTTCGATGATGCGGGAGAAGTGGACTACGCCTTCCTTTCCGAACACGCGGTTTGGCTCGTCGACCACGGGGCGACAGGCATCATCCCCTGTGGGTCTCTGGGTGAGGGGGCCACTCTCTCACTGGAGGAAAAACAGCGTGTAATTGATACCTGTGTAAGAGCAGTCGGTCACAGGGTTCCAGTGATCCCGGGGATCGCTGCAGCTTCGACCCGTGAAGCCGGAAGGCTCGCCGCCTCCGCTTCAGTGATGGGGGCCAGAGGATTGATGGTATTGCCGCCCTACATTCACAAAGGTCCTTTCCACGAGATGGAAGCACACGTCGAGGCTGTGATGGCGGCGACCGATTTGCCGTGCATGCTCTACAACAATCCGGTTGCGTATGGCGTTGACTTTCCGCCTGGGTGGATTGCCGATCTCGCAGAGCGTCAGGAGAAGTTGAAGGCGGTCAAGGATTCCAGTGGCGACGCTCGGAGGATTACCGCTGTTCGTTCTCTGGTGGGTGATCGGCTGGCGCTTTTCGCAGGGCTCGACGACATGGTGGTCGAAGCGGTTCGACAGGGAGCTGTCGGCTGGGTTGCCGGACTCGTCAATGCCTTGCCCGGTGAATCGGTTCTGCTCTTCGACAAGGCTGTCGCAGGGTTGGAAGATCGCCCGAGTGCGCTGGAAGCAGATGAAATCTATCGCTGGTTCCTGCCGATGTTGAGATTGGATTGTGTGCCGGAGTTTGTCCAATTGATCAAGTTGGTTCAGCAGGAGGTCCAGCGCGGTTCAGAAAATGTCCGGGCACCGAGAATCCCGGCCGTGGGAGCTTTGCGCGAGGGAGCGATTGCGGTGATTCGCGAGGCATTGGAGAAGAGACCGTCAGTGCTCGAGGGAGAAAAGTGATGCTGAATGGTGTCCATTGGATCGCAGGCGAGAGTGTTTCTGGAGATCGCCTTTTTCATGCCAATAACCCGGTCACCGGCGAGCGTCTGGAGCCGGGGTTTCCTGAGGCGACGACGGGTCAGATCGATTCCGCTGTGGCAGCTGCCGTTGCAGTTCACGAAAGCCGCGTGCTGTTTCCTGCAGAAGCACGGGGCCGACTGCTGAAAGCAATAGCGAGAAATCTCGAAGAAGCCTTGCCACAAATTCTGGAGCGGGGAGTTCTCGAGACCGGATTGCCGGCGGGCCGATTCGAAGCAGAGATGGGAAGAACCTGTTCCCAGTTGTTGCAATTTGCAGAGACGGTTTCCACGGGACTCTTCCGTGAACCGGTGATGCAAAGTGCGGATCTGCAGAGGGAACCTTTGCCGCGACCTGATTTGCGTCGACGGATGATTCCTTTGGGACCTGTGGCCGTTTTCGGAGCGAGTAACTTTCCCCTCGCATTTGGAGTTGCAGGGGGGGATACGGCGAGTGCCTTTGCTGCGGGCTGCCCCGTGATCGTCAAGGGTCATCCCGCTCACCCTGGAGTCTGTGAATTGGTGGGGGAAGCGATCACCTCTGCTGTGGAGGAAGCCGGCTTGCCGTCGGGAACCTTCAGTCTGATCCACGGAGAGTCTTTTGATGTGGGAGTGGGTTTGACATCACACGCTGGAATCTCCGCAGTCGGTTTCACCGGATCACAAGCGGGAGGATTGTCACTGTGGCGCATCGCTGCCCAAAGAGAAGTTCCTATTCCGGTGTTCGCAGAGATGGGTAGTGCCAACCCCGTCTTTGTTTTGCCTGAAGCGATCAATGAGAGTGGCGAAGAAATTGCTGCTGGTCTTGCAGCGAGTGTCCTGCTCGGAGTGGGTCAGTTCTGTACCTGTCCGGGGATTCTGATTCTGGTTCGCGATGAGAACAGCGAGGCGTTCAAGGCATCTCTCTCCAGGGAACTGTTTCAGGGACCTGCGGGAACGATGCTTCACCAGGGGATTCACGCCGGTTACCAAAAGGGATTACAGGAAGTCGCCGAAAGAAATGGTGTGGAGCTGGTAGGCAAGGGACCCACCAGTTCCGGAAGCTGTGATGCGGAAGCGGGATTGTTGGCCGCCGATGCACGTCGTTTCATCGACGATCCTGTATTGCAGGCGGAAATCTTCGGTCCGAGTACCCTGTTGGTAGAGTGTGACGATCTCGAACAGTTGCTTCAGGTGGCTTCTGTCCTAGAAGGACAATTGACCGCCACCATCCACGCCACAGAAAATGAGTTGGCGGATCATCCCCAATTGCTCGCCCGTCTGGAGGACAGGGTCGGCCGCCTGATCTTCAACGGATTTCCCACGGGAGTGGAAGTGGGTGAGTCGATGCACCACGGTGGGCCGTGGCCTGCGACGACAGACTCCCGATGGACTTCGGTGGGGATGTCAGCCCTCGAGAGATTTCAGCGACCGGTTTGCTGGCAGGGATTTCCCGAATCCCTTCTTCCGGAAGATCTCTCTGCTGATTCAGGATCCGGCATTCCATTCAGGTTGGATGGGAAATGGCACGGGAGACCCTCGATTTGAATCGATTCGTCGGTACATGGACCTTGCTCATCATCGGGATCGTCGGGATCTCGACCTCGACACTGTGGATCCGGCTCGGGACCGCCCAGGGGGATCTGGACGAGGTTCAGATGGCGTTTCTCAGACTTGCTCTCGCCATCCCGATC
This sequence comes from Planctomycetia bacterium, assembly GCA_012269595.1. Classification (GTDB taxonomy): domain Bacteria; phylum Planctomycetota; class UBA8108; order UBA1146; family UBA1146; genus UBA12191. Next base: position 58,994 of record JAAXJX010000031.1, on the reverse strand, counting down.
CTGTGGCTGTTGGGGAAGAGAGAGAAACCGGTCCCACTGAAGTGCAGTGGCTCTTCGATTTTGATCGCTGGTGTATGCCTGGCACTGCACTTTGGCGCATGGATGGCCTCCCTCGCTTATCTGTCGGTGGCCACTTCAGTGGTGCTCGTTTATCTCCACCCGGTCATCATTTATGCCATCGAAGTCTTGCGGGGACGAACGACTCTGAAGGTGTCCTGCATCGGTGGAGTTCTGCTGACCCTTTCCGGAACGACAATTCTTGCAATGTTTGCGGAGGACTCTGGTCAGTCGGCACAAAGCGATCACCGGATCTGGGGAATGGGACTTTCCGTCATCGGTTCCCTGGCTTTCGTCGGATATCTCCTGGCAGGGCGAAGTGCCACGCAACAGATGCCAACAGTCACTTATGCGACAAGAGCGTACGCCGTGGCAGCATTCGGTCTCTTGATATGGTTGTTCTCGATAGGTTCAAAGGTGGTACCCGAAACAGGATTGGGTTGGGGATATGCCGCTCTGCTGGCACTTTTTCCCACTCTTCTGGGGCACACTCCGCTGAATGCTGCACTCAAGCGTTTGCCGCCTACAGTGGTATCGACCACTTATCTGGGGGAGATGGCAGGGGCACCGCTTCTGGTGTGGTTGGTGATCCAGGAGGCACCGCCGACATCATTCTGGATAGGTGGACCGCTGGTAGTGGCAGGGATCATGATCGTCGCGAGAAACAGTGAAAAGTTGGTAGAAGAATCGGAAAAACCGGATTCCGGTTCTCAGTAGTTTCTTTTCGAGGAAAGCACGCCGAGAAGAAGAAGGATGGCGATTCCAACTCCGAGGGCTTTCTGCGTTGGCATGAACCATAAAATCAGACCCACGGGCAACCCGGCGATGAGGACTGAAGCGATCAGCTTCTGCTTCCCCTTTTTGAGGTCCTTTTCTTCTTCCGAATAATCTTCTCCCAGATCGACGGACTGGTAGTCCAGTTCGGCGGGATCTCCCCAGCCGGTTTCGATGTCGCTGCCGCACTCACGACAGGCCAATCGGCCTTCGGCGACTTCTGCACCGCAGTGTGGGCAATCCAACATCGTCGATCCCTTCAAAAAAATCCGTGGCCACCTTTTCCGGTGGCCACGGATGATGCGAATTCATTCACTCGATCGCAAACGGATTCTTTACTGAACCTCGCTGGCAGCCTCGACATTGATCACGATCTGACCTTCGTCGTCGAGAGAAACTTGTACAGTCCCACCCTGTTTGAGGTTGCCGTCGATGATCAGGTCAGCGATACGATCCTGAAGCTTGTCTTCCAAAGTCCTTCTCAGGCCACGAGCTCCGGTCGCAGGACCGGCACTCTCATTGACCATGAGTGCCTTGGCCGCGGAGTCGATCTCGATCTTCAGGTCAAGACCGGCGATACGAGCTTCCAGCTTGGCCACTTCCAGGTCGAGAATCTCAGTCAGATCATCTTCTTTCAACTCGTCGAAGACGACGACTTCATCCACACGGTTCAGGAACTCGGGGCGGAAGTAGGTCTTGACCGCATCAAGGACCGCAAGGCGGGAGGCGGTGTTACCGTCTTCCTCCACCTCGGTGAATCCGAGGGAAGATTTGTTCTCCGCTTCACGAACTCCCAGGTTGGAGGTGAAGATGACGATGGTGTTCTTGAAATCGACCTCACGTCCGAAGGCGTCGGTGAGACGACCTTCCTCCAACACCTGCAACAGGGTGTTGGTGATGTCGCTGTGTGCTTTTTCGATCTCGTCAAAGAGCACGACCATGTAAGGCTTGCGGCGCACTTTTTCGGTGAGCAGTCCACCCTCGTCGTAGCCGACGTATCCCGGAGGGGATCCGATCAGACGAGAAACCGAATGCTTCTCTGCGTACTCGGACATATCGATGCTGAGGATGGCGTCCTCGGTTCCGAAAAGGAACTTTGCGAGGGACTTGGCGACCAGGGTCTTGCCGACACCGGTAGGACCGACGAAGACGAAGGATCCCATGGGGCGCTGCGGATCACGAAGTCCCGCACGGGCCCTGCGGATGGCACGACTGATGGAGTGGACCGCATGGTCCTGGCTGATCACGTCCTCGTGGAGGGTGTCTTCCATTTTGCGCAGTCGGGCGGCTTCCTCCTCCTGAAGATTGGAGATGGGAACACCGGTCATTTCTGCAACGGTGCGAGCAATGCTGGCGCCGTCAACCTGACCGTCGACCTCTTTGGAGCTGGCCTTCCATTCGAAGATCAGTTGCTCCTTGTAGTTCTTGCGACTCTCCAGGTTGTCCCGGATCTGTGCTGCGAGTTCGAAGTCTTGTGAGAAGACCGCTTCATTCTTGTCCTGTTGAAGCTGGTCAATCTCCTCTTCGATCTCGGTGAGATCGGGGGGACGGGTAGTCTTCTGCAACCGCTCACAGGAACAGGCTTCATCGAGAACGTCGATGGCCTTGTCGGGAAGGAACCGGTTGGAGATATAGCGAATCGAAAGATCCACGCTCGCTTCGAGGGCTTCATCGGTGATCTGTACACGATGGTGAGCCTCAAAGGTGTCTCGAAGACCGGTGAGAATCTCGAGGGCGTCGTCCCTGCTGGGAGGATCGACGATGATCGGCTGGAAGCGACGCTCCATGGCGCCGTCCTTCTCGATGTGCTTGCGGTATTCATCCAGGGTGGTGGCACCAATGCACTGGATCTCACCTCTGGAAAGAGCAGGCTTGAGGATGTTGGAAGCGTCCAAACTCGACTCCGATGCTCCGGCACCCATGATGGTGTGCAGCTCATCGATGAAGAGGATCACATTTCCGGATTCACAGATTTCCTTGATGATCGCCTTGATACGCTTCTCAAATTCTCCGCGGTACTTGGTACCGGCAAGAAGGGAAGCGAGATCGAGAGAAACCACGCGCTTGCGCGAAAGAACTTCGGGCACTGCACTCTGGGCAATGCGCTGGGCAAGCCCCTCGACGATGGCGGTCTTTCCGACACCTGGTTCACCCATGACCACCGGATTGTTTTTCGTCTTGCGGGAGAGGATCTGAATGATTCGATCGATCTCCTTCTGACGACCGATGACCGGGTCGAGACGGTTTTGTGCGGCGATAGCGGTCAGATCGACACCGTTGGAATCCAGTGTTGGTGTAGCGATTCCCGACCGTTTGACGGCTGCTCCCTGTGAACTGTCCACATCTCCTCCAAGCATTCTCTGGATGACGTTTTGAAGTCTGTCTTTGCCGAGGTCTCTTTCCGCAAGAATCCTCGAGGCTTCCCCTTCCTCTTCCTGACTCAGTCCGATCAACAGGTGTTCGGTTCCGATGTAGTACTGGTCAAGAACGACGGCCTTCTCTCTTGCGAGTTCAAGGCAGCGCTTGGCGTGGGGGGTATAGGGCGTTTCTTCGAAGTGCTTGCCTTTGCTGGCGGGAATGCGGTCCAGGCTCTCCCGAAGTGAACGAAGCAATTCGTCTGTGGTGCGGTCACATTTCTGGATCGCCTGTACGGCGACAGAATCTGGCTGGTGCAACAGTGCCCACAGAATGTGTTCTGTACCGATGTAGCCATGACCGAGGCGGCGGGCCTCATTCCCTGCCAATTGCAGGACCTTTTCGGCTTTCTCGGTGAATTTGACGGCCAAGAGCGGGACTCCCTCCCTGGGTTACAAAAGCAGGCACAGCGCCTGTAAAGGAGAATAGGATGGTCAGGCCGAAGACGACAAATCCGCACGGATCTGTTCACGCCAAAGAGTCCGCAATGCCCCAATAAATGCCTTCAGTGGCCATTTTGTGTATATTGGCCCTTTGCGATTCCCGGTTGAATCTGCATTCAGGACCCCTGATTGCTCTCATGAAACTCCTCATGACAGTCTGCAGGGGAGGGCAGGGCCCGAGACGGAGAAATGATGAGCCGAATCTTCCACTTCCCACTCCACCGAAGTTTCTTCGCACTGATTTTCCTCGGTTGCCTCGCCAGTATTGCGAGCCCGGTGGGTGGGCAGTCCACCGACGAAGACGCCCGCGAACTGCGCATCCTCATCGAAACCGGTGATTATCAGGAGGCGACCGATTGGGTAGAGGAGGAGCCGGGCCAGTTTCCGCTACTGGAGGCGAGAGTGTATCGGGAACAGGGGCGCTTCGACGATGCCATCACCACCCTTGAGAAAGCCAGAGAGGCTGAGGGAGCAGACGCCCATTTGCTTGCTGCTCTGGCCGGCTTGAAGTTGGAAGCTGGAAAGTATGCCGAGGGTGAATCGCTCTTGAATAAAGCCCTCGTCATCGACGATCAGCATGTCGAGTCACTGGCCCGTTTGGGGCTTTATCGCATCGATCAGGGAAAGCGTGAGAGTGGTCAGGAATTGCTGCGCAAGGTGATCCAGATCTACAAGGACATGTCCAGGGAAGAAGCGCAAAAGTCTCCTCCGGAAACTTTCGTCTGGTTTGGAAAGGCCTGTGAGGGATTACAGAGATTTCGGGATGCCTACGAGGTGATGTACGACAGTGCCCTCTATCTCGACCCGAAATCTGCCGCGGCCCACACGGCCAGTGGCCATGCCCTGTTCTCAAAGTACAACTACCCCGATGCCCGCAGTCATTTCCGGGATGCCCTCGAAACGAACGCCAATCATGCGGAAGCGATGTTGGGCCTTGCAAGGGCAACATGGACCGATTACGCCTTCCCCGGAGAACGTGGCGAAGAGGTTTCCCAACTGCTCTCGAAGGCAAGCCGGATCTGGCCCGATCACCCTGAGAGGTGGTTGCTGGAGGGGGACATCGCCTTTGCCAGTGAGAACTGGAACCGTGCGGAGATGTGCTACCGCAAGGTGCTGGAGATTCAGCCCAATCACCAGATCGCCCAGGGATTGCTGGCGAGCATCCTTTACGCTGTCGCACGACTCGACGAGTTTGAAGCGTTGCGCAAGGAGGTGGAGGAGGGGCATCCCGCTCCGGCACTTTTCTATGTCACTCTCGCAGAGAGATTGGTAGACCGATTCTTCTATCGGGAGTCTGCAGAATTTTCACTCAAGGCCATCGAGCTCGACCCGGGATTGCCCAAGTCGTATGCCATCTTTTCCATCAACGCACTTCGCAGTGGTCTTGAAGAAGAGGGAAAGAAGAAACTCGAGGAAGCCTGGACCAAGGATCGCTACAACGTCTGGGTCAAAAATACCCGGACTTTGATGAAGCACATCGATGAAAACTTCATCACCCGCGAAGAGGATGGTCTGGTGATTCGCATGAAGTCGGATGAAGGTCCGTACCTCATGCCTTATCTGATGCCTCTGATGAAAGAATCACGGGAGAGCTTTGAAAAGGACTATCAACTCGAAGTTTATCGTCCCTTGACCATCGAAGATTTTTCCAGTCATGCCTACTTCAGTGCACGTTCAATTGGATTGCCCGGGCTTGCTGCCAGTGGTGTTTGTTTTGGTCGACTGGTAACTCTGACAACTCCAAACGCTCTTCCGGGCAATTGGGGAGCGGTAGCGGTTCATGAATTGGCACACGTGGTGACCTTGCAGAAGGCTCGCCACCGTATCCCACGCTGGTTTGGTGAGGGTTTGTCTGTCTTCGAGGAAGCGCGCCGGACCCCCCGCTGGAAAAGGCATGAACCATTGATGGTTTCCACCGAGTTTCATGCCGGTGCATTGCGCCCCATCGCAGACTTGCAAAAGTCATTCATGAACCCCAGTTGGCCCGGTGAAATCCTGGTGGGTTATGTGCAGGGCGGTTTGATCTGCGAAATGATTCACGAGCAGCATGGCATGGCCAAGATCAATGAGATGCTGGAATCCTACGCAAAGGGTCATGACACCCGCAGAGTCCTCCGGGATGTCCTCGGCACCTCCGCAGAAAATTTCGACCGTGTTTTCATGGAGTGGTTGGGCAAAAAAGTGGAGGTTGCCGGAGTCGGGCCTGCGTTCCAGGGAAGACACATCGATCGATTGCGTGAGCGCACAGAAGACGAACCCAATGTTGCACGACATTGGGTCTGGTTGGCCGCCGCTTATCTCGCAGAAAAGAAAGTTGCGGATGCGGAGTTGGCCATCGGCAAAGCAGAGAAACTGGATCCTGATTCCGCAGATCTCGCAGTCGTCAGGGCTTCGATGCAACTCAACGAGGGTTTGACCGACAAGGCTCTGAAATCGCTCAGTCAGGCGATTTTGGGGGACTCGATCTGGAGTTGGCGCAGCCGATTGTTGAAAGCCAGTATTCTGCGGAAGCGGGGCGACACGGAAGAAGCTCTGAAGATGTTGGAAGAGGCCACGGCGCAGGCTCCCACAGCAACAAGTTCGCCGGTGAGCCCCGGAAGTCCCTGGGTTCAATTGGCCACTCTTCAAAAGGATCTGGATCTCGATGCCCAAGCGATCGAAAGTTATCGCCAGCAGATCTTCCATGACCGTGACGATGCCAATACCCGGCTGGCTCTTGCAAAAAGCATGGAGAAGGCGGGGGATTATCAGGGGGTGATCGACGCCGCCTGGGACCTTCCCTTTATCACGCCCTATGGGGATGAGAGTCACGCTCTCCTGGGTCGTGCCTACCTCGAGTTGGAGGATTGGCAGAATGCCCGGCGGGAACTGGAACTGAGGTTGGCTCTGGAGACTCCTGCAATGGAGGAGATTTATCCGGATCTGGCGTGGGTGCTTTGGAAACTGGGAGAGGACACCGATGCCCTCAAATGGGCGAGACGTGCCCTGATGCTCGATCCAGCCAATGTCAGGGCCCAGCAGGTGGTCGATTCTCTCAAAGATTAGTCGCTCACACCTGATCGGCAGAATGCCCAAATGTGGACCTCCAGGGGGGGTGGATTTGTGCAAATCTGCAGGCAGATTTTGATTCGCTTGACCCCAATTGTCGGGGTCGACTATCCTCACCAGACGTGTACTTTTTCACGTGGACCAAGTCTTCCCGTGCAGAGGAATTTCGGCAGGTTTCCGGATGGGTCTGGAATCCTTCGACAGGGTTTTTCCTCTGACAGATCAACCCCGCCGGCGTTGTCGCTGCGGTTTGCTGGAGGATCACTTCAACGTGGAGAATGACGAGCCGAAATCTTCGGATCCCCAATCCCCGACAAGGGGTGAAGATGGGTCCGGGGGAAACCTGGCGCGCTCGGCAGCATGGAGTTCATTGGGTTGGCAACTGTTGCTCACCTTCGTGATTTTCGCTGCCTTCGGCCGGTGGATCGACGGTCGTTACGACTCGGAACCGTGGGGTGTGCTCGGAGGATGTCTCCTTGGATTCATCGCTTTGATCGTGCGGGCCCAACAAGAGTCGAATCGCAGTTGATGCGGCGAAGTCTGGATGTGTGAAACGAAATCGAAAGACCGGAGGATCCCTTGAGCGGACTCTCGCGATTGACGCTGAGATTTCTGCTGAGGACTTTGGGTCTTCTTTTGATCATTGGAGCCCTGGCGTATGCGCCGGTTTCATCCCTTTGGGGAGAGGAAACGGTGCCCATTCTTGGATACGGAATGGCCGTCGCCGCCCTTTTGGGGGTGTTGGGGATACGAAACCTGTTATCGATCCTGCGTTCCGAAGCGGACAGGGCGGTAGGCAAGGTTTTCCTGGGCATGGGTTTGCGAGCTCTGGTTCTGGCAGCCAGCCAGGTGCCGGTGTTCAACATTTACGGCCACGAGACCGGTGGCCGGACCCTGATTGCGGCGGTGTGTTTCTACCTCGTCGTGTTGGGAGTCGAGATCTTCTCTTTGCAGCAGTATCTGCAAGAGGAAACGGTCCTGAACAAGAAAGCGGAAACGGCGGAAGAGCCGGATTTGCCCAAGGAAACGGAATCGCAGCAGGAGTCTTGATCTCTCGTGTGACATGAAAAGTGTCAAATGAGACGTGGGAATCGAGACAGTTCTGCGAGCAGAAAGGTGCGGGATGCTGACATTTGCTGCTGGTGATCCACTGAGCCATGTGCTCGACAAGTCACTTCATCCCTTTCTGGATCAGATCGGGCTGACGAAGCATGTCATGATGATGCTGATTGCCACTCTCATCTGCGTCTTCCTCTTCAGCCGCGTGGCCAAGGGGCTGGCGAAGCAGATTGAGACCGGTGAATCCAAAGGCACTCTTTCGAGCATGCTCGAAGCGATGCTGGTCTTTTTGCGCGATGATATGGTGAAGCCCACTTTGGGTGCGGATACCTATCGTTTCCTTCCGCTTCTCTGGACCTACTTCTTTTTCATCGTCACCTGCAACCTGTTGGGATTGATTCCCTTCTCCGCCACGGCCACCGGAAACATCAGTGTGACCGCAGCTCTCGCAGGAATCGCCTTCGTGACCTACCACTTCTTTGGCATGAAGGAAAATGGGGTCGTCTCCTATTGGAAAGACAACCTCCTCGTGGGTCCGGCACCTCTGTGGCCATTGATGATCATCATCGAGGCCGCTGGTCACCTGATCAAACCGTGTGCTCTGGCGATTCGACTCTTCGCAAACATGATGGGCGGGCACATTCTTCTCGCCGTGATCATGTCGGGTACCGCCGTGGCGACATTGGACAACCTTGTGGTGGGGGGCGGCATTTCGCTGATCTCCGCACTGGGAGCCGTCGCCCTGACATTCCTTGAACTTTTGGTCGCCATGATTCAGGCGTTCATTTTTACAAATTTGACCACTGTTTTCCTGGGAGCCGCTCTGCATCCGGAGCACTAGGAAAACCTCAATAGATCAATCAATGCGTTTCACAGGGAAGTGATTCGTGGATCACCCGGAGGGTGATCAAGAAAGGAAACCATGGAAACGATTCTGAGTTTCATCGCATTTGCGGCAGCTGACAGCTCTGTCCTCAACTACGGCATCCTGGGTGCCGGTATCGGCGCTGGCCTTGCCGCCATCGGCGCTGGCATGGGTATTGGTCGCCTGGCCGGATCCGCCATGGAGGGCATCGCACGTAACCCCGAGGCAGCTGGCGACATTCGCGCCAACATGATCCTGACCGCAGCATTCATCGAGGGTGTGGCCCTCTTCGCTGCCGTGATCTGCTTCCTCATCCAGTCCGGAATCATCAACGCCACCAAGGCTGCTGCCTAATGCGGAAACTGAGCAGCAAGCTCTCCTTCCTGATCGTTGGAGTGGCTCTGATCCTCTTCCCCGCGGTTTCATACGCTGCGGACACCAGTGGCAAAGGTCCGATGGACTTTGATTTCAAGACGGCCGGTTGGACCGTTGGAATCTTCCTGACGGCTCTCCTCATCCTCAAGAAGGCTGCATGGGGACCGATCGTCAAGGCCATGGAAGAGCGTGAGCACAAGATCAAGGAATCCCTGGAAGCAGCAGATCGCATGCAGGCCCAGATGGAGCAGACCAAAGCGGAGAATGAAGAGATTCTTCGTGAGGCGCGCCGCGAGGCCAGTGAGATCGTTGCTGAAGGGAAAAGGGATGCCCAGGCTGTGGCTGAACAGGTCAAGGCAACTGCTGCCAAAGAGGCGCAGGCAATGACCGACAAGGCTTTGGCAGAGATCAGTCGCGCAAAAGACGTGGCCATCGACGAAGTCCACAAACTTTCTGTGGACCTGTCCTTGACCATTTCCGAGCGTCTGATCGGTCGTTCCCTCGATGGATCCGATCACCAGCGCATCGCTCAGGAAGCGATCGAGCAGTACCAAAAAATCGACTAGTTGAATCAACTGGTTCATTGACGAGGAGGAGCCGATGGCGGCTTCGACAAAACAGCGACATCCGGCAGCTCTGGCCTATGCATCGGCGATGCTTCAGGTCGGTACTGCTCAGGGAGATGCTTCCGCATACGGCGATCAACTGAACGCCGTGGCCAATGCCATCTCGGATGACGCCCAGCTGAGGGTTTTCATCGAAAGCCCCAAGATCAGCCGGGAAAACAAAAAAGCCGCACTTCAGGCCGCATTGGCCGGAAAGGTGGCGGAGCCGGTTCTCAACCTGCTCAAGTTGCTGATCGACCGGGGACGTCAGTTCCTGGTGGAGGACATCGCTGACACCTACGGGGAGTTGGAAGATGTCGCCGCCGGTCGTGTCAAGGCCACGATCACGAGTGCCACTGAGATTCCTGCTGAACAGCGGGATGCTCTGGTGGCCAGCATCAAATCAAAAACGGGCCGGGAGGTTGTCGCTACCGAAGTGGTGGACGCCGGACTCCTTGCAGGATTGACGATTCAGGTCGGTGACCTGGTCGTCGACGGATCTCTCCGCAGTCATTTGCAGAGGGTTCGTCAGGAAGTGTTACAAACCCGATTCGGGAAAGACCTGATCGATGAAAATTAATGCCGACGAAATCTCCTCAGTCCTCAAGAAGGAGATCGAGAACTACCAGTCTGACCTGGCCGTCGACGAGGTGGGCACCGTGCTCGAGGTGGGTGACGGAATTGCCCGCATCTACGGTATCTCCAACTGCATGGCAGGAGAGATGCTCGAGTTTGCCAATGGTGCCAACGGCCTGGCGTTCAACCTGGAAGAGAACTCCATCGGAGCGGTGATTCTGGGTGATTTCTCCACGCTGAAGGAGGGTGACTCCGTCAAGCGTACCGGAACCGTCATGCAGGTTCCCTGTGGTGAGGCTCTTCTGGGCCGAGTGGTGGACCCGCTGGGTAACCCCCTCGACGGAAAAGGCCCCATCAAGACCGACACCTACCGTCCGGTGGAATCCCCGGCTCCGGGTATCGCCGACAGGAAGTCGGTGCACGAGCCGCTTCAGACCGGAATCAAAGCGATCGACTCGACGATTCCCATCGGTCGTGGTCAGCGGGAGCTGATCATTGGTGACCGCGGAATCGGCAAGACCGCCATCGCCATCGACACGATCATCAACCAGAAAGACAGTGGTGTGATCTGTGTGTACGTGGCGGTCGGTCAGAAGGGTTCGACCATCGCCGGTGTGGTGGATCGCCTCGAGAAAGAGGGCGCGATGGATTACACCATCGTCGTCAGCGCTCCGGCGTCCGCACCTGCACCGCTGCAGTACATCGCACCGTACTCCGGTTGCGCCATGGCTGAGCACTTCATGTACAACGGGGGACACACCCTTTGCGTCTACGACGACCTTTCCAAGCAGGCCGCGGCATACCGCCAGCTCTCCCTGCTTCTGCGTCGTCCTCCCGGACGTGAGGCTTACCCCGGAGACGTGTTCTACCTCCACTCCCGCCTTCTCGAGAGATCTGCAAAGCTCTCCGATGACCTTGGCGGCGGATCTCTCACTGCGTTGCCGGTGATCGAGACCCAGGAGGGTGAGGTGTCCGCATACATCCCGACGAACGTGATCTCGATTACGGATGGTCAGATCTACCTCGAGCCGAACCTGTTCTTCGCTGGACAGCGTCCCGCGGTGAACGTGGGTATCTCGGTGTCGCGGGTGGGAGGTTCTGCACAGATCAAGGCGATGAAAAAGATCGCTGGTTCTCTGCGACTGGACTTGTCCGCCTTCCGTGAATTGGAAGCGTTCGCACAGTTGGGAACCGAGTTGGACAAGGCCACTCAGGCCCAGCTTGATCGCGGTTTCCGCATGGTGGAGATCCTCAAGCAGCCGCAGTACAAGCCGATGCCGATCTCGGAGCAGGTCCTTATCATTTGGTGTGGATCGAACGGATTCCTCGATTCCCTGCCGGTTAACTCATTGGCAGATTTCGAGCCCCAGTTCCTGGAGCATGTGCGCACAGAGTTCCCTGAAATCATCGAGTCGATCAAATCCACCGGAGAGATCAACGACGAGATGGAAGAGAAGCTCAAGTCAGTGGCTGGAAACTTCAGCAAGGATTTCGCAGCCAAGCTGCCCCAGTAATGAATCGGAGGCCCGTGCGGGCTTCCTGAAACAGAGGAGAAACTCGTGGCCAATGCCAGAGAGTTGAAAAACAAGATTCGCTCGGTGAACAACACCAAGAAGATCACCCGGACGATGGAGATGATCTCCACCGCCAAGGCGGTCGTTTGCCAGAAGCGGATCGAGCAGTCACAGCCCTACGGTGACAAGCTCAATGAAATCCTCAAGGATCTCGGCGGAGCCGGAGGGGATGCGGAGTCGGGCGAGTTCCCGCTTCTTCGCAAGCCCGAGACGGTTCGTCGCGAAGCCCTTTTTGTGGTGACCGCGAACAGGGGTCTTTGTGGGGGCTACAACACCAATGTCCTCAAGCGTGCAGAGCAGTTCATTGCCGAGAAGAAAAAGGAAGGCATCGAAGTCGATGCCTACATTCTCGGCAAAAAAGGAATTGCCCGTTTCCGCTACCTGGGCATGGAAGTGGCCGGAACGTTCACCCAGTTTGAAGACAAGCCGACCTTTGAAGAGGCCGAGGAAGTCTTCCAGCCGGTGATCGAAAAGTTTGAAAACGGTGAGGTGGATGGCGTCCATGTGACCTTCACCCACTACGAGAGTTCGAGTCGTCAATCCCCGGATCTTCGTCAGCTCCTGCCGATCGAGGTTTCCGAGGATGGTGAAGGTGGAGGCAAGGACTTCATTCTCGAACCGGATCCGGAAATGATTCTGGGAAGGCTTTTGCCGCTTTCCCTGAAGATGCAGTTTTTCCAGGCACTGGTGGAAGCCGCTGCGGGTGAGCAGATTGCCCGTCGCATCGCGATGAAAAACGCCACCGACAATGCCGAGGATATGGCCAAGACATACACCCAGCTTTACAACCGCACACGTCAGGCGAGCATCACCCAGGAAATCCTGGAGGTGATCGGTGGCGTGGAGGTGATGAGCTGATCAACAAAATGCCGGCGCTCGAATGCCGGTTGGAGAGACGGGAGTCGAACCCGTGAGTGAAAATACAGTTGTTGGCAAGGTTGTTCAGGTGATCGGTGCGACCATCGACGCCGAGTACCCCGAGGGACACCTTCCGCCGATCTACAATGCATTGAAGATTGACCAGGGCGACATCCAGTTGACTCTTGAGGTGCAGCAGCACCTCGGAGGGAACCGGGTTCGTGCTGTGGCCATGGCCTCCACCGACGGTGTGGTTCGCAACATGGACATTCTCGATACCGGAGAGCCGATCAAGGTTCCGGTGGGTGAGGAAGTTCTGGGACGCGTGTTCAACCTGCTGGGTGAACCCGTCGACAAGTTGCCACCCGCAGAGGTGAAGGAGTACCGTCCGATTCACACCGACGCCATCGCGTTCGATGAACTTGAGGCTTCGACCCAGGTTTTCGAAACCGGCATCAAGGTGATCGACCTGCTGACTCCCTACTCCAAGGGAGGAAAGACCGGTCTCTTCGGAGGTGCGGGACTGGGCAAGACGGTGTTGATTCAGGAACTGATCAACAACGTGGCAACCAAGCACGGGGGATACTCCTGTTTCGCAGGAGTGGGTGAGAGAACCCGTGAAGGAAACGACCTCTGGAACGAGATGAAGGAAGCGGTCGTCAAAACTGACGACGGCAACGAGTTCAGCGTGCTCGACCGCACCGTTCTCGTCTTCGGACAGATGAACGAGCCCCCGGGAGCCCGTCTTCGCGTGGCGCTGTCTGCGCTGACGATGGCAGAGCACTTCCGTGACACCTCCGGATCGGACGTGCTGATCTTCGTCGACAACATCTTCCGCTTCTCCCAGGCCGGATCGGAAGTGTCCGCACTTCTGGGACGGATGCCCAGTGCGGTGGGATACCAGCCGACGCTGGCTACCGAGATGGGACAGCTGCAGGAGCGTATTACCTCGACCAAGAAAGGTTCGATCACTTCGGTGCAGGCGATTTACGTGCCTGCGGACGACTTGACCGACCCGGCGCCGGCCACCGCCTTCGCCCACCTGGACGCGACCACCGTGCTCGATCGCCGGATCTCCGGTAAGGGAATCTACCCTGCGATCGACCCGCTCTCCTCGACTTCGCGGATTCTTGACCCGCAGGTTGTCGGTGAAGAGCACTACGCAGTGGCCCGTGAGGTTCAGCAGATTCTTCAGCGCTACCGTGACCTTCAGGACATCATCGCCATTCTCGGAATGGACGAGCTGTCGGAGGACGACAAGATCCTCGTCGGCCGTGCACGCCGGATTGAGAGATTCTTCTCACAGCCCTTCAGCGTGGCGGAGGTCTTCACCGGATTCCCGGGCAAGTACGTTGAGGTGGCGGACACCGTTCGTTCCTGCAAGGAGCTGGTCGAAGGCAAGCACGACCATCTTCCGGAACAGGCCTTCATGTACGTGGGCACCATCGAGGAAGCCGTCGAGAAGGCTGACAAGATGAAAGCCGAGGGCTAGGAATGGCCGACATGATTCACTGCCAGTTGCTTTCTCCGGAAGGGGCTGTATTCGACGGTCAGGTGACCTTCGTCGGAGCTCACGCTCTCGACGGCAGGGTCGGGATTCTTCCCAACCATGCTCCCCTGATCACAGCTCTGGGTGAGGGTTCTCTGGTTCTGAAGACGGAAAGTGATGGAGAGCGAAAGTGGACCGTTCGGGGAGGGTTCATGGAGGTTCTCGACAATCACGTTTCGATACTTGCAGAGGGTCTTCAGGAGTCCTGATTATTTCAGGAAGCACAGAACGACTATGAACCGGCTGGGAGTCCTGGGGACTCCCAGCCGGTTTTTTTTGTTTCTGTGGGATCTCCCGGGTTTCGTATCGTGGTTAAGTGTCGGATTTGAATGGTGTTATGGCTTTTGTACGGGAATCACAAAGGCGTCAGGACAGGGGAGTCACAAGAGTCAATGTCATTGATCGCTGTACGGTGCAGGGGGATAATCGGGATTCGCTCTGAATTACTATTCTTGAAATCAATGGGCTTATCGCCTTGGAGGAGGATTCCATGGTTTGTCATTTCGTGAGACTACAGGCCTTTTTGCTCGCCTGTCTTTTTGTTGCCGGCAGTGCCACCGTTCACGCGGACCACATTCGCCCGGCCTTTGTCGCCACCAGCCAGGAGGTGACTGGGGGAATTCTGGGAACGAACCCCCTGTTGACGGACGGCTTGAACGCGTTGCTCGCCAGCAACCTCGAGACCTCCCCCTTCCTTTTGGAAGTGGCCAATCTCGATGATCCGACTTACACCAATGATCCGGATATCACCCTCAATGCTTTCTCGGGTGTGGATGAAGATGGTGATCCCACCAATAACGCTTCAGGGACCAACAATTTCATCGTGACTCCGGGCTCTCTGGATCCGGTGACCGGTGATTTCCTCTCCACCTTTACAGGGGGCAACATCACCAATGGCCTTCTGACCGCAGGTCCGGGAACCATCGTCATTTCCGGGATTCCGCTGAATGACCTGACAGTTTCCGCCAACTTCAGTGAGACTGCAGCCGGTTCCGGAATCTACGAGTTCACCTCGACCCCGACGGCTGCTTTCCTGACCGAGACTTTTCTTTCGACGCTTCCCGCTCCCGATCCGTTCACGGGAACCCTGGTCGACGTATTGACCAGTTTTGGAATTTTCCCGGATGTGGATGCCGACAGTGACGGCACCAATGAGTCATACTCTGCCGAGTTTGTCTTTTCGGGAATCTCCTGCAACATCGTACCGATTGATCCGACACCCTTTGATGGCTTCGTGGCCACCAGTCAGGAAGTAACCGGAGGAATCCTCGGTACCAATCCGTTGCTGACCGATGGACTGAATGCCCTGCTGGCCAGCAACCTCACCAACTTCCCCTTCCTCTTGGAAGTGGCTGATCTGGATGACCCGACCTACACCAATGACCCTGAGATCACTCTCAACACCTACGGGGGCATGGATGTGGATGGTGATCCCACCAATAACAACGACGGAGCCAACGAGTTCGTGATCGATTCTGAATCCTACGACGACAATGGAAACATCGTCTCCCAGTTCCCCGGGGGTGACATTGTCAACAACCTGCTGACCGCAGGTCCTGGAACGATCGTGATCTCGGGAATTCCGCTGAATGACCTGACCGTGGCGGCAACCTTCTCCGAAACGACCCCGGGTTCCGGGATCTTCGAATTCACTTCGACCCCGACGGCCGCCTTCCTGACTGAGACTTTCCTGGTGACGCTTCCCGCACCGGATCCGTTCACCGGAACTCTGGTCGATGTTCTGACCAGTTTCGGAATCTTCCCGGATATCGATGCCGACAATGATGGAACCAACGAGTCCTATTCCGCTGAATTCGTCTTCACCGGAATCTCCTGTGTCCTTTACGGAAACGATTTTGGACCGGGTGGCCCGACTCCGACGGAAGACTGCGGTAACGGAATCGACGACGATGGCGACTCCCTGGCTGACTGCGATGATCCTGATTGTGCCACCGACGCCAACTGCGCCACCGGTAACCAGTTCCGTCGTGGTGACGTCAATGGTGATGCTGCCCTGAACATTGCTGACGCCATTGCATTGCTGGGCTTCCTCTTCAGCGGCTCAGCGGCGCCGGGCTGTCTCGATGCGGGTGACGTGAACGACGATGGCGCTAACAACATTGCCGACGCCATTTCACTGTTGGGTTTCCTCTTCAGTGGTTCTGCTGAGCCTCCGGCTCCGGGGACCAACTGCGGAGTGGATCCGACCGACACAGATCCTCTCGACTGTCAAAACCCCACTGGCGGTTGCTGATTTCGGGCTGAACCTGTCTGATTCAAAAGCCCCACCCGGACAATCAGTCCGGGTGGGGCTTTTTCTTTCTTTCGTTTTCCTGTGGGCACCCTTGCGAGTCATCCAATCGCCCGGATGATAAGAAAAGCCAACGGGAATCGGGCAGTCCGATCCCTTCCGGAAAGAAGAATCGGTGGGCAAGACTGAGGGACTCGACACCCGTAAATTGTTTGCTCCTGAGGTGAGCCAAAGGATGGCTCAGGCCATCCTTGATGCGGGCTCCAACGAAGTCTTTTTTCTGGGCTCATTTGATGAGACCGGCCTCCTGGATCGTATCGAAGTGATTGCCCGCGGAACCGCGAACGCAGTTCCTGTTTTCCTCGAGAGGGCAGAGGAGGGCTTTCAGGTCCTGATTCACAATCATCCCGGTGGTGATCTGACCCCGAGCCCTGCAGACCTTTCCATCGCTTCCGAGGCGGGAGCCCGCCGTCTCGGCTTCTTCATCATCAATAATGAGGCGACCCGGGTGAATCGGGTCGTTGAACCCTTCCCCGAAAAGGAAGAGATCCCTGTCGAGGCGAAAGAAATCGACGGCGTGTTGGGTGGGGATGGCCTTTTCGGTAAAGTCCTCCCAGGCTTTGAGGAGAGAGCCGGGCAGCTGCGCATGGCACACTCGGTCAATAGGGCCATCAATGATGGTGACGTCGCTGTGTTGGAAGCAGGAACCGGCATCGGCAAGTCTTTTGCCTACCTTGTTCCTGCCATTTTATGGGCTGTGAAAAATCGCGGTCGGGTCGTGATCTCCACCGCAACAATCCCGTTGGGTGAGCAGTTGGCTCACAGGGATCTCCCGACACTGCAAAGAATCCTCGGGGTGGACTTCAAGTTTGCACTGATACAAGGGCGCGGAAACTACGCCTGTCGTCGCAAGGCAGAACAGGTTTCCTCTGAACCGGAGATTTTCGCCGAGGACGAGGAAAGAGAAGGCTGGATTGCAGACATTCTCGATCGTCTTGCTGAAGCGAAAACAGGAACACGGCAGGAGATGCCGGGGGAAGTTCCAGAAGAGATCTGGAATGACTTCCAATCCACTTCAGACCAATCACTGAAGGCAAGATGTCCCCACTACCGGGAGTGTTTCTATTATGAGGCTCGTCGGAAAGCATTCGGGGCACACATCGTCATCGTCAATCATCACCTTTTCTTTGCAGATCTCAATTTACGCAAGGGAAGAGGGGATTATGAATCGGACCTGGTGATCCCCGGTTACCAAAAGGTCATCTTTGACGAAGCACACCATCTGGAAGATGTCGCCAGTAAGCACCTGGGTTCTGAGGTTTCTCGACGGGGAATGTTACAGGTTTTGGGTCGACTGCTGACTCCTCGCAAGAAGCGGGGAAGACAGGGTGGACGTTTGCCCTGGCTTGAGTCCCAGTTGGCGAAACATCACAAAGGTGAAGTTCATGAACTCCTGGGGATGAAGGTGATTCCGAGAATTCACCTGGTGCGAAAGGAAGTCGAGCAAGCTCTCCAGAG
>JAAXJX010000031.1:0-40927 GCA_012269595.1 Planctomycetia bacterium | reverse complement strand
TCCGCAAAAAGATCCGTCGTCGAGCAGATCGGAGCCATCGATTTTGTCAAAGATGCCTCAGGAGCGATTCAGCCCTGGGTGGAATTGTCGAGCCGCCCCCAGAAACATCTCATGCTCAGGGCAGCTCCTCTGAAGGTCGATGAATTGCTGGCAGAACATCTGTATCGCCCTCTCTCAACGGTGATCCAGACCAGCGCCACATTGAGAGTGGGAGAATCCTGGTCTTTTCTTGCGGATCGGCTGGGTTGGGAACAGGTGGAAAGGGAGCGTCTTCGCCAGGAGGAGTTCGACTCACCTTTCGATTGGCCGCGACAGGTCCTTTTGGGATTACCCGAGGATGTTCCAGAGCCAGACCGATCGGGATATGACAAGAAGATTCATGAGATCGTTCTCGATTCGGTGAGAGGGGCGCGCGGAAGAACTTTTGTTCTCTTCACTTCCCACCGATCACTCAAAAAATGTGCCGAGACGATTCGTCCAGCACTGCAGGCGCAGGGAATGCCCTTGTTGGTTCAGGGGGAAGCCCCCCGCACAGAGTTGTTGCGCCAGTTTGTTGATTCAGGAAGAGCCGTTCTGTTGGGAAATCAGTCCTATTGGGAAGGCATCGATGTTCCGGGAGCAGCACTTTCCTGTGTCGTCATCCCCCGATTGCCATTCAAGATTCCCAATCATCCCCTGGAGCAGGGAAGAGCGGAAGAGTTGGAGTCACGGGGGAAAAGCCCCTTTGCCCATCTTGCACTTCCGCGGGCAGTCCTCGGGTTGAGGCAGGGATTTGGGCGTCTGATTCGTACCATCGATGATCGTGGAGTGGTGGTTATCGCAGATACACGAATCATCAAGCGGCCCTACGGTAAAAGATTCTTGTCCAGCCTGCCTGATTGCAGAAGAGTTCAGGCGGAGTGGGATGAGGTAAAAAGTTCCATCGAGGGTTTCTTTGCCATCGATGACGTTGAAGAGATGTTGCCGTGAAGGTTCGTGGTGTCATCACCGCTGCTGGAGATTCGAGGCGTCTGGGTCAACCAAAGGCGCTACTGGAGATTTCAGGAGAGACCTTTATCGAGCGTCTTGTGCGTCTCATGAAGGCGGGCGGAGTCGATGAAGTTTTTCCGGTTGTGGGTGGGCGCCATACTCCTGAACTGCTGAAAGAGTGTCAGAGACTCGGGATTGAACCGATCCACAATGCCGATCCGGAGAGGGGACCGGTCTCCAGCATCATTTGCGGCCTCAAGGAGCCAGGTGAATGGGATCTGCTGTTGATCCATCCCGTGGATGTCGTCGGAATTACAGCAGCAGATGTCCAGGGGTTGGTTGAAAGTAGCCGCAAACACCCGGATCACGATGCCTGGATCATGTCCCATGAGATGAGACGGGGGCATCCGGTGATGGTGCGCAAGGAAGTGGTCTCCTCACTGGCCACTGAAGGTGGCCCAGAGCACTTGAGGGCTTTGTTGGGACAGCCGCACCTTAAGCTTCACCATGAGGTCACGGACAACCCAATGATCCTCGAGGACGTGGATGATCCGGAAGACTGGGAGCGGATTCGCGATCAGATCTGAAGACCTGCAGAGATCAGCTACCGATGTTTTCCTCATACCACTTCAACAGATTCAGCCATGAATCGGGCATGGCACCTTTTGCCTGACGTACGGCAAAGTGTTCGCCCGCCACATCCGGTACACCCCGATACAGAGCGAGCAATCCCATGGGGATCCTGTACTCGGCTGAACTCTTCCCGTACTTGTCGGCAACCTGCTGGAAGATAAATCGATCGGTTACTTCGGTGATCTTGAAGGGCATCACTGCATTCTGATCAGAAAGTCTCAGCCAGATATTTTCACGATCGATTCGATCGACCACTCCCTTGTCTTTGCGTTCACGGGTACTTCCGGCAAGAGGGATCCGAACCAGAGTGACTTCCTTGCCGTCGTCGCCCTTCTCCTGAAGAACTTCGAGAGACATCTTGAAGAATCCGTCGAGGATCTGGAAAGCCTCCAGGTCAGTATTGATGCGGGACTTGGTTTCATCGAGGACCATCTGTGAGTCGAGTCCGACCGCTGCACTGATCATGCCTTTGATATCGCGGTTTTGAGACAGATTCCGGTACTCAGCCCAAATCGCTTTGTATCCCGCCAACTCCTCAGAAGATCTTTTTTCATTTTCGACGCGGACGAACTCGGCTTTCTCCGCCATCACCCGCTCTTCGAGTTTCTCAGCTTCTGCGACAAGGTCAGGATCTGCATAGCCACGGATTTTTTCTACCAGAGCGAGGGCCTGATCGAATTCACGGCGATTTCGGTGGAACTCCGCTTTTTGGCTGTCCGCTTCATACTGGGAGTCGATCTGATCACTCCACACCGAAAGCAGCCGTTCAATTTCCACATTCAGTTCTTCATCCTGACGTGCGCTTTTCGGTCGATCATCGAGGTACTCAATGGCTGCCCAGATTTTTCCGGACTCGACCATGCCGGTGGCCTGCATCATCATTTCACGACCATCCGCCTGCCTTGCGGCAACCTGTGATGATTCGAGTGCGTCAAGATCGGCAACCATCTCTTTTGCAGCAGTGGTATCGGCGTAGTTCTTGATGGCAAATTTCAATTCGCGCAGTTGCATATCCTGATCTTTGGCCCGAATTGTGGTGAGAACCCTTCTGGCTCCACTCTCGTGACGGTCAAAGTCTTCCTGGTCAGCTTTCTTTCGTCGCTCGATTTTGATCTTGCTGATCTCGGTGAGGCGATCATCGATCATCTCTTCAAAATTGGGCTGACCTTTCGAGGCCTGGGATGCAGCAGAGATCACCATGAAGACTGAAATGAGAACACCGACTCCCGCACCTATTTTTGTGAGCAGGGTTTTACGGCTTCGAAGGTCGGCTCGGCTTGCGCCTCCGACCTGACGATTTCCACCCGCAGGAGCATCGACATCCCTCTGCGGACGTCGGGCTTTTGCAGCAGCCTTTTTCCCTTTGCGGGGTGAAGCACCCGAGTTTTCAAGATCATTGAGAAGAGAGATGACTTCTTCAGCGCTACCCGGACGGTCAGCGGGAGCCTTGTTGAGCAACTGTTCGACAAGGCTGTCGAGATTTGATTCTTTTCCAGACAGTGTCACGATCGGAATCACTTCTTCACGGACATGCTTTTTCAGAATTTCCCGATTGGAATCCCCTTCGAAGGGGGGCTTGCCTGTCAGGCAGTGGTAGAGGGTTGCACCCAAAGCATAAAGGTCGCTGCGTTCATCGACGCTCTCACCCTTGATCTGTTCCGGAGAGATGTAATGTGGAGTTCCCTTGAGAAGTTCCTGTTTCTCCAGATTCTGGGCCTGATCTGTGGCGAGAGCCAACCCGAGATCGGTGACTTTGGGAGTACCATCTTCAGCGATAAGAATATTCGCAGGTTTCAGGTCACGGTGGAGAAGTCCGGCTTTGTGGGCGTGGTTCAGGGCTTGTGTGATGCACAACGCCAATTCGCTGACTTCCCTCTCGGAGAGTTGCCCTCTGCGCTTGAGTTTGTCCTGAAGGGTTTCCCCCTCGACATACTCCATCGAAAACCAGCAGACCTCGTCCGTTTTGCCCGCATCGAGGGCGTGGACGATGTGGGGGTGGTTCAAGCGGGCGGCATTTCTCGCTTCTGCGATCAGATCCTCAAAGTCGGATTCCTTGTCACTGTTGAGAAAGACTTTGAGTGAAATGATTTTGCCGAGTGACTCCTGCTTTGCTTTCCAGACCACACTGGTCGTTCCCGCTCCCAGGGGAGAGATGAATTCAAACCCCGGGATTTCCGGTGGAAGTGTCGCCCGGATCCTCCGGCTCAGCCGTTGGGTTTGATCACGGGTCAGCAGACCTTTCTCGATGAGAAGGGCGCTGACAGTAGTGCCTGCAGTGTGGCTTTCGGCGATCGATTCGGCTGCTGCCTTGTCAATCAGCCCTTGCTTGAGGGCTAATTGGATCAAAGCCTTGTCAAAGTCGTTCATCGTCACTCCATGAGATGGCTCGTGGGTCAGGATTTGAACATCAAAGACGTGTTCCGGGCATGGGGAAGCACAGTTTGGGACTCTTCGATGGCTCTCCAGTGTAAGGGATGGGAGAATGCTCAGGAACTGAGTCAAAGGGTCGGGCCGAGCCTGAAAGTCGGTTTGGATCCCTCTGGAAACCGCTGAAAGGTGGCCGTTTCGTGCTACTTCCATGGTTACTGGCAGTGATTTGCCTCTCTCCCTCTACCCACTCAGAAACCCTCTGGCACACTCGTGCTGAAATCGAGTTACAGCCGGTAAAGGGCCATATTTCGTGGATGGTCGAGTTGTCTCCCGCAGGAGCAGAAGCCCCCGGTGTATTGAAAGAGGCTCTCGAATTTGACCTTCACTCCGGATTGGAAGTGGATCCTCCCGAGTTTGGAACCCTGACCCGGGTTTCCGAGGGCCCCAGGGATCACGATCCCGGAATCGACCCCAGGCCAGAAATCACACGCAACCGATGGCTGTGGACTCCTCCCGCTGAGGGAGCTCCATTTCGATTGAGTGCAAAAGGGGTGATTCAGGAAGAGCGACAGGAAGTGGGGGGCGGATCGAGTCGATCATTTTCATCGACGGCAGGAACCATCGAGGAGCAGGGAGTTTTTCTCGCCGGTTCGAGTGCGTGGATTCCTCAGCCTGTAGGCGAGATGGTCACCTTCGATCTCAGGGTTTCCTTGCCAGCGGGCTGGGATGCGGTGTCGCAGGGAAAACGCGAAGAACATTCACGTAACGATCAGGGCACCAGCGTTCACTGGAAGTGTGAATCACCCCAAGAGGAAATTTACCTCGTTGCAGCCCGGTTCTTTGAGTACACGGACCGCATCGACAACGTCGAATTGATGGCATTCCTGCGGGAGGACGACTCGGCTCTTGCGTCCCGATATCTGGAAGCAAGTCAGCAATACATCCGCATGTACAGTGACATGCTCGGCCCCTATCCCCAGCCCAAGTTCGCATTGGTCGAAAACTTTTGGGAGACCGGATACGGGATGCCGTCCTTTACACTTCTGGGCCCACAGGTGATCCGACTCCCTTTCATCCTTCGATCGTCTTATCCCCATGAAATCTTGCATGACTACTGGGGGAACTCGGTCTACGTCGATGTCGATTCCGGAAATTGGTGTGAGGGGCTGACGGCGTATATGGCCGATCACCTGATGAAAGAGGTCGACGGACTCGGTCACGAGTATCGCAGGGATGTTCTGCGAAAATATGGATCCTACGTTCAGGAAGGCCAAGACTTCCCCCTCACCGAATTCCGCAGTCGGCACTCCGGGGCGACCGAAGCGGTCGGTTACGGAAAGAGTCTGATGCTCTGGCACATGATTCGAAGGGAATTGGGGGATGAGTCTTTCCTGCAGGGGCTGAGCGATTTTTATCAGCGATTCCGCTACAAGAAAGCCTCATTCTCGGATCTGGCGAATTGTCTTCAGGAGGCTTCAACCGCTGAAGATTGGGATATCCCCAAGTTTGTTGAGCACTGGACAACGAACAGCGGTGCCCCCCGATTCAAGATGCAGTTTCTTTTTAGCAGCCATAGCTCGGAGATCACTCTTCAACAGGTACAGGAAGACTCTCCCTTCCCGTTACGGGTTCCTGTCTATTTCAAGACTCTCAACTCCGATCAATGGAAGAGGAGCGCAGTAGAGTTTCCCCTTGTAAAAGATGTGCCCCGTCGGGTCACCGTGGACCTGGGGCCAGGAGTCGTCAGTGTACGTATCGATCCCCACTTCGATGTCTTCAGGAAACTGGAGCCGGAAGAAACCCCACCTACTTTGGGCGACATTTTTGGTACCGATCAGGGGCTGATCGTTCTGCCACAGAACAGCGCGGATCTGGCTCTTTGGAAAGAAGTGGCGACCCAGTGGGCCCGCACCGGCAACTTCGAAGTGATCGAGGACAATGACCCCGATGCAGAAGCGAAGATCGAAGCCACCAAAGCCCTCTGGTTTTTCGGTTCGGAGAGTGTGAGGGCCGAAGAAGAATTTGAAACGGCCCTGACGATTCCAGAGGAAGAATTCGACGCCGAAGAAGTTGCGGGCATTCGTGTTCATCAAGCCCATGGCAGGGTTGTGGGTTGGGTCACCTCGCCCGTTTCCGAAGCGATTCCCGGGCTCGGAAGAAAGTTGCCCCACTACGGCAAGTACTCCTATCTGGCCTTCAAGGGTTCTGAGCCAAGCAACTTTATCAAGGGGCAATGGCCGGCTACCGGATCAGCCCTCTCCATGAGTGTGATGGATACACCTCCCTCCATGTCGATTCCGGAGCGAACCCCTCTGGGTAAACCGGGACAACTTCTGGATCCGGAAAAGATGCTCAGTCACATTCGGCTACTCACCTCTCCAGAGATGGAGGGGCGTGGAAATGGATCAGAGGGTTTGGCTCGGGCGGTCCAATGGATCGGCGATCGATTCAAAGAGATGGGTCTCGAGCCCGCCGCTCCCGACGGCAGCTACATCGATCGCTGGAGTGTGACCGATGATCAGGGCAAATCACTGCAGTTGGAAAATGTCCTGGGAATGATCCCTGGAACGGACCCTGCACTCTCCCAAAAACCGGTGGTCGTGATGGCTCATATCGATCATTTGGGCCGGGGTTGGCCCGATGTGCGCGCTGGCAATGAGGGGAAACTGCACCCGGGAGCGGATGACAATGCCTCCGGAGTAGCGGTCATGGTCGAAGTTGCCCGCAAAATGAAAAGAACCGTCCGCCCCCAGCGCCCGATTCTCTTCGTCGCCACGTCTGGAGAGGAGTGGGGGCTGAAAGGCTCCCAGCGTCTGGTTTCCGGAGGGTGCGTGATTCCCCTCGTGGAATCTCTGACTGCCATCAGTATCGACGCGGTTGGACGTTATCAGGACGGATCACTGCTGGTCCTGGGAGCCGGGACTGCCACAGAGTGGGTGCATATCGTCAGGGGTGTGGGGTTCACCACCGGCATCAAGGCGACCTCCGTGAATGAAGATCCCGGCGGATCCGATCATGTGATGTTCCATCGATTGGGAATCCCCGGAGTTCAATTGACCACCGGGGCCCATGAAGATTTTCATCGTCCGAGTGATACCGCCGAAAAGATCAATGGGGATGGTCTGGTTCTCGTTTACCAATGGCTGAATGAAACATTGGGTTATCTGGGAAACCGGATCGAACCGCTGACCTCTACTCTGGGTGACGGTTCAGCCCGTCCTGCACCGAGGTCGAGTGGAAGCCGCAGGGTATATCTGGGAACGGTTCCGGACTTTACCGACTCGCTGGCAGGAGTTCTCTTTGAGGATGTGGTTACCGGTTCACCCGCGGAAGCGGCGGGTCTGAGGGCAGGAGACCGTCTTCTTCTGCTGAATGATCAGAAGGTCGAAGACCTTCGTGGCTATTCAGAACTGCTCAAAGAATTGAAGCCCGGAGAAACAGTGCGACTGCAGATCGTCCGCGGCACCGAAACTCTGGAGTTTGAGGTCATTCTGGGAGAGCGTTGATTCGAATCCCGAATCAGACCTCCCGGCCTCCGACCCCGAAGTAATTGGCATCCGGGTGATGGAAGGCCAGAGCGGAGACACTGGCTTCAGGATCCATCATGAAGCCGTCGGTCAACTGGACTCCCAAGTGCTCTTGCGGTTGAAGAAGTCGCCAGATCGACTCCTGGCACGAAAGATCCGGGCAGGCTGGATAGCCAAAGGAATACCTCTTGCCACGGTAGCGTGCCCGGAACAGATCGAGGGCGGGCATCCCTTCAGGATCGGGGAATCCCCAATCTGAGCGAATCTGTCGGTGGACCCGCTCAGCCAGGCCTTCAGCCAATTCCACAGCGAGAGCCTGAATCGCATGGCTCTTCAGGTACTCCCCTTCATTCATCCACGCACGGGACTGGTTTCTGACTCCTGATCCGGCGGTGGTTACCATGATGGCGATATGATCCTGGGGATCACCATTGGCCGCGGCAGGCAGGACATAGTCACAGATCGATTGGAAGGGAGATTTCTGCTGCCGGGGCATGGGAATCTCCTCGAGGATTTTCCCCGATTCCGGGCAATGGATCCGGATCATCTTCGAGGTCGAGCTGGCGGGGTAGTGTCGCCACATGGCCCTCGGTAATAGCAGGTCCCTGCGCGTCACTTCTTCCAGCAACTGATCCATCAGGGTTTTCAATTCCAGTGCTTTCGAGTCGCCCGCTTCCAGCTTCTTGTTGAAGTTGCCGCGCAATCCCATGTGGCGCCCGTAGAGCATCTGCGGATTGATCAGCGGGTAGATTTCCCGGGGATCAATGTTGGATTCAAAGTGCAGCTCTGTGTCCGGAATCGGTGGAGCAGTTTCCAAAACTCTGACTTCCGGAGACCGGTCCGGAATGGTGATTTCTGCCACTGCAGTTTTCGTGGTCGGCGTACCGGCAGCAGTGATTTTTTCCTGATCACGGCGCACCGACTCGATGAACTCATCCCGCTTTTCCTCATCCAGCAGCTCATTGACGATCCTCAAACCGTCCATGGCATCTTTTGCATAGATCACAGTTGAGTCGGTGACCTTCTGGATGCGGGTGGCCGTGAATTTTTCAGAGAGTGCAGCCCCTCCGACCAGAATCGGCAGGTCGATGCCCTGGGACTGAAGATCTTCTGCGGTGACCACCATCTGTTGTGCCGATTTGACCAGAAGACCTGAGAGTCCAATGGCATCCGGCTGGTGCTCTTTGACCGCATCGATCAGTTGGGTCGGAGGAACCTTGATTCCCAGATCGACCACCTCGAATCCATTGTTGGAGAGGATGATCTGCACAAGATTCTTGCCAATATCGTGAACGTCACCCTTCACGGTGGCGAGCAGTACCTTTCCCCTGGAAGCCGCATCCGCTTTTTCCATGTGGGGCTCAAGGAATGCGACAGCCGCTTTCATCGCCTCTGCACTCTGCAGTACTTCGGCAACGATCAACTCGTTGTCATTGAAGAGACGTCCAACCTCGGCCATGCCCGTCATCAATGGACCATTGATAATCGCCAATGGCGATTCATGGGTTTCAAGGGCGATGGCGAGGGCTTCTTCGAGACCCTCCTTGGTACCTTCGATGATGTTTCGGGCGAGTCGCTCAGGGATCGGCAATTCAAGAAGAGGTGATTGACCTTCCGCAGCGACTTTTTTACCCCGATAGAACTCCGTGAACTCGGCGATAGGATCTGCGGTCCGTTGCCAGATCAGGTTCTCACTCAGCATCCGTTCTTCTTCGGGGATGCTTGCGTATCTCTCCATGCGCTCCGAGTTGACGATGGCCATCGACAATCCGGCTTGAACGCAGTGATAGAGGAAAACAGAGTTCAGGACTTCCCTGCCCGCAGGGGGCAGGCCAAATGAAACATTGCTGATTCCGAGAACCGTTCCACATTGAGGGAAACGTTCCTGAATCGCTTTGACTCCTTCAATCGTGGCAGCAGCGGAGGAGGTGTACTTTTCATCTCCCGTTCCGACCGGGAACACGAGAGGGTCAAAGATGATGTCTTCGGGTGGTACTCCATATTTGTTGGTCAAAAGATCGTAGGATCTCTCCGCAATCTCGAGTTTTCTCTCAACCGTGACCGCCATGCCATCATCCGGGTCCTCATCGATGCAACCGACGACGAGGGCTGCACCGTAACGTCGGGCGAGGGGGACCACTGATTCGAACCGTTCCTCACCATCCTCCAGATTGATGGAGTTGATGACGGATTTCCCCTGGCACAGTTTCAGCGCCTCTTCGATCACGTCCGAATCGGTGGAATCGATCATCAGGGGAGCCTTGGTCATACGGGTCAGAACCGGCAGGAAGGCGAGCATGTCCTCGAGCTCTTCCCGATCAGGATCGGCCATGCAGACATCGATGATGTGAGCACCGCCACGGTCCTGCTTGCGACCGATTTCCGCTGCTTTTTCGAATTCATTTCTGGCAATCAGCTTCTTGAATTTGCGACTGCCGATGACATTGGTTCGCTCGCCGACGATGAGAGGTGTGGTGTCTTCTGTCACTTCCACAGCCTCGATACCGGAGAGGGTCAGAAAGTTATTCGGTTCGATCACACGAGGTTCTGCTTCGCGCGCAATATCAGCGATGGCTCGGATGTGTGAAGTCGTGGTTCCACAGCATCCGCCCACGACATTGACCCAGCCCTGATCAAAAAACGGCTTCAGGTTTGCAGAAAGAATTTCAGCGGTTTCTTCGTATTCACCATCGGCGTTGGGCAGTCCTGCGTTGGGGTAAACGGAAACCGGATATTTGGAAATACCTGCAAGGGTTCGCAGGTGATCGGTCATGAACTGGGGACCAGTGGCGCAATTCATGCCGATGAAAATCGGTTCGAAATGTTCCACGCTGGTGTAAAAGGCTTCGATGGTTTGACCGGCGAGCATCGTTCCCATCGGTTCGATGGTACAGGAGATCGCCACCGGTCTTGAAAAACCGAGTTCCTTCTCTGCCTGCTCGATGCCGATTTGTGCCGCTTTCAGATTGAGTCCATCCTGAACCGTTTCCAAAAGCAGAATGTCGACTCCACCACGCAGCAGTCCCAAAGCCTGGACTCTGAAATTCTCAACCAGTTCATCGAAGGTGATGCCCCCGGTGACGGACAGTGTTTTCGTCGTGGGGCCCATCGATCCAAGAACAAATCGGGGACGGTCGGGCGTTGACAGCGCATCCGCTTCCTGTCGGGCGAGCTGCGCTCCGACTTCATTGACTTCCAGAGCCAGATGACCCAATTCGTACTCATCCAGAACCAGGGGGGTGGCACCGAAAGTATTCGTCTCGATGCAGTCCGCACCCGCCTCCAGATAACTGCGGTGGACTGACCGGATCACCTCTGGCCGGGTCAGGATCAGGTTTTCATTACAACCGTAGAGATCCTCACCGCCAAAATCCTCTGCAGTGAGGTCCAATTCCTGAAGCGCAGTACCGGTCGCGCCATCGATGACGAGTACCCGTTCTTTGAGAATGGACATGAATCTCTGACGAATTTCAGCACCGGATATCTGGGCTGGATCAAAGGTCATTGGGGTTGCTCCTGTTTGGGTTCACACCTGACCTCAATATAAATGCGGTCCGAGAGCAGGGATAGTGATCTGGTACAGATTGGAAGTGTCTCTTGCGACCTTCTCCGGGGTCAGGGCAAGGGGCGGGATTTCAGAATTTCGAGCTCTTGTTGCATCGCTTCCTGAGATTGAAGCAGCTCCTCCAGCAACTTTTGCATTTGGCCCTGTCGAACGACAAGGTCGACCCGGTCTTGACTGGATGATTGCACCTGTTGTTCGAGGTCACGAATCTGTTGTTTCAGTGATTCGACAAGTTTCTGATCATCCGTCCTCGCCTGCTGCATGGCAGACCTGGCGGTCTCCAGATCAGATTTCAATTGCTCCAGCTGTTGATTCAACCGGGCTTGAGTTTCGGCATGTTCTTCATTGGCCGATTGCTGTGTTGCGGCATGTTCCCGGTGACGGGTGTCCAACTGCTCGAGCTCTCCCTTGAGCCTGTTTCCCTGTTCCTGCAGTTGATCCACATCCTCATTCAGCGTCTCACGGGTTTCTTTCAAATCGTCGGAGAGGGTTTTCTGTTGTTGGCGGGCCTCGGCGATCTGCAGGCGATTTTGCTCGATGAGTCTGGCAGATTCCTTGAGGGTTCCGTCCATTGACTCCTGTGAAGATTTGATCTCTTCAAAATTGGCATCAATCTCGGCATGTTTTCCCTCCAGTTCACTGACTCTGGAAGAGATGGCGGTATCGCCGAGGATCATGAATGCGAGAACTGCAAGTGTCGAGAGACCGACGGCAAGGGTGACCGTTTTCATGTCGCCTCCTTTTGGGTCCCGAAAGCGATTCCCCCCGGAAGTGGCAAGGAAAGAGTGTGAAAAAGAGAAATGAGAGAAGTATAGGCGAGGGGGTGATCATTGCCGATTGAGTTGGCGGTGGGGGTGGGATTCGAACCCACGGGAGCTGTTACACCCCGCCGGTTTTCAAAACCGGTGCAATCGACCACTCTGCCACCCCACCGCTCAGAATCACTACTCGGTGCCTTGTTATTGCTTGTCCATGGGCCAGCCGAACTTCGAAACCGGTCCAGGACTTCGTCACACAGGGTACTGGATCCCGGCTCAGGAACCACCCTTGTCATGATCGTTCTCATCTTCATTGGAGAGGAATCGACGCTCTCTCTTGAGCCGCTCGATCCGTTTGTCCCGCAGTTCCTGGGCATGGGATTGAAGATCTTCGAAACGGTCTTTTTCGTCGACCACTTCAATGCTGAGAATGGTTTCAAACACATCTTCTGTGGTCACCACCCCGCAGGTTCCTCCCAACTCGTCAGCAACCATGGCGATGGGATCCTGACCACTGACCAGATCGTCGAGGGTTTTGCGAAGAGTCGCTAATTCGGGAATAAAGCGGATATCCCGGCGGAATTCCACGAGTGGGGTCGAATGGGTTTTTTCGCTCAGGGCAGCGGTCAGTACCTCTCGCAGGAGGATGTATCCACTGACCTCGTCTCTGGATTTACCGTAGAGGGGGATTCTGCTCGGCAGTTTTCCCCGTTTGTTTTCGGCCAGAAGATCTTCAACCGTCGATTCCTGCCACATATCGACGAGAACAGTGTGGGGAGTCATCACATCCTTCACACGGATTTCGTCGAGTCGGAGAATGTTTCTGTAGAGTGCTTTTTCGTGGTGGGCGAGGGTGCCTTCGTCACCGGCCATGTCAATCATCGCCTCGACTTCACCCCTTGAGACATGTTCGCCCTTGATTCCCCCAAAAAATCGGGTCAACCGGCTGGTCAGTGCAACCAGCGGACGCAACAGGATGGTCAGCAATTTCAAAGAGTATCCGACCAGTCCCGAGAGTTTTTTGGAGTGCACTGCTCCGATGGTTTTCGGGATGATTTCTGAAGTGGTCAGAATGAGAAAGGTCAGGACTGCGGAGAAGGCTCCCACCCATGCCTGGGAAAGCTGACCGACCAGATATCCTGCGTAGGAAGCTCCTGCGGTGTGGGAGATGGTATTGAGAATGAGAATAGCCCCGAGGGCATCATCGAGCCGATCCTTCTTGAGGGAGTACAAAATGTCGACCCCGCGGCTCTTTTCCCGACGTTCCTCGAGACTGGCGAGGGAAACAGAAAGCAGGACCGCTTCCAGAAGAGAGCAGAAGAAGGATATCGCCAGGGTCAAAAAGACGACGATCAGCAAATAGGTCACAGAACTCCCAAATCCAGCACAAAGGCTCACACAGGATACCCTGAACCCCGAAAAGAGGGGCCCGAACCCAACAAACACACTTTATCGGAATCATAGGGCCTAATTTGCACTTTACACTTTATAAAGCATGTGTCACCCTTTCTCCGGGTTGGGGCCACCTGTGTGCGGATGCGAGCAGGGTTGCAACAACACAGGGCAATGGAAATGCCCGGAATGAAACAGCACAGGGTGTGAAGAAGCAGGTTTGCGGTGCGAGACAGGGTCGAATTCGAATTTCGACCTGATTGGCACGGCAACTGCAAGGGGTACAAGGCCCCGGAACACCCGTGAAAAATTCGGAATCAGGGGAAAGTCTTCCGTCAGTGAAGACGAGATCGGGAAAGAGGGAATGGGATGACGCAACAATTCGACGGCTCAGGGAAGTCTCCTTCAGAGTCGCTCTCCAGCACCCATCAGTTTCAGAAGACATGGGAAGAACTGGGACAGGGGGCAAGGGTCATCCTGATCCTTGGAATGGTCCTTTTCGTTTACGGGTTTTTCCTGAACGGTGACCGTCTGATTGAGATTCCTGAGGTGGAAGTTCCTGGTACCCAGCACACCCAGGTCATCCAATTCCTCGAAGAAGAAAATATCCGCTACGACTACACCGAGGCGGGAACCCTCAGGGTCGCCAAGAGTGGAACTCCCAAAGTCGTCGCTTTTCTGGACCGCTTTGTCGAAGTTTTCGAGAAGCCCGAGGCGAATACTGCGGTTGCCAAAACCAACTTTGGAACCTCTCTCGCTGAATACACAGATTTCAGGGGAAAAGCGTCCCAGAGATCGGATCGCATAATCGATGACATCGTCCGATCTGCAGAAGAAGAAGTCGCCAGGTTTGAAGGAATCACGGCTGCGACCATCGTTCCAAACAGGCTTTCTGCGGAAAGACACTCCAAAGACCAATTTACCCGAATCAATCGGGTGAGTGTCCAGCTCGAACTCAATGAAGACCGCAGGGATTACGGACTCGACAGCGGAATGGTCAAACTGATCAAGTCCCATGTCAGTGTCGCCTTGGACGTTCCTGAGGTTGCGGTACAACTTTCCGATACCAGCGGCAGGTTTTACGACGACAGAAACAGTCAACCAACCGCCGCAGATCTTCGTAACAAAGTGAATGTGATCGAAGACAGAGTTGCCCAATTCATGGCGAACATCCTTGAAGAAGGGTCCTACAGGATTCAGGTGGATGTCGGGTCTGCACCCTTCTCGAATGAAAGAGTCGTCTTTGATGACTCCTTTCCCAAAGAGTGGCCCAGTATCGACCAGATCAATGACAAGCTGATTCAATTGACCCCGGTAACGGGTCCCCTCCCGAGCAACATAGTTACTCTTGATGCCTTGAAGAATGCCCAGTCCCGCTCACGCTGGAATCAGGTTGCGGAAGATTCGACCCGGAATGTTGCTGTCACCGTCTTTATTGATCGTGGCCCTGCAAAAGCGGTGCTCGATCCGGCAGACCCGATGCAGCATCTGAATTTTGATCCGGTCATTCCGATTCCTGCACAGGACAATTTCCAGT
Organism: Planctomycetia bacterium; assembly: GCA_012269595.1. Classification (GTDB taxonomy): domain Bacteria; phylum Planctomycetota; class UBA8108; order UBA1146; family UBA1146; genus UBA12191. Next base: position 26,176 of record JAAXJX010000031.1, on the reverse strand, counting down.
CGATGACCCGGGATATTGCTCGCCATCTTGAAGAGCATCTTCGTGCGACATTCCGCGGCGACGATGTCACTGCCCGTGTGGTTCCGGTCAATCTGATTGGTGAAAATGGCCAACTTGCCAGCTCTTCATTCTCAGTCGCCGAGTTCTACGGCACCGGAGCAGTGGCGGGTGAAACTTCACAGAATACGACGATCTTCTTCTTCTCGGTGATCGCACTTCTGTTTGTCGTGCTGATGTTCCGTGACGGGCCGAAAGATGTCGAAAAGGGATATTCGATCACAGGGTTCCACGGCGGTTTCATCGAGAGGTCTGCTGACAATGTCAGCACTCAAAACAACTTCCAGTCTTCCTTCCACTCCGGTGACAATCCGGCGGTCGTTTACCAGATCAACCAAAAGACCTTCGAAGAGCGCCTGGAGATTCTCAGGGCCATCGTCGGTAATCAGGAGGAAAACCTCCCTGGCAGCGACATTCTTGCCCTGATGATTTTCGATCTCGCCGACAATCGTCAGGAGATCTTCGAGTGCCTCAAAAATGAGGAGTGTGAAGCCCTGTTCCAGCTGATCGATGGAATCGCTGGCCCCATCGGGAATGAAGATATTGAGGACGCCTTCGCCGCTTTCGAACTGATCACTACTGGTTTGAATCAGGAAAGCGAGATTCCCGTTCTTGTAACGACAGTACCTACCCGCCCAGAAATTGACGAGAAAGTCATCGCAGATATTCGCAACCAGAACCCTGCTTTGGCGGATGTGATTTCCAAAACACGTGGAGAAGATTCAGGGAAGGTTTCCTGATGGAAAACGAACCTCGCGGCCACGATCTCCCGGCGGAGACTGAGCCTGATGAGAGAACCATCGCTGAAGCGCGGCTGGAGCTCGAATCTTTAAGGCAGGCTTACGACGATCTGATGGGACAACTGAGGGCTGAAGGCGAAGAGCAACAGAGACGTCTTCAAGTCGCTCGGGATGCGGAAAGAGAACGCATCGCAACCCAGATCGAGGAAGCCAACGCCAAAGCTGCAAAAATACGTCAGCAGGCTCTGGTCGAATGCGAGTCACTTCGCAAAGAGGCTACCGAAGAGGGACGTCGCGGGGGTTATGAACTCGGCTATGAAGAAGGCGTTCAAAGGGGGCTCGAGGAGAGTCGCCGGATCGCTCGTGAAAATACCGAGAAGGCTGCGCGCGAGATCCTGGGTGAATCCTGTGGCACTGTTCCCGCAATGTTGAATGAATGCCTTGGTGATTTTGATCGGGTATGGCGTGGAACTGTCGGCGAGATGCGCAGGGACACTGTGGCCCTCTCAAGAGGTATCGCTGAGAGAATTCTCAGACGAGAGATCGATCGCCTTCCTCAACTGGTACTCGAAAACATCGAAGTTGCGATTCAGAGAATCTCTGATCGCCGAAGATTGTGTATTGAGGTTCACCCCGCAGATCTGGAATCCGTCATCGAGTTTCTTCCCGAATTGGGTAAACGAATTCGTGGTGCGGAAGCCGCTGAAGTCATCGGCCATGAGGCGATCCAGAGGGGTGGTTGCCGCGTCAAAGGTGAGACAGGTCATGTCGATCTGTGTATCGACACCCAACTTGATTTGATTGAGTCTGCATTGATCCGAAACACCCAGGTGTCCGGATGAATCTGATTTCCGCACTGGACAGCCTTGGCAATGACGGACTCGCCAGGGTTCAGGGCCGGGTCGTCGCCGTAACGGGAGTTCTCGTTGAGGCGGAAGGGATCGCCCTTCCAGTCGGTGCGGAATGTGAAATCGTGTCGAGATCCGGAACCCGAACTCTCGCTGAAGTCGTCGGTTTCTCCGGTGAGCGGACACACCTTCTTCCAGAATGTGGAATTGATGGAATCGGCCCCATGGATGAAGTGATTCATGATGGCGAAATCCCTTCGGTTCCCGTATCGGAAGAGCTTCTGGGAAGAGTGATCGACGCCAGGGGAAATCCGATTGATGGCCTGGGTCCCATCACAGGAACCATTCGGTTTCCCATAGAGAATGAACCGACTCCTGCACTGAAGAGGTCTTTGATCGAGCAGCCGATGTCGACCGGTGTTAGGGCCATCGATGGGGTCCTGACCGCAGGCAGAGGGCAGCGACTGGGTATCTTTTCCGGGAGTGGAGTCGGCAAATCGACTCTTCTCGGAATGATCGCCCGAAACACCGATTTACCGATCAGGGTCATTGCACTGATCGGAGAGCGCGGCCGTGAGGTTCGGGAGTTTCTTGAGCGTGACCTCGGACCGGAAGGTCTCAAGAATACTGTGGTCGTCGTCGCAACCAGTGACGAAGCAGCGGTCCTTCGAATCAGAGCGGCAAAAGTCGCAACTTCTATCGCGGAATGGTTTCGGAACAGTGGCAGGGACGTCCTGTTGCTGGTCGATTCCCTGACTCGTGTCGCACTTGCCCAGAGAGAAGTGGGTTTGAGTGCGGGAGAGCCACCTGCAACCCGGGGCTATACGCCGAGTGTTTTCGCGATGATGCCAAAATTGTTGGAGCGGACCGGTCCTGGAGAAAGTGCCAGTATCACGGCATTCTATTCGGTCCTCGTTGAGGCCGATGACCAGCATGACCCCATTGGCGATGCCGTACGGGGGATTCTGGATGGGCAGATCTGGCTATCCAGAGATTACGCCAGCAAGGGCTGGTTTCCTCCCATCGATCCCTGCGTCAGTACCAGTCGAACGATGCCGGCGGTAGTGGCGGAAGATCATCTGCAGGCGGCCAGGAGTCTCAGGGAATCGCTGGCAGTTTACTCGGAAATCGAGGACCTGATCCGATTGGGTGCATTCAAGCAAGGTCAGGATGCCAGAGCGGATCGGGCCGCACGACTCAAGCCGCAGATTGAGAAATTCCTGCGCCAGTCACCGGAAGAACAATCCGGGTTTGAACAAACTCGAGATCGTCTGATCGCTCTCGTCTCTGAAAATGAGGCGGTGAAATCAGCATGAAGTCTTCGGCTCAAAGAATGAATGCCCTCCTCAAGGTCAGGGAAGCAGAGCTGGAGGCTGCGGTCTCAAGGCTTTTGGAAAAGCGTTCGGGGCTTCTTGAGGGATTGGCAAAACTCAAGAAGCTGGAATCTGAAAAGAAGAAAGCTTCTTCCGACATTGTTGAAAACGCAGAAGGTCATGACCCCGTACTACACGGCAGGTTCATGGCAAGACTGCGCAGAGAAGCATTGCGACTGACGAAGGAAATCACGGGTCTTCAGGAAACCGTCGATGTCGCAAGAGACCGGGTCAAATCGGCCCACAACAGGCATGCTTCAGTGGATTCATTGATCACACGAAAAAATGCAGACGACCTGTTGAAGAAACAGAAATCAGAAGAAAGACAAATGGATGGCGAAGCTTGTCAGCAATTTGTCGCAAGAGAACTCAGGGGTGAGGCGAGTTGATCTGATTGATCAGCAGTCACAACAGACAGGTTGAATCAGTTCAACATCGGGGAAAGGGAGCCGGGGTATGAAAAATCAGGGATTCAGGATCTTCCACATCGTTTCAATCGTTTTGCTTCTCGTCATGTTGGGAACGGGAGAAGCCCATTCGCAGTTGTTTCCCATTACGGATGGGGCCAGCGGATCTTCCTCGGCATCAGCTGTAAACAACACAGCTCTGCCCCCAGCGAATGGAGCAGCAAACCCGGCGGGTTTGCAGTCATTGCTTGAAGCGATCGGAACGATTTTGATTTTGTCTGGTCTCGGGGTCGGAGTGGTATTGCTGGCAAGAAAATACTTCCCAGGTGTGATTCCAGGCACCGACGCTCGTATGAAGGTCTTGACCCGACTACCCATTGGAAATCGCCAAAACCTTGTGGTGTTCCGAGTGGGGGAGCGGGTCCTTGTAGTGGCCCAATCTCCAAACAGGGTTGATCTGCTTTCCGAGATTTGCGATCCGGAAGAAGTACAGAATCTCAGTTATGGAACCGAGTTCTCCAGAGAGCTGGAGCGGGTTCGAATCGAAACACAAGACGAAGAGTTTCCAGAGCAGTACGAGCCAGAGGTCACGGATTCAGGTGTTCGCGAGGAGATCCAGTGGCTGAGAGAGAGACTCGACGGCTATGGAGAGCGAACGGAAGAAGAAGTAAGAAGTTGATCGTAAAGAGTTTCAAAACACTGATGATCTGGTTTGGGGTTTTGGGGGCCGTGGTACTGGGATCTCCGGTAGCAATGGCTGCAGAAGGAACCTCTGATATCGTCAGCAAGGTGCTCGATGGAAATCCTGAAAACTTCGGGATTTCCATCAAGCTGTTGTTGATCACAACGGTGGTGGCAGTCGCTCCGGCATTGCTTCTTCTGACCACCAGCTTTACCAGAATCATCATTGTTTTGGGATTCGTTCGCAGAGCGATCGGTGCCCAGGATGCGCCGCCCAATCAGGTGATTTTCGGATTGTCACTGCTCCTGACGCTCGTGGTGATGGGGCCGACCTGGTCTGACATTTACGAGAATTCGATTCAGCCATACTCCAATCAGGAGATTTCACCGGTCACTGGAGATGTGGTGACGGCAGATGAAGCCTTTGCTTATGCCGATACCCGTGTTCGGGAGTTCATGTACCCCTTTATCAGCCCGGAGGACCTGATCCTCATGGCCAAGGTGGGTGCACCGGAGACCTACCGCGATCTCTACGATGAAGAGGCCGCTGTTGTGACTCGGGAGTTTGCGGATTCATTGCCATTGACCGTCGTTGTCCCGGCATTTGTTTTGGCAGAATTAAAATTGGCATTCCAAATGGGTGTCATGATCTTCATTCCCTTCCTCGTCATCGATCTCGTCGTCAGTGCCATTCTCGTGGCGATGGGGATGTTCATGTTGCCTCCGATTCTGGTATCGCTGCCATTCAAGATCCTTGTCTTTGTTCTGGCAGACGGCTGGTCGCTGGTGGTTGAGCAATTGCTCTTCACAGGTTCCAGGGCGGTGGCTTGATGGACATGGACCGTGTATTGGATTTTTTGCAGGCTGCATTGGCCATGGCGTTGCAAATGTCGATCCCCGTTCTGTTGGCGATCATCGTCGTTGGTCTCGTTACCAACCTGATTCAGGCAGTGTTTCAGCTTCAGGATCAGAGTTTGTCTCTCGTTCCGAGAATGATCGCTGTTGCACTGGTACTGGCTTTGATGATGCCGGAGATGATCGACTGGATCGTCACTTTCACAAAAGACAGTCTACAGGTTTCGGGTGGATTTCTTTCAGGCAGGTGATGAATGGATCAACTGATTGAAATCTCGACGGCTTCCTGGAGCACTTGGCTGCTGGTCAGTGCCCGGTTTTTTGGGGCCATGTTGGTCTTGCCGTTGTTTTCCGAAAATACGATCCCACTGCGTTTCAAATTTGGATTCGCATTTCTCCTCGCATTGATTGTCGCTCCCATGGATCTCTCAGGGAAAAGTGCAAGCCTCGCATTTTCTGACCCTGCCTCAGCCATCGTCGGAATCGGTGGTGAGTTGGCGTTGGGTTGGGTTTTGGGTAGCGCGCTTGCACTGGTGATCTGGGGTGCCCGATTGGGTGCCGCATGGCTGGGTGCGTTCACGGGTGATGCGGCGTTTTCGACGGGACAACAAGAGGAATCCGGAGAGTCTCCGCTGACCACATTGTTGACTTTGTTCGCAACACTTGCATTTATTGCCCTCGATGGACACCGCTTGGTGATGCTGATGCTGATCGACTCTTTCCAGAAAGTACCAGCCGGTGTTTTTGCCTCGGTCATGTCAGGGAACATGACTGAGCTCGGTGGGGAGGCCGCCTCTGCCGCCGGAGCAGTGGGGCAACAAACCTGGTTGATCGGTTTGGAAATTGCATTCCCTGCGGTAGCAGTACTTTTGCTGATCACGCTGGTTCTTGGAATCCTCAGCCGCGTCACACCACAAATCGACGTCTTTTTTACGGGCTTCGCACTGAGGACAAGTGTTGGGTTCGCGATGATTTTCCTCTGCTTGCCCTTTATCGCTGAAGTCTTCTCGTTCGTTGTCGAAAGAAGTCTGCAGGGAACGGGTGCCGTTCTGGACCGATTGGCAGGTGGGTAGTCATGAGCCTGTCAGAGGACAAAATTCACAAACCCAGCTCCAAAAGACTTCGCAATGCTGCGGAGAATGGGCAATTCCCCTACAGCTCAGATCTGGCAGTGGCACTGGCACTTCTCACGGGCTGTATTCTGGTCAGCCTCAATGCACAAAACCTGACCCAGAAGTTCGTTGGTTTCTACCGTGAGTTTTACTCGACTTCATTTGCTGAGTTGACGGATGTGCAGACGGTGATGAACGATCTCCCCATGCTCATTTTGGGTTTCGTTGCTCCGCTTGCATTGACGGTGTGGTTCATTTCATTGGTCGTATCTTGGGTTCAGTCACCCAAGGTCGCTCGCAAAAATGCATTTTCGGATCCTATAGCAAATTGGAACCCGGCAAATCGCTGGGAGCAGATGGTATCGGTGACCACACCGCTTCGATTGTTGTTTCAGCTGGTTCGAATGGCTGCCGTAGTGGGGATTGCCTGGTATGGCTTGCAGCAGTTGATCGCCGTCACGGGAAATGCGTCAGCGGGGAGTCCTCAAGTTACCGCTTCTGAGGTTTTCGCAATTTACCCGGGAGTTTTGATCCAGATCTGCATGGTGATTCTCGCATTTGCGGTCATCGACCGTCTGTGGCAGCAAAAAATGTGGTGGGATTCGGTGCATATGACTCCTGAGGAATTCAAGAAAGAGCGCAGGGAAACCTATGGTGACCCGCTCATTCGGAAAAAACGGAAACAGTCCCACCGAAAATTGATCTCTGCATTGTCGGGGAGACTCCCCGCCTCAATGAGAACCGACGAGGGGAAATCCCAATGAATCAAAGTTCACTGAACCGCTTTCCTGATTCAGGAGAATTGCGCAGTTCCATCGACAGGAACCGGGATCTCGCATTGATCCTGGCGTTGGGGGGGATTCTCGTCGCCATTCTGGTTCCCCTCCCTGGTGCTGTCATGGACGCACTCTTGGGAGTCAATATTGCCGTGTCAGTATTGATTCTGCTGACGGTGGTCTACCTCAAAGGCCCCCTCGAGTTTGCGGCTTTCCCATCGATGTTGCTGATCGCCACTCTTTACCGATTGGCTCTCAATATCGCTACCACACGTCTGGTTCTGAGCAAGGCTCAGGAGGAAGGCTCGATGGCCGCGGGCAAGGTGGTCAACTTTTTTGGTGAGTTTGTCTCCGGATCAAACGCCGTTGTCGGATTCATCATCTTTTCTGTTCTGGTGGTCATTCAGTTTCTTGTGGTGACCAAAGGTGCTTCACGTATCGCCGAGGTCGCAGCGCGCTTTTCGCTCGACAGGATGCCAGGGGCACAAATGTCCATCGACGCGGATTTGACCGCAGGAAACATCAGTGCCTCCGAAGCACGACTGGCCAGAGAAGACCTGGCCCTCAAGGCAGATTTTTATGGCGCCATGGATGGGGCCAGTAAATTCGTCAGGGGAGATGCCATCGCCGCGGTTCTGATCACCACCATCAACATTATGGGTGGTATCTGCCTCGGTGTTTTCTCCTACGGCATGGGTTTTACTGAATCGTTGCAGGTTTTCGCCACACTGACCATTGGTGACGGTATCGCTACCCAGTTGCCGGCACTGTTTATCAGTGTTGCCGCTGCACTGATGGTGACTCGTGCTTCGTCACAAGGGCAAGTGGGGCATGTGCTCGTGGGGCAAGTCTTTGCCAATCCAAGAGCCTTGTTCATCACTGCCGTGATTCTGATTCTTTTGGGATCGTTCGGGTTGTCACCTGTGGCATTGGGTGGATTGGCAGTCTGCCTGCTGGCAGTGGCTTTCTTCAAAGGAAGTCGTGGCCCCGGTGATGAAGTCTCCGGGACTGGAAGTAGTGCTCCGATCCTGGACAACCGGTCAACGTCAGAATCGATTGAGAAAGAAATGGCAACGATCTCCTCCGATTCGGAGATTTATCGTTACCCCCTCGCCATCGAGTTTGGCAGTGGCCTGTATCCACTGATTGAACCGGAGGATGGCAAGAAAATCGGAGTGGCAGTGGAGTCGCTGCGTCTGAAGCTCCGCCAGCGCCTTGGAATTGATTTGCCGGCGGTCAAGATCGCCACGAATTCAAAGCTCGGCCGCCGGGATTACCAGATCTCCCTGAGACAGATCATTGCTGGCAGGGGAACACTCGAGGGTGAGATGAATTTCCTCTCCGAAGGAGGGGGAAGATCGCTTGCCGGTGTGCCGGGAGATCCCGGAACCCATCCGGTGACAGGTCAGAGTGGAAAGTGGGTCGACAGCGAGGAGGCGATCATTCGCAAGGGCCTGGGAAGCCCCTGTGACAGTGGGCAGGAGATAGTTCTGCACCACTTGGAAGAGGTCGCCATGTCCCATGCTCCGGACTTGCTGACCCGGTCCGAGGTTCAGATCTTGCTGGATCACCTCCATGCAGGGGCACAGCCCCTCGCCCAGGAATTGATTCCAGGGGTCTTCTCTCTGGCTGAATTCCAGAGAGTCCTTCAGGCATTGCTGGCTGAGAGAGTCTCATTGAGAGACCTTGAGAAGATTCTGGAAGCTCTCGGTGAGGTCGCTATTGAATGGCCCGAAGCCAGTCGGAGACCGGTGGAGGCAGTGGTCGAAAAGGTCAGAATCCGGGTTTCCCGGTCGATTTGCGCCCCTTTGGCCACTGATGGTGGGGTGATTCATGCCATCACTCTCGCACCGGAGGTCGAGCAGAAAATCCACGATGCCCGGCTTCAGGGGGTCCCGGGGGCGGTCCCGGAGTTGGCTCCGGCGGAACACCGGGCGATTCTTCAGGCGATCCGGGGGCAGCTGGAAACTCTGCTGGCGAGCGGAGTTTCGGGAGTGATTCTGAGCACACCGGAGCTGAGAAGTTCGATCCAGAAGTTATTGGAGAAGGAAGTGCCAACGGCCGCTGTCCTCTCCTACAATGAAATCGCACACGGGTTCACCGTGAAATCCGGGGGGATTGCGAGTGTTGATTTCTGCTCAGCAGATTCTTCGCTCACAGGGGAAAGGGAAGCATCCTTTGAATGACTTTAACGACTTGGTCGATGCGGAGCACACCCGCGTCGTGGCACCCGATTATGCCACCGCTGTTCGTATCCTGCAGGAAAGATTTGGCAGCGACTGGACCGTCGTTCACTCACGCAAAGTTCGCCGTCCAGGGATTCTGGGTTGGATCGGTCTATCCGATGTTGTGGTGATCGTCAGAACACAAAAATCGAGCAACGATATTTTGACGACGCCAATTCAATTGGACGCCGTCATCGAGGAAAAGATTCCTGTTCTGGCTGGAGACTTCTCCAGTGAAGAGACGGAATCCAGTACGCCTGACCTGGAAGTCTCAAATCCGGAACCATTGGTTTCACTGAATTCCATCGACGCCTCAGATGCTCCAACGATGACTTCAGCGATGGAAACAGAAGTGGTCGCCGGGGTGAATGAGGAAATGACGAATCCAACTGTTTCGGTTTCCATGTCTGACGTTTTCGCTTCCGCAGATCAGAACAATGATGCTTCTTTCGATGCGTCGGTGGAGCAAGGCTCCAATACCCATCAGCAACCTTCGACAGATTCTGTACCTATGAACACAGAAGTGAAGGAGCAGGAAGGGTTTAACCCTCTTGCCTCCGTGAAAGAGCAGGGCACTGTGAGTCACGATTCCTTTAATTCTCTTTCAGCAAGACTGGAAGGGTCCAAGCAACGCATCGCAGAAGAATTGAAAGCCTTCAATTCCGCCTCACCCTTCCACAGAGCACCCGACCCGTGGCAAACAGCCAGCGAGGCAACAACGGGATCGAATTCGGACGTGGTCGGAATCGCTTCCTTCTCTGAGGAAACTGTCGCTGAGAAAAGTGTCTTTGATGACCCGCTGTTTCTTGGCAAGGTCTCTACGGTGCTGGAGAGATGCGGGTTTTCTGCCAACGCATGCAGGGACATCAAAAATGCAGTCAGCAGTGCCAATATTCCTGAAAATCTGGATGAGGCCGCTCTCGACACCCTGATCGAAAATCGTGTCGGCGCCTGTGTGATGGGCCGCATTCCCCAGGCAGGCGGAATCTCTTTGGCGAACACTGCCGGCAAGACCCGTTTTGTCGCATTGGTGGGGCCGACCGGTGTCGGCAAGACGACGACTCTTGCCAAGCTCGCAGCCTATTTCCATGTGGTGGAAAAGAAAAAGGTGGGTCTGATTACCCTTGATTCCTACCGCTTGGGAGCCATCGAGCAGCTTCGCCGTTTTGCAGACATCATTGGTCTCAATTTCAAGACGGTTGATCAGCCTGAAAAGGTTCGCGAAGAAATCGAGTCGTTCAGCAAATATGACATCGTGTTCATTGACACAGCAGGTCGAAGTCAAAAAGACGTCGATCGCCTCAAAGAGGTGAGAGATTGCCTGTCCAATGTCAACGATCTTGAAATCCACCTGTGTCTTTCTCTGGGCGCAGCACCTGAAGCTCTCATGGCCACTGCGGATGCATTCCGGATTGTCGGCTACGACCATGTGATTCTGACCAAACGTGATGAGTCCTACAGCAAGGGTTTCCTCTGGGATCTCTTCGGGGTCATGCAGAAACCGATCTCCTATGTCACTTGTGGACAGGAAGTTCCGGAAGATTTCGATGCGGCCTCCCGTGAGGAGATTCGCGACATGATCCTCGGAGTTGAATGAGGGATCAGGCGTGGAAGCTTCGATCGCTACTGGCTGAGAGCCCTACTCGTCTGAATGGTGGAGGAAGAGTTCTCGCCGTGACCAGCGGCAAGGGAGGAGTGGGGAAGACCAACGTCTCTGTTGGTCTTGCCTTGAGTGCTGCCCGCTCCGGTCTTTCCACGGTATTGATCGATGGAGATCTGGGACTCGCCAACATTGACGTCATTCTCGATATTCACTCGGAGAAAAATCTGGGTCATTTGGTCGAGGGTGAGGCTCAGTTGAGAGAAATCCTGGTGACGGGGCCAGAGGGAATCCGGATTCTTCCGGGCGCCAGTGGTTTGACCCAGGTTGCCGACATGGGCCACACCCGTCAGCAGCGGCTTCTCGATGCCATGGGTGAATTGGTGCATAGCCATGAACTGGTCATTATCGATACCGGAGCCGGTATCTCGAGATCTGTGATTGATCTGTGTCAGGCTGCAGGAGAGGTATTGGTGGTGACCACCCCAGAACCGACTGCAGTGGTTGACGCGTATGCCATGCTCAAGGTTTTCTCATGTGACGTGCCAACACCCAAGTGTTGGCTGACCGTCAATCAGGCCCAATCCAGGGGCGAAGCCCAGCAAGTCGCTTCCAGGATCACCGCCTTGGCCAACAAGTTTCTGTCTCTCGAACTCGAAAATGCCGGATCAGTTCTGTTTGATCCGCGTGTGTCAGCTTCTGTGAGAAAAAGACAGCACTTCACGAGGGCCTATCCTGCCTCACCTGCTTCCAGAAGTATCCGCGAAGTGGCGGCAACCATGGGGGTTCAGAAGGTTCAGGAATCCAGAGGTGGATTCCTCAATCGACTGAAAGAGGTGTTTGTGGGGGATATCGGAGGGGCCCGATAGCGTTGTCTTTAATGGAACGGCGGTTGGCGTTCCTGAAGTGAGGGTGTGCAGCAATGTTTCGGGTCCGTGATTTGCCACTAGTGAGCGGGACTTGAGTCAGGGGGAAGCTGGTTCATGACGAGTATTCCCAACGAGACTGAAGTGTAGAAGAACAGGAGCACGAATTGGCCCAGGCCGAAAAAGACACCACCCAGAAAGATTTCCCGGGCACCCATTCCCTGGTCGGCAAGACCCGGTTGAGCGATGACCCCGAACTTGAGCGCAAATGGATCAATTACAAAGAGACCCAGAACAGTGATCTGAAAAATGATTTGCTGGAGAGATACCTTCCCATCGTTCGTTACGCCGCAGATCGTTTGCACAGAAAACTTCCCCAACAGGTAGATGTGGATGACCTCTACGGTGCAGGTGTGTTTGGCTTGATGGATGCGATCGAGAATTATGATCTCGAGCGGGGAGTCAAGTTTGAGACTTACTGCAACACTCGAGTGAATGGTTCGATCATCGATTCTCTTCGTGCCCAGGATTGGGTTCCAAGGTTGGTACGCAGCACGGCCAATCGCCTGGAGAAAGCCTGGAAAGAGTTGGAGCTGGAATCGGGGCGAGAGCCGACCGATCTGGAGATGGCTCATCACCTCGGAGTCACCGAAGAAGAGTATGAGCAACTCCAACGCGAAGCATCTGCGGCTTCCATCGTTTCCCTGACCGACCACGTCTCCGACGAAACTGACTCTCGATCCCTTCGCAAGATCGACATGCTCAATGATGCAAAAACCCCAGCGCCGGAGTCCAATCTGCAGATGGAAACCATCATGCAGGCTTTGAATGAGAAACTGGATGAGCGTGAGCGGCAGATTTTCATCCGTTATTACTGGAATGGTGAGACGATGAAGGAAATCGGTGAGCGTTTGGGCCTCTCCGAATCCCGGGTTTGCCAACTCCACTCGAGAACGGTCCTCAAGTTGAGGCAACTCTTCGGTCACCGGGCGGAAGATTTCGCGACCGATTGATCATTTTTCGACTCTGAAATACCATTCGGTGTGCTTAACGTGCCCTCACAGGGAAGTGCCGAATGATCGATCCAAAAATGCCACCCGAAGATGAGCCGCAATTGAACGATCAGGCTCAAGAGCCTGAGTCTGAAAATGACGAAGAGGTTCACGGGGTTCTGCATGGCATCGCATGGATCATGCTCGCTCCCATCATTTTCCTGAAAGAGCTCCTCCACGGGTTCGGGTTTTATCTGGCCATCTTTCTGGTTGCTCTGTCTCTCGGTCAATATCTCCCCAAAGCGATAGAACTGATCTCATTTCCCCATGAGTTGAGATATGGGGAAGCAGTGGTCGTGGATCAGGTCCGCAGAGTTTCCGAAGATCCGGGACTCTACCCGCCCATTGGTGCTGAACCATGGCTTTTTGATCAATACGCCCCAGGCTACCCGGTATTGGTCAGTATTTTTCAACCGGTGTTTGATTCTCCCTACGAAGCTGGGAGATGGATCTCCCTTCTCTTCACCATACTTGCTGCGATCTTTTTGGGGCTCTGGGTCAAATCGACCGGCAACTTCTCCCTCGATCAATCAAAGAAAATTACAGAAGAAAAAAAGGGGAATTACCTTCCGAGGACCGCTGCTCTCATGGCAATCGCCGGCGTGTTTTCCCTGCTGGAGTTCATTCAGTTCGGTTATCTGATGCGGATCGATGCGATGGCATTGGGACTGACAGTCGCTGGTGCATGGCTGACCCTGGGGGTCGCCCCGCGATGGCGTTGGCTGGGGGCAGCCTGTTTCTTTTTGGCGGTCTATACCCGACAAACGATGCTGGCGATTATTCTCCTGACCTATGCCGAGTTGTATCTCCGTGAGGGCAAGATAGCGATTCGTTGGGGTTTCGGTCTTCTCTTCGTCGGCTTGCTCTTTTTTGCCGGATTGAACTTTTTTACGGACGGCGGCTTTTATCGCCATGCCGTCGCTTCAAACCTGTTTCCCATGAATTGGGAATACGGAATCAAAAAGTATCTCGGTTCATTTCCCCAATGGAAGACTCCAGTCTTTCTGGCGATGTACATGGCCCTGTTCCTTCATTTGCGAGCGGTTCCCCGCTACAGGGCGATGGCGTGGACTTTATTGACAGGAATGATCTCGCTGACGCTGCCGGTGTTTTGGAGTTCATTCAGTAGCGGGACGATTACAGAGGATGATCTCGGCTTTTTGTTGGGGGCACACGGAGTTCTGGTGTTTACCAGCCTCGCTCTGGTCATCTTACGACCTTCCACCGAAGGGGCTTTCGACGGAGTCCGATCTTTGGCGATCCTCGGGTTTACCTTGCTGATTGCCAGGGATGGATCGGATCTGAATTATCTCTTTGAACCCACACTTTTGATGTTGCTGATTCCACTGCAGTACATCTTGCGACAAGAAGGAGAGAGAGATTGGTTCAAGGGAACAATCCTGTCGCTTGTCATATTGCAGGTTTTGGTCGGCGTCTATCGCAGTGGGAAGATCACCGAGTTCAATCCGGAACGACTGGAAGAAATGGCAGAGCGAACCCGGGTAACCAAGAGATTGGAAGAGTTTGAGGGACCCATCCTCAGTGAAGAGCCCTGGGTGCTGGTTGAATCGGGGCGGCCTTTGGTTATCGAGCCTTATACCGCACGGCAGATGTATGAATCAGATGTGTGGGTTGCCAATGACCTTCGAAAGGCCATCGAAGAGGGCAAGTATCCAGCGGTGATTCGATCGAAACAAAGGGTCTATGCGGGTATCGATCCCAATACTGGGAGACCCTATTTTGGTCCATGGACATACAACAGTGTGAGATCCTTCCCCAGAAAAATTCAGGATATTCTCGATCGCCACTATGTCGCGCTGGAGCGATCCGAGTTTGTTGAAAAGATCACGGATTATTATTTGGAGGGGCGCCAAATCTGGGTGCCGCGAAGATAGAGGCGACTCCCGAGAAAAATTGGCGGGGGTGCATCGGAATCGAACCGACCTACGACGTTGTTCGCGCCGCACCATGGATTTGAAGTCCAGGAGGCCCACCAGGTACCCATTCACCCCCTGAGTGGAAACAAGAGTGTGGCCACTCAGCAGCTATTTGGCAAGAACCCCTGCAGGGGATCTTGCCAAATCCTGCTCAAACACCTTTTTTGAACGACTCAGGAGCGAATATGAACTGTGGGAGTCGGTGAAGCCGCCACGACCTCTCCGATGACGGCATACTCTGAAACATTCGCCGCTTTCAAACTGGCTCTGAGTGCATCGACCTCATTCGCAGAAACCGACAGCAACAATCCACCGGAGGTTTCTGAATCGAGACACAGGGAGACGAGGGAGTCTTCGATGCCATCTTCCACTGCAAGCTTTTCACCGAGGTGCTGGCGATTGCGAACAGAGCCTCCAGAGCAGAATCCTGCTTTGGCCAAATCTGCAACACCCGGGAGGAGTGGCAACGCTCCGGCAGAGATCACCAGATCGACACCACTCGCCAAAGCCATTTCGGAGCCATGGCCAGCCAAGCCAAAGCCGGTCACATCGGTCGCGGATTGAACCTGATGTTCGAGGGCCAGTCGTGCACCAGTGGCATTCAGAGTCGCCATCGATTGGGAAGCCGCAGCGACGATATCGCTGTCCACTTCCGATTTGTTGAGAGCAGTGCTGACAGTTCCGGTTCCGAGCGCTTTGGTGAGAACGAGCACATCACCCTCACGGGCCCCGCCATTTGTCAGCATGTGATCGGGGTTGATGGTGCCAGTGACCGCCAGGCCGTATTTGATCTCTGCATCGCGGACACTGTGTCCACCGAGGAGAGCACACTGTGCTTCCTCCATTTTTTCAGCGCCACCGGCGAGTATCTCGCCAAGGATGGAGACGGGTAGATCAGCCGGGAAACCGACAATATTGAGTGCGCTCAGTGGACTGCCACCCATGGCGAAGATGTCCGAGAGACTGTTGGCCGCAGCTATACGACCAAACTCCCGGGGGTCGTCGACGATGGGAGGAAAGAAATCCACGGTTTGCACGATGGCGTGATTAGATCCGGGAATACGGATCACACCCGCGTCATCGAGAGTGTCCGGTCCATGAAGAACTTCCTCACGGGTGGGCATCGAAAGATTGGAGAGGACCTCGACCAGGTCCCCGGGTGAGAGCTTGGCCGCTCAGCCCGCACAGGACGCGTAGTTGGTCAGTCGAATCGGTTCGTCAGACATGGTGCTCTCCTCTCTGGAAGTGGAAAGATCCCCCGCTGATCCGGCAAGGTCAAGGGCAAGTCGACCGTTGGGCTGCAGATCGGGAGCGATCAGCCTGCAGAGGCAAGAATCTCTTTGACCCGGGCGCAGATCTCCGGGAGCTCGCTCTCCTCCAGAGTCCTGACGTCGAGAATGACCTTGTCATCCTGAACTGTGGGGAGGATCGACGGTTCTCCGGTGCGGAGTTGGCGAGCCAGATCCTGAACTGGAAGCAGTGGTGAGGAGAGTTGTACTCCTCTGGAATCGATGGGGCGGGCCGGCAAAGACCCACTGCCCGCATATCCGTCATGGTCCAGGGGCTGGCAATCGAGGTTGTCGATGGTCTGGAGATCCCTGAGCAGGGCCTGCTGCCGTTTTTCGAGGTTCTCCGGAGATTCCAATACCCTGCGAAGGGAGGGAATCGTCTGAATCGATTCCTCTTCACCCCGAAGGTAAACACGGAGTGTTTGCTCGAGGGCGATATAGGTCATCCTGCCCGGTCGCATGGCACGGTAGAGCGGGTGCTTTCGGCACTTTTGAACCAGTTCTCTGGAGCCGGCGATGATCCCTGCCTGAGGACCTCCAAGAAGCTTGTCACCACTGAAGCAGACCAGGGCACAACCACTTTCGAGACTGTCCCGGACCCATGATTCGCCCCGCAATCCCCTTGCTGCCAGGTCGACCATGCAACCTGACCCCATGTCATGAACAACGGGCACCGAATGGGAGTTGCCCACTTCACAAAGTTCACCGATCTCCGCTTCTTCTGTGAAGCCGACGACCCGGTAATTGGATGTATGCACCTTGAGGATCATCGCCGAGTTTTCACTGCAGGCCTGATCGTAGTCCCTGGCTCTCGTGCGGTTGGTGGTGCCGACTGCTTTGAGACGTGCTCCGCCCTGTTCCATGATATCGGGGATTCGGAATGATCCCCCGATCTCCACCAGTTCCCCATGGGAGACCAGAACTTCGCGGTTCTCTGCCAATGCAGAGAGCAACAACAGGGTGGCACCCGCATTGTTGTTGACGATGGTGGCGTCTTCCGCTCCCGTCAGTTCCCGGAGAAGATCAGCACACCCTTCATCCCGACTGCCACGCAGTCCGGTTTCCAGATCGATTTCAACCCGCACCGGATGACGCAGTTGTTCAACCAGTGCATCGGTCACTTCGTCGGCAAGGGGGGCTCTCCCCAGACCGGTGTGAAGGACGATGCCGGTCGCATTGATCACCCTGCGGTGATAGGGCATCTGTCGCTGGCTGAGGCGATCTGCGAGTTTTTGCAGAATTGAGGACTCTTCGAGATCGCTCTCCTGAGCCAAACCTGCGATGGCATTAGCACGAATCGAGTCCAGTAGCGCACGGCATTCTGAAAGAACGAGAGAGCGTGAATGGGTGGCCACGAGGGATTCCATGGCAGTGGAATTCATCAGCCGATCCACTTGCGGAAGTTTTCTCAGCAGGGCACCGATTTCGGTGGGGGTCATCGAAGTCCTTCGGCAGGAGTTATCGAGGCCTTTCGGCGGATTGATCCATGAGGGCCTTTTGTGTGGAGGCCCGACGCAGCTTGATGATTTCGGCATCCCCTGTGGAGATCAACTCGATTCTGGCTTTGAGATCGAGCACCGATATCGGCAGTGTACCCTGAATTAGCAAGGGTTTGCGAGTGACCGAATCGATCCAGACTCTCAGCGTTCCATGAATTCCGAAGAGTCCCTTGAAGCGTTTCTTGGTGTCCCCGTCGGAAGCGAGGGGAGTCAGACTGAGTTCGATGGCGTCGTAGGTGCCTTCACTGACGGTCAATTCCTTTTGCTGCATCTGTCGAACTTCGACCAGCCAGCGGTGGTCGTCGTTGACAGCAGGAATGATCATTGGTGACCCGTCTTCTGGAAATGAAGCAGTTCTTGCCACGTAGATGGAAGTCAACAGATCCACGTAAGGCTCGTCGACTTCATGAACTTTTTTGGTAACCCAAAGTTCATGGGCAGCGGTTCCACAATCACGATCTCCACAGTGTTTCGAGCGGGTACCCCAGGGAATCGGGCCCTTCCATTCCACCTCTGCAACATCGTGATTCTTGTCTTTGCATTCGGGGTCCCGGCAATGCTCTCGCCTTGAATAGGTGATTTTGCCTTCTTCGAAATCCAACTGCTTGGTGTGGTGCTCAGACCCTCTTTGTACATTGGTGTATGCGATGGGGTGCCCACTGCTCCGATCGAGTCTGGAGGTGATCTGTTGATCGATGGTGTAACCGAATCGGTCACCCTTTCCCCGTGCATGAAGAACTGTCGTGTTGTTTTCATCATGGAATGAGCCGAGCTCCAGATGACCTACAAGAACCTGTGCCCCCTTCCATTCGACGGTTGCCCGAAAGACGAGACGTTCGCCCAGTGGCAGGGCTGCTGGCTCGATTCCGGCAAGGGATTCGACGGCTACAGCGGGGGCCGGGGCCGGTTCATCGGCGGAATTTTCGACCTTTTTTTCTTCGGTAATCGGGGGGGCAGGGGTCTCCCCTGAGCCTGTCTGCGGGCCAGAATCTCCGGTGTCGGGGACGGTTTTCAGCACGGCGGAAACAGCAGTGGAGAAGGGTACAGATACACCCGCCTGAACCGTTGCGTTCAGGCACAGGGCCACAAACAGTGTCAGTAGCAAGTCATTCAAGCGAATGAACCTATGGCGTGACAATGCGATCTCCAATTCCAATACTGCTCGGGAATGGGCGGATCACACGGCAGATCCATTCCCCCCCGGACCGGCATGCCCAGATGGTATACCCAAGGACAACATTTTTCCAACGTGGATGGGTTGTCATTTGGTTCCCGGTGGACATTTGTAACAGGTGATTAACCAAGAAATTTGCCGGGTTGCTATTGCAGGAAATCACTCAGGGAACATACTGAGGCCCGGCTCGGGGCCTTGTTCTACAAGGGTTTCCCCGGGATGACAGGATCGAGCTACCGGTGCTGGCATGCAGCCCGGGCAAGGATTTCGGGACATTCTCGATAGAAGGAGTACCCCATGAACAAGGGTGAACTGATTGCATTCGTGCAGAAAGAGTTGGATGAGACCAAGGCCGGTGCAGAGCGTTGTGTCAACGCTGTGATCGACGGAATCAAAAAAGGTGTCAAGAAGGACAAGAGCGTCCAGGTCGTGGGCTTCGGAACTTTCAGCATCCGCAAGCGTGCAGCACGTACCGGTCGTAACCCCCAGACTGGTGAGACCATCAAGATCAAGGCTTCCAAGAGCGTTGCCTTCAAGCCGTCCAAGACTTTCAAGGACATGGTCTGATCGATTCGATTTGAATCGGAATCAAGGGTGATCACTCCTTCAGGGTGATCACCCTTTTTTTATAGCAGGTTCTGAGGGTCGATATCGAGAGTGATGCGAGTTGAAGACCAGCGTGGTTTTTCCGTCTGTGCCAATCGGCCTACAATTCTCAAAGATTCTCTGCTGTTACTTTTCAACAGGACATGGTGCCGGAATCTCCCTCGAAGCTTCTCAAGGGGAGCTGGTGCCGGACCCAATACCTGTACCCTGTTTTCGCCCTCGACTTTCAATTTGCTCGTCAGGGCTTCTGCAGTTTCCAGGGTTCTTTTTTCATCTTCATCTTCGAAGACGATGCGTGCGAGAAATCCATGGGGTGGGTAATGCAGCATCTGTCGAACTGAATTCTCATGTTCGAGCAACTCATCCAGATCCTGACGAACGGCACATTCGATGGCGTAGTGCTCCGGCTGTCGAGTCTGCAGCGCTACTCGTCCGGGTGAATCTCCCCGTCCAGCCCTGCCCGCAACCTGGCACAAGAGTTGAGCGGTTTTTTCCGCCGATCTGAAGTCGGGGAGTCCGAGTGCGACGTCGGCATCGAGAACTCCCACCAGTGTGACCCCGGGGATGTCATGTCCCTTGGCGACCATTTGTGTTCCCACCAAAATTTGTGTTTCTCCATCACGAAACTTTTGCAGGATCTGTTCCATTCGCCGGCCACTGGTGACGGTGTCCCGGTCGAGTCGGTCTACGCGTACCTCTGGAAACAGGGATACGAGAGTTTCCTCGACCCTTTCGGTTCCCGGGGATCGCTGGCGCAATCCTGTGAATTGGCACTGGGGGCAGCGATCGGGGATTCCCCGTTGCTCCGCACAATAGTGGCATTGGGCGATATCCCGGTGTTTGTGGTAAGTGAGGGGAATATCACAGCTGTTGCAGCGGAATGAATATCCGCATTGGCGACAATGGACGTCCCGTGCGAAGCCACGGCGATTGAGAAAAAGCAGAACTTGCTCCTCCCGATCGAGGGTCTGGCGGATGAGGTCGATCAGTCTTCTGGAGAGAAGGCCAGAACTGTCACCCGTTCCCTTTTCCTTTCGGCGATCGATGATTTCGATGGTCGCCATGTCGCGGTCACTGACCCGATTCTCCAGATTCAGTTTTTCGTAGCGTCCCTGACGGGCGTTCTCCAATGATTCCATAGAAGGGGTCGCCGAGCCAAGGACGCAGGGGATGCCCAATTGGTGGGCCCGCATGACCGCCACATCCCTTGCGTGATAGCGAGGGCTGTTTTCCTGTTTGTAAGAACTCTCATGACACTCGTCGACGACGATCAAACCGAGATCGGCAACCGGTGCAAAGACGGCGCTGCGGGCTCCCATCGCCAGTTTGACTTCTCCCTTGCGGAGTCGTTCATGGTGAACGGCACGCTCGGTATCAGGAAGCATCGAATGCAGAACAGCAACGGGACCGAGGCGCTCTGTGAATCTCTCAATCGCCTGCGGAGTCAGGGCGATCTCCGGGAGTAAAACGAGGACCCCCTTGCCGGCAGCCAATGCGGTCTGTGCGGCACGGATGTAGACCTCCGTTTTTCCACTGCCTGTTACTCCATGAAGCAGGAAGGTCTGATATTTTTCGAGGAAGATCTGTTCGCGAATACGATCGATGGCAGCTTGTTGCTCATCGTTCGGTTCGAAGGGAGCGGGTTGATCCCAGGGAATTGAATCGGCGAGGGACTCCCCGGGCACACCGAATTCCGGAGGTAGACTTTCAAAGATTTCGATTCGCCCCTTTTTCGCCAGGGTTTTGATGGGGCTGTCACTGATTCCGCATTCTTCGACGAGTCGTCGCAGGGGAACAGGCTTGGGGTGCTGTTGCAAAAACTCGAGAACCCGATTGCGCGCGTCGGCACCACCACCCTTTTCGTCGGGGAGTGCCCCTTCGAGACCCCGGACCCAGCGCACCTGGCGAACCTTTCGTTCCCGAACCGGTTTGGGAAGTGCCGTCTCGATGGCTTCACCGATTCCGCAGACGTAGTAGTTCGCAGTCCAATCGAGGAGGGTCAGCAATTCCTCGGAGAGGGTGGCTCCATCCTCGACGACAGAGTGGATTTTTTTCAATTTGGGATGCACAGAGTGGTCTGTGGTCTCGATCACCCAGCCGTACCGACGGCTGGGACCAAAGGGGACAAGGACAGGGGTTCCGGGGACAATTTGCCCCAGCATTTCATCCGGGATCCGATAATCGAAGGCCTCATGGATCGGAACCGGAATGGCGACCCTGGCGATATTCTTCAATCTACTCCCCGTTTCCGGCCAAATCTGAAGGGAAAATCCCCCTGCGACCCTTCTCAGTAACGCTTGGGGGGAGGGCAGGCAAGGGCCTTCAAATCGACCTTCGATTGGCCCACGGTTCTCTTGTGGGAGTGAAATCTGCACGGGAAAATGGAAAATGGACCTCTGGAGTCAAATTTGGGGCTTCAGCGTTTCAGGAACAGAAGGCAGGAGATCATGAGTCGAACCGGGGCGGGCACCGATCCGTGGTATCAGCGGGCCTTCAGGTCCGAGTACCTGCAGGTCTACCCGGGAAGAAGCGTGGAATCCGCCGAGGCAGAAGTCGCCGCTGCTCTCGACTGGCTGAGCCCTGAGGAGGGAGCCCGTGTTCTCGACCTCTGCTGTGGCGCAGGGCGTCACTCCCGTTGGCTTCAGGAATCTGCCGTTGAACTTCACGGCCTCGACCTTTCTGAAGAATTGCTCGCGGAAGCCCGCCGTCATCTGAAGGAGTCCGTGATTCTCCATCAGGGAGACATGAGGCAGTTGCCCTTTGAGGTGGGCCATTTTGATGCAGTGCTGATGTTCTTCACTTCCTTTGGTTACTTCGAAACCGATGTAGAAAATCAGGGTGTCCTGAAAGAGGTCGCCCGTGTGGTGAGGGAGGGCGGCCGCTTTTTGCTCGATCTTCCTGACCGGGATTTGATCGTGAACAAGCTTGTTCCTGTCAGCGAAAAAGTCGTCGGCGACAAGTCGATCCTCGAGGAGCGCAGTATCACTGCGGATGGAAAAAGAGTGGAAAAGAGAGTCACCCTGACGGGGCCAGCGGGAGAGAGTCACTATATTGAGTCTGTCCGACTGTTCACAAAATCTGAAGTGACCAAAATGCTGGAAGAGAGTGGCTGGGCTCCGCTGGGTTGCCGTGGAGACTGGGATGGATCGGATCAGATCCCCGGGACCTCACCACGGATGATCTTTACCGCAGAGAGATCGGCGCAACACAAGTGATGAATGACCGCACGGGCCAACCCACTGTTCACAACGCACTCGACCTTCGCCTGAAAAGGGGACCGGGGTGGGATGCGGTGATGGGGCCTGTCGCCATCGATGCGGATGATGTCGCCCGTCATGTGAATAATCACCGCTGGGATCCGGGTCGCAGAACCGAGTGGCTTGAGCAGTTGAAGCCCCATTGGGACAGCCTTCCATTGCCGAAAGGCCCCCGGTCTGCATTGAATAAACTGCAGGATCCTTCCTGCCAGATCATCCTGGCGGGTCAGCAACCGGCTTTGTGTGCGGGGCCCCTTTTGAGCACGGTGAAACTTCTGTCGGCCATCGGTCTTGCCGCTGATCTGGAAGAGCGGGGAATCCCCGCAGTCGCTCTCTTCTGGATCGCCGATGAAGATCACGATGTCGGGGAACTCAATCCGGGAAGTTTTCGCAATGGTTCCCAGCTCGGAGTTCCCTTCGAACGCGGCCGGCGATCGATTTCAGGCCTGCGCCATCCTCTCTCCACAGAAGAGCGGATCAGGGAACTTGAAGACTGTTTTGAGGGCGCTCCCCATTCGGCCGAAGTTCTTTCACTGATGAGCAAGGCTCTGGACCCATCTCCGTCAGCAGAATTCTGCAATCTCCTGTGGCAGTTCCTTCCGGAAGAAGCGTGGTTACCGATCCACCCGCAGTGGCTTCGCCGCTTGCAGTTGCCGTGGATCCAAAAAGCCCACAGTGAATCCGCGGTCTATCAACAGGAGGTCAGAAGAGCGAGCAAAGAGCAGGTGGAGCAGGGGATTCCGGCACCGGTTCGTTCCCGTGATGGTGCTCCATTCTTTGTGATCGATACCGCTGGTGAGAGAGTTCGCCCGGAGTCCTCCGAAGAGATGGATCTTTTTGCAGATCCAGAGAGGCTCTCTGCGGATGCACTCCTGAGGGGGGTCATCCAGGATGCGATTCTGGAACCTGCAGCGGTCATCCTGGGGGCGACTGAATGGTGTTACACCCTGCAGACTCGCTTCATTCGCAAGCGTTGGGAGATCACCCAGCCCCTGTGGTTACCGCGCCCGGGATTGCGTCCGCTGGAATCTGATCTGATCGAGGCGTTGACGGAACTGGGAGTGGGGCTGGACCGTTTGGTCCCGGGCGTAGACCTGTCACTTCTGATTCCCAACGACAAGGGTGCACTGAAACGGGAAGAGTTGTCGCAGGCCTCTTCAGAACTTTTTGAAAAGTTGCAGTCACTCGCCACGGATCCTTTTTCCAATCCCGCACTGCAGAAGAAAGCGGAGCGTCTGCGAAGCCGTTGGCAGAAACAGCTCGAGAGTCTGGGGAGATCGGTGGATCTGGGTCTGGATCTCGAGGTCGAGGCGAAACGGAATCGTGCCAGGGCGTGGGTCGACAGGGCTTTTCCGGGGGGGATGGAACCGGAAAGAAGCCGTAACCTGTGCGATCTCCTGGCATGGCAGGGACTCGGCGCATTACAGGAGATGATCACTCTCATCTCCGGGAACATCACACGATGGGATGGGCGGGTCAGTCCCTGGCCTTTGTCCTCATCAAGTGAGAAGAGTGAATCGGAGAGTCCGAATGAATCCTCTTGAACCCATGAATGAACCTCTGGATCTGCTGGTGGTCGCTGCCCACCCCGACGATGCGGAAATCTCCATCGGCGGAACAATCCTGGCTACCCTTGCCAGTGGGCACAGGGTGGGCATCGTTGATTTGACCCGGGGAGAACTGTCGAGTCGTGGTACCCCAGAGCTGCGCGCCCAGGAAACGGCTGCTGCGACAGATGTTTTGGGGATCGATTACCGCGTCTGTCTCGACCTGCCGGATGGTTCAGTCAGGGATACGGACGAAGCCAGGGAAAAGCTGGTGGCCGTCGTTCGTCATACCCGCCCGCGGGTCATGCTTGCTCCCTGGAGAGATGATCTGCATCCGGATCACGCCGGAGCAGGCTTGCTGGCCTATCGCAGTCTCTATCTGGGCGGTGTGAAGATGTATCCGGGAGGGACTCCCGCGGAGACCCAGCACAGACCTGCTACTCTGGGATATTACATGTGCCACACCCCCTTTGATCCCAGTGTCATCGTCGATGTCACGGATCACTGGGCTCGCAAGTGTGAAGCGGTTCAATGTTATGCCTCCCAGTTTCATCAGCCGGGCAAGGATGGGCCGCCCACAAAGATTTCCAGACCCGAGTTCATGCTGGCAGTCGAGGGCCGTGCCAGAGATCTGGGGGGAAGGGTCGGTGTCGAATTCGGTGAAGCACTCAAGTGGCAGGATCCACCGGCGGTCACCAATCCCGTCGACATGATCCATGGCCGCGGCTTGAGTGCTCGCGAAGGTGGGGGTACCTGAGATGAAGATCGCCATCGTCTGTCACCCGACCCATGGAGGAAGTGGTGTGATCGCTTCCGAGTTGGGAATGCGATTGGCAAAGAATGGGCACGAGATTCATTTCGTCTCCCACGAGAGACCCTTCCGGCTCGACCCGCTGACCCTGGGAGTTCACTATCACCGGGTCAATGTTTCTTCGTATCCGCTCTTTCGCTATCCGCCCTATGCGCTGGCTCTGGCGAACCAGTTGTCGAGGGTTATCCAGGATCACGACATCGATATCATTCACGCCCACTACGCGATTCCCCATTCATTGGCAGCGATTCTGGCGCGCAACATGAATGCGGATCATGGGGTCAAGGTGGTGACCACCCTTCACGGAACCGATATCACCCTCGTTGGTGCAGACCCGTCCTACACGGATATCACCCGTTGGGCGATGGAAGAAAGTGATCATGTCACCGGTGTCAGCGATTGGCTCGCCCGTGAAACCCACAATGAGCTCGGATCGCATCTGCAGGTCGAGACGATCCCCAATGCCGTGGATACCGAAGCGTTTTCAATATCGAGGGGCTGTGATGACTTGCGGGCAAGATTTGCTCCGGAGGGTGAGTTGCTTCTCGCTCACGTCAGCAACTTCAGGCCGGTCAAGCGCACGGGAGATGTCATTCGCATCTTCGCCAAATCAACAGCAGGCCTCTCCGCCAGGTTGTTGATGATCGGTGATGGTCCTGATCGGGCTGCAGCAGAAAGTCTCGCCAAAGAACTGGGAGTCTGGGACCGGGTCCACTGGCTGGGCATCCTCGATGACACTGCCCCACTGCTTGCCAGTTCTGATCTCTTCCTTCTTCCCAGTGAAAACGAGTCCTTTGGACTGGCCGCCCTTGAAGCGATGGCGTGTGGATTGCCTGTGATCGCGACCGCTTCCGGGGGGATGCCGGAAGTGATCGTCGATGGCGAGACCGGTTTCCTCGCCCCGGTCGGGGATATTGAAGCCCTCTCCCGGGGGGCACGCACGCTGCTGGAAGATGCAGAACGAAGATCCCTCTTTGCGAGCACAGGACGGCAAAGGGTGGAAGATCAATTCCGCTGGGATCCGGTCATCTCCCAGTATGAAGAACTTTACGGACAGCTCTTTTCCGGCGGATCGTGAGGAGCCGGGGCGGCACCCTCCGCCTCGATATCCGGACCCCCCGCAGTCTCGATGGCGTGGGGGATCGCCGGCCAGATCTCTTCCAGGCATTCAGCGATGGCTTTCGGGTTTCCGGGCAGATTGATGACCAGGCAGGTTCCCCGGCGACCCGCGATGGCACGGGACAAGATCGCAGTAGGGACCCGATCCCACGTTTTCGCGCGCATTTTTTCGCCAAATCCCGGGATCAGCACCTCACAGGCGTCGGCGGTGGCTTCGGGAGTGACGTCCCGCGGACCGAATCCGGTTCCGCCCGTGGTGATGACGAGACAGCAGATTTCGGACATTTCCTCGATGGCTTCACGGATCAGATCCCGCTCATCCGAGACGATACGCATTTCAAAGGG
>JAAXJX010000055.1 GCA_012269595.1 Planctomycetia bacterium | reverse complement strand
CCATTTGTGGTCATGGCGATGTCCGCCTCGGGGGCCACTGCTCTCATACGGCTGACGATTTCGGTGAGATCCTTGCGCAGTGTTGGCTCACCACCAGTAATACGGAACTTGCGGAATCCAGCAGATACTGCTGCTTCAGTCACCAATCCAATCTCGGGAGCGGTCAACAGTTTCTCCTCAGGAAGAAACTTCAAACCTTCGAGAGGCATGCAATAACTGCAACGCAGATTGCAACGATCCATCACCGAGATCCGCATGTAATCGATGATTCTGCCGTGGCCATCTCTGGGCATTGCCAGATTCCATTTCGATAAATCAGTGGGTGGAATCAGACCGCCCCTGATGAGTGAAGAGTGGAGGCGTCAAACCTCCCGTGATCACATTTTTTGCAGAAGGCTGTCCAACAATGCCAATGATTTCTCAACCTGCCGGCGGATCTTCAGAATCTCTTTTTTCCCCAGTGATTTGTCACTGGTGATCCCCATCTTTTCATGTTCCTTGCGAATCTTGTCACGGGTCTCGCGATTGATTCCAAACTCACGACGCCAGTTGGTCACACTCGGAGCGCTGACCCCGAATCGAATGGCAGTCTTCTCCACCCCCTCAAGAGCGGAAAAGCGGGCCACTTCCTCACGGAAGGTATCCGGATAATTTTTGCGACCGGAAGGGACAGGCTTGCTGACCGGTTTTTTGGGGAGGACCACCTTTTTACCTGCGACGGCGGCCTCTTTTGTCGCACGGGTTACTCCAAAATCCTTGCGCCAATTGGTCACACTGGGCGTGGAAACAGAAAACTTATCGGCAGCCGCAATGATTCCGTTTTTCACGGAGTAGGTCACCACTTTGCGCCTGAATGCATCCGTATAAGAGTTCTTGCGACCAAGCTTCTGGGAGGAAGATTTCACCTTGGTAGAGGATCTTTTGGGCACGTAAGTTAACTTTCAAAATTGAGAAGAAAAATCGAATGAAACCGATCGGTGACCTAGTCACCAATCCCAGTGGCCGCTGGTAATCATTCGAGAGTTTTCATACTTCAAGTGAGCTTTGGGACTCCTGAAGGATCGAAACTAATTTTAAAATAATATAGCCATTTACGTTTACAAGGAAGAATCGCCGTCTATTCGACCGGATTATGGACAATTCTCCTGAACTACTCGATTCCGAATATCTCCAGCATGAATGAGACTACGAAACCTCCATGCGCCATTGCCCCCATGAGAACTGAATGGTGGCTCTATTGCCCATAATGCCAACCTTTAAACGTCTCCCAATCATGGTTGCATTCTCTTTTCATAATCGCGAAATCCATTACAATGACTCCTGATTTCTGCATAGGGGAGATTTTATCATGATTATGTATTCACCAAGGGCCTCCGAAGGAGGCGGCGAATCTGTCGAAGACCTGCAAAACAGGGTCATTGAACTTCAAGACCAGATTGTCCAGGAGAGAAGCAAGCACAAGGAAGAAATGAAGCGTGGCCTCGAGGCATTTGAAAAGATGCGCAAGGACACCCCCTCTTCCCAAAACCAGAAGATGCTGGTCTCTGTTGACGGGCATGATCTGTCCAGACAGCAGCGTGTGGCGATTTTTGTTGATGTACAGAACATGTACTACGCTGCACGAAATCTTTACCAGTCCAAATTGGAATTTTCGACTCTCCTGAAGCATCTCGTCAGCAAACGGGTTCTGCAACGAGCACTGGCATATGTGGTTGAACGCCCGGGGATGGAACAGAACAAATTCATCGAAGTATTGCGCAGGAATGGATATGAAGTGCGCAAACGAGTCGTCGGCGACCGCTCAGATCCCACCAGCAGTGGTGATTGGAACATCGGAATCACTCTGGATGCCCTGGCCATCTCACCCAGGACCGATGTGTGCATCCTCGTGACCGGTGATGGTGACTTTGTCCCTTTGGTCGAGAAACTGCGTAATGATGGCGTTCGTGTGGAGATCGCTTCATTCAGGGATACCACCTCGAACGATCTGTATCAGTGTGCTGATCAGGTCCACCATCTGGATGAACGGGTCCTTCTATCGGGTAACCAGTTCCAATCCAACGACTCAGAAGATGACGAATATGAAGAGGAAGAAGAGTACGAAGAAGAACTCGTTCCCTCACGCGGAAACCGTGGCTCACGAAGAGCGAGAGGACCTGTAGAGGACAACTTCGATGACGAGGATGGGGACTGATCCCGGAGAGAGTGCATTTTCTCTCCGCAGTTATCAATTTGAACTTCCCGATTCTCTGATCGCCCAGGAACCGGCCCAAAATCGCAGTGACTCCCGGTGCATCTTTACTCTCCGGGGTGAAAAGCAGCGGCAGCTCGGGAATTTCCCAGAGATTGTCGATCACCTTCGGGGTGATGAACTTTTGGTCTACAACGACACTCGTGTGATTCCAGCCCGGATTCGTGCCCAAAGAGCCACGGGTGGCAAGGTAGAGATCTTTCTTCTTCGCCCATGTCAGGATGGAGAATCCTGGCTCGCCTGGATCTCCCCTTCCCGACGCATTAAACCGGGCGAAACCCTGGAGGGCCCGGATGTGGCCATCAGGGTTCACGGGCGTGAAGGTTCCAGCTGGAGGGTCGAGTGGCCTGCGGAAGTCCCTCTGGAGAGGATCGGAGAGGTTCCCCTCCCCCCCTATATCCAGAGAAAAACCCAACAAACCAACACACACTCACCCGACAAAGAAAACAAAAAAACCCGCAAAGCAAAAACACCCAGCCCAGGCGACGCACCCACAGCAGGGCTTCATTTTGACCAACCCATTCTCGAAGCTCTCGCCGCCCGTGGTGTTCAGCGTGCGGGCGTCACTCTTCATGTCGGGCCCGGGACTTTCAAGCCGATCGAGTCGGAGCAGTTAACCGACCACCGTGTCGATCCTGAGTGGTACAGCATCTCCAGCGAAACTCGAACTGCTTTGCATAAAGCAAGAAAAGAGAAACGGCCCATCATTGCGATCGGGACCACCAGCATGAGAGTTTTGGAATCACTCCCCGATTTGACTCCGGGGGATGAAATCATCGGAGAAACAGATCTGACGATTCTTCCCGGATACCAATTCCGTCACGCGGATGGTCTGTTGACCAATTTCCACCTGCCCGGTTCATCTTTGCTGGTACTCGTATCCTGTTTCCACGGACTCGAGAACACTCTGAATCTCTATCGTGAAGCAGTCGAAAATCAATTTCGGTTTTACTCCTATGGCGATTGCATGTTGATCACACCCCAGAGGTCCTGATGCGCTGTTGGCATTGTCGAAGCAAACTTCACCTCGACGGAATTCTCAGGGATGGCATTTTGCGAGGACGCGACGAAAGTGAAGGCGGGCCTTACCGTCTCTACACCTGCCCATCATGTCGCAGAGAGAGCCGGATCGAATCCGTTGGTGAGGGAAAGTACTACGCCTCCCCCGCCAAAGATATCGGACTGGTGGACTGGCTGGTGGGCTGGATCGAACCTCTGGCACCGGATGACTTCCTGCAACTTCAAGAGTGGCAACAAAAGTATGGCGAAGAACGACGTATGATCTTTGAGCAGGCCGGCTTGCGGAATTATTCAGGTGCCCGCTGGAAACAGTGGGTTTCAAAAAGGTCTTCTGCCAAAACGGACTTCGTCAGCGAATCAAGGGGTACTCAAAAACAGTCCCGAGTCAATGAATCGGGACCTTCCTCTGAAAACTCTGGCCCACTCCCCTTTCATCACCCCCTGCACATTCTGGGACTGGAAAGGGATGCAGCTCCCGACCAGATTCGAGCCAGATTCAGGGTTCTCGTGAAGCAGTACCACCCTGACAAACACAAGGATCTGGATCGAAGCCAGGTGGATCAGGCGAGTGAAAAACTCAAGGCACTGATCAAAGCCTACGAAAAGCTGGAGCGTGAAGGTAAAGTCTGATTACCTGAATCCGTATCGCGCCTAGCCAGCTCCTGGGGAACCAGGAAGCCAACCCAACATTCCCAGAGTCAGGCTGACCACCAACACGATCAAGACACCGATCACGTTCAATGCGAAACCACAGCGAATCATGAATCGGATCGGAATCTTGCCGGTAGCAAACACGATGGCATTCGGAGCGGTTGCTACAGGCAACATGAATGCACAGGAAACGGACAACACAGCTGGCAACATCATCTGGATGGGGGAAATCCCACCCTGAATTGCCGCTGACGACAACACTGGCATCAGCAAATGCATCGAAGCCGTGTTGGAGGTCACCTCAGTAAGGAAGGTCGTGACTGAGGAAATGGCCATCACCAACAGTGGAAAAGGTAATGTATTCCAGGAAGCCATCCACGTCCCCACCTCAGTACTGAGGCCACTGCTCTGAAACGCTCCACCGATGGCAAAACCGCCTCCGAAGAGCAGCAACATTCCCCAGGGAACCTCTTTGGCACGATCCCAGTCGAGTAGGGGAGGTTGCCCTTTTCCCGACGGAATAATGAAAAGAGCGATGGCACAGGCGACAGAAACGATACTGTCATTGAGATACTTGCCATATTCGGATGGCTCGAGATCAAGTAGTGGTCCCAGGAGATGCACCCAGCCTGGCATATCGCCACTTCCCCGGGTCACCCACAAGAGTGCCGTGACCAGAAAGACGAGAAACACCCGACTCTCTTCCGACCTCATGGGACCCAAATTCTTCAGCTCTTCACGCAGGGCCTCTCTGCCTTCCTGATTTTCTCCCGCTGGAAGTGGAATCAGAAAACGGGTCAAGAGCAGGTACATGATCGGCAGAAACAGGACCACTACGGGAAGACCCAATACGAGCCATTGCAGAAATCCGACTTCAATCGGCGGAATCAGGTCCTGGGCATTCTTCACAAAAATCAGATTGGGAGGTGTCCCGATCAATGTTCCGATCCCCCCGACATTGGCTCCGTATGCGGTACACAGGAGCAAGCAGAGGGTGAATCGCCCCTTCAGATCCTGCCCCTCTTCAGTCCGTCGGGCGACAGAGATGGCGATGGGCAACAACATCAGGGTGGTCGCAGTATTGGAGATCCACATAGACAAAACGGCTGAAGTAACCAGAAAGCCCAAAGCCAACCTGCGAGGAGATGTTCCGAGACGGATCAATGTTGAGATGGCGATCCTGCGGTGCAATCCGGAGCATTCCACCGCTCTGGCAAGCATGAACCCGCCGAGGAGCAACAGAATGAGATGGTGAGAGTAGTACTTGGCGGCAGTTCCGGCGTCACAGACCCCGAACAGAGGCAGAAGCACAGCAGGAAGCAGGGAACTGGCTGGAATCGGAATCGCCTCCGTTACCCACCACGTGACGGTCCACACCGTGACCATCAGGGTACCGAGAACCGTTTTTGAGTAATCTTCAGGTGCCAGATACCATGTCAGGAGCGTCAGCAATGGCCCCATTAGAATTGGGATCCAGCGAACTCCGCCCTTGCCCGCTTCGTTCTGTTTCATGGCGATACCCGCTTCCTGATCTGAAAGTGGGCAACTCCCCTCCCCTGGAGAGGCCTGCCCCATTCCGCATTGGCGTAGTCGTGTTACCATCCCTGTCGGGAAAACCCAATAACCTTGCTGGCGATTACCGAAGCGAAAGGCCCCGATTGCTCAGAATCTTGCCCCTGATCCTTCTCACCTTATTTTTTCTGAGTTCCTGCAGAACAGTCCAATCCCCTGTCCAGGTGCTGGGTGAAAACTCCTGGAATCGGGAAAAGGATGTGGTCGATTTTTCGATCAATTTGCAGAGCGCCCTCAGTGCCAATGGGTACCTCAAGTGGACAGAGAACCATCTGCAGGAAAATCAGCTTCACAGCACGAATCCCGGATTTCCCGAAATCCCGGTTTACGAAGTGCGTTACTACTTCTTCCGCAGCAGGGGATTTCGTGGTGGATATCTGGGAACGGTGCTCTGGCGCAGGGATCCACAAAACCCGGCTCGCCTGAAGCATGTCAGTACCATCCTGGAAAGATGACGACAGTGATCCACCGGTATTTTTTCTTCTCTCTCGGGCTCTTGTTGTTGCTCGCTTCTGGTTGCTCACTGGTCTACGACCACAGGGTTGAGTCAGATTCAGGTGTCATCTATAGCGACCACCCTGAATCGGTGACCGACTCCTATCGGGATCGACTCGAATGGTCGAGCAATGGAATAGAAAAACACCTGCCGAATGCCTCCCGGGGTGTTCCTGAAGTAACGGTCATTCTCTCTGGAACTCCTGCAGACTCCGGCGCTGTCATTCGACGGGGGAGTGTTGGATTCGCAGGCTGGTACAACAGCCTCCTCGACATCATTTGGCTCTCGGGTGCACCGGACGAGGAGGGGAATTCCATTCTTCTCGAACCGGACTCCCTCGACACCTTCCAACACGAATTGGCCCACCACCTCACCTCGCAAATTCCTGGAGTTGAGGGGCGCTGGTGGCTGGTCGAGGGAATCGCCTGTCATTTCGAGGGTGGTTTTGATCCCGGGGATGGTTCCTTCGCCATTCCCCCTCTTCACATCAAGTACTATGACAAGTGCCGAAGAGAACTGCGCCGCAGGGGAAGAAGCCAGTTTCTGGGAGATCTTCTCGAGACCATCGTGGGCGACTATGGCCAGTTTTACAGTGCCGATTCAGAGCTTCTCTACAGATACGCTCTTTCATGGGGATTCCTGTGGCATCTGCTGAACCAATCCGATCCCCAATTGTCATTTGAGGAAAAGTTGTCGCAGATCATAGAACTCGAAGAAAAAGAACTCACGGTTCTCGTCCCAGGATTCGTCGACGATCTTACAGCCCGCGCCCGAGACCAGATTCAAAAACACCTCAGCGACTCCCGATTGAGGCGCTGGGCTATCGAGGGATCTATCGGCCAGTTTCGCAATGATGGATCTGCGATCTCTGAAGCACTTGAGGCCGAATTGGAGTCCTCCTCCGACCCTATTTGGGCATGGTGTCGTGTCGTCGAGCTGATAGGATCCCGATCGAGTCGTTGGTCTCGAACGCTGAGATCAAAGTGGGTCAATCGCTTCTTCGAATTCATGGCCTCGGCGACGATTGAACAGAAAAAATCAATCTGTCTGGAAGTCGTTCCCTCCTCACGCAGTTTCTCCATCGTCGAGGCCATCGTGGATTGCCTCGATTCTCCGGACGGCGAATTGAGAGCGATTGCGGCTCAGGCCCTCGCCCGGATCTCTCGCCAGAGGACCATCGTCAACCCCGAATTCTGGAAGAACGCTCCCGCGAACCTTCGCCAACAGGAAATCGATACCTGGCGGGAATATCTGAAGCAGAATTGAACTGCCGATACCATTGACCCGCGAAGAATCTGTGCAGATGCTGGTTTCTGGAGGAATCATGGATTTGGAACTTCTGCTCTTTGCTTCATTGAAAGACGATGTCGGTTCCCCGACCCTGAAATTATCGATTCCAGAGGGATCCACGGTCTCGAATCTCCTGAAGGAGATCGGCGAATCCCATCCCTACCTGCAAGCGAAGTTGGCTCACGTCCGCGTCGCCATCGGGAATGAGTTTGCAGATCCGGAAACTGTCATTTCCGAAGGTCAGGAAATCGCACTGATCCCCCCCGTGAGCGGTGGCTAGAAATGCCCGCATTTGAAGCGCGTCTCTGTCGCGAAGTGATCGATACCGAAGCGGCACGCAGCTGGCTGACCGATGACGCCTGTGGTGCCATTCATCTCTTCTGCGGAGTAGTTCGTGATCTGAACAGGGACAGAAGTGTCACCCGAATCGAATATCACGCTCATGAGTCCCTGGCCCTGAGAAGCCTCGAGAAAATCATTGAGGGGCTGGTTCAGTCAGGAGCCAAAAAAGCGATCGCGATCCACCGGTTGGGAATGCTCGAGGTCGGTGAAACCAGTATTCTTCTCGGCGTTTCGCTCCCCCACAGAAAAGAGGGCTTCGCCCTTCTCGAACGGGGAATGCAGGAGATCAAGGCCGACGTCGCAGTCTGGAAGCACGAACACTACACAGACGGTCCTCCTGAGTGGATCGAAGGCTCCTGAACCTGCCTGACAACTGGATCGGCCCTACTGGGGGTATTCCCTAATCTGCTCCCCGGTGTATATCTGCCGGGGACGCTGGATCCTGTCCTTCGGATTGTTGCGCTGCTCAAGCCAGTGCGCGATCCAACCGGGCAATCTTCCAAGAGCAAACATCACCGTAAACATGTTGGTCGGAATCCCGATCGCCCGGTACATGATACCGGAGTAGAAATCGACATTCGGATACAGGTTGCGATCGATGAAGTAATTGTCGTTGAGGGCGATCTCCTCAAGACGGCGAGCCACATCGAGGAGCGGGTCCTCGACTCCGAGGTGATCAAGAAGTCTGTCACAGGCTTCCTTGATGATCTTGGCTCGTGGGTCGTAGTTCTTGTAAACGCGGTGCCCGAATCCCATCAGGCGGGTCGGCGATTCCTTGTCCTTGACCTGCTCCATGAAGGCTTCGACGTCCTGACCATTCTCATGGATCATCGACAACTGTTCGAGGACGGCCTGATTGGCGCCCCCATGGCGGGAACCCCACAGGGCGCTGATTCCAGCGGAGATGCAGGCGTAAAGATTGGTCAGGGAACTTCCCACCATACGAACCGTCGAGGTCGAGCAGTTTTGCTCATGATCCGCGTGCAGGATCAACAGCAGATTGAGTGCTCTCTCCACCTCAGGGTCTACGTGGTAGGGCTCAGCCGGGACACGGAACATCATGTGCATGAAGTTGCCGCAGTAACTCAGGGAGTTGTCCGGGTAGATGAAGGGCTGGCCAATCGACTTCTTGAAGCTGAAGGCTGCCAGGGTTCGAACCTTCGAAAGAAGACGACAAATGGTCAGGTCCATGTTGTCGTCATTCTCCGGATCTTCGATGTCGGTATAGAAGGTCGACAACCCCATCACCATCGCCGAGAGAATCGCCATCGGGTGTGCCGAAGACGGAAACCCGTCGTAAAAGTGACGCATGTCTTCATGAATCATCGAATGGAATCGAAGATTGGTGCGGAAAGTTTCGTATTGCTCAGGGTTGGGCAGGTCACCGTGAATCAGCAGGTAACTGGTTTCAACGAAGTTCGAATTCAGTGCAAGCTGCTCGATGGGGTAACCGCGGTAGCGAAGAATTCCTTCTTCACCATCGATGAAGCAGACTGAACTGAGGGTGCTGCCTGTATTGACGTAACCCGGATCGAGAGTGACGAATCCGCTCTCCTTGCGGAGGCTGCTGATGTCGATCGCTTTCTCCCCCTCTGTTCCGACGTACACGGGCAGGGAGATCTTCTGATCTCCGAGGTGAAGAACCGCATCTTCGTTCGTCTTGTCGTTCATCCTCAGCTTGTCTTTCTCGTGGTGGGCTTGTGCGCCCCGGTCCGTAAGAAATCGATACAGGCATTTCCAGACACGGCTGTCCCCAGACTCCGCCGACACGACCGGTGCCAGCAGCCCTGATTCTGATCGATTTTTTGATTGTTTGAGGCCCACGGGGCTCACCGGGAAAATCCCACCGGGCCTCGTAGGTCTGACCTGCAGTTTCAATGCTAATTTACACGGGGGCAAGGGGTTCCGGATTTTCCGGTCAAGATCACTGATCACCTTTGGCAAGCTGCCGGTGAAGTGCCAGGGCCGAAAGTCAGCCTAGGCCCCGGTTTCTCCGCCGGGCGTCTGACTCCGGTACTGCCAGCCATCCAGAGATCGGGCAATCGGCACCCTGCGTCCCACGCCATAGGCCCTGGGCGTCACCCTCAGAATGGGGGCAGATTGCCTGCGTTTGTGCTCACTGAGTTCGATCAGACGGATCACCTGGCGAACAGACTCCTCAGGAATGCCCTGAGCAACGATTTCGGCGAAGGAGCGTCTCTCCTCGATCCAGGCAGTCAGGATCGCATCCAACTGGTCGTAGGGTGGCAGGCTGTCCGTATCGACCTGGTCCGGGGCCAACTCCGCAGAGGGAGGCTTGTCGATGGTCGAAATGGGAATCTGTCCCTGAAAACGATCGAGCCTTGCCAACTGATAGACCCCTTGCTTGGAGACATCCCCGAGGGGTGCGAGGCCTCCACACATGTCGCCATAAAGGGTGCAGTATCCGACGGAGAGCTCCGATTTGTTGCCGGTCGCCAGCACCATCGCCCCCGTCCGGTTGGCGATGGTCATGAGAATATTTCCGCGCAATCTGGATTGAAGATTCTCCTGGGCGACACCCCAGTCTCCATTTCCGAGGAGAGGTTCCAGATCGGTATGCATCTTTTGGTAAGTCTCCTCGATGGAAACCACCTCAAAATCGATGCCAAGGTTTCTGGCCAACTCTTCCGCATCGGTGAGGGCGCCGTCGGACGAGTAGGGACCCGGCATGGCCACACCGGTGACATTCTCCGCACCAAGAGCTGCCGTGGCCAGGACTGCGACCACTGCCGAATCGATGCCACCACTGAGACCCAGAACAACTTTCTGAAGGCCGCATTTGCCAAGAAAATCCTGAATGCCGAGGATCAATGCCTCTGCAAGGGCTTCCCCCTGCTGCCCCACCTCATCTTGCGAATCACTCAGTTCGTCCACACAGAAAACAGCGGATTCAAATGTGGGAAGTCGCAGAAAATTGCCGTCCGGCTTCACCAGAAAACTGCGGCCGTCAAAGATCAATTCAGTATTGCCCCCCACCAGGTTGGCGAGAGCCAACGGAACTCCCCACTGTCGACTTTGCTCACAAAAGACCTGCTCACGAACGAGGTGACGACCTTCATGGAAAGGACTCGCAGATGGACAAAGAATCAGGGTCGCACCCTTGTCGACCAATTCCTTGCCGGGTTGTCGTGGATAGGGAGGCTGACCGGGAACCGGGAGCGTCCACAGATCCTCACAGATGGCGATGCCTACAGAGTGACCACGAATCTCGATGGGTTGGGCTTCCCCCCCCGGTTCAAAGGTTCGTGATTCATCAAAAACATCATATGCAGGCAAGAGGATCTTGTCGTGGCGTCCGAGAATCCGTCCACCGTCCACCACCCACGCACTGTTATGCACAGACCGGGAAGCGCCTTCAGCGGCCCCCTCCAGAGTTCCAAAGACTGCAGCGGGTCCGACACTCAGAGACTCAGCCAAATGGTGATTCAATTGCGCCACCGCAGAAACAAAATCGGGACGGGTCACCAGGTCCTGCGGCGGATATCCACAGGTCACCAGCTCCGGATAGAGGACCAGATCCGCGCCTTGCTTTGCCGCTTCCCTGTGAGCGTCCAGAATGAGGGTACGGTTCCCCTCAAGATCTCCCACAGTGGTGTTGAGCTGGGCGATCGCCAACCGCACGAGGCAGGTCCTATCCCATCATGCGGAAGCCACCATCGACGTAGATGACTTCGCCGGTGATTCCGCTGGCCAGAGGAGAAAGCAGGAATGCGGCGGCATTACCCACCTCTTCGATGGTGACACCTCGTCCCATCGCTGCCCGGCCCTCGACTTCAGAAAAGATGTCAGAAAATCCGCTGATCCCGCGGGCGGCCAGAGTCTGAATCGGGCCAGCACTGATGGCATTGACGCGAATCTCTTTGGGCCCAAGATCTGCCGCGAGATAGCGCACACTCGCTTCCAGGCTTGCCTTTGCCACTCCCATGACGTTGTATCCCCTGACTGCCCGCTCTGCCCCCAGATAACTGAGGGTCATCATCGATCCCCCCGGCTCCATTCGACGGGCGGCTTCACGAGCCAGATGGGTGAAACTGTATGCACTGACATCATGGGCTTTCAAAAAACCATCGCGGGAAGTATCCAGATATTCGTTTTCCAGATCGGACTTGTCCGCAAAAGCGATGGAGTGAACCAGAAAGTCGAGTCCCCCCCACTTCTCATCCACTTCCTCAAAGAGACGCTGGACGTCTTGCTCGTCGCAGACGTCGCAGGAAGTGATGATTTCCCCCCCCGCTTCCTCAGCGAGAGGGCGAACCCTGCGCTCAAGGCGTTCACCCTGGTAGGTAAAGCCGAGTCGGGCTCCTGAGTTGGAGAGCACTTTGGCGATTCCCCAGGCGATACTGCGGTCGTTGGCGACTCCCAGAATCAGTCCCCGGCGTCCGGTCAATCCGTCGGTCAGAGTCATGGTACTGACATCCTTCCCACCCCTGTCGGGGCCTTGGTGACTTCATGGTAACCGCTTCTCTCCCACAGGGGGAGCGAACCCCATTGGTTCCCCCGGTCAGAGACAACACTGGCCATATGCAACAAAAGCCCCCCGGCAGGGATCCTGCCGGGGGGCTTTTGGAATTCGTCAAGGCGAATGAGAAAAGAAAGACTAGAACCGGACCGGCTCTTTCTTGGCTTCCTTCTTCTCTTCATCGCTTCCAGCGTCTCCATCCTTCGCCGGCCATTCGGAGAAGCTGTAGATTTTCACCCCATCCTCAACGATGGAGACTCGGGACGCCGCCCAACCGAAGTATTTACGGAACAGGTCCGATTCCGGGATGTTGGAGGGATCGAAGAGGAAGAGCAGGTTTTCATCCTGAGCCAACTCTCCGGCCATCAGGGGCAGGAAACCCAGAAGCGGACGCAGAACGTTCGCTGCGGTAGCAAAGTTCTCTCCCACATCCGTAAACCCGATGCTCATACCGGAAGTAGCCTGAACCTGAGCCACAACCTTCTTGATTTCCGGGTTGTCCATGAACTTGCGTCCCTCGCCTTTGGAGGAACGAATCATCTCCTTGAGATCGTCATTGCTCATGGCGACCACGAGCCAGTCATCCGTCATCGTCCACGAAGGTGCGAGTGCCGGTCCCTGTCCCGCAAACTCTGGGGGCATGTCACCCAGCGGATCGTAGGTCCAGACATCGAGGTCCATGAAGGTATCCTTCTTGACCATCGCTCCCATCATTTCGGGGCCGGTCATGACATCGAGAATCTTGTCGAAGACCTTGCGATCACGCATCCGGATCATGAAGTTCCCGGAAGTGCTCTGCCCCATCATCATTTCCATGGGGTTCTGCATCAGCGGAGCGTTGTCGTCCGCCGCAGGGGACGCAAGAACGATCGACCCCTCCATGGCGTCGAGCATCTCACGGGGATCAAATCCGAGTTCACCGGACATCATCTCCATTTGAATGTCGAGCATGGCACGCATTTCGTCGGGATCAGATCCTTCCAGCACCGCCACCATCTCCACTACCGCTTCAACGATGTTGTCAAATTGGAGGCGAATCAGGGAAACATTCATCGACTTGTCTGAGACAAAATCGGGAAGGCGGATGTCCCCATTCTCAGTGGGGATCAGGCTCATGAGGCCCTTGCGACCTTCCATTGCCACGATGGTGTCGGAGCCGGATCCTCCGTCTTCGGTGTAGGAACGGATCGCCATACCGGAAACCGAATCGATTCCAGTCGCAGCGAGGACCTCAGAGATGCTTGGACCTCCCATGTCGCCACCACCTGCACCCATCATCATCTGGGCCAGGGGAACCAGGTTCCAAAGGGCGTCCAGATTGACGAAGAAGGACTCGGATCCACGACGAAGCTGGTTTTGTGCACTCTTGTACACCTTGGTCGTCGAGAAGTTGCCACCAACCGCGGTATCTCCCTCGCTCAGGTATTTGTTGAGAGCGGCACGGCTGGTTCCGACCACATGACGGGTCTCCTGCTGACCGATGAAGATTCCCACGCCGGGCATCGCCTCGAGGCCATTGAATTCCATCTCGCCGATACTGAAGGCGGTCGGAATCATCGGCGGCTCTTGCCCCTCCAACTGACTGCGAATCAGAGTCAAGAGCTCACGATGCGGCTCTCCCAGATCCTCAGGACCATTGAAGTCGAGCAACAGATTCGGCATGGGGAATCCCATATTCGGATCCATGGCGTAACCGATTCCAAGAACCCATGAACCAGTGTTCTCCGCATACCAGCGGGAGAGAAGATTCTTGAGGAAGTCCACGGCCTCACTATCCGAATCCTCCAATGAAATCTCGGCACTCATCATTTTGGAAAAACCGTTGAAGAGTCGATCCCAGATCTCCTTCACGGAAGGTTCCTCCATGAACTGCGAGAAAGAGGACTCCTTTCCTGAGGAGATCATTCCCTGCCAGTCATCGATGGAGACGGCAACGATGGTGTTTTGGTCTAATTTTCCGACGTCGCCAGCCTCAGCAAGACTGGGGGTCAACGTCAAAAGGGCTGCGAGCAGCAGGCCGAACAATTTGTTCGCCATGAATGTTCCTTCCGGGTTCCCACTCTTTGGGAACGTCTTTGTCATGGGGAGACGGGTCACTCCCCGGGTTGAATCTTTTTGGGCGGGGTGAGGTATCTCACCCCGGTGTTGGGTTGGCTCTCATCGAAGAGGAATGATTCCCTGCGATCGATGAAAAATTTGACCTGATCCAGGGGAATGGCAAAGTTCAGCCCTTCCGACTGGAGAATCTTCATGTTGGTGACTCCCACCACTTCCCCCGCTTCATTGAAGAGGGCTCCTCCGGAGTTTCCGGGGTTGATGGGCGTCGTGGTCTGAATGTAGCACTGCCCCTCAAAGGATCGGTAGGGATCGGAAACGATTCCTTCACTGACAGTACGCTCAAAGCCACGGGGAGTTCCCACAGCGAAAACCTTCTGACTCCGCTCCAGAGCGTCCGAGGAAGCCATTTTGACAGGTCTCAGTGGGTATTGATCCGCATTGGGAATGCGCAACAGTGCCAGATCCAGGAAGGGATTCAGAGCAACAATTTCAACATCCTCGATCTGCTCCTTGCGCGATCCGCCCTCCGCATCGTCGAGGTAGACCGTCAACTGGATATCACGTTGACCTTCGACCACATGGACATTGGTAATTACAAGACCGTCCTCATTGATGATGAATCCACTGCCAAGCCCTCCGCCGGCAAGCACGCGCACGACGCTGCCACGGGCGAGGGTCTCCGCTTCCTCAAGGGGCAGGGGTTTTCCCGATCCCAGTTGATAGACCTGTCCTTCAGGAGCTTCTGCTTCGGTATTGTCCTTCGAGGCAACGGAACGACGATCACGAATCGAGTTCTTCGGTAACGTCACGATGGTCGGACCGATATCGACAAAGATCTCTGTTCCTGTTTCCTTGACGATCACCCCCTTGACACTCGCACCGCCGATCAGATCGATCTCCATCAGAGACTCGTCTTTTGCCACCGGGGAGAGATTCTCCCATGACCATGCAGCAGGAGCACTCAACACTGTCAGTGAAAAGACCAGTGCAGGGACCAGTGACATATGGCGATGTATCGGGGAAAAACCCAAGGGGACCTCAACTTTCTTTCCAATGATCCGCATTCCACCTCTGAGTGATTCCATCCTGACAGTCACTCGCAGGATGGGCTGGTCTTCTCCACGAACGGGCTCGTGCCGACGTGAAATCGGGAGGCTGAAACACTGCTGTCGCATCGTGACCGCTTGTTTGTGGAAACCTGCAGATCCCGCCTTGCGGAGCCCTGATTCCACTCCCAGAATCCACGATTCAGGAACACAGATGCGTTTTGTATCTTGGATGCTGCCATTCCCCTGTGCAAGGTGAATGTGACAGACATCTGTGTCACCCAGACGACTTACAGGAGAATCCATGACTATTGCCCAACACCTCTCCAGGTATCTCGGCACGAGGCCGAAAACACTGCCCATGCTCTTGCTCCCCCTCCTCTTGAGCCCTCTCCTTTTGATACCTCTCTTTGTGGCGACGGCTGATTTCCTGCCTGCGCAGGACCGGATGGGGGATTTCGGATTCGCGGGCATGGATGTATTTCGCCTCGGGGCAGCGGGAGGTCCCTGGCATGCTGCCGATCTGGATGCAGATGGTGATCTTGATCTGACCATCTGGATCGACGATCGCGGAGAGTTGGTCCACTTCCTCAGGGATCCCGGCACCGAGGGCTTCGTTCACATGGAAGCGGGCAACACCCTCGTCGATCCCGACGGCTGGCGTCGTCAGGAAACCAGCATCGGAGCTGCCGTAGAGGCGATGACCTCTGTTGACCTCAATCAGGACGGTGCCATCGATCTGGTCATCTCCTGTCCAGGTGCCGATCGTCTGG
This sequence comes from Planctomycetia bacterium, assembly GCA_012269595.1. Classification (GTDB taxonomy): domain Bacteria; phylum Planctomycetota; class UBA8108; order UBA1146; family UBA1146; genus UBA12191. Next base: position 28,075 of record JAAXJX010000055.1, on the reverse strand, counting down.
AAGTTCTCTGGGGAAGCAGCGAAGCGGAGACCCGTTTCAAACGCACTGATCGTATTCGCATGGAAGACCTGGCACGGGGCCCCCACTCTCTGGCCGCCGAATCGTCCATCACACCCAAAGGACTGGCAACCACGCTGATGGTTCTGACCAGCGACGGGGTTCGTCTTCTGAAATGGGAAAAAGGGACCACCAACCTGATCGAAAACGAACTGATTCACGGCTCTGCGGGAGGAGCACGTTTTCTGCTCCCCGTAGACATCGATGGGGACAGATCTCCTGATCTCGTTTCGATCAGTACGGCAGCCTCGGATCGCCCCTACCCGTTCCGTACTCGCAAACGCATCGCCGGAGAAAACAGGGAGTGGTCCCCTGAGCAACTTCTCAAAATCGAGAGTGGTCGCTTCCTGGGTCATGGATTGATGGACCAGAAACCGATCTTCTTCTTCGGAGAGAGAGAGCGGCCTGTCCTGACCGGATATCAGGTTGAGCCAATATCCTCCTCCAAAGAGACCGTTGGCATTCGTGCGATCCCATTGTCTGCTGCAGGCCTGGGAAAGGGTCGCATGGCCCATGGGGATCTGGATGGTGACGGCGATCAGGATGTGGTCGTCCTCGACGTCAAAAATTCCCGCTTGATCCCCATCTTCAATGAGGAAGGCGATCTCTTTCCCGGAACCGCTTCCCCCACCCTTCAAAAGCCGGAAAGCCTCTTTGTGGCCGATGGAAAGGTCTACGTCTTCAGCAAATCGGAAGGGGGTCTCGGTGTCAGTCAGATCGAAGGACGCGGATTCTCTTTCCCTGAAATCCAGTCACTTTCAAGGGACCTGGAAACCCTGATCGCACTGGGAGGCATGACTCCCACAGGTGACCTGCTTTCACTGAACAAGTACGACCGCGGCAGTTATGAACTGGTCTACGGCGACAACAGTTTTCCCATCGGAAAAATCAGTCGAGAACCCTCTTCGGTTCGTCTTTTTTCAGGCGCGGATGACTCCGTCCTGATCGTGGTCGAAGTCCCCTTCAGTGCACCCCGATTGCTTTCGATGAGTCGCGATGAAGAAGACGATTCCTGGACGATTTCCGAGATCGACGCCCCCGCCACCATCGAGTCCGGCGGCAAGATTACCAGTCTGGCACCGGGCAAAATCTTGGTCTCACAGAAGGATCGTGCACGCATCGTTGAAATCACTGCGGATAAAGCCCGGGTCTTGCGTCAGTTGGATATCCCCGGCAGCGGCGCAGAGATCGCGGCTTCTGCTGCCGTCGACTGGACCGATGCGGCCAGCGGCAAAAAGGCCCAAATTACCCTGGTGGATCAGGGCAACAGCATGATCCATCTGGCCACCGAGACAGGCGTGATCTCCTCGCAAGAGGGCCCCTTCAAGAAAATCCTGCAGGCGTTTTCTCTCGACCTCGGCAACGGCGTCGAAGAGCTGCTGATCCTTAATGACCGCGCCCTCATGGTGGCGGGTCCCTCTTCAGGATCGATGGAGATGCTCGAATCCTTCACCCGTCGTGCACGCCATGAGAATTCACGCATCACTGCCATCGCCACCGGTGACCTGAATGGCGACGGCCGTATCGATCTGGCAGCCATCGATGGGGCGCGGGGTGAGTTGGAGATTCTTGCCGGAACTCCTCGGGGGTTTGAGCCCGCTCTTGGATTCCCGGTCTTTGAAAAGAAAACCTTCTCTGGGGGAGGCCGTGGTGTCGAACCGAGAGCGATCCTTGTCGAGGACTTCGACGGCGACGGCTTTGACGATGTGGCCTTGCTGATCCACGATCGCTGGATCCTTTACCCACAGGACTCGGTGGGTTCGGGAGATTCACGCTAATGCAGGATTCACAGGATCAATGGCTTCTGGAAGGTGACCTGCTGGAACGCGGGGGCGTGACCCGTGAGCGTCTGCGGATCTGTCGATCATCGGGAACGATCATCGAACGGGGTGACCTCAGCGGAGAGCCGGACGTCGTCTGGCCCGAAGGCATCCATGTGTGCCCCGGCTTTCTCGATATCCATGTTCACTGTCGTGATGACCCCAGCGGGGAACATCGATACAAGGAAGATTTCCTCTCCTCGAGTCAGGCAGCGATTCAGGGCGGTGTGGTGCTGATGGGCGATATGCCCAACAATCCCATCCCCCCCAGCAATCAGCAGGACTACCAGCGAAAACGGGACCTTGCTGATGAAACCGCCCTCGTCGATGTGGTCATCCATGGCCTGGTAACCCCAGAAGGAGACTGTTTCTCTTCCGAGATTCCTTGGAAGTGCTACTTCGGCCCGAGCGTCGGAGAAATCGATTCATGGGGAGACAAGGGTGTGACTGCGGTGCTTGAAAACTACCGTGGTCAACGAGTCACCTTCCACGCAGAAGATCCACCGATGCTGATCGCAGCACAAAATGAGGATACCCACGAGAAACGTCGCCCTCCCGAGGCGGAAGTCGCGGCGATTGAAACGATTCTCAAGGTTTGTCGGGAACTCGATATCACGGCACACATTGCCCACCTCTCCACTGCGGAAGGTTTGTACCAAATCGAAAAGGCTCGGTCCGAAGGTCAAGTGGTCACCACCGAAGTGACCCCCCATCACCTTGCCTTTGATATGGAGAACCGACACGAGTGGCAGTGCGGTGAGTGGCTCCAGATGAATCCCCCCCTGCGGACACCCCACGATCGTGAAGTTCTGAAAACAGCTCTGCTCAATGGAACCATCGAAGTGCTGGCGACCGATCATGCTCCTCATACCGTGGAGGAAAATCGCAAGGGAATCTCGGGGGTCCCACAACTCGATACCTTTGGTGCCTATGTTTGCCAACTGGCCAGCGAAGGTTTCCCCTGGGAAGTCCTGGTAGATCGTGCCTCCACCCGCCCGGCAGAACTGTTCGACCCCTTTACCCGAGGAACTTTGGGTCAACTGACACCGGGAGCTGTGGCTTCACTGACGATCGTCGACCCGAACCAATCCTGGACGATAGAGAGATCGGCAGTCCGCAGTCGAGCGGGCTGGTCCCCCTTCGAAGGGCATCCCTTCCCGGGCACGATTCTTGAAACCGTCGTTAGGGGGCAGAGATTTGACCCAGCCTCTTCAGCGATTCGCCTCTGAGAGACGTTCTCCCCAGACATTAGAAGAGTATGAGACAGCCGACAAAAAAAAGGGCGAGGCCGTTGGCCTCGCCCTTTTCAATTCCACTCACCCGACTCAGGGGCAGTTGGAGTAACTGCCGCAATCGAGTCCATCCGCTGTCGGATCAGGACCACAGGTTTCACCAGGCAGCGGCAACGAAGCCGAACCAAAGAGATAGGTCAGCAGCGCAACGCCGTCCGAGATATCCAGAGATCCGTCATCATTGACATCGGTGGAATCCAGACAGGATGGCTCCGCCTCGTTGTTGAAGAGGAAGCCAAGAATCCTTACCGCGTCGGCAATGTTGACGACTCCATCTTCATTCGGATCACCACGCTTGAAGTTTGCGGCTTCGCAACTATCGGGAATCCCGTTGGTGTTGTCGTCTTGCTCAGCACCGCTGGCGATGTCGCAACTGTCAGGATTACCGTTGTTGTTGCAGTCAGCGGCCGTTCCCGCATCGACTTCGCAGGAATCGATGGAACCGTTGTTGTTGCAGTCGTCTGCGATTCCAAGATCGATTTCACAGTTGTCGAGGAGGGTATTGCTGTTGCAATCCTCGCCAGTGCCGTTCACGACTTCGCAGGAATCGGGAAGATTGTCGAAATCGCAATCCACCAGGGTTCCGTTATTGATATCGCAAACATCGTGCACCCCGTTGTTATTGCAATCCTGAGTGTCCAACTGGCAGGTGTCGGGGATTCCGTCGCCGTCACAATCAGACGCTCCAGCGGCGATATCGCAGCTGTCCTCGATGCCATTGCTGTTGCAATCATTCACCGGTGTTTGACAGGAATCGGGAATCGAGTCTTCGTTGCAGTCCACTTCGATTCCGGAAGCGATATCACAGGCATCCGGCTCACCATTGTTATTGCAGTCGGTGGTGTTACCGATGGCGCACTCGCAGGAATCGACGATGAAGTTGCCATTGGCATCCAAAGCATCGATGTTGGCAGGCACGATCTTGAAGATCTCGCCGCCGTTCCAGTCACAGATGTAAATCTCACCGTAGGCGTCTTCGCCAAATCCGGTCACACCCGCAATCGACTGGGATCCGGGAGGGTCCAGTTCGGAGGTCCTGTTGGTGAAGTTCTGCACAGAAGAGCCATTCCACTCGAAGGACCAGATCGTGCTCGAGCACCAGTCCGAATAGAAGTAGATCCCGTGCATGTCCGGCATGGCACATCCGCGGTAGACATTTCCACCCGTGATCGAGCAACCGGATCCGTGGGAGTAAACCTGAACAGGATCCGTCAGCGAGGCGGCATTGCAGGCACAACCGGAGAGACCGGTGCAGCTGTTGCCCTCCATGCAGCGCCAGCCGTAGTTCTCACCCCCTGCAGAGGAGGCGGGCTGAATGCTGATCTCTTCCCAGTTGAACTGGCCGACGTCGGCGATGTACATGTCACCTGTCAGTCGGTCGAAAGAGAACCTCCATGGGTTCCGAAGGCCGGATGCCCAGATCTCGTCCAGGGGAGCCCCCGGACCCGCAAAGGGATTGTCGGGCGGAATCGCATAGGGACTTCCACCATCGACATCGATGCGCAGCATCTTCCCCAGTCTCGTGTTCTGGTTCTGGCTGTTGCCCTGAGGGTCATTGGCAGACCCCCCGTCTCCCAACCCAATGTACAGATAGCCGTCATTCGGACCGAATGCGATCATGCCTCCATTGTGGTTGGTGAAGGGCTGGTTCTGGGTAAACAGAATCTGGTCCGGACTCGGGTTTGCCACATCCGGGTTTGAAGAGGATACCGAGAACCGGGCAACCACCGTATCAGAGCTGTTGTTGGTGTAGTAAAGGTAGAAGAAGCCGTTATTCAGGTAATCAGGGTGGAATGCCATCCCGAGAAGCCCGCGCTCATCGGCACCGGAAGTACCTCCACCGACGATGGAATTGATGTTGAGGAACGGCGTCGTCAACAGGTTTCCGCTCGTCATGTCGTAGATACGAATGATGCCCGCCTGCTGAACAATAAAGAGGCGTTCAAAATCACCATCGGGAGCCGTCACCAGAACCGGTCTGGAAACTCCGCTCGCGATTCGACGCGTCGTCAGCGGAGTCGAGCCTGACTCCGAATAGCCCGGCGCAGGCATCAAAATCAATACGAGAAGAAACACACAAACAAAACGGACCCATAAGAGAGAGGTTCTGAAGGAACCATTCTTTTCGGAGGACTCGTGAGAGTTCATCTATCTTCCATTCAAATGGACCGCAGAGAGAGGATTGGATCTCGTCTGACGGTCTGGACTCTGGGGCTGTGTAATACCCCACCAATCGTATCAAAAGCGGGTTGAGTTCTCGACATTCCACAGGATTTCATCATGCCATGGCGGATAAACACCGGCAAAGTCGGTCAGTTCCGGTATTTATGACCTGATACCGCAATTCGGGAGGGGCCTGCCCATAGTCTGCGACGCCCCCTTTAATTCGGGGAGAGTACGACAATTCGGTCGTGAACCGCGTCGACGACCTCATGGGGAGTGGAGGTTCCGGCAGTAATCCCGACGTGATCCACCTCTGAAAACCAGGTCTGCTCCAGCTGGTCCTCATTCTCGATATGGTGCGCCGGAACTCCCTTTTCCTTACAGACCTCCAGCAGCTTGCGGGTGTTGGAAGAGTTGTACCCCCCCACCACAATCATCAAGCCATTGACCGCTGCGAGTTCGTCCGCCAACTCTTCCACCGCACTTTGTCGATCCTTGGTCGGCTTGCAGACGGTATCCACAAACTGAACTTCCATTTGCGGGAAACGGGCACGGATCTGGTCAAGAAGTTCGCGGGCATCACGGATTCGGTGGGTTGTCTGACAGACCACTCCAATCCTGTCTCGGGTGGAGAGCTTTTCGATGTCTTCCTCACCGCCAATGACCGTGAAATCCTCGAGATCACCCACGATCCCCCTGACTTCCACGTGCTGACTCTGGCCGAAGACAACCGGATGCCAACCTTCGTCAACCAGGCGCCTGACAGCAGTATGCACCCTCAGGACCAGTGGGCAGGAAGCGTCGAAGACGTTGTAGCCCCGCGACTCCAGTTCCGTTTTGACACTGGCTGCAGTTCCATGGGCTGTAATCATGACGTTATTGGAGGAGATTTCGTCGTCGATGGAATCCACGATCTGCACACCGTGGTCCTTCAGTTTCTGAACCGTTTGAGGATTGTGAACCAGCTGACCCACAATCGTGAGGTCACCGGAAAAAGAGGGATCCAGAGCCGCCTCGATGGCATCCCTGACTCCGAAGCAGGTTCCGAATGCCTTTGCGCGGGTTATGTGCATTTCACTCCCTCTACACTGATCACTACCAATACTGCTCGTCCCTCCGGAGAGCCCTCTCGAGAAAGGCAGTTCCGGGGAACTGGCAGGCCTGATGCCGAGGCCTTACACGAGTGATTCCCATTGTGACATATGGCGGACAAGTTTCGAGCATTCTTGGATCGTCCAGTCAACTCCGATGATCGATTCTGTTTTGGTTGCATCACCCCAGAGAATGAGGTGACATCAAAGTTGACCGGGAAGAGTTCAGACCCGGTGGAAAGGCATCCCCCATGTCTTCGAATCAAGAAACTGTCGGCTCAGCCCGCACTGTTCGTGCTCCCCGTGGACAGGAAATCTCCTGCTCCAGTTGGCTGACTGAGGCTCCCCTGAGAATGCTCATGAACAACCTCGACCCTGAAGTGGCCGAAGACCCGGATCGTCTGGTGGTCTACGGAGGCTCAGGCAAGGCTGCCCGCAACTGGGACTGCTTTGAGGCCATTTGCAAAACTCTCAAGGAGATGGCCCCCGACGAAACTCTTCTGGTTCAAAGTGGAAAACCGGTGGGCGTTGCCAAAACCCACCCCGACGCTCCACGGGTTCTCATCGCCAACTCCAATCTGGTCCCGCGTTGGGGAACGATTCAGGAGTTCCGTCGCCTCGAGGCTGAAGGCCTGATGATGTACGGACAAATGACCGCCGGTTCCTGGATTTACATCGGAACCCAGGGGATCCTTCAGGGGACCTATGAGACCTTCGTCGAAGCGGGTCGCCAACATTTTGGAGGCAACCTGAAGGGGCGCTGGATCCTGACTGCCGGATTGGGCGGCATGGGCGGTGCCCAGCCTCTGGCGGCTTCCATTGCCGGAGCGGTCTCCCTGAATATTGAAGTGGATCCCGCCCGCATTCAGCGTCGACTGGAAACCCGCTATCTCGATGAGTCCTACGAGGATCTCGATGAAGCACTGAACCGGATCAAAGAGCTGTGCGACGCAGGAGAAGCCCGTTCCGTAGGACTTCTCGGCAATGCGGCCCAGATCGTCCCGGAAATTCTTCGCCGCGGCATCGTCCCCGATATGGTGACCGACCAGACCAGTGCCCATGACGCTCTCGATGGCTACATCCCCGATCAGGTTTCCTGCACCGAAGCGGATCGGCTGAGAACGGAAGACCCGGATCAATACGAAGAACTTTCCAGGGATTCGATGCGCAGACACTGCGAGGCCATCATCGGCTTGATGAATGCCGGATCGATCTGCTTCGACTACGGAAACAACCTCCGTGGGCAAGCGCAGGACGCCGGTCTCGAGAATGCTTTCGACTACCCCGGATTTGTGCCGGCCTACGTGCGTCCCCTCTTCTGCCGCGGCAAGGGTCCTTTCCGCTGGGTCGCACTCAGTGGAGATCCTGAAGATATCTACCGCACCGATGAGGCGGTTCTCGAACTGTTCCCCGAAGATGAGCACCTGTGTCACTGGATTCGGACCGCTCGCGAGCGGATTCAATTCCAGGGACTTCCTTCAAGGATCTGCTGGCTCGGTTACGGTGAAAGAGCCCGATTGGGATTGAGAATCAATGAACTGGTCGCCAGCGGTGAGATCTCCGCTCCGATCGTCATCGGCAGGGATCATCTCGATTGCGGTTCAGTGGCCTCCCCCAACCGGGAAACAGAAGCGATGCTCGACGGATCGGATGCCATCGCTGACTGGCCCCTCCTCAACCTGATGCTCAACACCGCCAGTGGTGCCACCTGGGTCTCCCTCCACCATGGAGGAGGCGTCGGAATCGGCAACTCGATCCATGCTGGCATGGTCGTCGTCGCAGACGGAACAGAGGAAGCAGCCCAACGCCTTGAACGGGTCCTGACCAATGACCCGGGAATGGGTGTCTGGAGACATGTCGACGCTGGATATGAGGAAGCGAAGACCTTCGCCGAGGAGCAGGACGTCTGGGTTCCCATGAATCGAGACCGACACCGATGACACCAGAACGCATCGATCTCCTCCTCTCCAACGCCAGCAGGGTGATCTCCGGAAGTTCAGGAGTTCACGAAGGCGTTTCGATCGCGATCGACTCTGGAAAAATCAAAGCCATGGGACCGGCGAGTGAAATCGCCGGTCTTTTCCATCCCGACGAAGAGGTCGATGCCAGCGGCAAGCTGATCACACCGGGATTCGTGGATTCCCATACCCACCTCGTCTTCGGTGGAGATCGATCCTCCGAATTTGTTCAAAGGTGTGCGGGTGCGGACTACGAAGATATTGCCGCTGCCGGGGGCGGAATCCGCGCCTCGGTTCGCATGACCCGGGAAACTTCCCTGGAAGATCTCGTCGATCAGGCTCGACCCCGGCTCGCTCGCATGATGGCAGCGGGTTCAACCACCATCGAAATCAAGAGTGGCTACGGACTTGACCTCGAAACCGAGTTGCGAATGCTCCGTGCTATCCGCGAATTGGCCAAGGATTGCCCTGCACAGATTGTTGCCACGTTCATGGGAGCTCATGAAACCCCGGATGAGTATCGACAGGACAAAGCCGGATATCTGAAGCTGGTATGCGAGGAAATGATTCCTGCAGTGGCAGAAGAGGGACTCGCAGAGTTCTGTGACGTTTTCTGTGAACGGGGAGTCTTTGACCCGGACGAGAGCCGCATGGTCCTTGAAGCGGGTAAACGACACGGACTGAAACCCAAGATTCATGCCGACGAGATGGCCGCCTCAGGAGGGTCCACCGTTGCGGCTGAAGTGGGCGCAGTCAGTGCAGACCACCTGATGAAGACCCCTCCAGAGGGGATTGCCGCAATGAAGGAAGCGGGAGTGGTCGCGACCCTTTTGCCCGGAACGACCTTTTACCTGTCGAAACCCGGATACGCACCCGCTCGCCAAATGCTGGATTCCGGGCTTCGTGTGGCCCTGGCAACGGATCGGAATCCCGGTTCATGCACCGTCGAGAGCATGCTGCTGATCATTGGATTGGCGGTACAGCGGATGGGGATGACTCCGATTGAGGCCATCGAAGCTTCCACTTTCGGTGGTGCTTTTGCCCTCGGCAGGGAAAAATCATGTGGATCTCTGGAAACAGGGAAAAGCGCCGATCTGATTCTGTGGGATGCCGCAGACGAGAATCAGTTGGTTTACGAGTTTGCAAATAATCTGAAGAGAAGTGTGTGGGCAGGTGGGCGTCGGATATCTGACGCATCGGCCAACAGTTGATGAGAGAGCACCTCTGGTGCTTATAGGACGGAACAAGATGTCTCAATTCCTCGATCGAACCGAACGCGCTCTGAAAGACCAGTCCTGGGACGACTACGAAGAAGCCTGGCTGGATGCCATCGAGGGAGGCAGTACCAAATTTCCGGACTACCTGGTCGCAGCAAAGTCGGCCATTTCCCAGGGACATGAAGAACGCGCCGGTCAGATGATGGAGTTGATCTATCAGTCAGGAAATGCCGACTCATTGGTTCCCGAAAAGAAACTGGAGTTCATCGAAACTCTCGCCTGTACCCTGCCACGCAGTGAGGACATGAGACAACTCCTTCTGAACAGTTACAAAGAACACTTCGGACACATTGACGGTTTTGATGCATGTGTTGAAAACTCAGGCCTGATGAAAGGGACTCGCCCCGGCGAAGTCATCCCTCTCTTCAAGAGAATGGTCCACTATCAACCGGGGTCCTTCGTCAAGCACCGCTCCGGCTGGGGTGTGGGTGAGGTCAAGTCCCTCGACTCCAAAACCGAGATGGCCATCATCGACTTCGAGAAAAAGGAGGGGCACTCCATGAAGCTGGAGGCCTTGCCTCAGGTATGCACTCCCCTCGACCATGACCACTTCCTCATCATGGCCTGGCGCAAACCGGAAGAGTTGAAGCGACTGGCTGAAGAAGAGCCGGTGGAATTGATCAAGCTGGCCCTGCGCACCAGCAGCAAGCCCCTGCCCCTTCCAAGGGTCAAGGATTTGATTGCAGGGACCGCGATTCCTGCGACCTCCTGGAGCAAATGGTGGTCCCGCACCCGCAATGCCCTCAAGAAGGACAGCCTTGTCGGCCAGACCGGTGGCAAAAACAACGAACTCTACCTCCTCGATACTCCTGACGATCTGGACACGAGCCTCAGCCGCAAGTTCAAGGGCTTGAATCCGTCCGAGTTGCTGCAGTCCATCCGTGAAGCCATCGCCGAGTTGGGGCCCGACCAGATCTCCAGTCTCGAAGAAGGGTTCTCACGATTGCGCAGGGACGTCGACCGTGGAGACCTTCCCCGGTCCGAAAGAGTCTCCGCACTTCTGCTTTTGCGAGAGCATGCCAGTAACGGTCAGGAAGAAATGGCCATCGGTGCGTTGGCGATCAAGGAAAAAAATGTCGCCAATCTGCTCAACAACATTTCCAGAGAAGATGAGATTCACGAAACTCTCGACATTCTCATCAAGCTCAACCCGGACGAGTTCGCCAACAACTCCGAGGAGTTGTTCATGGCCGCGGACGATACCCTTCGTGAGTTGTTGATTGAAAAATTCCGCAACGAACAAAGAATGGAAGTCTTGCACGAGATTGCCATCGACACCCTGAGGCAGCCCGGCAAATCACCACTTCTGTATCTCTTCCTTGCTCGCAGGGCCACAGCTTCAAACACCGCAGACTTCCCCATGCTCGACGGAGTCTCCACTCCAGATCTCGTCCGCCAATGCCTCTCCCTTCTCGATCGACTGGCATTGGAACTTTCCAACAAGGAAACCCCGGATCTCGCGCGCACTGTCAAAAGGTATCGTCAGCATCTGACGGCCAAGCCGTTCAACATGCTCAACCGGACTCTCGAACAATGTCAAATCCATGATGCCCGGGAAATCTATAACCTGATCGTCAGCCTCAGAACCATTAGCGATGCCAACATCGAAAAACTCAAAGCCGTCATTCTGCGCAAGTTCCCAAAGGTATTGGCTGGAATGAAGCAGACTCAGGCAGCCTCGACCTCCTCGAATGCGATTTACTCGACTACTTTTGGGATCGAGCGAGTCAGCAAAGAGTTGGAGGAGTTGAGAAACGTCAAACTGCCGGAGATCTACAAGGCTGTCGGAGATGCGGCGGCCCTGGGTGACTTGAGTGAGAACGCTGAATACACCGCCGCAATTGAGGAACGCGAAAACCTCAACAGGAGAGTCCTTGAGTTGCAGGCGGATCTGGACCGTTCACAGATCATCGACCCCGACAAGGCCACCACAGACCAAGTCAGCCTGGGAAGTCGGGTGACGATCCATTCCAACGCCAATGACAGTGAAGTGACCTACTCGATTCTCGGCCCCTGGGATGGAGGCCCTGATGAAGGCGTTCTCTCATACCTGTCCCCGCTGGGTACCGCGCTGTTGCAAAAGAAGCAGGGTGACGAGTTTGAGGTGGAGCTTCCCACCGGAACCCAATCCTTCAAGATCATCAGCATTGAGAAGGGTGAAGTGCCTGTCGCAAAATGAGCCCCTGAGAAGGATCAGTTTTCGTCGGGGTGATCTTCGGAATTTTCTCCAGTGATACCTCCGGAATCGGCATCGATTCCGGGGGTTTCTTTGTTTGCGGCTTCAGGCCCCATCACCTGATCGAGCAACGTTGTCGCAAAAGACCCTGCAGGCAATCCGAACCTCAACCACAATCCTTCTCCGTCCACCCACTCTGCTTCCGGATCAGCCACCGGCACTCTCAATGGGCGTCGCGAACCATCCAGATCCAGACCCTTGACGTGTGACAACCATGATTCGGGCCGCAGACCCTCCGACTCGAGGACCTGAGCCTCGATCTGTCCGGAGACGCCGGTCGGCAACTTCATTTTGCGACCAAAAATCGGACCTGTCGGCGAGATCTCACCGGCGCGGGCACGCTCACGCTCCCTTTCCAGGGCCACGGGGTCTGTCTCCACATGGAATCGGGATCGACGACCCTCCAGTTGGCAGATGTCACCCCCCCACGGCATGTGGAATCCGTCCGGGCTTCTCATCATCCGCTCGATCAGGACCCAGTTGAATAATTCAGACTGATAGGCGGAATAGTACATCTTGCGTAAAGGACGGGGGATTCTGCGAGCGGCAGCACGCATGTTTCCCGGGTGAGACCTGAAAGACTTCAACAGTGAAAGTTCTGTACTTCTCCCCGGCGGCAGGAGCTGAAGAGACTTCTGGATGTCCCCTGAAGCAAAGGCATGCCGGTATTCTTCATCCACTCCTTCACGGGGGCCAAGGAGCAGATGGACGGCTTCGTCGACCTGCCTTCTCAACAATGCGGACCCCACCCTTGCGCCATCTCCATGCATGCCAAAGCGTTGGGGGCCATAAAAATTGGGCAGGCCACTCTGGGCGACCGACTGCAAAACCTTGCGGGTATCCTCTAGACAATCCGGCCGGGTTTCACGGATCAGGATTTCAAACCGGTTTCCCTGCAAATGTCCCGTCCGGATTTTGTTTTTGTGCCTCTGAACTTCCAGTACCTCAATCCAGTGCTCCTCGACCTCTGGCACCTTTCGATCAGAAAGCACCGGGATTGAAAAGGTTTGGGAAGTGACGGCACGCTTGTCCTTGAATCCCGCAAATCCCACGTCATCCGGTGAAACTTCAAAGACGCGGGCAAGATGATTGCGTGCCTGCAAGGTGGTTCGATTGCGCTTCTCGATGGTCAGATAAAGGTGCTCACCTGATCCACAGGGGGTATAGAGTGGAATCTCTTTCACACGGAAATCTTCCCACCGTTGGCGGATGATTCCGCCTGTGGGTTCGATTTCTGTCATCAGCCGTGGAGGTTGGTAGCCCTCCTCCTTGCGAGAAAGCATGCGGAAATCTTCATCAGATCCTGTACCCGAAATGCTCAATGAGTCTTCAGCCAACTGATCCCCTTTGCCCCGATCTCTGACATATTATCCCGCCGGATCGCTGCTGTTGTCACGGGAAGTTTCTTCCCCCTGAATTGTCGCTGGAGTACCGCTGACAATCGCATTGGGCTCGACATCGGTCGCCACGATGGATCCGGGCAAGATCAGCGAAGATGGTCCGACGATGCGATCGTCCATGACCGTGGAGCGGGTTCCCAGGTGAACTTCATCCCCCACTCTCGCCATATCCAGAACCTGACTTCCCGACTCCAGCACCACGGCGTCCCCGCAGCGCGAGCCGACTGCCATGCGACTGCCGGGTAACAACAGGCAACCCTTGCCCATCGTCACCTCACGCTCGACGATCACGCTTTGGTGAATCACAGTTCCAGCACCGATGTTCACGTGTGGATCCACGTGGGCATCCGCAGAGATCAGTGAAGCAGGTTCGATCGAGAGAGAGGAAAGAGTTCCAAGAGCTTGCCAGCGTTCTTCGGCAGAGGAGATTCCCAACACGACTGAACATCGGTGAGTGGCAACCAGATCCTCCAAATGGTCAACGAGACCCAACCAAAGGTGGACCCCCAGGCCCGGATCTGCAGGATCAAGGGATGGATCGGTCCCCTTCCAGGGAATACAGCCAACACACTCATGGTGAGGATCCGCCTCGATCAGGGACAGAACCCGTCTCAGTTCGGATCCATTACCCAGAATGATGTGCCTGGAACTCTCCACTGCCAATCTTCCCTCACTGTTGGGCAACTCGCACTCGAACCCGCTGCCGCTCTCCTGAACCACCAAAGATCCCCCGGCCGTCAGGTGACCCTTGTCGTATGTGGCATATCTGTTCCAAATATATCTCTCCCGGGATGGGGTTCCATCCAATATCCCCCTGGGGCTGCCCCAATCCCTCACCTTTCTCCGGGATTCCCCGGACATGTCTCCCCAACCCGGTGCCATACCGCTAAGATGCGGCACTGTCTTCATTTGAGGAAGGGGATCCCATGTCCACCCAACCCAGCAGAAACCTCGATACTTTTCCGAATCCCAACACGGGCAGGGATTTCGTGATTCATTTTGATTGCCCTGAGTTCACTTGCTTGTGTCCATTGACCGGGCAACCGGATTTTGCCCGCTTCGAGTTGGAATACATCCCCGATCAAAAGTGCATCGAAAGCAAATCCCTCAAGCTCTACCTGTGGTCATACCGGGATGAAGGCGCATTTCATGAAGCCATCACCAATCAGATCCTCGACGACATGGTGGCGGCATGCGAACCCCGTTGGTTCAAGGTCACCGGTCATTTCTACGTTCGCGGTGGTCTGACTCCGACCATCACCGCCGAACACGGAACTCGCCCCTGAAGCCTTCTTGACTCACGAACAAACGTTCGCCATCCTGAAAGTTGACGTCGCTCCGGCGACCCAGCCACTCAATTCAGGGGAGTCCAGCAGTGCCAGCATCCCGTCGACGATCCAGCGACAAGTCTTCACCGGGAACCTCCCGGAAGAGTGGAAACAAATCCACATCCGGCTCTGTATCGCCGGTGGGCCCTTCGACGAAATCTTCGACCACTACTTCACGGGCCCTCACTACACCGGATCCGACAGGAAGCACCCGGGAGCGGATGCTCCATCTCATACTCGAGGGACAGGGAAGACCCGCCACCGTCAGAGAGTTGGCGGACCAACTCGGCCTTTCCTCCCCCGCTTCCGCACATCGACATTTGAAAAATCTCTCCGAAGAGGGCTGGATCATTCAGGTCGCAGGGGGTGGCTCCCGCAGCTGGGCTCCCAATCCATCCATGGTGAATCCCGTTGAAACAGACAAATCGATTCCTGTGGTCGGCAGGATCGCAGCGGGAATCCCCATCGAAAGTTGCCTGGATCAGGGGCAATCTCCCGATGAATGGTTGGAGATGGCTCCGACCGCCTTTGGTCAAAAAAACGACGTCGTCGCACTTCTCGTCGAAGGAGAGAGCATGCGCGACGCCGGGATTCACTCTGGAGATCACGCCGTCATTCGTCGCCAATCCCATGCCGAAAATGGTGAGATCGCCGCAGTGACCATCGAAGGGGAAGGCACCCTGAAACGCTGGCGAATGACATCGGGAAAGGGCGAGGGTTCCAAAGTGTTTCTGGAATCGGCTCACCCCGATTTTCCTCCTTTGGAATTGAAGGCCGAGATGGGAGAGATCCAGATCTTTGGCAAACTGATCGGGGTAGTGAGGCGATTTCGACGTCCGCAAACCCGTGTCTCGAAACCAGGTTCAAGCTCCTCACAACAACCGGAGTCACAATGACGGTTGTTCGCGAGGAAAGGGTCGATGAGCCACTGGAAGAGGTCGTAATTCGCTACCGAAATGATCGGATCGAAGTGATATCACTGTGCTGGAATCGACGCTCATTCAAGGTCACTGAAAATCACTCCCATTGGGTCGATCGTTCATTCCAGCCACCGGTTCACGGCTTCACGGTTACTGTCGACTCCGGAGACATCCTGGAATTGGCTTTTCAGGAAGGGCAGGCCACCTGGAGATTGGAACGTGTATTTCTGGAATAGTGAGTAGTGCTCGACGCTCACTACTTCCCGCTCGTCCCGTGTCGGCACCCGATTCAGTAGCGATCTCCCGTTTCGATCTTTCCCAAACGGTCATCGATGTCATGAAACTCGCCGCCGTTCCCAACCGCCAGTTTTTCCAGAAATGCCCGGTTCCCGCCGGAGAGTCTTCCCACAGAAAGAACATGAACACGAACTCTGGACCAGCGGTTCCAGCGCTCGACATGCCAACACAAACGATCCCCATCGTGAATACGACCCTCCGTGGCCGCACCCTCTGTGAGCAGGATGACCGTATCGATTCCCGGCTCCATGATGGCCGCACGCAAGGGACCATACAGATTGCCCCGGGATTCACCTCTCCCTTGAGGAACTCCCTGCTCACTGATTCGCTTCTTTAACACCTTGTGACAGCGAGCAAGAATCTGAGGTGAAGGAAGAACAGGGATTCGCAAACTGGCGAAAAACATCACCTGCACCAAAGATTCTGCGGGCAACTCTCCAAGAACCCTGAGCAACTCCTTGCGAGCAACTTCCAGACGACGGGGCCCCGAACCGTCAAACTCACCATCGAGGGTTCGCGACATCCCCCCTGAAACATCGGAGACAAAAACGATGCGTTTTGAGTCGATGGGAACACCGTGGTACTCGACGACCCGGGTCTTTCCCTCTTCATCCGCTGGTTCACCTTTTTCTGCCGTCGGCTTCTCCCCGGCAAGCCACTGCTTTTTGCGACTTTTCCACCAGGAGTCCCAGGAGGTAATGCGGCGTGTGGACAGGTCAACGCCCGTCAACTTGCGCAGGACAGGGATCTCCGGATGCCAACTTTCACCTTCTGCGTCCATCGCTCTGGCAATCAATGTCTCGATGGTTTCAACACGCTCAGCGCGGGGCAACCTTGAAACCTCTTCGCCCAGTAACTGGAGAGCCGCACGCTCAATTCTTCCATCCCAGATCCCCTGTCGATCACGAATCTCTTCCTCCAACAGTGTTGTCGCCCGTTCGATCGCGACCGCTGAATCCAGATGAACTTGAGCCTGAAGGCTGATGAGCCTCATCGGCCACAGGCGTTTCTCATTCCACGCTCGGGAGACCGATTTTTCTGCCGCTTCGGGATCGAGTCGCGAAAGAGCGAGCAGGGCTTCCCCACGGATCCACCATGAGGACTCCTTGTCTGCCAGACGAATCAATGTACGCAGCGTTTTTTTGTCGAGACTCCCCTGGGGAAGTTGCGCCAAAGCAGCCAGAGATAATTCACGGGAAGCCTGTCCTGATTTTTTTGAACTGGCGACCGACAGCAACCAGTCTGCTACCGCAGGGCGCGGCTGATGAACGAGAGCTTCCGCCAATCCGGATTCGATGAGATCACGGGTTTCCGGTGCCGCTTTGCGCAACGGATGTCGAGACCACGCTTTCACCACCTGTTCCAACTCTTCTCCGGATAACTTTCGCAGTCGGGAGAAGACCGCATCCCTGACCATGCCGGATGCATCGCCGAGGAAATCGAGAACCACCTCGGGGGACCCGCTCGCCACCCCTTCTCTAACCTGATCCAACGCTTCACTGCGCGCATCCGACTGCTTGCGCACCGATCGATCCCTGTCGATCACCTCGGGAGGAACATCTTGGGAAAAGCCCACCACAGGAATTCCTGAGAGGACAAGAAGGGCCCATAGGCTTACGGAAGTAAAATGCCCCATAAATTGACCCCAGAGTGACAATGGCTGAATCGCTGTCTTCACTGTTACTGCTTTCCGCTCCGAGAAAACCTGTCCCTGAGCAACCTGAGGCTGGAACTGTGATTTCCCTCCCCACGTTGACTCTGAAAATGTTAAAACAAGCCGGGGAGAGGGGAAGCCCCCACTCCGACCGTCAAAGGACGATTTCCGGGAAGGTCCCGACGATGTTGCGAGTCAGTTCTTCGATTCTTCTGGGAACATTCCTGCTCATCAGTGGGTGCTCTGCTCCATTGAAGAAAGATCTGGCCGATTGCTTCCATGTCGAGGCAGGCCTCGGCCTGGGAATCTATCTCGAAGCTCAGGCGACCGACTGGCTACACCCGGCGATTGGAGTCGGCGACCTGGCCCTGAAACCACGCCAGAACATCGGCTGGGATCCCCGCCCTGGTCAACCGGTCGGTCAATTGCGAACCGCCGCATTTCCAGTCTCGACCCTTGCCCTCCCCGCAGCACTCATCGGCAACGAGGATCTGTTTGAAAATTGGGGACTTTCATCTCCTGATCAAATTTTGATCGCCAACTTATCCCTGTCCGGCAATAACTACATTACTGGAGAGAATTGCAGCCTTCTCCGTCTGCATCGCCTTGCCCCCAATCCCATTTTGACCCGTGCCCCCTCTCTTGAGGCATTAACGCCCCATCAGCAACTCAGTCGGGATACGTGGATCGGTTTCTCCGGCACCCTGCTCTTTTTCAACTTCGACTTGGGAATCAATCCATTGGAGATCATCGATATGATGACGTCAGTACTGGGTTGGGATCTTTTGGCAGATGATGAGAGAATTAACGAGGGTCCCACCGGCGATCCCGAGTGAGACCACGACCGCGAGTGAAATAGGAGACCTTCATGGAAAATCCGCAGTTGCTCGATTTGATTCTTCACGGAGTTGCAGCGCTTCTGCCCGGCCTGTTTCTCGCAGCAGCGGGCCTTGTTCGCTGGGGAGTGCTGTTGACCGGCCTCATCGTCGGTCTCGATCCCCTTTGGATCGGCTGGCCCGAGTCCTGGGGCTCCAATGGCGGTACCGTCTATTTCGGAGTCTATTTCCTGTTTGCCCTCTTTGCCCTCGTTTCCCCCCTGAGAGCGCAGCTCCTCAGCCGTCCGGTGATGAAGATCATTCGTGGCATCCTGCCCGCCATCAGTGAAACCGAAAAAGAAGCCCTCGAGGGCGGAACCGTGGGTTGGGACGGTGAGATTTTCAGTGGCCGTCCCGATTGGCATGCCTACCTGGGACAGGGCACTTCTGAACTCTCCGCCCGTGAACAGGAATTTATCGACGGCCCCCTCGCTGAGTTGGCAACGATGGTCGATTGCTGGGAGGATCGCCAAAACGGATCGATCTCAGAGGAAGCATTCCAGTTTCTCTGTGACCACGGTTTCTTTGGCATGATCATCCCGGAGGAGTATGGCGGACTCGGTTTTTCCGCTACTGCGGTCTCCACTGTCATCTCCAAAGCGGCCACCATTAGCAATGCCCTCGCCGTCACCATCATGGTTCCGAATTCACTGGGACCGGGTGAGTTGCTGCTTCATTACGGAACGACAGATCAGAAGAAGCAGTTACTGCCACGACTTGCCAAGGGAACCGAGATTCCATGCTTTGCATTGACCGAACCGGGAGCCGGATCGGACGCTGCCGGATCGATGTCCTCTCACGGTGTCATCGTTGAAGAGGAAGTGGACGGAGAAAAGGTCCTCGGCATGAGGCTCAACTGGGAGAAGCGGTACATCACGCTCGCTCCCCGGGCGACCCTTATCGGCGTCGCCTTCCGTCTCTACGATCCGGACCACCTCCTCGGTGACAAGGAAGATCTGGGAATTACCTGCGCCCTGATTCCCGCCGACACCCCGGGTGTCGAGACCGGTGAGCGCCACGACCCCCTCGGGGTTCCCTTCCTCAATGGCCCAACCCGGGGACGGGATGTCTTTGTTCCCCTGGAGACGGTCATCGGTGGCAGGGATGGATGCGGCAAAGGCTGGACGATGCTGATGCAGTGCCTGTCCGCAGGACGGGGTATCATGCTGCCTTCCAGCTCTACTGGAGGGGCACAACTCTCCCTGCGTGTTGCCGCAGCCCACGCCTCGGTTCGAGAGCAATTCGGCTTGCCTGTCGGCCGCTTTGAAGGAGTTCAGGAACCCCTCGTTCGCTCCGCCGCCCACGTCTATGCACTCGATGCTCTTCGACTCTCCACCACTCTCGCCGTGGACAGTGGTGAAAAGCCTGCAGTGATCAGTGCCGTGGCCAAGGCCTTTGCCACCGAAACACTTCGGAAAGTCGTCAATGACTGCATGGATGTAGTCGCAGGAAATGCGATCTGCCGCGGTCCCCGTAATGAGTTGGCCAATGCCTACTCCGCTGTTCCCGTGGGGATCACGGTTGAAGGTGCCAACATTCTTACTCGAACACTGATCATCTTTGGTCAGGGAGCAGTGCGCTGTCACCCCTGGGTCCAAAAGGAGTTGGCGGCGGTGGAGGAGAATGACCTCAAAGCCTTCGACCAGGCATTCTGGGGTCACGTCGGCTTTGTCGTTTCGACAGCGATTCAGAGCCTGATCCATCGATTGACCGGTTCCCGTTACGGTGCGCGCCACTTCGCCGGTTCCATCGGACGCAGTCACCAGAAATTGACCGCACTCTCAAGTGCCTTTGCATTGTGTACTGACGCCGCCATGGGAACCCTGGGTGGAGCTCTCAAGCGCAAGGAACACCTGACCGGCCGACTTGCAGATGCCTTGACCTGGATGGTCGTTGGCTCTGCAGCCCTGAAAAAGTTTCAGGATGAAGGCCGCCCGGAGAGAGACCGGGATGTCGTCGACTACCTGATGCAGATTTGTGTTCGTGAGACAGAAAAGGCGATGGGTGGATTCCTCGACAACCTGCCCCTGAGACCGGCCGCCTGGGGACTGAAACTGATCGGGGTTCCCGGCGGACCTCGCAGCAATGGCCCCTCCGATGAATTGAGTGCGAAGGTCTGTGCCCGCCTCCTCGACGGGGGTGAGCTTTGGCATTCCCTCACCGGTTCGGTGATGTCCAGACCCACTTCCTCCCCCGGATTGTGGACTCTGGAGGACGCCCTTGAAAAAGTGGTCGCAGCCCAGAAGGACCGGGATGCACTCAAAAAGGCTGTTCGCAGTGGCACTCTGGCCAAGGCTCCCTTGCCGGTGCTGATCGAGAAAGGTCTCGAAAAAGGAATCATCGATCAGGAAGGAGCTCTTCGGATTCATTCCGCAGAGCAGGCCCGCAGTGAAGCGATCGCGGTCGATCACTTTGCCACCGGTGAGATCCCCGCCTCCTCCAATGAAATCACCAATCGTGATTGGGCAAAAAAGGCCTCCGACGATTAACTGAAATCGGCAGGAACATAAAAAAAGGCCGCAACCTTACAGAAGGTTGCGGCCTTTTTTGTTTCAGAAACCGATCAAGAACTGGTTTGGGGTTCGGCTTCGTCGCCACCCTTTTCTGACCCACCTCCAGGGAGGACCCACTGCAATGCCGGCAGCAGAAGCAGTGCTCCCAGCATATTCCCCGCAAACATGAAACTCAGAAGAACTCCCATATCCGCCTGCAGCTTGAGATCAGAGAAGATCCATGTTGCCACTCCCACCGCCAGAGTCAGGCCGGTGACCAGAACCGCATTTCCGGATCTGCGCAAGGCGACCAGATATCCCTCAGAAAGAGACAATCCCGATCGGCGTGCAATCAACAACTGGTGAGTGAGGTAAATTCCGTAGTCCACTCCGATTCCCACACCCAATGCGGCAACCGGCAACGTCGAAACCTTGAGTCCGATTCCGAGGTAAACCATCAGTGCGTAACAGAGAATACTGACCAGAACCAAGGGCAGAACCACACAGAGTGTCGCCCTGATAGACCGGAACGCCAGCAGGCCGAGTACGACGACGACCAGGTAAATCGTCAGCAGCATTCTCAACTGCGCCTCGGAGACCACCTCATTGGTGGCTGCCATGACCCCCACATTTCCGGTGGCCAATTCAAATCGCGCCACCCCATCCACTCCATAGAGATCATCAAATCTCTCCACAGCTTCGGTCACCCGCGTAATCGTTGCCGCCTTGTGATCCTCGGTGAAGACCATCACCGTCATGACACTGGCATCCGAATTGAGGAGACCACTTGAGGTATCGATACTCGAAAGTGACTGGGCGAGCATGTCACTGTTCCGGGGCAGTTCTCGCCACTTGGGAGATCCCTCGCTCCAGGCAGCGGTCAGGATTCTCGAAGCCTGTGGCAAGGACAGGGTAGACCGTACCCCTTCCACCTGGCTGATCTGCCACTGGAACTCATCGATCAGATCCATGACGCCATGATCGATACTGCCATCGGGATGGCTTTCAACGATGACCGTCAAAAGGTCAACACCGATCGAGAATGAGTTGGCGATCGTCACCGAATCGATGTTGTAGCGAGATTCAGGACGCAGCTCAGGGAGACCCTGATCCGCATCCCCGATGATGACCCTGTTTGCAGAATCATAGGCAAACAAACCTGCTACCAGTGCGATCAGTACCAGTGCCCACGCCACACCGGGTTTCGTCGCAGAGTTGACTCTCTGCCACAGATTTTCCCGTCGTGGCATCGGTCGACTCAATCTTTCAATCAGTTCCGGACTGGACTGGATGCGCGCAAGCAACAGTGGCAGGAGCATGAAACCGGTACCAAAGATCAACAGCACTCCGGTCGCAGACATCACCGCGAGATGCTGAATCACCGGAATCTCGATGAAGAGCAGGGTCAGGAAACCGACAGAATCACTGACGAGGGCGACAAACCCCGGGGTAAGCAACTGCTCCCAGGCCTTCCTTGAGGCTTCTGCAGGAGACAGGCCATCCTTCAGTCCTGCGGAGAGTGCCCCCACCATCTGCACACCATGGGACATGGCGATGGCAAAGATCAGGAAAGGCACCAGAATCGACATGGGATCGAGACCATACCCGAGAGTGGTGATCCCACCCATCGTCCAGACCACCGCAAGCAGGGAAGTCGCCAGCGGCAACAGGGTCAAACGCCATGACCGGGTGAATCCACGCACAAAAAAGGCTGTCACTCCCAGCGCGATCAGGAAGAAGGCCGCCACCATCGCTGCTCCGGAGGCGATATCGTGAACCGCCTTCGAGAACCCGATCATGTGAACGTCGATCCGGTCATCCACGAAGGGGGCACGAATCCGTTCCTCCAGCAGGGCTCCCACCTCGATGGGGTCGGGAGCTTGCCCGGTATTGGGATCGGTCTCGATCAATCTCGCGGTCACCATCGCCGCAGAGAAATCATTGGCAACCAGACGCCCTACCTGCCCCGACTGAAGGACGTTTTCACGCACCATCTGGGCCATCTCGGGAGTCGGTTTCCAATCCGCAGGCACCACATTTCCGCCGTCAAAACCGCCCTCGACAATCCGGACAAATCGAACATTGGGAGTGAAGATGGAAGTCACCGATGACCGATCCACCCCCGGAATCGCTTCGAGGGCCCGGGTGACCAGGCGCACTTTTTCCAGAGAATCCGCGTTGAAGAGATCTCCCTGTTTATCGCGAACCGCAATCAACAGACGGTTGGCTCCGCCAAATTGTGATTGGTATTTGCGGAAGACTTCCATCCAGCGGTGATCGACGGGCAACTGCTTTTCGAAACCCGCATCGATGGCAAGGCGACTCGCCTGAAACACCAGAAAGAGAGTGACCAGAGCCAATCCCCACAGAACCAGACGACTTTTCTCAAAGAGAAGGTTGGAGAGCCAATTCTTCATCGTCCCTCCCCTTCACCGGTTCCCTGGTTTCCACGGCCGAAGATCCAACGGAATCCCTTTTCCCCGAGACCCAGTACAGAGTTGTCGAGGAGAGGCAAGGGAGCCGACAGCAATCGACGATCTTTTTCCTGAATAATCTTGTGCGTCCACTCTCCGGTTTCGGGAGAACGAATCAGTGTGACCCCCTCAGCCCCCACGACGATGACCGTGTCATCTGTCAGCATCGCTCCACCAAAAAGAGTGGCTTCCGATCCGTGATCGATCTGTTTCCATTCCGAGGCGTTGCCCTCCCAGAGGTTTCCACGCAAGCCCATCAGGATCCAGCGATCCTTCATGATCAGGATGTCAAAAAGTGTTCCCTCGTAGGGTACTGGCAACATTTTCCAGTTCTCGCCGTGATCCTTGCTGGAAAAGAGAGAACCGAATTCCCCAACCGCCAAAAGGCCTTCGCTGTGAACCCGGACAGAATACAAGTGGGGTCCATCCTCGCTAACCAGGAACTGTTCCCAAGTCACGCCATCGTCGGAGCTGACCAGCACGAGACCAAAAGCCCCCACCGCTACCCAGTTCCCTTCGCCTTCGTCGGCAACGGAGAAGAGCGCCAGATCCTGTTCTGGATCGTGGTAAACCACTTGCCACGTCTCTCCGCCGTCCTGCGACCTCAAAATGGTGCTCTCATGACCAACAGCGATGGCCACACCATCTTCCCGCAGTTCGACATCGGAAAGCAGCCTGCGTGTGGGTGCCGGCACTTGTTCAAAGTTCTTTCCCCGATCTGTGGACCGGAGAACAAGGCCACGCTCACCCACCAGAATCACCCGATCTCCTGCAAGATCCCCTGCGAGATAGAGCGCATTGGCCACCTTGTTGGCAGACATCATGAAAGATTGATCAGGAAGTGGTGTTGATCCTGTCTGTTTTCCGTCAGCGGCAGCGATCGGATTGGCGGGGTCGGACTGAACGCCCAGTGAAAGAACCAGGGCACCGATCAAACAGAAGATGAGCATCGATAAATGGAATCTGTTCACGTTGTTCACTTCCACGACTTGTTTACCTCGATATTCCCCCATGGCCCGCCGAGCCTGCGATTCTTGCCCATGATTCATAGGAAAAAATGAGTCGGGCTGAATTCGGGATAGACAGAATTGAAAACGGCTCCCCGTTTCCGGGGAGCCGCTGGCAAATTCTTAGCGCTTGCCGCGACGCTGGAGCGCCGCAGGAGTAAACTGGCTGTCCTTCAGATCATCGACCCACTTCTCGACCTGTCCAGCGGCATTGAAACCAATGGTCAGGTAACGACCGTTCTGCAGGTCGTAGTGAGAGATGAGCGTGTCATACAAGGCCGGAACATCGTAGTAAATGATGGGGTAGGCTTCGGAAACTCTCCAGACGTTGTCGGAGTTGTCGTACTGGTCGATGACCAGTGCCTGCCAGGAATCCTCGTCGAAGAAGAAGGTTCTTCGCTTGTAGAGGTGACTCGTTCCATCCTTGACCACTGCATCCACTTCCCAGACACGGTGCTTCTCGTAACGAAGCAGGTCCGGATTGAGGTGCCCTGCCTGAATCAGATCCGCAGGATCTTTTTCCGCATTGTGGGCCTTGTAGCAGTTGTAAGGCACCAGCAGTTCACGACGCCCAACCAGCTTCCATTCGTAACGCTCGGGGCTGCCATTGAACATGTCGAACTGGTCGTTGGTGCGCTGACCGTCACTGGCGGTTCCAGGGTTGTCGAAGGAGACCTGAGGAGCACGGCGAACCCGGCGAAGACCCTTGTTGTAGACCCACGCCTTGCGAGGATCGGAGGTCTGGTCGAGAGTTTCGTGCACGTGCAGTTTGGTTCCTGCCAACCGCGGAGGGCCGGTGACTCCCTGGTAGAACTTGGCGAGAACGTTGTCGGAACTCTCCGAAGTCATGCCTTCAGCATTGTAACGGTAGAGCACTTCCTCTTCGATGGTCACCATGGTGTGACGGCCATCGGCGATCGGAGCCACCTGACCGACAGTTCTTTTCGTCGACTTTCCACGGTATCTCAGAACGTGGTTCCAGATGCCATGCAGTCCCTCGGTCGGGATGGGGAAGGGCGAAGTGCGGCGACAGTTCTGCACGCCATTGCCATCGTCGGTCAGAGAAGCGGTCGTCGCATTCTCTTTCAGGGCTGCATAGATATCCTCGGGGTAAGAAGCAGTTCTGCGAGACTCGTAGACATTCAGCTTCCAGGTGTCCGGGTATCTCTTCAGCATCGCCATTTGACCCGGCGAAAGAAGATCCTTGTACTTGTCGGCATTGGCTGCGGTGACGGTGTAGAGAATCTTGTCACCAGGGAAGGGATCAACGTAGTGATCTCCCGAACTCCAGCCGGCGACCGGCTTGGTCAGTCCGCCATTCCAGGCCGGGATGGATCCGTCCTTGTTTCCAGCCTTGATCGCTCCAACAGGAGTCAGATCCTTGCCGAGACGCTCGGCCCCATCCTGTGGTGCTGCACCGTTGGCAGCGAGCAGCGCGAGGCTGCTCAGCAATACGAGAGTAGTGATCCAGGTTTTATTCAGCATTTCTGTCTCTCCTCCTAGAAGGAATAACTCGCGGTCAGTGACATGAAGTCCCGGTCATTCAGCAGGTTATAGCGCCCGCCACCGAAACTGTTGGTGTAACCCAGGCGCACGTCCCAAAGACCGAGCGCACCGGTTCCCACCGAAAGACTGAGGGTCTTCCGTCCCTCGATGAAATTGGCCACCGGTACCGGTGAGGTTCCCTTGAAGTCGTCGTAGTAGGCGATCTGGGGAACCAGCGGCAGGGGTCCAAGAGCATTGAAGTAAGAGGCACGGGAAAGAATCCTGTAGCCCATCGACAGGCGATCCGGGAAAGCGTCGATCGACTCGGTTCCGGGCTGGATACCGAGAGAGGTGAAGAAGGGGTTACCGGAGGTGTAGGTTCCCACCGCTTCGTAACGGAACTGATTCTTGTCGTCAAACTCGTTGACCATCGTCGCGCCAAGCTCGCCGACCACCACAACCTGATCCGCTCCGAAAAGACCGGGGAAGATTCGGGAGACAGTGAACTGGGCCTGAGCCACGTCCTTGCGCACGTAGCCGGTGACCTTTTCGTTGTAATCGAAGGCTCCCAGCTGGTTCTGTCCAAAGACGGCATTCAGCGGCGAAAGAGAAGCGAGCAGGATCTCAACGTCATCAACCTGAAGTGGCTGATCGAGGTGAAGAGAGGCCTCTCCCTGGATCGCCCAGCCGGTGGTTCCCAGATCGGCGTTGAAACTTGCACCGAAGGTCTGGATGTCTTCCGGGAACTCGAGGAAGTACTCCGCCGAAGCCCCGTAGTTGCCCGCGGCCACTCCGGCCTCGGTTCCGGTGATGGAACTGATCAGGGGCAGACGGCTGTGCAGATGGGTGTAGTAGAAACCGAACTCGGCACCACCAAAGAGATCACTGAACATGCGAGCGGAAACTCCGTACTGACCGGAGTCACTGGCTTCGCGATCGCCGGTCCGGGTCACACCCACACCCACCGGTGCGTTGTAACCGGGAGTGGCGGGGCCAGGAGGAGTATCGATCACGTTTGGATCGACACCAAATCCGAGCAGCACCACGTTGCCTCCGGGGGAAGCGATGTCACTGGTGCTGAAGAAGGTTCCGTAGGGCTCAAGACGGGTCTTGCGGAAGCCCAGCTGGTAGAAACCCTGAATGGCGATGGTGTCGGTCAGGTCGAAATCGAACTTCAGTGCCGGTACCGGCACCAGAGCTTCCTTGATCTCGGAACCTGCTGCACGCAACTTGGAGACGTCGACCGGATTGATGGTATTGAGACCGTTCTGGATGAACGTGCTCTCACCCCAGTTGATCACCTGACTTCCCAGTGTGAACAGCACCGGCTTGTCGCCCAGGTCGAACTCCCGACGCACCCAGGCATCGAGAAGAACAGCGTTTCTTCCGGCGAAGCGTACGGTGGTACCCGAAATCTCCGGGCGCCCCTCTTGCAGAACTTCCCCTTTTCGAATGGCGAGGTCGCGGAAGTAGAAGCCCTGCACATAAAACTCGTAGTCTTCAAAATCAAATGCGATCTCATGAAGAATCTTGAAGTTTTTGGAGAAGATATCTCCCTTGTCGTAGTTCAGGTTGCCGTCGTCACCATTGAGTGAAAACGCAGTTCCGCCATTGGTGGTTCCAATGATGGACTGGTCCCGACTGGAAACTCGCCACGAGAGTCCCATGCTGGCAGTCGTGCTGAACTGCCCGGTGACCCTGCCATCCAGCAAGTTGAAATCGATCGCGTGCACCTTGCCAGGCATACAGGGAAGACACAGCAGCCCGATCAGGGCCAGTGTGATGTATCGCAACGAAGATTGCGGGGAAAAGACTCCTCGCATGGGGCGTACCTCCTTCGGTCCGTCATCAAAGTCGGCAACACCACTTCGGTGCCGCCGATATCGTCAGTTGAAATCAGTGCGGGCCAGACCCATGACATTCTGTGCTGACTGAAAAATCGGATCGCCGAAAAAGAAACCCTTCTCCGGATAAACCCTGTCGTCAAACCCACCGCTGTTCCGAAACACCTTCGGAGACCCATTCATCCGAAACGCTGGTTTCAGAATCAACGAAACAGGGCAGGCAGCACAGAAAATGCCACCCCGGCAGAATGCTTGGACACATCCCCCGCCGAACCTTTGGGCACTCCCCGCGAATGAAGTGAATCCTCCCTCAGGAAGAACCGCTTCGATCAGGGGAAGATACGGGATTGGAGGGGGTCTGAACAAGGGGAGCCCCGATTTCCAAGCCACTGTCCCGGGGGATCC
>JAAXJX010000002.1 GCA_012269595.1 Planctomycetia bacterium | reverse complement strand
CCATCTCGCAACGGAGGAGATTGAATATATCCAGGAATCATCCGATTGGCTGAGAGATGTAGAACGGACCATCGATCAGGAAATCTGCAGAGATCTGGTCAACAGCACATTGGAGGTTATGAAGCGGGATGATCACTCATCTTGGCGAGCATTCATTTCTGATTTCAGCGGGCTGACCCTGAGTGAAGTAACAGAGAAGTTGAAGCAAGGCTCTCAGACTACTTCCTCTTCGGTGAGCAAGGCGTTTCGTCATAGGGCAAAAGCACGCCGACAGTTTCTCAATTGGTTGGTTCGCTACCGTCTGGAGTCTTGCTGTTTAAGCAGAGAAGAAGCGCTCCATGAATTGGCGCAGTTAACGGCTCCTCTTGCGGAAGCCATCGCAGAATACAGGGATCAATCACTGAAAGAGATGGCGTGACCGAAGCCAGACCTCTGCAGGGCGAAGACGATGAATTTGGCCGCTACAAAGTTGAGGAAACTCCCTT
Organism: Planctomycetia bacterium; assembly: GCA_012269595.1. Taxonomy (GTDB): domain Bacteria; phylum Planctomycetota; class UBA8108; order UBA1146; family UBA1146; genus UBA12191. Next base: position 3,159 of record JAAXJX010000002.1, on the reverse strand, counting down.
TGCTGTGGGTGGTATGGGAGCCCTTTGGATCGCTGAAGATCTGGATCTTCAACGCAAGGTCGCAGTCAAATCACTGAGATCAGAACTGTTGGACCGACGGGCCGCCTATGAGCGATTGGCCCGGGAAACGAGAGTTCTGTCACTGCTTTCACATCCGGGAATCTGCCCCATCCACGATCGTTACCTGATGGCAGATCCACCCTGCTACACCATGCAATTGGTAGAGGGAACAACATTCAAGGAGGCGATCGCTGGTTTCCACCTCAGTGGAGGGCTGGAGCAACTTCGAACGTTGGTGACCCGCCTGATCAGTATATGCAACACGTTGGCTTACGCCCACGGGCAGGGTGTCCTTCATCGTGACCTGAAACCCGAAAACATACTGTTGGGATCCTATGGCGAGGTTTACGTCATGGATTGGGGAGTGGCGGCGATAGAAGGCATCGAAGATTTCACCGACGATGCATCCACAACGGATTCCCGGTCTGAGCTCAGTATGGGTGGAGAAGTGTTGGGAACTCCCGCATATGCAGCACCGGAACAGTTAAGAGGAGAGCGAAACAAGTGTGATGAGAGAGTGGACGTTTACGGCTTGGGAGCCATCCTTTTTGAAGTCTTGACAGCGAAGGTTCCCGGGCGGGCCGATGAAACACGGGCTCTCCTGGAAGAGAATAAGGTGTGGCAAATCCGGTCTGGGTTTCATATCCCCGCAGATCTGTTGGCCTGTTGCCTCAAGGCCACAGCAGAAAAACCCGAAGATCGCTACTCATCCATCCTCGAGTTCAGAAGTGATTTGGAAAACTTCCTCACAGGAAATCTAATGGCCGCCGCTGATTATTCAGCGGGGGAAGTGGCAAGGAAGTGGTACCAACGCAATCGCCCGATGGTTCTTGGAAGCGGAACCGTCGCTCTTCTGGCGATCGCTGTTTTGGTGATCGGATTGATCAATTTCTTTCAGGGGATCAATCAGGCTCGCAAGGAATCTGAAAGTGCACTTGCAAAGGCGCTTGAATCTCAGGGGGCATTTCTCCTCAAGGATCAACGCCCTTTGCAAGCTCAGGAATTGTTTGCCCGGGCATTGATGATCGAGGAACGGCTCGATGAACCGACTCTCCCGGCCAATCTTTACTTGGCAGATGCCTTCAGGGAAGCCCATGCACCGACTTTGAAATATTCCTATGGTGAAATGCGGGGTGAATCGCCGGGATACCCGGACTGTTATGCCCACAATCCGATCGAAGGTCATTTGTATGTGGCCAAGGGGAAAGACATTCAGGTTTTGGATATCGACAGTGGTCAAAGACTGAATGAGTTCACAACTGTGAGGGATGAATTCAGAGACGACCCAATAGGAATTATCAGATTGGCCTTTTCCCCCGATTACAAAAGACTGGGAATATTGAAGAGAAGTGCGGATTCATCTCTCGTCGAAATCCGGGATGCGCAAAATGGGAAACTGGAACGAACTATCCAGTCAGATTCCAGAATTTTCTGGATTCGATTTCGACCACATAAAGATCAGCATGGGTATTCACAAATCGCTCTGCTTCAAAAACATGGAGTGGATGTTTGGAACCTTGATGAGGAAGACGCATTACCGCTGACTTTGCCATTAGAGGTTTCCAGTCAGGGGGTCTACTCCTTTGATTACTCCGAAGATGGGAAGCATTTTCTGGTTGGATCGGGAGAGGGAACGAAATCGCTTGCCCTCTATCAATCCGATTCAGGGGAACAGGTCTGGAGTTTTGGCGGGACAGATTCCGGTGAAGGCATCTTTCTTTCAGACCAGCGGAGAATACTGGCCAGATCGGGAGTGGAAATCGTCCTTCTGGATCGTCTGACCGGCGAGGAACTGGATCGTCTCTCCATGTCCGGCGATGTGATTCAACTGCTCGAGGCCCCGGATCGAAATCACGCCATCGTCGTTCGCAGGGAGGGTGAAATTACTCTGTGCAATCTCGACAATCTGAATGATCTGAAGTGGGTTTTTCAGGGGGGGTGGGTCTACTCCAGGATGTCCTACTTCGCCAGCAGCGACCGATTTTTATCGGTCGATAATATGAACCGCGACTGGTTTGTTTGGGGAGAAGAAATCTGGGGTGACGACGAGGAAGTGCTGCTGGGTAACGCAACAGCACTCGATGTGCATCCCACAGAGGATGTGATTGCAGTGGGCGGACTCGGTTGGTTGGCTCTGCATGATCTTGTCACACACAAGAAACTGATTTCCCGGGAGATTGATGGAAAGTATGTTTCATCGGTCAAATTCAGCCCGGATGGATCAGAACTTCTGATCGCTATTCGTTATCGAGACGAGGGGATGCGTCTGGACTCATTGACACTGGAAGAGATCAGTCAGTTTCCAGCAAAGAGGATCGCATTCATCGAGTATTCGCCTGATGGCCAAGAGTTCGTTTCGGCTGAGAACAAAAATCTTCTGATTCTCAATTCCGATTCAGATGAGGTGAAGAAGCAAATCCCCATGAATCACAGGGCGTGGTTTGCTGGTTATAGCCCCACTGGCAACAGATTGGTGACAGCGCATCACTCGGAGCACACGAATAAGACAAAAACCCGCTCCGCATCTTTTTTGCGGGTATGGGATCGCCCTACAGGGGAGTTGTTGAACGAGTTTGATCTGGTCCGCCCCAACTACTCCGTACGCTTCGCACCCAATGGCGAAGAGTTCTATCTAGGCCAATGGTCTGGGGACGTCGTGCACATGAATCTGAATCAGGGTCAAATCAAAAAGGTCAGGGTTCACTCTTCGCCGATCCTCGATCTGGCCATCTCCAGGGACGGGGAGTGGCTGTTGACCCGCACCTACGGCTACAACTCCTATCTGATCGATGCAGAGACATTGCAAATGCGGTGGAAGTTTGAAGATGTCTCAGAAGGAACCGTCACCACCGGAAGAGCGGGTGGAGCAGAGTTTTATGTGACTCGCGGAAAGCGCCTGATCGCCCTCGACCCGGATGCTCCCTACGACTATCTCAAACTGAAAGACGAAGCTCTCATTGCAGCACGCAAAATTCAGAGTGATCCAAATGACACCGAAGCCCTGATCGCCCTCGGAAAGTGGTGCCTTTACAGAAACTCCTATGAGCTGGCGTATCAGTTCCTCATCAGAGCAAAAGAAACCGGCCTGGATCCCGCCAC
>JAAXJX010000008.1 GCA_012269595.1 Planctomycetia bacterium | reverse complement strand
GATTTCGCCTGATCAAAGATTCTCGAATGCTCATCCGTCAGCATCTTTTCCGTGAGCATGTGCTCGATCATTTCAAAAAAGGGATTCCAGTAGCCGTCAACATTCGCAAAAACGAGAGGCCTGTCGATCAGGGACAACTGATTCAGTACCAGGAACTCCACTGCTTCTTCAAGAGTTCCCAGCCCGCCAGGAAGAACCAGTGCACCGCTGCATCGTTCCCACATGATCTTCCGACGTTTCTGCATGTCATCAGTGAGAATAATTTCATCCGACTCTGCGAGAGTCAGACCCTGATCGTCAAAAAATTTGGGAATGACAGAAACAACTCTTCCCTCCGATTCATGAACCGCTCTTCCAAGTCGCCCCATTGAACCGATGTTCCCTCCCCCAAAGATCAGATCATGACCCTGTTTTGCAATGGCAGTTCCCAGTTCAGCCGCATCCTCCAGAAAGAGAGATCGGATCGTTTCACTTGCTGAACAATAAACAGCAATCTCCATGGGCCCCCTCCACTCCGCACTCCCTGCCAATGAGGGGAATCGAAGACTGCTTTATCCTCAACCGGGAAGGATTCAGGTCAAGTCGAGAATCAGGAATCCTTTGCAAGGAGAACGCTCCCCACTTGTCGGCAGACACTTCTCCGCTAGATTGAATCTGGAACTGAATCTGTTTCTCCCTGACTCCAGAAAGTGGGTCGTCATGAATGTCGTCAATATTTCTGAGAAATTCTCTCTCTTCAACGATCACTGGTCTCCAAAGAGAATCGGTGAACTCAATGGACAACAGGTCATCATTGCCAAAGTTCAGGGAGAGTTTGTCTTCCATAAACACGATGATGAGGATGAGTTGTTTATGGTGATGAAGGGCCAGCTAAAGCTGGAGATGCGAGACCAAACAGTGGTCATCAACCCAGGAGAGTTCTACATCGTCCCAAAAGGTGTGGAGCACAAGCCAGTTGCAGAAGAGGAAACCCACCTGCTCCTGTTCGAACCGATGAGCACTCAGCATACCGGCGATGTCAAATCAGAGATCACTGTCGAAAACTACGAAGAGATCTGATTGATAGAGCCCGCTGTAAAAAAAGAGGAGTGACGCTTTCGCGTCACTCCTCTTTTCGATGCATGGCCCAAAGTATGGGTGTCACTTCTTATGGGCAGGAGTTTCACTCCTTCTTATGGGCACGAGTTGTACTCTGCACAATCAAGGGCATCACCAACCGGATCAGTACCACAGCTTCCATTTCCACCAGGCTCAGGAATGTCTGGACCACTGGTGAAGAGATAACTCAGAAGATAAACAGCATCTGCGATGTTCTTCAGTTCATCATCGTTGGTGTCAGCGGCGTCATCACAGTTGGTCACTCCTCCAAGGAAGAGTGCATTCAGCAACTGAACTGCGTCAGCAAGGTTGACCACTGCGTCATCATTGATATCCGCACGGACAAATCCTGTACCGGTAACCGGGGTCAGTGTGATGGTTCCTGTCTCACCCTGAACTCCCTGAGAAGCTGCACCGACGACCACGACCAGTTCCACCGGAGGTGTTCCCAGAGTCTGTGAAAACTGCAACTGGGTTACCGTCGGATTCGCAGCCCCGATCAGCCCTGCCGCGACCGTTGAGTAATCCACGGTCACCAATTCAGTGGCAGTGGCAAAGGTCAGGACGTCAGTACCGACAAAGGTGTAAACGCAACCCACGGTCATGCCGTCTGCGAAACTGTTCACGTCGAAGAAATCAGGTCCCGTGTTGCCGTTTAATGCAGTGAGAATCGATGCAGCATTGATTCCCTGACCGGTCAGAACCACTGGGTCATGGACCAGTCCGAATGAGAAAGCCTGAGTTTCATTCGGGAATCCGGTATTTCCAGGGTCCTCCTCAAGGGTGATCGAAACAGTGACGGAGGCTTCTCCGGTGGATTCCGGGTACTCCACCGACTGATCGACGGCGGTCATGACAAACCCGCTCGGATTCAGGGAGATGGAACCGGAGTTACCCCCGGCGGGAACTGCAGATCCTGCAGCTGTCGAGACAATCAATTCCACAGGAGGCGTTCCAAGAGTCTGGACGAAATCGAGACTGGAGGTCACGGTTCCACTCGCTCCAGACAGTGCTCCAGGTAAAGCCGCATATGCGACGGAGACGATGCCGGTTGCCGAAGTGAACTGAATCGACTGTGAGAGACTGAAGTCGTAGACGCAGCCGATGCCGATACCATCCGCAAAAACGGATGTGTCGAAGAAGGCCGGACCTGCTCCACCATCCAGTGCAGCCAGAGGGCCAACCGCCTGTGCACCCGTCGCCTCAAAGAGAGCACTGTCGTGTGCAAGACCAAGGGAGAACCCGGCGGTGTCAGTCGGGAATCCCGGGTTGCTTGCCATCTCCAACAGGGAGATTTCCGATTCAAAGGTGGCACCTGAAGCACTGTAGGATCCATCAACGTCTCCAGCACTGAACATGAAGCCGATCGTCTGGACCACATCCACGCTACAGTTCTCCATGGGTGCTTGCTGAATCGGAGTACAGCTCGGGACCAACGAATAGGTCTGGTTACCCAACGGAGCCGAAGAATCAACATAGCTGCTGCTACTGCCTGGAAGTACGGCGATCTGGGCCCCACCTCTCATGACAGAGATCTCCTGATAGGCTTCGCCATTGTTCCAGCTGAGATTGACACTGGTTCCGCTGCCCTGAATGCAAAGAAGATTGGAAATGGGCAGACAGTTGCAATCCGGATCTGCAAAACAATCGGGATCTTCGCAGTCGGACAAGCCGTCCTGGTCATCATCCACACCGTTGGTGCAGTTTTCCGGCGGCGGCGGCGGAGCCACAGAACTGATTTCCAGAGTTCCGGTACCGACAGCAGCGGCATTCCAGCCTCCCACGCGGATCAGAACCGTTTCGCCAGCATTCAGGTTGGCAGAAACACTGCTGGTGAGACCGCCGCACCCGGTTCCGTCACCATTACAGGCAATCGGTGTCAGTGCACCACAACTGCCACTGTAAACCAGAATATCAGAGTCAAAGTTGATGGTGTCACAAGTGGAGATCACATGCTCACCGGTGCTGGAAGGAGTGAACTGGTACCAGACATCCTGAACAAACTCGCCAAGGAAGGTGCCCGTACAGTTCGAATCATCGATGGGGTCGGCTCCCGTCGTTGCACCCGTCGTGTCGATGGCATTTGAGCCGAGGACTGCGACCACAGCCGTGTCACACTCGTCACCGGGAATCGCCGGGACACAGGCGGGATCGGTCAGGCAATCGGGGTCCTCACAATCTGCGAGTCCATCTGCATCGTCATCGGATCCGTTACTGCAGTCCTCGACCGGCCCGGAAGGGGTCAGATCAAGAATGAGCGCTCCGGGACCGGGAAGACCATTGCCAGGATGGGGAGTTCCCCACGCACCGATTCGGAACCAGTAGGTCTCACCGGCAATCACATCGATGGTCAGTTCAGACCAGTACTGCTGACAGGTCGGTGAAGTGTTTTGTGTCACGTCACCATTGCATGCCAGAGTGATCAAGGAAGCACAGGATCCGGTGTAGGCCACAAGATCGGTGTCAAAACTGCCGGGGGAGCAGGTACTCACGAAGAGTGAACCTGACTCAGTCGGCACATACTCAAACCAGATGTCGCCGAGCATGTCACCCAGGCCCTGATTACAGGTTGCCGGATCCGGAATCGGATCGGTTCCCGTGGTGGCGTTGGTGCTGTCGAACGGATTGGTTCCCAGAGAGGCGAGCTCCGCACTGACACACTCGTCACCCGCAGCAGGAGGAATGCACACCGGATTGGTTGCGCAATCTGCATCTTCACAGTCGGCGAGACCATCACCGTCGTCGTCCACTCCGTTGGTGCAGTTCTCTACACCTGTACCGGAATCGGGAACAAAGGTCACATCCATCTGACCTGTTCCAGTGGTTCCGTCACTCCAGGAGGAAACCCGGATGAGGTAGTTACTGCCGCCGATCACGGGCACGTTGTCTACTTGCGAGGTGAATGTGGAGCAACCACCAAAGTCACCGTTGCAGGCGATCAGATTCAGGGCACCACAGTTTCCGTCGAAGATCTGCAGATCCGTATCCCAGCTGACGATACTGCACAGGCTCACACTCAGAAGCCCGTTCTCCGGGGCGGTGTAGCTGTACCAGATATCATTGCCACAATCACCGATAAAGGTGCCCGGGCAAGCAGTGTCGTCAGGAGCGGGTCCACCAGTGGTGGCGTTGTTGCTGTCAACGTCATTCAGTCCGAGGAAAACCGGAACAGCAGCGTCACAGTTGTCATTGGCCGGGGGAGGACCAGGAGGTACCTGACCACAAACCAGCTCGGACATGCCCACTGCAGTCATCACCGAAGCAACGATGTCGGCATCTGCTTGGGTGAAAACCCCTCCGCCGACGCCTGTGCGAGGATCGATGGGGTTGGTGTTGATCAAGTCAGCAGCAGCCTGATTGATATGAATCTCTGCCTGAGGGAAGCTCGTTCCCTGCGTCATGTAGACTGAAAGAGCACGGAAGTAGACCGCAGTGGCCTTGGTCATGCCAATCGGAGTAATGGTCTGTCCGTTGTAGGTCTTGCCATCCACCAACATGGCGAAGGAGTGGTTCAGAACACCACTGCCGATGTGAACCCCTCCATTGTCAAAGGGACCGCAGGCATTCTGATTGTAAAGTGGGTCCGTCGTACTCGGAGGATCATTGAAACACTCCGGGTAGAACATGTCGCGGATGGCACCAAGGGAAGATTCCTCTCCCATTCTCCAGCGTGCAGATCCATCACTGCAACCAGTACGCGGTGTGTTCGGGGTATCGAGACCCGATCCACTGGTACCCGGTACAGGCCAGGGAGTTCCTCCGGGGGTTCCGGCTACGGAAGCGTTTCCGTTGTAAAGGTCAATCACCTCACCAAAGATGTCAGACATGGCCTCGTTCAACTGGCCCGACTGGTTTTGGTAGATCAGGTTTGCAGTGAACTGGGTCAGACCATGAGCCAACTCATGGGCAATAATGTCATCCGTTCCCAACCCATTACAGAAAGCACCCTGTGTGCCGTTCCAAATGGCGTTGGGACAAATGTTGCTATTCCAATTGGCGGTGATGATCATCGGTCCGCCATTGCCATCGAGGCTGTCTCTTCCGAGTGAATCGGAAAGGACTCGGTAGAGGTCTCCGCAAGTGTCGTAAGAGTTGTCGATATCCAAATCTCCACTGGCAGGAGACCCCTCGGTTCTGGCGAGGGTTCCCGGAAGGCCTCCTCCACCGGCGCCGTCATAGATCTCTCTGAGAAGAGCACTGTGGACTGCGGGCCAGTGATCGAGGACCACTCCTGTTCTTGCATCGACCAGAATGTTTTTCGCCATCATTCCATCACCCTCGGCGACCAGATGATGGGCGAGGACCGGCTGGTCGATGGGATCATCGCCGTACCAACCCGGATTGACGATCACAAGACGCGGCTGATCGGTCTCAATCAGAAGCACTTGCTCCAATTCGCGCGCAGCAAGCTCCAAAGCCTGCTCGGAACCGATCTTCGGAGAGATCTCCAACTTTTTGGGTACGGAGTAAAAATCTCCGTTGATGGAGAGAGGAGTACCATCCGCTTTCAAGTGGACCTTGATATTTCCGGTCAACACTTCCACTCCACGGTAAACCTGCTGAAAAGTGTGATGGATCTGACCCACGTTGCACTTCTCTGTACGCAACAACTGGAGTTGAACCTCCGGGTAGCGAATTCCAAACTCGGCACCGTAAATACGAAGTGCCTGCAGGGGATCTTCGAGGTCAGGAGTGACCCCTTTCGGCAGACCCAAAGGGGAATGATTCAATCCACCCAGGAAATGGAGTTTCCCCGTGGCGGGATGAGAATGCCGTACCAGGGAATCTTCCTGCGGTACCTGCCCCTGTGCAGAAATCGAAACACAGAAGGGGGCAAGAACGAGAGTGAGCAGGAACAGTGAGTTTATGAAGTTGAACCTCATTTATAATCTTCCTCACGAAAAGAGCAGAGATCTGACAGAAATCTAAAAGGCAAATGGGTTGTAAAACCGACCCGATATCTTTCGAAACGGGCCATGATCAAATCGAGAACTCCACCAAAAGGCGCAGGTTCCGGTTTGATTCGTTGTTTTACAAAAAGAGCCTCTTAATCCATTACCTCCCATATTATTCCAGGGAGGCACCATGGGCAATTGCTGCTCAAGGGCTGGGTCACCGTCAGCGGAGCAGAGTTCAGGACCCGACCTGTCACTTCAGACAGGTCGGGTCCTGATGCAGAGTAGAGAATCCGATCGATTAACAATCGATCAATCCCACCTTACAGGCAGGAATTAAACGCATCGCAACTCAGGGTTCCGGGGGTCGGATCAGGACCACACTGTCCATTGCCAGGGGGAGGCGGACCTCCCGTAAACAGTGCTGAAAGGGCGGTCACTGCATCCGCAATGTTGACCTGTTCGTCATCATTGTTGTCACAGGCGTTTTGGCAATTGACGGATCCGGAAAGGAAGAGAAACGAAAGCAGGACAACAGCGTCGGCGATGTCAAAGTTGCCATCATCATTACAATCTCCACGATCGATTCCTCCGCCCGGTGCCAACTCAATATCGCAACCGGCAACAAAGAGGCCCTGGGACTGACTGTTGACAACCACAACCTGCTCCACAGGCGGAGATCCCAACCCACTGTTACTGGTGAGGGACACAACCACCGGATTTTGCTGGCCTGTGAAAGCACCAGGAATCGTCTCATAGCTGGCAGAGACGAGGGGTTGGGCGACATCAAAAAGGAGTGTGTTGGTACCCGGATTCGTGAATGAGTAGACGCAACCGAAAGTGATGCCAGCCGCGTAGGTGTTGACGTCGAAGAAATCGGGGCCGTTTCCGCCGTTCAATCCCAGAGTCACTCCTGCAGCTCCACCACCGGTGACGGACAACAACGAGGAAGGATGCCCCAGGCCAATGGAAAATCCCTGAGTCGCATTGGGGAACCCACTGTTCGACGGGTCCTCCAACAGTTCAAAGGTGACGTCAAAACTGCCAGTACCTGAAGTGGGCGAGAAGGAAGCGGTCTGATCAGGAGCACTGAGAGTAAAAGCAGGTGTCGGCTGAATGGTGAAAGAAGCCGGATTGACGGTGGCCTGAATGGCAGTTCCCCCACCCACCACCACAACACTCTCGATGGCTGGGGATCCCAGAACCGTGGATTGCTGAATCTGGGTCGTCACCGGATTGGTCAGGTTTGCCAACCCGCCAGCGGAACTGTAGTTGAAGGTGGCGACCAGGATCGCTGAATCAAAAGTCACAGTTTCCTGAATTTGAAAATCGTAGAGACAGCCGACAGCGGCACCCGCAGGGAAGAGACTTCCCTGGAAAAACTCTGGGCCTGCCCCCCCATCCAAACTGGAAAGGCCTGCCCCCAGATCCACAGAATCGATGGCCAACAACGAAGGATCATGGCCATAGGCAAAACTGAAGCCGTCCGTCGGAGTAATATCTGCGGGGTCTGTAGCGATCTGCACGATTTCAAAGTCTGCAGAGATTCCCTGGGCGATCACCTCTGACGCCAGAAGATTCTGATCCGGGGTAGTGATCTGGAAGTCCAGCGGTGGAGCCGGCATCAGAGTCACTGTGCAATCAGCTCCCAAGAGTGTTTCGGTTCCTCCTGCACAATTTGAAATGATGTTGTCGATCACCGGCGAACCGAGAGTGTTCGACATCGACACCACCGTCAAAAGGTCCTGGGAGAGATTGGCAATCGCTGCTGGAACTGCCGTGTAGCCGACGGTGATGACCTCTTTGGGAACATCGAAGGTCAGAGTCTCGGAAAATGACAACGAAAAGACGGTTCCCACGGTGAACCCTGTGGGAAAGGTTTGTCCATCGAAGAAACCCGGACCATTTCCTCCATCAAGGGCAGCCAGATCACCGGAAGGAATGGCTCCGTTTCCACTCACCGAAAGAACTGAAGGATCATGAGAGTACTGGAATTGGAAACCGCAGGTCTGTTCAAGAGCTCCGGAAATCTGATCGATCGAAAAGACCAGATCGAAACTGGCAGACCCGGAACCCGCGGGAACGGAGGGGTTTGGAGATGAGACTTCAAACACCTGTCCCTGAATCAGAGACGCTTGTGACACCACGAGAATCAACAACACGGCTGTCACACAAGATTTCAAAAAGGGTCTGGGCGGCATTACCAACTCCTCTTTCTTCCGCCGGGGGGGCGGAATTTTCGGGGGATTTCCCCCTGTTTTCACTCCCCCTCCCAAAATCAGGGAGGGCCCTCAAATTGACGACAGGGCCTTCAGGCCCTGATCCTCGGAAGCCCCATGGACATGGGGATCGTCGGGTTCTATTCAAAATTTCCGATGGCCTTCGCAGTGGTCACCCGCAAAGGCCATCGGAATTTCATTTCTTGCTTACTCGCAGGGCGGGAAGCTCACGCAGTCGAGAGCGGTTCCTGCCGGATCCGGTGAGCAGGTTCCTGCTCCCGGTGGCGGTGTGTCTCCGGAGAAGAGAACACTGAGCAACTTGATGGCATCTGCAATATCGAGAAGCTCATCGTCATTTCCGTCACAGGCGTCCTCACAGGAAATCGGGTCTCCCGAAAAGAGGCCTGAGAGAAGTTTGATGACGTCCGCGAGGTCAAAGAGGCCGTCGGCGTTGCAATCACCGCGGTCAAATCCACCGAGGGAAGTCAATGACAGGGTGCCACTTTCCGAGGTCATGGAAACAGAGGTTCCATCCACAACCATCACCAGAGTCACTCCAGTGGGGCCCAATCCCGCAGTGGGTGTCAGCGTGGTGCTGACCACTGCTCCAGGAGCAGTCCCAGCAAGACTGGCAGCAACGGTATCGAAGTCGATGCTCAAAACCTGATCCGGTGATCCGTAAGGGATCAGTGACTGACCCTGGAAATCGTAGATCACACCGACCGTCAGTCCACCGGACAGAAGATCGACCTGGAAGAACTCAGCTCCAGTTCCACCCTCAAGGGCAGAAAGGGTTGCTCCCTGATTCACACCGGATGCCGTCAAGAGGCTGCCGTCATAAGACAGACCCAGCGAGAATCCCTGAGTCGGGCTCGCACTGGCTCCGGGAAGCAGGTTTTCAAAAAGGGACACACCCACACTCGCCGATCCCTCTCCGGATGCACCATTGAACGTGGAAGATGAATCATCAGCACGGCAGGTGAAGGAAAGGGGAGGAGAAGTCTGGATCGTGATATTGCTGGTCTCAAAGGTCGCAGGAGCAGAGGTTCCCGCGCCGATCACCACCACTGTGGCTGTCGGTGGATCACCCAGGCCGGAGCCCTGACTGATCTGGGTTACCAGATCACCTGTGACACCGGTCAATGCACCGGGGACAGTCTGGTAATTGATCCGAATCACCGGCTGGGGGACATCGAAGGTAATCGTCTGGGTGACTGCAGTGAAAGCATAGATCACTCCGCAGGTCACTCCATTGGGGAAAATCTCTCCCTGAATGAAGTCGGGACCACCACCACCATTGAGTGTATTCAGAGGACCCAATGTTTCGGGTACATATGCTCCGGTTCCACCCTGAACCACGGCCAACACCGCAGAATCATGGGCAGCGGAGAATGAGAATCCACGAGTCTCCTCGAGAAGGCCGGTCGACTGCACCAAGCTGACATCCAATGAAAAATTGGCTTGCCCGCCTGCTGCTGCCACAGACTGATCTCCACCGGAGAAAACAAATGTTGGATCCTGTGCAACCAGTTTGCTGCTGAAACCTACAACCAGTACCAGCCAAACCACGACTACGTTGAATCTGGAAAACATTTCATTCCTCATCAATCACCTCATGGGCGAATCAAAGAGCACCGAATGCAACTGCAAACCGGTACCCACAAATTTTTAAAATCACTTGTCCCGTTGACGCCGGGTAAGAAAAGAAACTCGGGATGTCATGCGTCAACGACAGAATTTGATGTGAGGAAAGACCCGACCCTGGGTCCATGGAAACCCGAAAATGTCCCACACCAAACCGGAATCGGCTTGGTCAGGAATCCACCGGGCAACACACACCACCTCGCAAAAAGCCCTGTATCTCTAATCTACTCCTTGAATCGAGATACACAACGCCCCACTCAGGGGCAGGCAGGAAAGTCTTTACCAGTCCTGATTACGGGAGGCCCGAATCTCCCTCAGGGAATCAGCCTGAATCTCCCAGAAACCCGGACTTTTGCGCATTAAGCGACTCACAGGCCTGCGATTGAGGAATACTCCCGGGGTTCCCTTCACTCCGGCCTTGCGTCCCAGGGCCGCATCTTCGGCGATCCTGCGTTTGACAGCAGGTGATTCCATATCCTGCAAAAATTTCCGGGTTTCCATTCCCAGCTCTGCGGAAACCGCAGACCAGTCCAACGTCCCCAATACTTTTCTTCTCTCGAACAGATAATCCACCAGCTCCCAGAACTTGCCCTGAATCCTCGCAGCCTCAAGGGCTTGGGCAGAAATCTGTGCATATTCGTGTTCACGAGTATTGGGAAGATGCTTCCAGACCACTTCAAGATGGCCATTCCAGATCGGCATAATCGTCGACTGCAGATATTCCTCAAACCTGGCGCAGTTGGAGCACTGAATATCTGAAAAGATCACCAACTGGTATCGCAATCCGCCGGTCGCCTTGCGTCGCGGATCATCCTCCCGAATGGCGTCCTGTTCAAACATTCGCGGAGAACTGCGATAGGCGGTTTCCACCTTTTCCACATCCCTTGCGAGATCCATCAGTTCCTTTGATTGCTCTTCCAGTGCGACATAACGCGATCGGAATTGGCCCTCGGAATAAACCAGCACCGCCATCGTCGCACAACAGAGCACGACCACCCCGACTGTCACCAGATGACGGGATAGTGAGACGGTCACTTCTGCGTCATTCTCGCTTTGCTTCCTTAAAATCAGGCTGATTCCGAGGATACCGAGATTGCAACCATGACTGATCAGACACAGCCCGCAGGTCGTGCCGATCTGCGTCAGCATGATCAAGGTGTAGGCGATCGAACCAAAAAGGCCCAACACATTGAAACCAAAGATTGCGTTAGCCAATTTCGGAACCCTTGCGGCAGCAGGGCTGACCAACAGGTACCAGCCTGCCAACAGTGAGAAGTATACGAATCCCAACCCGGCGACCGGAATTCCCTCATAGGGGCCCTCTGACCCTTCCTCACCTGGCGGGAAAACACCCCAACGCCCATTGACCACAGAAGAGCAACTCTCCCCCGAATCACCACAAACCCCCGCGAGCAAACCCAGATCCGGTGACTTGGCGGCATGGATGGACAGCAGGGAATAGCAGAGCCACATTGCGATCAGGGCCAGAAGCCCGGCGACGCTTCTCAACATTTGGGGTGATTTCATCAGTTCCTCCAACCCCCTGATTTTCGTGTTCTCGCCAGATTTTATCAAGATCAGGTCTGGATCATTCCAGAACATCCCCCCTCTTCCATGCCCATCCAGATCATCGATAATACCCCCCGGTATACGATCCCGATTGTCCAAAGTGGGGATCTCCCAGTTAGTAAAGGAAGCAACATGGATCAGCATGAAATACTGGAAATCCCCCAGGAGGAGTTTGCCGCAAGACGGGAACAGCTCTCTCAAAGCCTGGACGGAGCCACTGCGGTGATCTTCGCCGGAAAAGGGGGAGGTTTGCATGACGATTTCCACCCCGACCTCAATTTCCAGTACTTGACCGGCATCATTGATGAACCCGGAGCGATCCTGCTTCTCAATCCTGAAGACCCCAATCCTGCCCGCAGAGAAATGTTGTTTCTGGAACCTCACCTCCCCGAGTTGGAAAGGTGGGATGGCTGGAGGGGGCCCATCGATGCCGAGTTAAGAAAGAAGATGGGATTCAAGGCTCTCATGCGGACCTCTGCATTTCCGCAGATGTTGCTCAATGCCTGCAAGATCTCACTTCAGGGCATGTGCCTGCACCCCATCGCCAATCATGAACAACCTTTGGGGCCTGACCTCGAAGCCTTCCAGAAATTGCAACAACGCCTCCCCGGTTTTTCCATCAAGGACGGAAGTCGATTGGTCCCTCTTCAGCGTGCGGTCAAATCTGCTGCTGAAAGAGCGATGATCGAGCGCTCCGCTGAAATCACCTCAAAGGGATTTGCGGCGATCCTCGATGTCCTCAAACCGGGGGTAAATGAGTTTGATCTTCAGGAGGCCGCTGAGCACGCTTATCGCTCGAATGGCTCCCGTGGACCCTTTTACGGCACCATTGTCGGCAGTGGATTCAATGCGACGATTCTGCATTACCGATCCAACAATGCCCGTGTTGAGGATGGAGATCTGGTCGTCATCGACAGCGGAGCACGTTATGGAAAAGGGCCCTGTGGCTATGGCTCCGATGTCACAAGAACCTTTCCTGCCAATGGACGATTCACTGATCGCCAGAAAGAAGTCTACTCCATCGTTCTCGAGTCGATGGAGACCACCATCGCTGCAGTGAAACCTGGAATCGCGTATTCGGAACTGGACTCCATCTCGCGAAAGATCATCACGGACGCAGGCTTCGGTGATTATTACCCCCATGGAATTGGACACCCGATTGGACTCGAGGTTCATGATGTCCAACCGGAGACAGTCGTCCCTGAGGGTGCCATCATCACCATTGAGCCTGGCATCTACCTCCCGGAAGAAAAGATGGGAATCCGAATTGAGGATGACATTCTCGTTACCGCCGATGGTCCCGTTAATCTGACCGGAAACATTCCCAAAACCATCGAGGATATTGAAACCGCGATGGCTGACAGGGCCCGTTGAGGAGGTTGCCATGATGACTCGTGAAGAAGCCCGTGAAATCCTTCATGGAATGATGGAGTCCCCCGCCCTGCTGGCCCATGTCCGCTCTGTGGAAATCGTCATGGAAGCGTATGCAGAGAAGTATGGCGAAGACGCAAATCATTGGGCGATCACCGGACTCCTTCATGATGCCGATTACGAGAAGCATCCTGAAGAACACCCCAAGATCATCACCCAGTTGCTCGAGGAACGGGGCGAATCGGAAAAAGCCCACGCCATTCACTGCCACTACACCCAATGGGGCTACACCTGCGAGACACTTCTCGACAAGGCACTGCTCGCAAGCGACGAATTGACCGGGTTGATCATCGCCGTGGCAAGGCTGCGGCCCAACAAACTTCAGGACCTCACTCCAAAGTCGGTAAAAAAGAAACTCAAGGACAAAAACTTCGCTGCAGGGGTCGATCGAAATGAAGTGCACACCGGGGTAGAACTCCTTGGCGTAGAACTTGACGATCACATCCGGTTTATTATCGAAGCGTTGCGTCCCCATGAAGCTGAAGTGATCGTCTGAACCGCTCCCAACCCAGATCTTCCTGCCGTTTACAGTCTTGGCTCACTGATACCCGAGGGTAAAATCTCAATAGAGCTCACTGGCAGGAAAACCTGCACAGCAAAACGGGTGGCACTCTTGGGAACAGGGTCGGATTTATGGCAATTGCTGAGGTCATGGGTAGAAGATTCTTCCAATACCTGAAGGTCACAATTCTCTTTCTGATCACAGGGGCTGTGTTTGCAGGGGTTTTCCCAACACTAGCCCTGAGTACCCATGAGGAGGATCTGAAACCTGCTGAGGTGAAGTCGGCGGACCTGCTGGATCAACCCTGGTGTGATCAGCCCCTGGCAGAAAATGCCCCCCCGCTACTGAAATCCTTGTCAGGGATTGCGACCCATCCGCTCGACCATTATTGGCTGGCTCCTCTGGAGGAAGCAGGACTCACCCCTGCCCCACCGGCGAGCGCGGATATTTTGTTGCGCAGATTGCATTACGTCCTCACGGGTTTGCCACCTTCCCCAGAAGAGGTCGAGACCTTCCTCAAGAGTGACGATCCGCTTCGGTATGAAAAACAGGTCGACAAACTCCTGTCGTCAGAACAGTTCGGAGTTCATTGGGCTCGACATTGGCTCGATCTCGTGCGTTGGGCTGAAACCGATGGATACGAGAGAGACCGAACCAAGCCCCACGCCTGGAAATATCGGAATTGGGTGATCGACGCGTTCAACTCGGACATGCCCTATGACCGGTTTCTGACAGAACAGTTGGCGGGGGATGAACTCGAAGACGAGCGGGTTTCCACTCATATCGCCACAGGCTTCCTCCACCTCGGGATTCGCAACGATGAATCTGCCGATACCCTGCAGGCTGTCTACACCGATTTTGACAGCATGCTCGACACCACCTGTCGATCGATGCTGGGGATCAGCATGGGCTGTGCCCGCTGCCATGATCACAAAGGTGATCCCATCCCAACTCGAGACTACTACCGAATGCTCTCCTTTTTTGAGCGACTCAAGCCCTACGACCAGAATATCGGCAATGCCCTCAACACTGAAAACTTCACAAGAGAACTTCCTTCCGAATTAGGACTTCGGGACTTCGAGGCGGAACTCGAATCCTGGAAGAGAAGCCGTACAGAGAGCCTTCTGGAAGCACGTCATCTGATCGATGAGGTCAAAGCCCGTTGGGGCGCAGAAGCATTTGCAGGAGCAGCAGATTCCTTGCTGGAAGGCCGTGTCCTTCATTTCGGTTTCAACACTGGCGACGTGCCGGAAGCAGAGATTCACGACACGATTGAATTCGCCGAAGGTCGCGAAGGGAGTCAGGCTCTTCACCTCAAGGGAAGGGGTCACCTTTCCATTGAGCGACCGGTAGCCAATGACTTCACCATCGCTTTCTGGTTTAAATCCTCAGCCCGGGGATCTGGCGCTGAAAAAGATCCCCGCTGGTTCATGGGAACCGGATTGGTGGATGGCGAAATCAATGGGGTTCACAACGACTTTGGGATTTCACTTATTGGATCGCGGATCGCTGCAGGAACCGGAAACCCGGAAACCTTTGTTGCCGGCCCAAAAGGAATCACTGACGGTCGCTGGCATCATGTCTGCTTCACACGTCAGCAATCCACGGGTCAGATTAGACTTTGGATCGATGGAATCGAACATCTTCCCTATGACGAACGATTCTCCAAGGGAGGCACCCAACCGCTCACAGCTTCCAGTCATCTCTCCATTGGACGATCACTCAAAGGAGGGAATCGGTTCAACGGTTCTCTGGATGAATTGGGGTTCTGGAATCGGGTTCTTTCCCCCACTGAAATCCTTCACCTTTTCCAGGAGGGCGGATTCCTGCCTCAATACTCAAAGGTCATTGAAGAGCGCTTGGGAGTTCCTGAAGCAGAGCGTTTGAGAGCCGCCGAGTCCCGAATACTCAGCATGGATAAACCGTCGACCGATACGGAGTGGGTACTCTCCGCACAGGAAATTGATCTGTCCAAAGTCAAAAAGAGTTACGTGCGAATCAGGGGAAATGCGAGCAGTCCTGACGAATCAGAAGAGTTGTTTCCAGGATTCCCCGAGTTCCTGGGAGGTGAAAAAGCCACGATCAGCCCCCCGAGTGATGGGGAATCGAGTGGGCGCAGATTGGCTCTCGCCCGTTGGATTACGAGTCCCGATAACCCACGTACGGCAAGAGTGCTGGCCAATCGCCTTTGGCAGCATGTCTTTGGAACCCCCATCGTCGGGACCCCCAATGACTTCGGAGTCTTCGGTTTGCCCCCCAGTCACCCCGAACTGTTGAATGCCATGGCCCGTGAACTGATCCAGAACGGGTGGAGCATGAAAAACATGATCCGCCAACTGGTCACCAGTAGCGCCTTTCGTATCTCGGGGGAACACGACCCGCTGGCTGCCGAACTGGACCCGACAAACAAGCTCTACTGGCGATTCCCGGGGCGTCGTTTGTCCGCTGAAGAAATTCGAGACTCGGTTCTTGCCGTGAGTGGCAACCTGAATCTGGCCATCGGCGGAACCAGTGTCTTCCCAAAACTTCCCGCAGAAGTTTTGTCCACATCTTCAAGACCAGGATCCGCATGGCCGGTGGGCGATGCGGTCCCCGGGGCAGGATTGGAAGACCCCAACTCCATGCGTCGAAGCGTCTACGTCTTTGTCAAACGCTCATTGCCTCATCCACTGCTGATCTCATTTGATCTGGCAGACACAGACACCTCGTGCCCCGTGCGCTTCAATACCGTTCAGCCAACACAAGCGTTGACTCTTCTCAACAGTGAGTTCAGTGACAGACAGGCAAGGCTGTTTGCTGAAAGACTGAATCGGGAATCGGAAGATCCACGATCAAAAGTGCGACGTGCATTGGAACTGGTCACCCAGAAGCAGGTTTCAGAATCGACGGTTGATCGCCATTTTGAGTTCCTGAATAAACTGCAAGCAGACCACCAACTTGAAGAGACGGAAGCGTTGGCAGTCTTCTGCCTGGCAACCTTGAATCTCAACGAATTCGTTCATCTCGACTGACTGCGAAAGGGACACCACCATGTCCGCAAAAAAGAACAATGACAGACCGGGTCACTTTTGTGGAAGGACCCGAAGAGAGTTTCTCTGGGAAGCAGGCGCGGGATTCACTTCGCTTGCGCTCGGAGGAATGCTGGGACAGGGTTTCCTCGCCAACCAGAGTCTGGCTGCTGACGGAATCACTTCCTATGCGAGCCCGCTCGCTCCCAAGTCGGCGATGATCCCTGCAAAGGCTAAATCGGTCATCTTCCTGTTCATGTATGGTGGTCCCAGTCATATGGACACCTTTGATTACAAGCCTGCGCTCTACCCCCTCGACAACAAGACTGTAGAAGTCAAAACCTTTGGCCGCGGTGGTCACAAGAACACCGGAAGAATTGTTGGACCCAAGTGGGATTTCAAGCCCTATGGAGAGTGCGGAAAGTACGTCAGTGATCTCTTCCCCAATGTCGGGTCGATGGCAGATGACCTGACCTTCGTTCATTCGATGACCGCTGATTCGCCACTTCATGGTTCCGCAATGTTGATGATGAATTCAGGGAAGGTACTCAGTGGAGCTCCGTGCCTGGGATCCTGGGTCAACTATGGTCTCGGATCGCTGAATGAAAACCTGCCGGGTTTCGTGGTCATGCTCGACAAAACCGGGGGCCCCATCTCGGGGGCGAAAAATTGGTCGAGCGGGTATATGCCAGCACAGTACCAGGGCACAGTGCTTCGATCAGAAGGCCCACCGATCCTCGATCTGGAACCGGGGAACATGTTGGGTGGCGGAGTCCAAAGATCGGTTCTGGATCATCTTCGGGCAGAAAATGAACTGCACGCCGCAGCCAGAGTCGGCAATCCGGATCTCGCTGCACGCATCGCCAGTTACGAGTTGGCATTCCAAATGCAAAGCAGTGCACCTGAAGCAGTAGATCTCTCCAAAGAAGATGAAGAGACCCGCGAACTCTATGGACTCGACCGTGAAAAAACCGCCGACTTCGGTCGCAAGTGCCTGATGGCTCGCAGGCTCGTCGAAAGAGGAGTGAGATTCATTCAGATATACTCGGGTGGAAATCACGATGACAACAACTGGGATGCCCACGGTGATCTCAAGTACAACCACGACAAACATGCCGGTGCCACCGACCTGCCCATCGCGGGCCTGCTCAAGGATCTCAAGCGACGAGGCATGCTCGACGAAACCCTGGTGATCTGGGGTGGAGAATTTGGACGGCAACCCACCGCAGAGTATGCGCATACCACTGGAAGAGATCACAACTCCTACGGATTCACCATGTGGATGGCCGGAGGAGGAACCAAGGGTGGAGTCAGTATCGGTCAGACCGATGAATTGGGTGCAGAAGCTGTCGATCAGCCCCTACACGTCAAAAACCTGCATGCGACGGTCCTGCAGCTTATGGGACTCGACCCCAACAGGCTCAGTTACTTCCACGCCGGACTCGACGAAAAGTTGGTGGGTGTCGAAGGCGCCCAGCCCATATGGGATGCGATCGCCTGATCCGGCTCGTATCAGGTGTGTTCGGTGGTTATCCTTGATGGGATATGAGGAGGTTCTGTGGACAATATTTATCCAGCATTTGAAAACTGTAACGACTCCGGTGTTTCCAGAGAAAGCGCCATGAATCGTCGTTCAGGACATGCCCCCGTCCACAATCGGAGCAATATCACTTTGTGGATTCTTCTCCTGACGCTTTCCTTCTGTTGCACGCCGGTATGGGTGAACGCACAATTCGCACCCACTCTTTCAACTTCATTCGACAATTTGGAAGCAGGACTCCCCAGTGGATTTTCCCAATCCGCCTTTTTTGCAGAGGGAGAGGAAGGTCCAGCAAGCCTCGTCGTCAATTTTGACCGGGGATCGTTTTCTTTCGCCGGTTACTCCCCCGGGCAAACCATCGGTGGACTGGTCGTGGACCTTTTTGTACCCAGCCCGATTCTCACTGTCGAAGGACTGATCATTGCTGAGGTGCAAGTCATCTCGGTAGGCCCCAACTCTCTGAATGCGAATGCAGTCGTCACAGAAGTCACTGGCAACGTGCTTCCAGGTCTGGCCTTTCTGGGGATCCCCGATCCCACGGGAGCCACTGCGTTCAACATTACCTACACCGACTTGCCCGGTGATTCCGGTGCTGTCATGGACGTCTCGGATGCGGGCAGTCTTCCGCTCAGCGGTGCATTGGGCTTCAATGTTCCATTGGTCTGGAACACCCCTGCCATCCTGACTCACTCCCCCTTCGGTGGAGACTTGCAGGTGCAAACAACCCTGACCTCCTCTTCCGGACTTCAGGTCATCGCCCAAGAAACCTTTTCCCTGTCTGGTGGTATCGCTCCGCCTCAACCGGTCAGCTCTCTCAACTGTGCTGTGGCAGGAGAGTCGGTCCAACTGACATGGCAAAACAGCAGTGATTACGCCAGCCTTGAAATCTCCCGAAACGGTTCCAGCCTTGCGACGGTAGTCGGTGACGCCACAGGCTTTGTCGACACCAGCCCTGAACCCGGACTCAATGAATATGAGGTTCGTGGTATTCTTCTGGGGCTCCCTTCTGCACCGGCATCCTGCTCCAGTGAAGTCTCCATCCCCGTCAATCTGGTCTCTCTTCCAAGCTTGCAGGCTTTCCCCGGGGAATCACTTCAATTGCCCATCTCCGCTTCCCTCGAGTTGCCAACGGAAGGGTTTTCGATTCCGGTCAGTTATGACCCCACCCTCTTCGTCCTCGAGAGTGCAGACCTTCAGGGTACCGATGCGGTTGGAGCTGAATTTTTCCTGGTTGAAACAGATGCCATCGCGGGCCTGATCAACGTGTTTCTGATTTTTGATTCAGAAGACGTGGATCACATCCCGGCCGGAACAGATCGCACACTTTGCAGATTGCTGGGGTCAGTTCTTCCAACCGTCACGTCGGGAAGCAATATCACACTGTCCCTGCCTGCTACCGCTGGACTTCCGCCCGTCTCGGCAGTGATCGTGCAAAACAATGGAGCCGGATACTCCCCTGCGAGAACCGATGGTCAAATCGATGTTCAGGGTGTCCCGGTAAACGCTTTTCAGCGAGCGGACGCCAACAGCGATGGTCTTGTCGACCTTGCGGATGCCATTTCCATTCTGGATTTCCTGTTTTCAGGTGCAGCAGAACCCGCATGCCAAAATGCGGCAGATGCCAACGACGACGACCAGTTGAATGTCGCCGATGCGATTCAAGTGCTGGACACTCTCTTCGGCGGTAGTTCTCCATTGCCCGCACCTGCTGGAGGCGACTGCCTGCCAGACCCCACTCCAGGAAATCTGGGTTGCCTGCAGGGTGCCTGCCCCTGATTTCAGTAGCATGAGTTCAGGAGTCTGAAATCGATTCCCGATCTATGGGCAACCGCCGTAGACTTCACAGGCGATCAGTGATCCATCTGGATCCTGACCACAACTGGTGAATGGCTCAGGTGGAGTGGATCCGCCAATGTAGAGATAGGCGAGCAATGTTCCCGGGTCAGCGAGATTCAGGTCTGAATCGTCATTGACATCGGCCGTAGCCAGACAGGTCAGCGATCCACCTGTGAAGAGGTAGTCGAGCAAGGCAACTGCGTCCGCCAAATCGATCGATCCATTGCCGTCGCAATCACCACGGATGAAATCGAGGGAATCTCCGTCCCCACAGGTCTGTCGCTCGACAGCTCCGATATCCACTCCCTGACAGACACTTCTCGGTTGTCCCAGACAATCCTCTGTCGTGCTGGAAGCTACGGACAATGCCTGATCGACGCAGGGAGAGCCAGGTCCAGGCATAAACGGAAACTCGCCGGTGCCTGTCAGTTCGGGGTCTACATCAAAATTGTCTCCGGGCCAACCCCCCTCGACGATGTTCCTGATCAGAACTGCGGTCGCAGGCAGTTGCAACCCTGCGTCTACAGTAGAATTTCCGAAGAGTATATTGTTTTGCAACACGGCCTGAGCGGTCGAATCCAGCATGATCAATCCGCCCGAAACCGAGTTTTCATTTTCTGTCAGCGTGTTGTTGATCATCAACAACACACAGTCTTCAGCACCCTCCAGAACCGCTGCCCCCTGAATCGAGCGATTGCCGGAAATGATGCAGTTTTCCATACGACACACCGTACTCGGCAATAGCTCCACTGCCCCGCTGATCGCGGATTGGCAATTCTCGATACGACAATTTTCGAAAATCGTGAAACCGTTTACCTGAATTGTCGTGAGCGCACCGGATGAGAGATTCAGGAAGTGACAACGACTCAAGATGTGCCCAGAGGATCCGATCACCACAGGGATTTCATTCGATTGATTGGAACTGCCCTGAATCACGAATCCATCGACAACACTATTCTCACCGGTGAGCTCGAGGATCTGTCTTGAGCGATCGAGGGGGCGTGAAGGAAGATCGGTTGTGGTGACATGTGTCAATCCGTCAAAAACTTGACCGCTTGCACCTGCAGATCCCTGTGTCACAGCATCGAGAGCAGGATTCACTCCACCGGCGGCACCCGGCCCTGCCAGTCCGCCCAGCACGGAAGTGTCGTAGGCAAAGATGGTCGCTCCATCACTCCATGCAGCATGACTGTCGCCACCACTGCCTCCGCCACCGCCACCACTCGCGCCCCCATCACCTCCATCACCTCCACGGCCTGCATTCGGAGTTCCCGCTGCACCATTGCCACCAGCACCTCCGATCCCTCCCGGCTGCCCTTCCCCGGGCGTCCCGCCAATTCCGCCGGCGCCCGCTTCTCCTCTGACAATCGTTGATTGGATCAAATCCACATTGCTGGTGCCGAGAACAAAGATTCCAAAGGTGCTGCCCCCCGCACTGCCACCCGCTCCCGATTGGGGAGACGGAATCCCTCCGCTGGCACCACCACCTCCTCCGGCTCCATAGCTGTCAGTGCCGAAGGTTCCGTTGTCGCACCCCCCGGATCCACCGCCGCCACCGCCACCGCCTCCTGCGGTTCCCAGCAAGCCCGATGATCCGGAATTTCCTGCCCAATAGATTCCACTCAGACCACCGCCGGCACTGGCACCCGCACCTCCCTGACCGGATATACCCTGGGAACCCGGAGCACCATCACCTCCACCGTTGCAGGTCGAGCCACCTCCCCCTCCCTGCCCCCAGCCGGGCAAGCCCGCACCGTCGGCTCCGGCAGATCCACCCGTGGCGGCGTAACTGTCGCAGAAGGGATTCGGAATCGTTCCCCAACAGTTGGAATCCATCGTTCCGCCGCCGCCACCATTGCCACCACCCGTGGGGCCACCTCCACCGGCGAGCCCCCCGGCACCGAAGGCTGTTGCGTCGCAGAAAGAGAAATAGGAATCCGCATTTCCTCCGGATTGTCCGTCAGCTGCAGGATTGCCGCCAAGGTTTGTCCCCGACTCTCCCGCAAGACCGTTTGCCCCGGATCCCGCCTCGATCACCACCGCAACCAGTTGCAGATTCGAGTCCACCGCATGGACTGCATAGGAGCTTCTCGCCACTCCTGCAACAGAACCTGAAGCCTGAGGGCCTTCAATCTTCAAGTGGGCAAGTGTGGTTCCGATGACAAGGTTTCGTGCTTCAACGGTGACTGCTTGACCGTCCCCATTGATACCACCGGTGAGAACCACCTCGTGTCCGGAAGTCTCTGTGGACGCCCAATTCCATTGAAGGTCATAACCTCCCTGGATGATGAGGTCGTCTGCCAGAGTGACCGTCTCCGTGTATATCCCGGTCTGGACCCTGACGATTCTCAAACCTGTCTCAAGAGCACGGTCGATCCCCTTTTGCAAAGTGGCACAGGGAAGGTCTTCATTCAAACCGCAGAATGGAGAATCGAGCCCCTCCGCCGCAGAAACATGAATCGCCTGGAGACGTCCATCGAGAACGGTTCGATACACTTCCGGGCTTCGTTGATCAGGATCGGTCGCGAGACTGCCCGCAAATCCACCCAGCATGGAAATACCTGAGGGCAATACAAATCGGGTCGAAGGATCTCCCGGAATCAGACCGGCACCGGAATCGGGTCTGTAGGAGCCACCGGCAACACGGATTTCATCACCGGGCAGGGCCACCAACAATGCTTCTTGAAGATTGGAAAAAGCATCGCTCCACGAGGTACCACTGACTCCTGAATTTGAAGCATCCACGTACCATGTTTGACTCTGGGCCTGTGCTTTTCCGGTGAACAGTACGAGAGAAAGGATCACGAACAGAATCACGGATCCTGCGAATACAGTGGACCGAACTCTTGCTGCTGGATGAATCAAGATTCCTCCTCGTTGAATAGCCTGTCTTATTTTCCCGCTTCCAGAGAAGGATTCAAGAATCCAATTCACGTGTCATCGGCGAATCAGTTACACGGCAGGGTATCTGGTGTGGGATCGACTCCAGGGTTGGGGTAAGGCAACTCCGGAGGGATTCCTCCCGAGAAAAGAAATCCCAACAGGTGAATGGAGTCCGCAATGTTGACCGCCGACGAATCATTCACATCCAAAGCACTCAGGCAATCGGGAGTGGCTCCACCACTGAAGAGATACTCCAGAATGGTGATGGCATCCGCAACATTGACAGAAGCATCACCATTGGCATTCCCGCGAATGAAGACTGGATCAGGACTGACGACCACGTCGACGTTGCACGATTCCCCAGTTGAAACCGACCCTCCCTCAACAGCGATGATTTCCCACTGATAGATTCCGGCAGAGAGTCCATCAATAAAGATGGACGTCGCAGCACCGGAAAGGGTGCTGAGAAAAACGCCATCCTGATAAAGCTGGATTTCTTCATAGGTGGCAGAAGCATTCGTCCAGGAAAGGGTGACTCCGCTCCCCGATTGCTCACACACAAGATTTTCGACGGGAGGAGTCGTCTGAGTCGGTGAGTTGTCGACAGTACACCCCGCAGGCGCACCCGTCAGACTGTTACGAATCGGAATCACTAGGTACTCGAGGAAAGCTGGAGGAGCAGAAACATCCACGAATCCGGTGGAGGTTCCCGGCAGGTTCGTCAAAAACGTACCCTGCCTCAAAATCTGAATCAGATCATAATCGTCATCCCCATTGGTCCACTGCAACACCACGTCTCCCGGACAACAACAGTCAAAGGCTGTCACAGGATTGGGAGGGGTCGGCGGAGGTCCGCCAAGAAGATCAATTGAGAGATTGAGATCCGCTGTGAGATCGATAGCGGCCTCCTCATAGATCGGAAATCCACTTCCGATGGGTGGGATCACTCTGAGGTCGTAGATTCCCGGTGTTTGTCGGATTGCGAATGCACCCAATCCATCGGTGTCATTGCCAAAGAGATAAATGAGGGATCCGGTTCCCGGATTCAACAATTCGATTTCTGCACCCGCCACCGGGACTCCTCCAGCAAGAATCGTCCCGGTCAAGGCTGCCCCATCCGGAAGCAGAACCGTCCCCAAATCAGTATTGGTGGCCACAGAAACACTGGGCAGCACCAACGGAGCCAGACCCGTGATAAAGGAAGGCCTGAAGGCAATATCGTAGGTATCTGGAACTACCTGCACCGAAAACTGGCCAGAGGAGTTGGCGTTGTCATCCGCAGTAGGGATTTCCACTCCACTCGCAGAGATCAGAAAGTCCAGATCCACTCCCGGCACCACCGATTGGGCGCCATCGATGACCACTCCCGAAACTGCGACTCCCTCAACCATCGTCAAGATTCCCAGATCAACTCCGGTTGTGGGAACATTGATATCCTGAAGCAGTGGTACCAGCGTCGATCCATTGGGTGGATCGATTTCAATTTCCAGGTCACCTTCGGGAACCCAAACTCCAAAGACTCCCGAAGAGTTGGTATTGTCACCCGGAGTCACGATTTTTTCACCGGTGATCAGATCACGTGCATCCAGGTCAGCATTGAAAACCGGAGATCCCGCAGGATTCAAAACGGTTCCCGTCAGAAAACGTCCCTGACGAAGTCGGACATCACCCAAGTCTGTGACTGTAGTGGCCAAAACATCTCTTAACTCACGGGGAACCATCTGCAAGGGAGTACTCAGAGGGCTCGCTGTGAACTGGACGTCCCAGAAGCCCGGCACCACCTTTGTCGAAAAAGTGCCATCCACAATCGTGTAATCCCCGGAGAATACCTGTACCGCTCCCGTTACCGCATCGGTGAAATCAAGATCGACAGCAGGGAGGATCTCAAAATTCTCGCCGATCACTCTTCCAGTAATGATCGCCGCCGTATCCAGAGTCAAAACTCCCAGAGAAGTCGATCCACTGAGGGAGACCGGGAGGTCTTCGATGGGAAACAGCAATTCGTCCAACTGGGGATTGACGCTCAATAGATAAGTGCCCGGAGTGGTCACCTGGCAAATCGTCATGCTGAATGTGCCGTCCGCCAGTGTCACGTCCCCTGAAACGAGGAGTGCAAGACCCGTCGTTCCGCTGGCCAAATCGAGGTCCAGACCGGATATACCATTCCCGGCCTCATCGACCACCTGCCCGGTCAATACCCATGAGCCCGGGGGGCATTGGCTGTGGACACAAGTTGGGGCCGCGGCCGAAATCAGGAAAATCGACGTGGCGAAAATCAGAAAGAAGCGCAATCTCGGCACTCCTGAACTCTCCAATAGCGAAAAACCGGTTTTCACGGGATTCGTCCTGTTCTTCAGGATAAAAACTCTGATCGCGCAGAATGAGATACGGGACACAACCTTGACGCGATTTTCAGCAAACCAACAATAGCCCTTATGATACCCCGTGCTGGAGACGGCACATGAAAAAACAGTGCCGCCAGCCCAAGGAAAGGGACCGAATTGATCAAGTATCTCGGCTCCAAACGACTACTGATCCCCGGAATTCAGGCTGTTGTAAGCGGGGTGCCTGAAAAAGGGCGGTTTCTGGACCTTTTCAGCGGAACTTCCAGAGTTGGCCATGCCATGAAATCTTCGGGCTGGCAGGTGATTCTCAATGACTGGAACCGGTATGCCTGGGTTCTGGCCAATGCCCACGTCGTGTGTGACTCAGACAGACTTGGAGAAGTTCAACCCATCATCGATCATCTGAATGCCCTTCCCGGAAGAGATGGCTGGTTTACGGAAACCTATTGCCGAAAAAGTCGTTACTTCACACCTGAAAATGGGGCGCGTATCGAAGCGATCCGGGAAGAGATCGAAAAACTGGATCCCGATGAGGAATTGAAATGCGTTCTCCTTGCGGAGTTGATGGAAGCCGCCGATCGGGTCGACTCCACCGTCGGTGTACAAATGGCCTACCTCAAAGAATGGTCTAAACGGTCCCTGCAACCTCTGCGTTTGAGAACGCCTCAACTTCTTCCGAGAAGTCCTTTGGGAAAAGCGCAAGCACACTGCCTTGAGGCACAGGAGGCCGCTCTGCAGCTGGAGGCAGATGTCGCCTACCTCGACCCGCCCTACAATCAACACAAGTACATCGGCAACTATCATGTCTGGGAAACTCTGGTTTTGTGGGACGAGCCCGAAGTCTACGGAGTCGCATGCAAAAGGACTGATTGCAGGGAGAAACGCAGCGATTTCAATTCCAAGCCTGGAATTCACCAGGCCATGACGCACCTGATGGAAAACCTGTCTGCTCCCATCAAAATCATTTCGTTCAGTGACGAGGGCTATCTCCCCAGGCCAGAGATGGAATCACTTCTGGAAAAACACGGAAACCTTCAGGTTTTGTCGAGAATCCACCCTCGGTATGTCGGAGCTCGTATTGGAATTCATGCTCCTTCAGGAGAGAAAGTGGGGAAAGTCTCCCATGTCAAAAACACCGAGTACCTCTACATTCTCGGTGACCTCAAGGTTGAAGCGGAAGACTTGACCTCTCATGGCTGGCTTTTTGAGGAACCGTTGTCTGCCTGACCATCCATCTTTTTGAAGATCTCCAGCATTTTCCTGGCCCAGGGCAACTCACCCTCTCCCCAACCTGTAGTCCACCGGTTGACTCGCTCAATCACCGTTTCCCGGGGATTTGCCAATCCTTTTCCCAGATCAGGGACTCGTTTCCACAGTTCCGGATTCTCTTCCAGCCAATCGGAAAAATGACAACTGAAAACCCGAATCAGTGGCCTATCGTGATGCCCCTTCTCGAGTTGTTCCCGATTTGACTGATACCACTCACTGAGTCCGCTCTCCTTCACAGGCTCGCAACGTGAAGCCATCGCCTCCGCATACTCCATGAGGTGCCGGGAGTAGTCGCGCAAACTTTCAAAGGGTGGGTTTTTCTTCCAGCTTTTGGAAAGTGATTTCAATACCTGAAAACTCAGTGCTTCACATACCGCTTCCTCCAGCCATGCCTGAGGTCCCGGCTTCGGCTGGTATCGCGCGAGAATATGGCCGACCTCGTGAGAAAACTGATAAATCAGCTGACTCCAATATCGACCAGACACCTGCAGGCATACCCGATATCCGCCATCCGGTTCTCTTTTATAGAGCACCATTGGTCCACCGGTCGGCTGTACACGCAACGGTTTGCCGATCGTCACCCCTGACTTGGATTCCATGCATTCGACCACCGAGAGGAGGATTTTGTGCACATCCTCCGGTCTTGCGTCCCCCCAACCCTCAGCCTCAACTTCGACGGTCGTTACTGACGAAACGGGGTGGGTGTCGTCACACGACACCCACCCCATACCGAAAAACAGAAAGATCGTCCAAATCGTCATCAATCCTCGTCCGAGCTCTCGCTCTCTTCTTCGTCGTCATCCCCCTGAATGTAGGTCTTGGGTTTGTAAAAGAAAGCCACCACGATGAACAAGACTGCTGTTCCGAGCATGAGACGGGTGAAGAACCAGAAGTAACCCGCACCCTTGAGGGTCACGTCTCCGCCAATCTTGGCATCGACTGTCGACGCAAATTTTTGTGCTGCAATCTCGGCAGCCACCACCGGCTCTCTCTTGGGGAGATAGTTCTCCCAGCTCTCCGAAGCGCCTCCTGCGGTATTCCCCGATTGAGCCTTTTTGAAATCCAGTTCCGCCTGACGGCGCTCAAGCCAGGTGTAGGCTTCGGAAGCCGCTCCCGTATTTTCACTGGCCAGCTTCTGTTCCGACACCGAAGCGCAGGTCCTCGTCACCTTGATCCAGGAGTCATCCTTTGTTTCAGCGGCCTTGTCCAAACCTGCGGAATAGATATGGAAGTTTTTACTGTTGAGCAACAGATACCTGAGGGGAGTACCAAATTGGTCCTGAAGACCTGCGATTTGCTTCTGCCCCTCCTCATT
Source organism: Planctomycetia bacterium (assembly GCA_012269595.1). Lineage (GTDB taxonomy): Bacteria > Planctomycetota > UBA8108 > UBA1146 > UBA1146 > UBA12191. The sequence continues at coordinate 17,502 of JAAXJX010000008.1, read as the reverse complement.
GCTGGGCAAGCGATCCTGTTGATTCCAGAACTCCCCGATTCTGTCTCTCGCCTGTTCAAGAACCGGCATGTCCTTCAATCGGATGGCTGACAATTTCCACGGCTCACCATCTTTTTTGACCCAAACAATCTCGTCACCAGAATCAAAACTCGTGGTCTGCACAGACGCAGTGGAAGATTCATCCAGCATCGTTTCCCTGGCCACCTGCACACCACTTTCAATCGTAATGGTGTTATTGACGACAGCAGTCACGACGTTGCCCAATGAAACACTGAAAAGGAACAGTGCCATTATGACAGATTTCATCTTCTTGGGTGCCTGGGTGTATGCGAACTCCAACCCTGTGATGGAAACCATCACTTCAGCAAAAGTGATGACTGCATACGCAAAAAGTTGCCAAGCGATGCTGGGTTGCTGCCCCTGATCGATCCACGACTGGGTGATCGCAACGATGGCGAAAGATCCCGCAGTAATGAAAAGACCGAGAGTGATCTTGCGAATCGGATTCAGCGGCCAGACAAGATTGATGGCCGGGTACACCACAAACTGGAAGAGTGGGATAAAGAGCAGGATCAGAATCGGATTGATGGCCTGAATCTGCGAGGAAAGCCATGTCACCCCGAGCCATTGCCTGTTCATGTCTTCCGCCTGAAGCACCCACGAAGATCCGGTTTGATCGAAAAGGGACCAGAAGACTGCGATAAACAGAAAGACCACGGAAACCTTGGCGATAGACTTGAGACCTTCAGGACTGAAAGTTTCCTTGACCCATTCGTTTCCACCGGCCGGAATGTGAACGAAGACGTTTCGCCCCATCCAGAAGAGCAGAGTCGCAATCGCCATCAAGACACCCGGAATACCGAATGCCCAATGAGGGCCATACCAGTTCAACAACCACGGTGTCAGCAGGGTGGAGATAAACGCTCCCAAGTTGATGGAGAAATAGAACCAGCCGAATGCCTTGGTCAAAAGGTGTGCATTCTTTTTGCCAAATTGATCACCCACATGGGCACTGACACAGGGCTTGATTCCCCCTGAGCCGATCGAAATCAATACCAGTCCTGAAATTAGAGCGAGCTGGGGATCGATACTTTCTGACAATCCCATGAATGCCAATGCTCCGTGCCCAGCACAGTAAACAAGACTCAATGACAAAATCGTCAAGTACTTGCCAAAGAAGATGTCTGCAAGCAGTGCACCCATGATCGGAGTGAAATACACGAGAGACGTAAAGAGATGATAATTCTCGAGAGCCTCTGTATTTCGCATTGCTTCATCACCGGTTGCTCCCGGTAACAAATGCAAGTACTGGGTCATGAAAACCACAAGGATGGCTTTCATGCCGTAGAAGCTGAATCGCTCTGCCGCTTCATTTCCAATGATGTAGGGAATCCCCTTTGGGACTTCTTCCGTTGATGGTGGAGAAGTCAGAAATTTGGAAGACATGAACGCCTCACTCCTTTGCCAGTGGATTGTGTCAGGTAACACACAGGTTTGGGGAGTTTGGCAAAGTCAGGGGAAGGTTGCAACTGGAGAACTGGCTCAGAATGCGATTGAGACGGATCCGGTCATGCCTATTTCGCAAGAATTCTTTGGACTTGTTGCAATAATTCACTCAGTGAATAGGGCTTTTGCATAAATGCACCGAAGTTTTGATCGTCGCCGAGGAAGTCGCGGTCATATCCTGAGACAATAATAATTTGGGGTTTGAATTCGAGCTTCTCTGCCTCTTCAACCAATCTTCGACCGCCCCCATCAGGCATGACCACGTCAGTGATCAGCAAGTCAAAACTGTTTTGAGGATCACTCAACTCCGCCAGGGCTTCCACAGTCCCTGAGACCCCCGTCACAGTATGTCCGTCTTCGCGGAGGGCTTCACAAGTCAACTCCAGAATCATCTCCTCGTCATCAACCACGAGGATGTTGCCGATTTCCAGAGCAGAATCGACAGGGGTCTCATCACAGTGAGACTTCTCTTCATCCCCATTGGGAATCGGCAATAGAACTTCAAAGGTACTTCCAAAGCCATACTCGCTGGAAACCCTGATGGCTCCCCCACTCTGTTGCATGATTCCGTAACTCGTGGCCAATCCGAAACCGGTTCCCTTGTCCACATCCTTGGTTGTGAAGAATGGCTCAAAGATTTTCTCCAGTACCTGTGGCAACATTCCCACTCCATCATCATTGACACAAATCTGGACGAATTCACCACTGTCGATATCGTGCTCGGCTGCTTCCTGAACTCCCAGAGTTGTAGTTCCAACTCCAACGGTGATTCTGCCAGCTCCCCCGACTGCATCTCGTGCATTCAGGACCAGATTCAGCAAGACCTGGTGGATCTGGGACTTGTCTACAAAAACAAGGACTTCATCCGGATCAGGTTTGTTTACAACAAATTCCACACCCGGAGATTTGACGAGGTCACCAGCGAGAATTTCACATTCTTCAAAAATATTCCTGACATCCCACAGTGCAGGTGCCAACACCTGTTGACGACTGAAAGCGAGAAGTTGGGAAGTCACACTGGCAGCCTCGCCAGCGGCGAGCTGAATTCTCTCGACCTCTTTCACCGACCTCGCGCTCTGTGCGGGGATCATTCCTGAAAGTCTGTCCGCTGCAGCCATAATGACTGTCAGCAGATTATTGAAGTTGTGGGCAACACCTCCGGAAAGCCTGCCGATCGCTTCCATCTTCTGGGATCTGCGCAGCAATTCCTCAAGCTTGCGGGTCTCCATCAAATCAACCAATAGCCCCTGATAAGTGTTCTCTGAGACTTTTTGGCAACTGAAACGGACCCAGCGATACTCACCATTCTCCTGGATGAGCCTCAACTCCACAGTGTTGTTTTTCCGCATACTGCGGAGAAGGCTCCCCCGATCCTCTTCATGAATCAGGGACTCCAGATTTTCACCAACTACGGCTTCAGGGTCACTACCGACAAAGGAAGACCAGGTGTGATTGGCATATTCCACCTGCCCATCTTCAGCAAATCGAAGTACCGCACAGGGAAGTTGATCCACAAGGTCCTGAAAACGCCTTCTGGATTCTTCCAGTTTCTGATTCTTGCCGGCCAACTCTTCGATCAGCCTGTTATTCGCCTCGACTTGAAGTTCTTGAGAGCGGGTCAAGTCTCCATCGATCACGCAGAAACCTCAGGTTTCGTTCGAATCAGTTTCTCCTTGGTTTCGACCGTTGCGTAGAGCGGGAAAATCTGATCGCAATAGAACTGCTGCTCAAACTCGGTTCTTCCTGCGGTGCAATCGGAAAGAACAGTCACATCAAACCCTTTTTCGTGAGCGGATCTTCCCGTCGAATCGATGCAGACAGAAGTCACCACGCCTGCCAATGCAATCCGGTCGACATTATTTTCTTTCAGAAAATCTTCCAGATTTGTATTGGAAAATGCATTCAGACCGCGCTTGCCCTTGATCTCGAGAATTGAATCGGAAAATCGAGAAAACTCTTCAATCGTTTGTGATCCGGAACTGTCTTTCAGGAATGCACCGGTATCCTTGATCAACTTGAGAATTCCCGTGGGCTCATTCAGCTCGGAGTAGTTTTCAGTAAATTGGATAGGAGTGGAGATCACCAGAAAATCATCTCTGTCCTTGACCTCTTCAACCAGATTGAGGGTGTTTTCAAGCATCCTGTCCCGGCCGCTGACATCCTCCAGCGCACCCGTCAAAATGCCTTCCTTGTGAAAGTAGTCATTTTGAAAACCGATCAACAACAAAGCGGTCTTGTTTGTGCTCATTTTGGGATTCCTGTTCCATGAAATACGGGATTTCAACCCTATCGACCTGAATGTGAATGGGGAAGGTGTACCAACTCGGTATTTGGGCACACACTCCCCAACCGGGAGGGCAAACGCTGCCTTCCCTCAGAAAAATCCCCTTACTGTTCGATATCGGACCTATTTTCCGGTTTTTTTGTAAAAAGGCCTAATTGACAGGCTTTTCAGGCCCCATTTCGGCCCTTGACCCTGTTTTCGGCCCTCCTGATCACCCTTGACGCCTCCCACTTCGTGCCTGAATTTGAATGCTTATGCGGGGACATCCCCCGCCATAATTCAGCCGCTCTTTATCCGGATCTCACGTTTGGGAACCAGAGACAGGGAGTTTGGCATTTGCAGGAGGTAACCGATGGCATCCATTCAGGGCCCAGCCCTATTTCTCGCCCAATACATGGCCGATGACGCACCCTTTAATCAATTCGACACCATTCTCGATTGGTGCCGCGATCTCGATTACCTCGGGGTACAAATCCCCACCTGGGACCCTCGCTGCATCGACCTCGGGTTGGCTGCTGAATCACAGCAGTACTGTGACGATTGGCGTGGAGGAGTCGAGTCGAGAGGGTTGACGGTTACTGAACTTTCAACACACCTGCAAGGTCAGTTGGTTGCAGTTCACCCCGCATACGATGCCATGTTTGATGGATTCGCCGATGAATCGGTCAGGGGAAAGCCCGGAGAAAGAACCGAGTGGGCTATCCAACAGGTCAAGAATTGCCTGACAGCGAGTAAAAATCTGGGACTCACTTCAATGGTGACCTTCAGTGGAGCTCTCGCATGGCCATACGTTTATCCATGGCCACAAAGACCTGCGGGGCTGATAGAAGAAGCATTCAGTGAACTGGGCAAAAGATGGTTACCCATCCTGGATCATGCTGAAGAGTGTGGAGTCGACTGCTCCTTTGAGATTCATCCCGGTGAAGATCTGCACGATGGGGCTTCCTTCGAAATGTTCCTCGAAGAAGTCAAAAACCATCCAAGGGCATGCATTAATTATGATCCCAGTCACTTTGAACTGATGGCTCTCGACTACATCGACTTCATCGATATCTACCATGAGCGCATCAAATCCTTCCACGTCAAAGACGCGGAACTGGTTCGATCAGGCAGGAGCGGAGTCTATGGCGGATATCTGGACTGGAAGGATCGTCCGGGCCGCTTCCGTACCCCAGGTGACGGGGCCATCGATTTCCAGGGGATCTTCACTGCCTTGACCAGACACGGCTTCGACGGCTGGGCAGTGGTCGAATGGGAATGCCCCTATGAAGACAAATCTGCGGGTGCCGCCAAAGCGGCGACCTTTGTGGCTGAGCATATCCTTCAAGTAACAGAATCGTCCTTCGATGACTTTGCCGGAGGCAGTGATCCTGCAATGAATCGAAGAATTCTCGGTCTGGAAAACTAGGAGGCTGCATGTCCCAGCGAGTCCGTATTGGAATGGTCGGCGGAGGTCAGGGTGCCTTCATAGGTGCGGTTCATCGCATCGCTTTGCGTATGGATGACCAGTTTGAGCTGGTTGCAGGTTGCTTTGGCAGAGATCCGGAAAACACTCGCCTTACCGGCGAGGAACTGGGGCTTGAGCCTTCCCGATGTTACGCCTCCTGGGAAGAAATGATTGAGTCCGAGGCTGCTCTCCCCGAATCCGAACGGATCGAGGCGGTCAGCATCGTTACTCCAAATCATGTTCACCACGGTCCCGCATGCACCGCACTGCGAGCCGGATTCCATGTAATCTGCGACAAGCCTCTCTGCATCTCGCTTGAAGAGGCTCTGGAGATGAAAGCGGCGGTAGAGGAATCGGGAAAAACTTTTGCTCTGACCCACAACTACTCCGCATCACCGATGGTCCGTGAAGCCCGAGAGCGCATTCTCGCGGGAGAGCTGGGAACGATTCGAAAGGTCTATGTCGAGTACCTTCAGGGTTGGCTCTCTGAAAAACTGGAAGAGAGTGGCCAGAAGCAAGCGGACTGGCGTACGGACCCGACAAGATCTGGCCCGGTTGGCGCACTGGGAGACATTGGAACCCATGCCCATCAGCTGCTGGAGTTTGTCACCGGTGATCGGGTCGACTCCCTCTTCGCGGTGCTCAATACCTTTGTCGATGGAAGAGCCCTCGACGACGATGACATGATTCTCATCCGCATGGCCGGTGGAGCTACGGGCACACTCTGTTCCAGCCAGGTTTGCTTCGGCCGGGAGAACGGATTGAAAATCAGGGTATTCGGAACCCGGGGTGCACTGGAATGGGATCAGGAACACCCCAACGATCTCAAGATCACTGGCGAAGACGGCGTGGCCCGAAACCTGCGAACTTCGACCGGTGCTGTCGGCGAGTCAGCCAATTCACTGAGCCGAACCCCTGCAGGGCATCCTGAGGGATATCTGGAAGCATTTGCCAACATCTACAAAAACTTCGCCTCAGCTGTTCGAGGCGAAAACAGCTCCATGGAACTCCCCTTCCCCGGAATCGTCGATGGGGTCCGAGGAGTCCGATTCATCGGGGCAGCTCTGGAATCGAACAAAAATCAAAGTTGGGTTTCACTCCCTGCAGAGGATCGCTGATGTCTGACCTTTATGCCCCCACGCCTGAGGATCGTTTCACCTTTGGACTCTGGACCGTGGGAAATCCGGGGAGAGATCCCTTTGGAGCTGCAGTCCGTCCTTCTCTGGATCCCTGTGACATCGTTCGCAAATTGGGCGAGCTGGGAGCCTACGGGGTGAATCTTCACGACAATGATCTTGTTCCCTTCGGGGCAAGCCTCGCCGATCGAGACCGGATTGTTTCCGGATTCCGAAGTGCCTGTGAAGAGAGTGGCATCAAGGTCCCCATGGCCACGACAAACCTGTTCTCCCATCCCATCTTCAAAGACGGTGCTTTTACTGCCAACGATCCTGAAGTTCGGGCGTTTGCCCTGCAAAAAACGATGCAGGGAATCGACCTCGGGGTCGAATTGGGTGCTGAGACTTATGTCTTCTGGGGTGGTCGCGAAGGAACTGAGGTAGAAGCATGTCGCGATCCCCGCAGTGCCATTCAGCGGATTCGCGAAGCGATGAATTTCCTTTGTGAATATGTGCGTGATCAGGGCTACGCCCTCAAGTTTGCCCTGGAGGCAAAACCCAATGAACCGAGAGGCGACATCTACTTCCCGACCACTGGGCATATGCTTCACTTCATCGAGACCCTGGAAAATTCGGAAATGGTGGGCGTCAATCCTGAGGTCGCTCATGAAACCATGGCAGGACTCTCCTTTGTTCATGGAGTTGGCCAGGCAATGGAAGCTGGCAAGCTGTTCCATATCGATCTGAACAGCCAAAAGATTGGTCGTTACGATCAGGATTTCCGATTTGGTGCGGAAGACCCCAAGCAGGCATTTCTCCTCGTGCGCTTGCTGGAAGGAACATCGGGGACTCCACGTTGGGAGGGAAGCCGCCACTTCGATGCCCACGCCTACCGAACAGAGGACGTGGATGGTGTCTGGGACTTCGCCCGTGGATGCATGCGGACCTACAAGATCCTCAAGGAGAAAGCCCAGGCTTTCGATGCTGATCCGGAAGTTCGCGAACTGATCGCCGATATGAAGAATCCAGACATCGATGGATTACTTTCCTCCTACAGTGCGGATAATGCCCAGAGAATCAAATCACTGGAAATTGATGCCGATGCGATCGGTGCCAGAGGGCTTCGCTGGGAGCGACTCGACCAGATCCTCATGGAACACCTTCTCGGCGCACGCTGAAACAAAAGGAACCATGCAGACAGTACCCCTGTTGGATCACACTCCCGAGACCATTGTCATCCTCGGTGGCGGCCCTGCAGGCATCTCCTGTGCCTTGTGGCTGAAAAATTTGGGGCACCACCCGGTCATTCTCGAATCCGGATCTGAAACAGGTGGAACCCCGGGTCAGATAGATCGCCCCAATCGCTGGATTGCGGGCATGCCTGAAATCACCAGCCTCGGCCTTGCACAAAAACTCCAGGAACAATGCACAGTTTCAGATCTGCAAGTCCTGACAGAGGCCAAAGTTCTTTCTGTCTCTTGTGCTGAATCTCACAACTTCAAAGTCACATACTCCACCAGCGACGGTACAGCAGAGACCGACTGTGCGGCCGTCATCTTTGCAACCGGAGTCAGACCCCGATCTCTTGAATCCGTGGATTCAAAAGACCAGGAGATCCATTCCGAAAACATCGAACTTGATCCCCTCGGCCACCTCACTGGAAGAACCAGCCATGATGGAGAAAGATCGCTTGTCGTCGGCGGAGCAGACAACGCATTTTTCACAGCCAATGATCTGGTGAATTCAGGTGCAAACGTCACGCTCGCTTGCCGTTCACTCCCCAAAGCACAGTCAATGATCCAGTCCCAGATCAAATCCCATGTCGATTCAGGAAAACTCCGGGTCGTTCAGGGCAGTCCGACTTCATTTCGCCAGACAGGTTCTTCTGTAGAAGTAGAAATGTCGGGCTTAACGGAATCGTTCACTCTGGAAGTAGACAAGGTCTACCTGAGATTGGGATTCACCCCCAGATTTGAAGGTTTGGAAGAGATCCTGGACAATCTGAAACTCACCATGGACCAGCAGGGCTTCCCCCAACTCGATTCTGATGGGAGATGGTGCTCTCAGGGAATCTACTGCTGTGGCGATTTGAATCGGCACGAAGTTTCCGCTGTTGTGTCCTCCCTCGCCGGAGGTGCCCAGGTTGCAAAAACGGTCGAATACGATCTGCGCAGGTCCAAATGACGAGCACGCCTCCTCCCAGAACCCTGATTTTGGGCAGCGACTACACCGGTGAGACCAACAGCAGAATGGGTGTAGCCGAGTGGCTTGAAGGAGAGATCACCCAAGTGTCTCTTGCCACTGCAGAAAAAGTGGCAAGCGGAAGCACCGAACCTGATCTGCTGGGACACGATCTTCTGATTGCAGGAACCGGGGAAGACACCACCCGACTGGCCCTCGACCTCGCCAGTAAAATCGGCAACCCGTTGACCGTCTTTGTCGCTTCAATTCTTCCCGACGAACTCGACCCGGACATCCATCGATACGACCTTGTCGTTGCGCCACCGCACCCGCAACTTTTGGGGGATCATGTGTTGCCCATTTTGGGTGTCCCCAATCGCCTTCCACCAAATCCGACTCCCCCTCAACCTGTCTCAGCTGCGCCCAGATTGGCACTCCTTCTCGGGGGAAACACACGATACTGCACGGGCTTCACTGTCGATTATGCACAACGGTTGGCGAACAGGCTTCTCAAGCAGGCACAACTCTGGAACGGCAGATTTGTCGTCACCAATAGCAGACGAACTCCTGAAGACGCTTTGCATGCCTTGCGAAATGTATTGGCACCTGTGGAAGAATCATTTCTCGATTGGGAACAGAGTGATCCGCAAGGCTACATGAATCTCCTCGAAGAAGCGGAAGTCATTTTTTGTACCGGTGACAGTCTCTCGATGTGCAGTGAAGCATCGATGCAAGGCAAACCACTCCTCGTCACATGCGACGAGGAAGCGATGGAGATTTACCACCTCCAGACACTTCACAGAATGGTTCGAGAAGGCCACGCGCACTTTTTTAAAGAACCGGTGGAGGATATCCCCGCCCCCGTTTCTGTGCTCAACACCACAGAAACGATTGGCCTCAAGGTTTCCGAACTCCTCAAATCACGAAAGCGGGCAAACAGTTGAGCAACGAGAAAGCCAGACCACTGGTCACAGTCGCCGCTCTGGTTCAAAACAGGGATCACCAGTTGCTGTTTCTAAAATCTCCCAAGTGGCAAGGAAAATGGGCTCTGCCTGCGGGAAAGGTTGAAAATGGTGAAAGCCTCGTCGAAGCCCTCCATCGGGAAGTCATGGAAGAAACGGGCCTTGAGTTAAAGAATGCCAGCGAGATTCTTGTTCAGGAAATCATCCATCCCGCTGACTTCCATGAGCCGGCCCATTTCATCTCCCATGGGTATCTCGCAGTGACGGATTCCACACAAGTCATCCGCAACTATGAATCTGTGGATCACTGCTGGTTATCAATAACTGATGCACTGAATATTGACTTGAACTCTCCCACCAGAGACTTGCTGGAGCACCCCGAAACCATCCGTACCTTGAACAGGGTCGAACAGACCTCGGGAAAGGTCATCGTCGACAGCCTGGAGTTCGACTGCATTATCGGGATCCTGCCAGAGGAACGAGTGACTCCTCAACCACTGAGATTGACGATCGAATTGGAGACCTGTTTCAAACAGGCCCGAGCTACTGAAGACGTCAAGCATACGGTCGATTATTTTCAACTGGCCCAAACTGCGCAGGCCCTGATCACTGAAAGAAAATACCAACTACTCGAAACGCTGGTCGAGGAAGTTGCGGAATTGTGCTTCGAGGATGCTCGAGTAACCGGTGCCCGGATTCGTGCAGAAAAACCCAAGGCGATTCCGGGAGCCCAGTGCAGCGCTGTCGAAATCTGCCGGAATCGGGCACGCAATCACGTTTGACCTCGGATAGAATCTGGAATCGAATAGTGGCCAGGGATTGACGAAAGCGGCCATTCTCACTTTTCCGAAAGACCCGAGTGTGACTTCAGACAGACCGGATCCGGCACATCTGGAAATAGCAGGTTATGAGACGGAAGCCCTCCTCGGTGAAGGAGGTTTCGGGGAAGTCTACCGCTGCCGCGAAATCTCTGGCCTTCGACGAACCGTTGCGATCAAGGTGATTCGTCTCGGAATGGGGACCCGTGAGATTCTTGCGCGCTTTGATGCGGAAATGCACGCCCTGGCCCGATTGAACCACGATCATATTGCAAACGTCATCGGCAGTGGCCACATGGACAATGGCAGCCCATATTTTGTCATGGAGTTCATTCCGGGTCTGACTCTGTTGGACTGGGTCGAAGACACCTCTCCAACCCTCTCGACGAAATTAGAAGTTTTTCAACAGATCTGCTCCGCTGTTCAACACGCCCACTCCAGAGGAATCCTTCACAGAGACCTCAAGCCAGGCAATATCGTTATTACAGAGAAGGACGGACAGCCCCATGTCAAAGTTATCGACTTTGGCCTCGCGAAGGCACTCTCTGATCCTCTGACGGACAAGACTCTGGTCACCGGTGATCGCTATGTTTTGGGCACATGGGATTACATCAGCCCGGAACAGGCCTGGAGCCACGGAGCGGATGCCGATATCCGCAGTGATGTCTATTCTCTGGGAGTGATTCTCTATCGCCTGATCTCCGGAGAGCTTCCCTTCGGGAATCTCAGGGAAAACCATGAAACCGAGATCCTCAGAATTCTCCGTGAAGACGTACCATCACGGCCACGCCACCGAAAAGGAGTTTCCCATTCGGAAGAAGACCGCAGTTCGATACGCAACGAACTGGACTGGATCGTACTGAAAGCTCTCGAAACCGATGTGGATCGCAGATATCCCACAGTGCAGTCCTTCTCCGATGACATCGATCGCCACCTGGGTGGAACGGAAGCCATCGAGGCCCGCCCACTTTCACAAATGTATCTCTTCCAAAAGTGGTGTCGCCGGCACCCCTTTATCACCACATTGGCAGTGATCGGTACTGTCTTCATTTTGACGATCGCAACGATGGGTTGGTTTGCCTACGAACAGAAGTCCATCGCCAGTCAGCGATTGACAGAAGTGATGTCGCTGTCCATCGATCAGGATATTGATCAACTGATTCTGGAAGCGAATCAGTTATGGCCTCTCAAAGAGGATCAGATTCCGCATTACCATCAATGGATCCTTCGGGCTGAGGGATTGATCACCGGATCCGCTCGCACTGACAGCTCTGGTGAAGAACGACGGACTCCCTCCCTGCAACAACAAAAAGAAGCCCTCAACCGCATTCGATCACGCTCGACTTCTTCCGAATCCAATCCACCGGTTTTCGAGGATTCGAAAGATGCCTGGTGGTACAGGGAGCTCTCCGAATTAATTCACAGAATCGAAAAGTTCACCGATCCGGATACCGGTCTGGCAGGAATGGGAATCCACCCGGATCATGGCTGGGGAGTTTACCGACGCCTTCAGTACATAAATAATCAGCAACCCCGGAAAGAAACATGGCGACAAAAGTGGGACGAGGCACTCGAGCAAATCGCCTTGTCCCCGGAGTATTCAGAGGATCTCCAACTTACTCCCCAAGAGGACCTGATTCCCATCGGCAAAGACCCGGATTCAGGACTCTGGGAGTTCTCCCACTCCCCCAGTGGCGACCTCGCAACGAGAGATTCTGAAGGCAACTTGATTCTGACTCCTGAAACGGGAGTCATTCTGGTTTTGGTGCCCGGATCCACCTCACTCATTGGATCCCAGTCTGAATCAAGAGATCTTCCCCGCTTTGATCCATACACAGAAAGTTGGGAGGGTCCTCCTCTTCTGGTCAATGAAAGTGCCTTCTTTCTTTCCAAGTATGAAATGACCCAATCCCAATGGGAGCGCCTCACCGGTTCAAATCCGAGTGGCTATGGCCCGACACGACTCGAAAAACCCTTGAATGGCATTCAATATGAATGGAGTGGCCTTCACCCCGTGGAGCAGATCTCCTGGAACGACTGCCAAAAATGGCTACCTCGCTGGAATCTGAAATTGCCCACCGAAACTCAATGGGAAATTGCTGCCCGCGGCAAAACAGAGACACCATTCCCTATAGGAGATTTGGAAGATCTCATCCCGGGGTACTATCACATCGATTTTCCACAGGAGAAGAATCAGGATTCCGCAAGAGCTCCATTTCATACACCGGTGGGAACCCGGGAACCCAATCCCTTCGGATTTCACGACATGATCGGCAATGTCAGGGAGTGGTGCCTGGATGAGTTTCACGAGATTCCTTTGGGAAGCACAACTTCTCAATCCACCGATTTGAGATCTTTCCGTGGAGGCTGCTTCGTCTCGGATGCACCGAATTCCAGAATCTCAAACCGTCCATCCGGGGATCAGAGTTTTCTTCACAGAGTCATCGGACTTCGGCCTGCAAGAGAACTCCAAAATTGAAGCCTGCAAAAAACAACTGTTCACAGGTTGATCGTTGCTTTTCTCAAGCAGCACTCACTCTTTGAATCGATGCAGGAATCCGTGTCATTAACCGATCCAGTCCTGGTCCATCCCGTTGAACGCTCACTTCATTGCCCGAGAATTCGAAGATGGGATAGGAACCGGCTGCATTCGTATCCTGCTCACAGGTAACGAACAGCCCGATACCCCGCTCCAGTGCAAAAGCCTCCGCTCTTTTCCGGTCGGTGATCGAACCAAGAGGATCGCCACTGAGATTTGCACTCGTGCAGATGAGCGAGGTCATTTCACAACCACCCCAAAGATCCAGATCCATCATGTCTCTCAGGTTTTCTTCCGCTTGGACGAACAACTTCCTGTGAATTCCGTCCAGAATCAGACTTTGATGCGTTCCATTTCGAATCACTGCCGAGTTGAAGTCGTCAGAAGCGAATGCAGTTCGCACGAAGGCTCCGTCCAATTCTTCCAGTCGATCGAACTCGCGAAAATACTTTGGCATTGCACCGGTTTGAGCCTGACCGAGAAAACGATCCACTCTTCCCATCACAGTGCCATAATTTTTTCCGGAGAGACGGTTCTTGAGCAAGTTGAGTTGCTCAACTCCTCTCGCAGTGGGAGCAGCAGCCAACGAGTAAACAGAGGGAAGCTGCAACATGACCGCTTCGTGCCGAACCCACTCAATGATGGTGTCAATTGCACCAGATTCTTCGATATGGATTCTCTTCATGCTGCCCTCACTTCTTTTTCCGGCTTTGATTTCATCTGCAAAAGGCTTCCACCACCCGGAATGTCCAATTGAATGTCCAGTTCCTCCAGAACAGATCGCAACGTTGCAGTGGCTGCGGAAAGGACTGGCAAGCCTGTCTCTGCTTCGACTTGGGGAATCGCAGCCAGAGACGGCATTTGTACACACGCAGACAGGATGATTGCTTCCGCTTCTTTCAGATCCAACTCCCTGGCGATCGACACCAGTTCTTCCGGATCTCTTCTTCCCACGGCAAGGTTGTCGGAGATTTCCAATGAGATGGCGTCCACCACCTGAATCCCTGCAGACTCCAGGCAATCGACCACCATTGCGGTCAATGGTTTCATGTAGGGGGTAACCAGAGCCACCTTGCTGACACCCAGACGACGAACGCCTTCGATCAATGCACCTGCGCTCGTGATCATTCGGGCTTGTGGATTACCTTCTTGAAGAACTTCTGACAGCGACCGGGCCATCTCCTGTGCCCGTTGAGGACCTTCACTCATGACAGCAACAAGACATGCATATGCCGCAACATCCACCACAGCATCGGACAATTCTTCAGCGCAACGGTCCGCTTGGGCATTCATCTTTCCCAACTCGCTGAGATTGACCTTCTTCATTCGCATTCGGGATGAATGGAACGTGAAGCGATGAGTTCCCCGACCGGCCCTTTGCAATAGCTCGGGGATTTCAGTCTCCATGGTGGTATTTGAGCTGGGGACAATCATGCCGATTCGGTGCGTTTGCACGGTCGTGTCGGGCGCAACCCTGACACGGCGGGAGCGATGTATCTGTTGGCTATACTTCATTTCGCTTCCTCCCCAATCAGGATCTACGTTCGTGGGCAATCCCCACTCACCCTGAATCCGAAACCGTCAGCATGCAGGACAGCCTTCGGATCTGTTTTCTGCGGATTGAGGAGAAGGTTCATTGGGGCTAATCTGGCTTCAGGGAGGTCATATGGGCCAAAAGCACTATCTCGGACTGGATGTGGGGACCCAGAGCGTCAAGGGTCTCGTCTTTGATCCGGAACAGGATCACGGGGTCATCGCCCGGGCTGGCCAGCCTCTCGATCTGATACCAGGGTTACCCACCGGTGCCGCCGAACAGCACCCCGATGACTGGTGGCAGGCGGTCATCCAGGTCCTCCAACAGTTGGCAGAACAGACCGATCTGAGCAGGATCGCCGGGGTCGGCGTCAGTGGCCAGCAGCACGGCTCCGTCTTTCTCGACGATTCTGGTGCCGTCGTTCGTCCGGCAAAACTGTGGTGCGACACTTCCACGGCGGACGAGGCGCAGCAGTTGACCCAGAAACTGGGTCGATCGGTTCCCGTCGGCTTTACCGCCAGCAAGGTCACCTGGCTCGCCCATCATGAAGCGGAAAATTGGCAACGGACCGCCCACGTCCTCCTCCCCCACGATTTCATCAACTACCGACTCACCGGCTCGATGACGATGGAAGCTGGAGACGCCTCGGGAACCGGATGGTTCGATGTCGAGGCGCGCCAGTTCGATGAGACAGCCATGAACGCGGTCGATGAAAGCCTGGCAGGAAAGGTACCCAGACTGCTCGAGACCGGAGAAGTCGCCGGCCAAGTGAGTGAGAGTGCGGCATCCGCTCTCGGGTTGACCGCCGGAATCCCGGTCGCCCCCGGTGGTGGCGACAACATGATGAGCGCCATCGGATCCGGGGCGACCCGGTCAGGGGTGGTCGTCATGAGTCTGGGAACCAGCGGCACCGTTTTCACCCGCACCGATCAGCCGGTGATCGATCCGGAAGGACTGATCGCGCCCTTCTGTTCCAGTGACGGAGGCTGGCTGCCGCTCCTGTGCGTCATGAACTGCACCAATGTCACCGAAGAGATCCGACAAGCGTACTTCCCCGATGACCCGGACGCCCTCCAACGACTGACCGACCTAGCCTCTGCAGTGGAACCGGGCTGCGGCGGAGTCGAGTTCGTGCCCTTTATCCATGGGGAAAGGGTCCCCGATCTCCCCCACGCCACCGGCACCATCACCGGCATTCGCCCGGGCGGCCTGCAGCCAGGGGTGATCTTCCGCGCGGCCCTCGAAGGCATCACTGCCAACCTGTGTTCGGGAGTGGCGCGCATGAAACGCCTCGGAGTCGAGGTCGACGCCCTGCGACTGGTCGGCGGCGGATCCAAGAACCCCCTCTGGCGCCAAATGATCGCCGACACCCTTCAGGTCCCGATTACGCTTCCACAGGAACCGGAATCGGCGGCTTTGGGAGCAGCATTGCAGGCCAGTTGGGTCTGTGTGGGAGAGGGAAGTTCAGAAATTTCGTGTCATGAAAAAACAAATCGCTGGGTGCCGGTCTCTTCCGAAACCATTACACCCGAGACCACTTCAGCGGAGTCCTAAAAGGTGAGGTTTCCCAAAGAATGCCGTGTGCCATTCGGGTCGAGGTAGAAGATTTCATACTCACCGGTCAGTTCTTCAGAGAGCACCAGACGGCTTCCATGCTCTGCATGCCCTTGGGAAGAACTGAAGCAGATCGTCATATCAATTTTGCGATCGCGAACATTCGTGATGACCCGGGTTGGGAATTGCCCCGAGTTTCTTTGCCAGGGGCCCTCTCCCATGGTGATCGGGACATGAATCGAATCGTCAACCTTCGTCAATTTCCCAAAAGTCACTGAACCTACAAACAGGAGCGGTCGTGGTTCTTCTGTCACCATACGGATAGCAGGCCCACAGCCAGCGGAACCAAACAATAGCGCGGCCAATAACAGAGAAGTCCAACAGTTCAATATCGCCCCCATGCGCAGCTTCATGTTCATTCTTCGAGCCTACGATTACGGTATCGTGAGGACAGAGCAATTCACGAAGAATATTGACTGCGATCAAGGCACTCGGTGGAGAGTCAATTCAGTTCCCAGATCGTCAGATTCTGGCTCGATCACCATCGTTTCACCTTTGATGATTCGAATCCGACCTTGCGTCTCAACGCTTCCGATGGAGGTCTTGACGACGATTCCCTCACCCAAGAGTGAGGCCAGGTGAGCTTGACCCTCATAGGTCACACCGGCAATCTCCAGCAGGTAACTGGCATCCTTGTATACGGTCAGGTGAATCACTGGCTTCAAGGATTGCTGCACTTTGTTCCGCCAGGAGTTCCATACCGACTCGGTCACAGATCGGGAATCCCCGACTGTTTCCCTCGATTCCTGCACAACAGGCTCCGAACTCCAGGTGCCGATCGCCTGAACGTAGGTGCTTTGGGCCGCACATCCGGCCAGAGCAGAGGTCGCCATGGCTCCCAGAAGGAACAGAATCAGGAATCGTCGTGTGGGGGTCGGCATGATCTCGCTCCTTTCAGGGTAAGGCTCAACGTCTCTTTCGGTGAATCCTGTTCCCGGGGCGACAAAGACAGAAATTTTCGGCCTTTTCCCGGGAAGGTTGCCCTGTCCCGGAGACCTACCCCCTGCACTTGCCCCATTCAGGCCTCTATCCTGCCAGTGAAATGCCAGACCTGAGGAGGCCCCATGAGCATGAGTTCCCACAGGGGGATTCGTACGACGATCCTGTGCCTGCTGTATTTTGCCCAGGGGTTTCCCTACGGCTTTGTTCTCTACACTCTCTTCTCTGTTTTCGTCGAACAGGGATTCACCCGTGAAGAGGCTGGCATCATTACAGGCTTTTCCGTTTTGCCCTGGACCTTCAAGTTTCTCTGGGCCCCCCTGATCGATTCGGTTCGTTTTCCTGCGATGGGATTACGCCGTCCTTGGATTCTTCTGGCCCAGTTGGGAATGGCAGTGACCCTGATTGCCAACTCACAGGCAGGAGGCCTCGGGAAACTGGCTCCGGAGACGACGGTCGAAGTTACCTCTTGGACCTCCTGGTTCTTTTCATGGGTTGCAGGCCCCGACCAAAGCGGTTCTGCCACCGAAGTCAGCACCCTGATCTTCGGCGCAGGAGTGTTT
>JAAXJX010000004.1 GCA_012269595.1 Planctomycetia bacterium | reverse complement strand
GTCCGTAACGCTACAAATAAATTGATGCAGAAACTGGGCTACTAGCCGACCAAGAAGGAGATCGCCACCGAGTTGGAACTTCCTGAAGAGGAAGTTCGCAAGGTACTGAAGATTTCCAAGCATCCGATCTCGCTGGATCGCCCGATCGGTGACAGTGACGACGGTTTCTTCGGTGACTTCATCGAGGATCAGAATGTGGAATCACCGATTCACACGGCGACCCACGAAATGCTCAAGGATCGTCTCAAGGACGTCCTCAAGACCCTGACCTATCGTGAACGTGAAATCATCAAGCTTCGCTATGGCCTGGAAGATGGTTACACCTACACTCTGGAAGAGGTCGGCAAGATCTTCAAGGTGACCCGAGAGCGGGTGCGTCAGATTGAAGCGAAAGCGGTGAAGAAACTTCAGCACCCGATTCGCTCCAGACACCTCGAAGGATTCCTCGACGAGTAATCCAGTAATGAGTGGATAACAAGGCCCGCAGCCGTCTTTGGCTGCGGGCCTTTTTTCTTGATTTGAAGATCTGTAACCGTGGGATTATGATGATGTACAGGCGCTGGTTTCAAAGTAGTCAGTGAGAGCGCTTCATTCACCTGCTTCGGGAAGCGAGATGGTTCGTTGGAAAAACTCGATCAACTGCGTCAATACCAGGATCTCTTTGCGAAGATCGAACTCTTCCGTTCCGAGATAGACAAAAGAAACCAAAAGGTCTCTGAATTCGAGGAGAAGGTCGCTCAAATGTTGGCGGAGAGAGCTCCCCATGAAGAGCGCATGGAGCAGGGGCGGGGTCTGGCACGGAAATTTGAAGCAGACATCGCAGATTTGGAAAGCAAGATTGCAAAGACCCAGGATCAACTCTCCAGTGCCACTCAGGCCAGTGAATATTCAGGGCTCCGTGGACAGATTGAAAAGTACGAAGCCGACAAATCCGCTCTGGAGGAGAATCTGCTGACCATCTTTTCAAAGATTGAAGAGATCGAAGGCGGATTGAGCGATCTTGATCAGAGACTGGGCAATGCCAGAGACGAATATCAGGAACTCAAATCACGTGTGATGGAAGAAAACAGCGATTTCGAAAAGGAGATCGGGCAAATGGAAGCTCCCCTGAGAGAGGCCCGTGAAACTGTGGATGAAGAGTTGCTGGAGATCTTTGATCGTTTACAGCCCTCCCTCGGTTCGAAGATTCTGGTCTCCGCAGCAGGGGGGACTTGTGGTGGCTGCCACGTTTCATTGGCACCGCAACTGATGGAGCGTATCCGTCAGCAAAAGGAAGTGATCTGCTGTAACTTTTGTGGCCGGGTACTCCAATGCTGATCATTCCGCGCTGGATGGGAAAAAAGGGTTTCGTTGCCCTTTCCATTTCCACTTTGGTCATTCTTCTTTTGCTGGTCTTGGTGGCACA
Source organism: Planctomycetia bacterium (assembly GCA_012269595.1). Taxonomy (GTDB): domain Bacteria; phylum Planctomycetota; class UBA8108; order UBA1146; family UBA1146; genus UBA12191. Next base: position 13,894 of record JAAXJX010000004.1, on the reverse strand, counting down.
AGAGTTCCGCAATCGAAATCTGAGAACGATGCAAGAGATCTATCGCTCAGCAGGGTTTGAAGATTTCAGTGATTATGCTCAGTCCATCGTTGCAGACCGGGACCCCGGGCTGTTTCCCCTGAAGTCCAGAGAAGAGGTCGATCAGTTTCTGTCTAAGAATTCCAGTCGATTGGATGTCGACCCGAATTCGCCGCCGGACCCTCAGGCTGCCGTGGATGCGGTCATGGCTTACGACCAGGAATTTCTGGAAATCGTCGATTTGCTGCCGAGCCGGCCGCCGATGAATTCAGCAACAGCACATCTGGATTCATTCAATTACACCGGAATCCGTTCACGATTGGCCTCTCTGCTCTCCGCTGCACGGGCTGGTGGAGATTGCGTAAAAGTTACCACCATGATGATTGAGGCTTTGGAGGCCAACGACAGTCTGTGTGCCGGGGGCACCATGGTCGAGGAGTTGGTTCGCCAAGCAATCCTGGGGGATTTTCTGAAGAATCTCCAGCTGAACCAACTGGTCTGTGGAGACTCCGCCGATTCTTTGGGAAATGCGCAACGCCTTCTGGAAACACTCGAAATGGTGGAATCTCCGCTGACCTCCATACGGAGGGCATTCATGACGGAGATTCTGGGGAGCATCGAACTGGTTCAGGTCAATCGAAGCAGTTTTTTTCCTTCTGGAGTATTGGGGTACATTCATGAGCCGGATATTTATTTCTACCTGACTCACCAACTGCGGCTCCTTAATGACCTTGAAAATCTGGATGCGCTGGCCGGGTTTTCAAAGTTGCCTGAGATTCCCTGGTATGCCATCTACACCAAAGTTCTGATTCTGGGTGAAGACGCGTGGAACAATGCTCTTGCGAATTCGAGAGGGATGCATGGATTGCTGGAGTTTACCAAAGACTATCTCAGGGCATTGATTCACATGAAGTCGGCGGGCTCAGGAGGGGGAGACTCCTTGCCCGAGTTCACGAAGTACACCGCATTGGATGACGGAGAACCCGGGTCCGGAAAGTTGTTTCTGATTTATGATGGTCCGGAGATTCCCGACAGACTGAATCAAATTGTTCCTCTCCGTGTTCCCCTGCGTTGAATCAATCGCCCGGATAGGGAAGAAGCCAATCTTTCTTCGCCAATGACCATTCAACCCGTGAGAGATCCACGGTCGGGTCATAAAGCGGTGCGGGTGGTTTGCCGTTAATGCTGAGCTCTACATTGGCGTGTATCGGATAGCGCTTGCCCTGCTTTTCTTCCAGTTTATCGCCAAGATCTCTCGTGAATTGCAGCAACAGATCCGGCTGTTTGGCAACGATGCTTTGCTGCCAGCGGACGAGAACATTGGTGTAATTGGGGGTCAGTTCGATCCGTTTGCCACTGTCGGGGTCGAAGGTAAAGATCTCAATTTTTCCAACCTGCTTGTTGACCAGTTTCATACGCCAGGACCACCGGTGTCCTTCATGGGTCCAGGATGTGTACCCATCGTAGAGATGCTGCCTTAAGGGCAACAGGAGCTGAACGATAAAGTAGACCGAGAGTAATCCCACCAGCCATCTTCTTCCCAGGGGAACATCGTCTTTTTCCGGGGCAACATCGGTCGGGATGGGAATCTTGGCCCCTGAAGCGAGCCCCCAGCGGGCAAGCAGGCGTCTGGGCCAGTCTGCGTCAAAGTAAAGGGTACCAGCCAGCAGCATGAACCAGGGGAAGATCCCCACGCTGACCAGAAAGACACCGTTGGTCAGGTGAAATGCCGCTGCTCCAAAAAACGCCAGAATTCGTGTTCGTTTCCAGAAGAGGAAGAATGGAATCGTCAGGTCAAACAGCATTCCGGACCACACGAAAAATTCGGTGACAGCGGGTTGGTAAAGGAAGTTGAGCATTTCGGGGGAGTGGCCTTCGTCTGCAAAGATGACTCGAATCGAGTCACCGCTCATCCAGCCACGGTCCAGTTTGGCAATTCCGGCAAAGAAGTAAACGATGGCCAGTTGCCCGCGAATCAGCCACAGCATCCAGCGTTGACACCAATCCTGTTTCAATCCCTGAATCCGGCTACAGTCCATCGAAAAAGCCCGGTGTGCGGGCATGAAGATGAGGAAAAAGCAGAGTACGCACAGCAGGTACCAGTGATTGCGGTAGCCGGCAGCATCCAACAGGAACAGGTATGTGAATCCCAGAAACTGGATTGTCGCAGAGAGTCGGTACCGGTATCCCAGAGTGACTCCGAGGCTGGCGGCGATCAATATGAGAAAGACACCCTGCATTGCCCAGTCATAAGGCAGCTGTTGGACCCATGAGAATCCAAAAAATTTGAAGTGGAAGGGAGTGTTGATGTAGTAACTCTCGAGCCAGCCTTCAGCGAGATACCGAACCATCTCAAAAAACATCAAGCCGCCGGTAATGATTCGAAATGCGACCAGCCAGGCAATATCAACAGGCTGGAACAGTTTCTCCTGAAGACCTTTCAACCCGGTCGATTCAGATGATTCAGCATTCACGTCGGCAACCTCCCACGGGTAAATCATGCTCGAAGGTTCCCGAATGATGACGATTTGTCAGATTCAGTCAAGTTCGGTGGTCATTGGGGGGGACCCCGTGAGGCCTTGAAAATAAAAAATGTGAGCGAGCGGTAAGCCGAGTCCTGTTCACCGCAAAAGCGGTGTGCGGTCATTCCTCTGGGCCCCCTGTTGCCAGAGGGCTCTAACGACCTACCCGGACCTATTCCCGCAAGCGGGAGCGGAGTGGGCACTCCTTCGTCTCTGTTTGGTCTTTCTCCGGGTGGGGTTTACCCTGCCAGGGACGTCACCGCCCCCGCGGTGAGCTCTTACCTCACCATTTCACCCTTACCTGCATCGAAGACACAGGCGGTATCTTTTCTGTGGCACTTTCCCTGGGATTGCTCCCGGTGGGCGTTACCCACCACCCTGCCCTATGGAGCTCGGACTTTCCTCGCCCCGAACAAGTCCGAGGCGCGACCGCTACACTCGCTCACAAAAAGATATCGTACCCAATCAGACCACTTACTGAAAGGCCAGCGAGAGTCCCTGAATCACCCCTCCGATGAGAATGATCAAACCGGTCAGATAAATGAAATGGGTGGAGATCTCTCGCAGGATGGACTCGGGCTTGCGTTGACGGAGTGTCACGAGGACGTGAACAGAAGAGAGGCAGGCACACAGTGCGAGAAAGATCAGGGCCTCAATCATTGCTGGCTCTCGTCACTTTGGGGAGCGATAACCCGATCTGCCACATCGAGCATGGCCAACAGATTCAGCAAACCCGCAAAACAGGCCATATGAACACCGGTGTCATTGAAGCGGGAGACATCCTTGTAGGTATTTACGCTGGCGAGACCGTGCATCACGTTGTCTGCGGCAGGTGAAAAGGTCAGCTCAACGATTGGGGTCAATCCGCATCCGGAACTCAACCAGAACAGGTAGGGATTAAAGCTTCTGGAAATCGCCTCGAAATCCGAGAGCAGAACGCCCGCAATCCAGAGGCCATTGATCAAAACCATGATTGCCCAGCCACGCAGCTTTTCTCCCATGAGCACATGCGCTGAACCTGGAATCACCCATGCCGGCAGCAAAAGCCCCAAGTGGGGGGAAGAGTTCTTCATCTTCTTTCCCTCACATCGAAAACTGTTCGCCGAGGTAATACCTGCGGGCGTCAGCGTTTTTGAGAATTTCTTGCTGGTCGCCCTGAGCGATGATGCGACCGTCGTAAATGATGTAGGAACGGTCACAGACATTCAGGGTTTCGCGGACGTTATGGTCTGTGAGAAGAACGCCGATACCGCGTTCCTCAGAGAGGTATCGAATCACTTCCTGAAGATCTGCCACGGCGATGGGGTCGACCCCACTGAAGGGTTCATCGAGAAGAATCAGTGAAGGCTCAGAAACGAGTGCCCGGGCGACTTCCAGTCTTCTTTTCTCACCACCGGACAAGACTTCTCCGCGACTGTCGACGACTCGCTGAAGGCCAAATTCCTCAATCAACTCCTCAAGACGATCAGCCTGCTCAGGTTCACTGAGTGGGCGGGTTTCCAGGATCGCCATCAAATTTTGTCTTACCGTCAATCCGCGAAAAACGGAGGATTCCTGAGGAAGGTAGCCCATACCCTTTCGGGCTCTTTGGTACATCGGCAGGGCAGAGATCTCTTCGCCATTGAAAAATACCTGCCCCTGATCGGACCGAATCATTCCCATCGTCATGCGAAATGTCGTGGTTTTTCCGGCACCATTTTTTCCCAACAGCCCGATCACCGCACCGGGGGGGACGTCAAAGGAGACCCGATCTGCGACTCTTCGATTGCCGTAGGACTTGCACAGATTTCTGACGGTCAAAATCATCGGATAAAGCCACTTTCATTTCGCCAGGGCAGGGCCGGCCAAAAGATCACAAATCCTCGTCCGAGCAGATTCGATCGGGAGAATGACCCCCAATATCTCGAGTCCAGACTGGAGGGGCTGTTGTCCCCCAATACAAAGTATCTTCCCTGATCAATCTGGAAGGGTCCAGTCACCGCATGATTCCCGTTTCCTGTCCAGTGGAGATCCCGGAAGACCTGCACTTGATGAACGTAGCCGCCGCAGCGATTCATCTGCAGTCGAATCGTTTGGCCTTTTGCGGACTTCAAGCCCGCGGAGAGTTCGGAATCAGGAAGGGGGATCTGAGCGACCAGTTGTTCGTTGGAGAAGAGGCGCACGTGACGATCGATGATCTCCATCGACAGAGCGGTTTCCCTGTCGGGGACGAGAGCAAATGTGTCTGAAGTCCATTCCGGCTGATCTTCTTCCGATTCGTTTCCGGTGATCAAAAAGCGGCTTTCACCGCTGGAGAAGGGGATCTCCCAGCGATAGGTGGAGGGAGAATTGTCGATCTCAATGGCGATAGAGGATTTGCCACTGGAGGTGGGCATCGCTGAAATGCGTGCAAGCACCTTCAAGTCACGAACAGGTGCAGGTTGCTTGCCTCTGTAGGACCCGTTGTATCCATAGTAATTCCGGATCGGGCGGACGTATCGAAGTTCACCGGAACCGGTGGAAAGGTTTACTCCCCAACCTCCTGCAGTTTTTTCAGGAGTGTCTGCCGTTTCTTCTGTGTATCGGGTCCAGCCCCTGTCCTGGCTCCAGGCGGGTTCTTCAAGGCCCGCTTCTGCAATCAAGCTGTCATGGATGGGTATCCAAAGGTGCTTTTGAACATCAACCGGTTTCAGTTCCACCTTGCCGTCAATATGGATGTCTCCATTGACGATCTGTATCTGTTCTCCCGGAAGTCCCACCAGTCTTTTGATGTAATTTCTCTGGGAGTTGAATCGAAAGACTACGACGTCCCATCGGTTGGGTTCGACCGCGTCGTACCAGAATTTTTCGACGAGGATTTTGTTCCCCCCGAGGATGTCATCCGGTTCAACCAGTGTTTCGTGTTTGTAGGTGCACTCACGGCATTCGACGCGAAGTGACTTCGCGACCGCAGTGCGGGTCGTGACTTCACTGACAGAACGTGTTTCCTTGCAACCTGGACAGATGAAATCGTTACCGGATCCTGCCTGAATCTTGAACGGTGCTCCGTTTTTCTTGCAAACGCCCTCCAGGATACGATAGCGATCACCCATTTGAACACGATTGGTCAGGCTGTCGCTGGAGATGCCCACAGGAGTATCCACTCCACAGTTGGGGCAGGCGATTCTGGAGTTGAGGCCATGGAGGTAGGGGGCCATCGATCCAGTCGGGATTTCATACGATTCCAGTACAAAATGGCGAATCAGCAGTGCCAGCAGAAGAGCAACGATGATTGCTTCTGCATTTTCTCTGAAATCGGTCCACTTCACTTTTTGTCCTCATCATCAAGGCGCAGAACCGCCATGAATGCGTCTTGCGGAATCGCTACACTGCCGATCTGTTTCAGCCGCTTTTTGCCTTCCTTCTGTTTTTCGAGAAGTTTGCGTTTACGACTGATATCACCACCATAACACTTTGCGGTCACATTTTTCATCAGTGCCTTGATCGTTTCGCGGGCAACGATCTTTCCTCCGATGGAGGCCTGAAGCGGAACCTGGAACATGTGGCGCGGGATGACATTTTTCAACTTTTTGAGAAGCACCCGGCCACGTCTCTCTGCAACTTCCTTGTGGACGATGATGCTCAGCGCGTCGACCGATTCCCCATTGACGAGAATGTTCAGTTTCACCAACTGGTCCGCACGGTATTCAGCAAACTGATAATCCAGAGTTCCGTATCCACGGGTGTTGGATTTCAGCTTGTCATAGAAATCTGCAATGATTTCTGCCAGCGGAACCATGTAGGTCATCTGCACACGCGTTTGTGACAGATAATCGGTCTTGCGCCATTCACCCCGTTTTTCGTCCATCAGTTTCATGACGGCGCCGATGAATTCCACGGGAATGATGATGTTTGCTTCAACAATCGGTTCCCGCACTTCGTCGATCAACATGACTTCCGGCAATTGACTGGGGCTGTCGATGTGTTTGATTTCTCCGGAGTTGAGAAGGATTTCATAGGTGACAGTTGGCGCTGTCTGGACAACTTCAATCCCGGATTCCCGCTCGAGTCTTTCCTGAACGATTTCCATGTGCAAAAGACCGAGGAATCCACATCGGAAACCGAAGCCCAATGCGTCAGAAGATTCTGGTTGGAAGGAGAAGGAAGGGTCGTTCAACCACAGCTTTTCCAGTGCGGTACGCAGGTTTTCGTAATCTCCGCTGTCTGTGGGGTAGGTTCCGCAGAACACCATGGGATTCGGATTCATGAATCCCGGAAGGGATTCGTCAGTACCCCCGACCCGCGTTGTTACCGTATCGCCGATCTTGACGTCGTGAATCGTTTTGATACTGGCGTAGAAGTAACCCACTTCGCCGGCCTCAAGAGCGTCCACCGGCTGCATGCCAGGTTTGAAGACTCCCACTTCATCGACGGAGTACCAGCGACCCGTCGACATCAGCAGGATGTCATCGTTCTTGGTCAGTCGACCTTCTTTCACGCAGACGTAAACGATCACTCCACGATATTCGTCGTAGTGCGAATCGAAGATCAATGCTCTGAGGGGAGTTTCCCTGGGAGCCACAGGTGGGGGAACAAAGGTGACGATCGCTTCGAGAAGTTCGTCGATTCCTTCTCCGGACTTGGCGGAGCAGCGGATCGTCTCTCCGGGCTTGATTCCGAATGTCTGATCCAGTTCTTCGTCGATTTCATCCGGTCGGGCAGTCTGCAGATCGATCTTGTTCATCACCGGGATGATTTCAAGACCACCCTCCAACGCCAAGAAGGCATTGGCTACCGTTTGTGCTTCTACCCCTTGTGCAGCATCGACAACCAGGAGAGCCCCCTGACATGCGGCAAGACTGCGGGAGACTTCATAGCCAAAGTCGACGTGTCCTGGGGTGTCAATCAGGTTGAGCTGGTAGCATTCACCATCATCCGCGGTGTATTCCATGCGGACTGTTTTTGCCTTGATGGTGATGCCACGTTCCTGTTCCAGTTCCATGTCATCCAGCAACTGACTGCGAAATTCTCTTTCGGTGATGGTCCCCGTTTTGAGCAGGAGCCGGTCCGCCAGTGTGGATTTTCCGTGGTCGATGTGAGCCACGATGGAAAAGTTGCGTATCCTCTCGGGAGGGAAACTCATGATTTTTTCCCTTCCGTCATGGCTGCCTCAAAGAGTTGTGAAAACTGGCGTACAGCCAAGCCTCTGTGACTGATCTGATTTTTGGCTTCAGGGGACATCTCGCTGAAGGTCTGGGTCTCTCCATCAGGCAGAAACACCGGGTCATAACCGAAGCCCCCTTCTCCTCTGGGGGATTCAGTGATTTGACCATTGCAGCGACCTTCAACACTCAGAATCACTTCATCTCCATCGCAGAGAACCAAAACACAGGAAAAGTGGGCTTCCCGGGTGATGCCTTCCCGTGCGGCCAGATTCTTCAGGAGTTTGTCGATGTTGTCGCTAAAAGTTGCATTTTCTCCGGCATACCGTGCCGAATACACGCCGGGGTCACCGTTCAGACCTTCGACAAAAAGCCCCGTGTCATCGGCGAGGGCCCACTGGCCACTCCAGAGAGAAAACTCACGTGCTTTGATGATCGCATTCTCGAGGAGCGTCGACCCGGTTTCGTCCGGATCAGGTGTAGCTCCCCGATCCGATTCCAGATCGGCAGGGGTGATGACCTGTTCGGGCGGGAGATTCAGGGCCTGGCTGATTTCCCGATGTTTATTGGGATTCCCGGAGGCGATCAAGAGTGGGCGGTCGGCTGATAGGGTCAATAGGTCTCCGAAGTTCAGCGAGAAATGACAGTCCGGAAACATGCTCCGAATCAGTTTTTGATGTTACGGAACCACCCCTGAGGAAGCAAGGCGACCCGGTGCGGATGAGACACTTACAGCCCTGATTTTGAGCCGTCCCAGTGTCAAATACGGAAGTTTTCGGTGGGGCTGTGAACCCCGTCGAAAGTCAGTCTGCTACAGCCCTCAAATGGGGGGTCAGCTCATTGGCCAGATGCCCCAGTCCTTCCCGCGCTGCAGCCAGGACCTCATTCAGGGTATCCATGGGAATTGCCAGTCCTTCACAGCCTCCTGCGATTTCGATCAGATTTCCATTGAGCGTTCCAACCAGATTCAGATCGACATCTGCCTTGCTGTCTTCCGAATACTCAAGGTCGACGAGGATCTTGCCATCGACAATGCCAGAGCTGACGGCCAGAACCTGATCCCTTCGAGGATCCGCGGCGAGAACTCCACTGGCCAAATTGGATTCGATGACCCTGCCGATGGCGACGGTGGCTGCATTGATGGCTGCCGTTCGGGTGCCACCGTCCGCATGCAAGACGTCACAATCGACCCGCAGTGTGTAGCCCGGCATCAAGCCCAAATCGAGCCCACCACGAATGGCTCGGCTGATCAGTCGACGAATTTCAAGAGCCCGACCATCGGCATTTCCCTGTCGCTCAAGACGGGGAGAAACAGAGTAGGGTGCCATGTGGTATTCGGCAGTGGCCCAGCCACTGGGGCCATTCAGCCAGCGGGGAGTTCCCTCTTCCAGTTTTGCAACACAAAGGATGGTGGTCTTGCCAGCATGGTAAAGCACGCTGGATTCGATTCCCGGAATCACGCCCGTCTCGATACGGATGGAGCGCGGGGTGAGGTCGGATCTGTTCTGCCTCATGTTCCTGGTGTCCTTTCGGAACGAGTCAACATTCATCTGAATACGCCTTGCGGGGTTGCCAGCATTTTACATCAACTCCTGTGAGGAGGGCGACATCCCGGGTATTTACCTCTAGAATCGAGGCCATCACCGGATGGGACGGGAGAATCATGAAACTGCTCATCGTTGGCGGCGCAGGATATATCGGCAGTCACTGCGTTTTGGAAAGTTTGAGAGCCGGGCACGAAGTCGTGGTTCTCGACGATTTGAGGACGGGGCACAGGGAAGCAATTGGTGATGTCGATTTGGTGGAGGGCAGTCTTCACCAGCCAAATGTTCTCAGATCTGTCTTTGAGACTCACCAGATTGACGCTGTTTTCAATCTGGCCGCTTCATGCAGCGTTCCTGAGTCAGTGCACAATCCGGGCCTCTATTATCACAACAACCTGGCAGGAACTCTCAATTTGGCTGCAGCCATGGTTGAGGCGGGGGTCACCCGACTGGTTCATTCCTCTACGGCAGCGGTCTACGGCGACCCCGAAGAGGTTCCGATTCCTGAAGATCATCGCATGCAACCGGTCAACCCCTACGGCGATTCGAAGCGTCTGGTGGAATGTACCCTGACCGAAATGGCGAAAGCTCATGATCTGAAGCATGTGTGCCTGCGCTATTTCAATGCCGCAGGAGCCGATGCCTCTGGATTGATCGGAGAAGACCACGCCGATGAAAGTCACCTGATTCCGATTCTTCTTCAGTGTGCTCTGGGTCATCGATCCCACTTCACCATTTTTGGATCTGATTGGGAGACAAGGGATGGAAGTTGTATTCGTGATTTTGTTCATGTCACTGATATCGCCAGAGCCCATTTGATGGCTCTTGAGCGAATCGATGATTTGGCCGGGGAATCCATCAACTTGGGTTCTTCTCACGGAGCCAGTGTCCGCGAGGTGGTGGACATCGCCAAAAGGGTCACCGGTTGTGAATTTGACGTTCGTGAAGAGGGGCGTCGTGACGGCGATCCGGCTGTTCTTCTCGCTTCCAATGAAAAGGCTTCCAGCCTGTTGGGGTGGACTCCTGACAACAGTGATCTTGACTTCATCATGGAGACTGCATGGCGCTGGCACAGAACCCATCCGAGCGGTTATGGCAGTGACTTCAGGCAGATCCCCGGTCAAAAAAGCCGCTTTGGTGAGTTGGCTGTGAAATTGGGATTTGTCACAGAGCAGGATATCGACCGGGTATTGATCGAGCAGGACAAGATCCGTTCTGAAGGCAGAGGGCACAAGATGATGGGGCTTTGCATGGTTGAGATGGGATTGATCTCAACCACCCAGCTGGTAGAGATTCTTCGTCACTATGATGACGGAGAGGAGTAGATCGTTTGATGCAACTCAAGCAGTCAGCCTGCAAGTACAGGGGTCTCAAGGCTGTTCTTCTCTGTGGATTCCTGTGGGTGCCGATGGCTTGTTCTTCTGTCAAGGATGAGAAGAGAACAGCGGTATCGACGCGGCCGGATCAAGTCCTTGCCACAGTAGGGCGTGTTCAGATTACTTCTGATGAACTTCAATCAAGAATCCTGGATCGATACTACGGCCCTCGTGCCCTGAATGGACTGATCAGGGAGGCCCTGTTTTCCGCTGAAGCAGAGCGACTGGGTCTCAGGGTTCGTTCTGAGGAGGTGCTTCTTGAAGTGGACCAGCGTCTCAACGCTCTGTTGGGTGAAACGGCGACCGATCGCCGCCAGGCACTTCGTGAGTTGAATCGAAGAGGCCTCAGCGAATTGGATCTGCGAAAAGAACTGGGCAGTGAAATTGGTCAGGCATTGCTGATCCAGAAGGTGGTTTCTGCCCGTCGGGAGATTCTCGAGGAAGAAATCCTTGAGCTCTGGCGCCAAACCTGGAAGGAACCTCGTCGAAAGGTGGAGCATGTGGCATTCCCCTTCGGGGACCTCCGTGAAGGGGAGCTCGATAGACATGGGGAGTGGGTGGCAAGGGTCGGAGAACGGTGGCGTAAAGGGGCCCCGGTGACTGAGATTCTTGAAAGACCACCTGGATTGAGGCCTTCCTTCGAGCCACGCATTGGAGAATCATGGTTGCGAGAGAGTGATCTGGTGGGGAGACCTCTCTTTTATCGCCTTTTTGAAATCGGCAGGGGTGAGGTTCTCGGTCCTGTGATGGAAGATAATTTTGGGTGGCATCTCTTTCGTGTGGTGGAAGAGAAGGCTCCCCGGCCCTACTCTGAGGTTCGGGACCAGTTGGAGTCCGAATTGAGGAACTCACCTCCCACGGATACCGAGGTACTGGCAGTGGAGGAGAGTTTGCGGTTGAGAATCCCGGTAGACGTTCGTGATGACGCATTCTAGTGCGCCGGGTGATTCACACAGGGGTGATCGACCCCGCAATGGTATTGGAAAACAGAGGAACCTGAATGATTGCTCGTGAGGAAGACGAAACTGCTGCAACTGATACTTCCGCGACACCGGAAGGGACTATCCCCGAGGAGTCCGCAGAGGAATTGACCCCTCTCGAGGGGGATCAGTTGAAAAGTACCATCGAGGCGATCCTGTTTGCTTCGCCTGAGCCGGTGAGTCGCAGGCGATTGCAGGCGATGCTGAAAGAGGCTCCCAAGGGAGCGGTGAAGGAAGCCCTCCTCCAAATGGAGGCGGAGTATCTGACTTCTCCGAGGGGGTTCCTGCTCCATGAAGATGGAACTGGTGTTCGCCTGCTTTCCAAGCCTGACTTTGCTCCCTATGTCGCTCGGCTGAGGGGAGAGGGGCGTCGTATTCGATTGAGTGCGGCAGCCTTCGAGACATTGGCGGTGATCGCCTATCGTCAGCCCGTGAAGAGATCCGATCTGGAACAGATACGGGGAGTCTCCTGCGGCCCCATCCTCAAAAATCTGATGGAGTGGAACCTGATCCATATCACCGGACAGGAAGACAGTATCGGCAGGCCCCTGTTGTACGGGACCACCTCTGAATTCCTGGAACTTTTCGGGCTTCAGGCTCTGGGTGAGTTGCCCGAGCCGAGTCGCCTGAAGGATCAGGGCTCCGACAGGGGTCTCGAGATTCTCGATGAGATTATTCGGGGCAAATCCGGGGAAGACCCGGGTGAGCCTGAATCCGCAGATATTGAATCTGTGGAGGAGGTTCCGGCCGAAGCCGGGATCACCGCTGATGAGCCTTCCGGGGCCGAGAATGACACCCAGAGGTTGGAAGATGACGATTCTGAGGATCTTCTCGGTGATGATTGGGTCGATGAGGACGGGTCTTCTTGACACTCTGAACCGCAAGGCTAACATTTCCTGCTTGTGCGCCGGTAGCTCAACTGGATAGAGCACCTGACTACGGATCAGGAGGTTGGGGGTTCGAATCCTCCCCGGCGTACTTTTTTCCCTCCAAATCTCTCCCGAACTCCCGATCCTGAACTCGGGAAACTGGTGAATCCAGAACAGGAGGTCGTCCCATGGACGACATGACGGGAGTGTCCTGGTTGCGAGACGAAGATTCGGATCTCCGTTCGATGCTTCAGGCATTGGAAGAGGCCCGGGCTGCTGCAGATCAGGGAGAAGTCCCGGTCGGAGCCATCATTGTGCATCCGGAAAAAGGCCTGGTCGCCAGGGCTCGCAATGCCAAGGAGACCCTTCAGGATCCCACGGCTCATGCTGAGATCCTCGCTATTGGTCAGGCTGCAGAAGCGGTGGGGAGCTGGCGTCTGGAGAACTGTACCCTCTACAGCACTCTGGAGCCGTGTCCCATGTGTGCCGGGGCGATTTTGCAATCGCGGATTGAAAGGGTGGTCTTCGGGGCCAGTGATTCCCGTTGGGGAGCGGTCGATTCGAAAATGAACATCTTTGAGCCGGGTCTTTTCAATCATGACGTGGTCTGGCAAGGCGGCGTTCTGGAGACGGAAGCCGCCGGGTTACTCAAGGATTTCTTTCGGGAGATTCGTGAGGGGCGCCCCCGATATGATGGGAAAGCGGAGGACGGATCTTGATCCGACCTTCCTGAAAGGTGTAGAACGGACAACAGAGCGGAGGGGTGCCAGAGTGGTTGAATGGGCCGGTTTCGAAAACCGGTGTGCCTTTACGGGTACCGTGGGTTCGAATCCCACCCTCTCCGCCAGTTTTTATCTGAAGAGTCCGTACACCACTTCTGCAATTTGGTTTGCCAGATAGGGCGGAACCGCATTTCCAACCTGTACATACTGTTGCGTCCGGTTCCCGACGAAGTAGTAGTTATCGGGAAATGTCTGAATTCTTGCTGCCTCCCTGACGGTCAGGCTTCTGCACTGGTCGGGATCATAATGAATAAAGTAGTGACCATCCTTGGAAATATGGCTCGTGACTGTGGTGCCATATTTTCCTCTGGCCTGAACCCGGAATCTGTCTGAGAAGTGCCCACTGGTCCAATTAGCATGATTCGGTTTGAGAAGTTTCGGAAACTCGTCGGCCTTCGGTGTGGATCTTTCACCGGCTTTGGCAGCCTCTCCATAGCAGGCACAAAAGAGGTAGCGCTGAAGGTCTGAGGCTATATGTCCTCTAGTTTCATGATTGCAGATCGCATGCAAACGCGGGTCGAGGATCCAGTCAGCCAAATCCGGAGCATTGGATCTGAGCACCCTTTCCTTGACGGGCTTTTTGACTCTGGGATGTCGTGAAAGTTTGGACTTCCTGATCTTGCCAAAAGCGATCTCAAGTTGATTGGAAACAGATTTCAACCCCAGGGAATCGACAGATTTGA
>JAAXJX010000040.1 GCA_012269595.1 Planctomycetia bacterium | reverse complement strand
ACCGAAGTCCCCTGCAGGCAAGCGGATGAGAGCTTGAGGAGCATGGTTGATGGCCGTTTTGGGTGTTAGATTGCTCTCTCTGCCGGCATACGTTCCCGAGTGAATCGTCATTTGGGCAAATGGATGTTCGGCTTGGCAGAAACCGGGAGGTGTCATGATCCCCAAAGTTCAAGTCGTCAGTGGTGGAGATTCCACCGAGACCCGGTTTGCCCCTCTCTCCGGGCTGTCGAAAGTGGCCTCACTTACGTTTCTTTCGGCGATTTTTCTCTCGTTATTCTTTATTAGCGTAACGGGTCTGCATGCCGTTTCAGATGAAGGTGAATTGCAATGGGATCGCCCTGGGCAAGCACTGGATCAGTCGTTGGAAAAATTGTTTCCTGTGATCGTTTTGCTCGCTCTGGAATCAGACGAGGAAATCACGGACAAACTGGCCAATGTTCTTGAGGATTCCTCGGTGAAGAAATCATTGTCCGAGGTGGTACTTCTCCGCGATAAATGGATCAAGACCGATAAGGGTTGGCAATGGGCGAAGCTGCCTTCGAACCTGGACTCTGGGCAGCGTAAATCCGAGACCGCTTCACGCAAGTTACTGGAGCGATTGATCGGTGCCTCAGGAGGAAAAAGTGTGGTGGCGATTTTCGATCCCTATCTGCAAAAGGGAACGGTGCTCACACCTTCAAAATTGAGGGCGTCCAATGTTCGCAAGGCGATTCGTGCGACGACGAAAATTTGTGATGGATTTCGCCGTTCCAGGGAACTTGCAGGCAAGCTCCTCGATAAAGCACAAATGCAGGTTCAAGACGTGCAAAATGCTCCAGCCTTGAGAACTCTGGCCGGTCTTGAACGATTCAGATTTCCAGAAAACGAACCCCTGCTGAAGAGAAGGGTGAAGTTGATGGAAATACTGGAGGAACGTTGGAAAAAAGCCCGTTTCGAAGCGCGAGAAATGGAAAGATCCAATCGATTGGCCGCTGCAGCCGCCCGACTTGAGGAGATTCTCAAGGAGTTCCCCTATCCCGATTGGGAAAAAGAAATCCGCGAAGACATCGGCAGGGTCTGGCGCCGTATACAGGGCCCCGGTGGGGGAACGCCCAACAGATGAATCACACTCAAAATGACCCAGATTCTCCGACTGAGGAGGTCGATCCCGGTGCTTCGAAAATCAACAGTGCTGAGGCATGTTGGAATCATTTCGAAGAGCAGGAGTCGAAGGTATCTGATGCCCTCTCTTCATGCCGGGAATCTGCAGTGGAGGCTTCCCGTTGGTGGGCACAAACACTCGGCGGGACTGGTCGGATCATCGGCCTGGGAGCCGGAACCAGTGGCCGCCTGATCCAATTGGAAATGGCTGAGTGGGGCCCCACGTTTTCCGTAGAAGAGGATCGTCGTCGGGCGTTGATTGCGGGTGGGGTGGAAGCATTGACGCGTGCAGTGGAAGGTGCAGAGGATGATGGTCTGGCAGGTCGTTCTGCCATTCAGGACTGTGAAGTGGGTGAGTCCGATCTGGTCCTTGGAATATCTGCCTCCGGAGCTGCTGCCTACGTCAGGGAAGGCCTGTTGGAAGCGGAGCAAAGGGGCGCAAGGGTGATGCTGATGACGAGCAATCCGCGAAGTGACTGGTTTCCTGTCAAACGGGGGTTGCGGCTTCTTCTCGAGACCGGTTCGGAGACAGTGGCGGGATCCACTCGCCTGGGTGCAGCGACTGCAACGCATCGTCTTCTTCACAGGATTTCGACGATGGGGGCGTTGCGACTCGGCTGGATCTATCGCGGCAGAATGATCCGCATGCAGGTCACCAATGAGAAACTCGGTCGACGTGCACAGACGATCGTGTCTGACCTGACAAACCTGTCAAATGATCGTGCTATTGAACTTATCTCACGGGCTGAAAACGACTTGCGACTTGCAATCGTGACTGGGTGGCTCTCCTGCAATCTGAATTTTGCCCAAGAGGTCTTAAATGCTTCAAATGGCCATTTAGGGGTCATTGAAGAACATTTGGAGTCGATCAAAGGGTCTTCACTGTCCCCTGAAGAACTTGCAGCCCTGTTGGGGAAGCCCTAATTTTCACACCTTGGACAGATCAAGCCGCAGGCCCTGTCCACAGAAGATGAAGAAGATGAGGTTTTGATCATGAATACCCAGACCCCCGACCATTCCTCCACGGAGAAATCCAAGAGTGCCCAGCCGGAAAACCCGCTGCGTCAAAATGTCATCGATCCCCTGCTGGAGAATGCCCGTTCGATTTCCGGGCGTGCGGCAAGCGAGTTTTCCCAGGGAGCGGAGTTGATTCGTGCAAAGGTGATCCAGTCCGCAGAGGACCTGAAAAAATCAACCTTTGCTGATCATGTCTGCAACCCGCCGAAGATGCTCTAATCCACTGAACGGGTGAATCAGGAGCGGGTCAGTCGGAACAAATTGCGACAATTCTCAGTCGTTCCCTCGAGCAGTTCCCTTAGTCCCTGTCCCCTGACTTTCCCCAGAGTCTCGGCGGTATGCAGAGAAAAAACGGGTTCGTTTCTTTTTCCCCGTACCTGTTGAGGTGCCAAAAAGGGACTGTCTGTTTCCAGAAGCAATCGATCCGCAGGCACGATCTTCGCCGCATCCCTGAGATCTTCCGCTTTGGGATAAGTCACATTTCCTGCAAAACTGATGTACCAGCCCAAATCCAGAGCACGTCGGGCTTCCTCTACCGTGCCTCCGAAGCAGTGAAACACTCCGATCACATCACTGCCATCCTGTTCGATGACGTCGAGTGTGTCTGACCAGGCTTCGCGGCAATGAATCACCACTGGAAGATCAAGCTTGCGGGCCAACTTTAATTGATCACGAAACGCGCGGTCCTGAACTTCAGGGGGTACATCTTTCCAGTAGTAGTCGAGGCCGATTTCGCCGATGGCAACAACGTGCTCCCTGTTCTCCTCAAAGAGGGATTCGATTCCGGAAAGGGTTTTCTGGTAATCCTCTTCTTCGAGTTGGGAGTGGGTCGGATGCAGGCCGATCGCGGCGTGGCAGAATCCTGGGTATTCCCTGGCGAGTTGAATAACCTTGTGACTGGTTTCAAGGTCGATCCCGATATTGATGATTCCAACAAACCCCGAATCTTTTGCTCTCGAGATCACTTCCTGACGATCTTCATCAAAACGGTCAAAGTACAAATGAGCGTGGCTGTCGATCGCAGGAATCTTCAACGGTCCTCTTCTCTGCCAGAGTCGACATTGGAGTCTGGGGCACTGGAGTTGATTACTCTTCCATCGATCCAGCATGCCTGCACGGAACCCTGAAGAGCCGCTTCGAGGGGTGATTCATTGGCAGCGCTGTTGTCTGGAATGGAAACCGCTACCAGATCGGCAGGGTCTCCCGGTTGCAATCGACCACTTCCCAAGAGTGAGCTGTGGCCGTTTCGGGCCAGCCAGGATCGGGGGTGAATCGTCACCATACGCCATAGTTCTGCTGCAGGGATTTGTGGTGCGGCTGTTCGTGCGCTTCTCATCTCTTCCAGCATGGAGAGATGGCCCGCAGAAAGGCGACCGTCAGTTCCGAGCATAACTTCCACACCCATTTCGATGGCCGTCGGTGCAGGATGGGCAGGGCGACGGAAGTAGTTGTGGGAGGATGGACACCAGACCAGTGCCAGATTGTTCGCAGCGATTTGCCGGAACTCATCCCCAGAGCAGTGATTGCCGTGGATGATCAGTCCCGTTGAAGAGAGAGCGCCTTTGGCATCGAGATCGCTGATCCAGCTGTCGCCCAGATTCCAATCACCAGGATCCGCACCAAACTTCTTGAGGAACTCTGCTCCGGCACCGGTCCCTTCCGTCAACAATTCCTGTTCCCACTCCGCTTCTGCGACATGAGTAGCCCAGAGGAGTTTTTTCTCCTCGCAGCATTTCATGAGCTCTGTCATCACGTGGGGGTGCACCGTGTAGGGCGAATGGGGGGAGAGTGCACGAAGTTCCCTGGAGGGATCAGAAGTTTCACCTACGAAATCGTCGATGATTTCCGCGGGGGTTTTGTCTTCAGAAAGCTCTGCATTGAGTGAAATCACTTCCCTGAAGAGAACCCTTTTGAGGTCGGAATCCCGGAGTGCTTCACAGGAGTGCCCACGGGGATCGATATCAAAGACTGCGGTGGTACCGTTGCTCAGCGACTCTTCGATTCCTGTGACCGCTGCTTCGACCAATCCCCTGTCACCAAGCTTCCTGCGCGCTTCGACGACCCCTTTCAGCCAATCCTCAAAACTGCCGGGAATTGTGTCGGAATCCCGTTCCAGGCTCAGGTCGAGGTGGACATGGGAGTTCACCAGTCCGCTGCTCAGGATCACCGCTCCCAGATCGAGATCGCTTTCTCCGGGAGGCAGGATCTTTGCAATGCTTCCATTCTCGATCACCAATCTTCCCGGAGAGGGATTCTCTTCACCGGTGAACAGGTAATCAGCTGCGATTCGCATCGGTTCTGTGGCCCTCTTCATGAATCCAGAGTGGGAGTCTGCTACAATGTGATTCCGTCAAGTCGTCAGAACTGACTTCACGGGGATCTCCTCGACTGAACAATCGTATTCAGTCTGGGGGATCAGAGTCGCCGCGACCAGCCATCAGGAGTGTATGTTGACAGATCATTGCCGGATTTCGACCGCAAAGGGTTTTCGAACTTCGTCCTTCGAAGTTGGTGGGCGAAGTTCGGGAGTCGGTTTGATTCTGTCGATATCGTTGATTCTCTGTGTCGGTTGTTCCGGTTCTTCCCCCAATAGGGATGCCGATAACTTGCGGGGATCTGTGATTCCACTGCAACCCCGAACCACCAAGGTCATCAGCCTCAAGGGGGAGACCCTCGAAGATGTTGCCCATCGTACCGGTTTTGCGATCTCGATTCTGGAAGGGCTCAATCCTTCACTGGTTGATGTCAGGTTGTCCACGGGTGTTGAAGTACGCTGCCCTGTGGGCCAGCCAGGAATTCGCAGGGTCGAGCAACGGCCTTCGAAAGGGGCAAGAGATTGAATGAGGAAAGCGCGGCGAGAACTTCGGGCAGAGTCCGGTCTGAAGAACTGGAAAAGAGCCTGCTCGCACCCTACGCCATGTTCAGCAGTGACAGCAGGGGGCGTCAGCATCCTGAGGAAGCAGACGAGTACCGGACGATTTATCAGCACGACAGGGATCGCGTCATTCACTGCACGGCTTTTCGTCGACTTGAATACAAGACTCAGGTCTTTGCCAATCACCAGGGCGATCATTACCGAACCCGTCTGACCCATACCCTCGAGGTCGCCCAGGTTTCGAGAGCCGTCGCTCGCCGGCTTGGCCTCAATGAAGATCTGGTCGAGACGATTGCTCTCGTTCACGATGTCGGACACCCGCCCTTTGGGCATGCGGGTGAACGCGAACTTGCCCAGTTGATGTCGAATCATGGGGGCTTCAATCACAATCGACATGCCTTGAGGGTTGTCGATCTTCTCGAATCCAGATATCCCGCTTTCCCGGGACTCAATCTCTCCTGGGAAGTGCGTGAATCCATCGTCAAGCACTACGGACGGTTTGATGAACCTGAGCTGGATCAATTTCTGCCTGGCAAGCCTCCCACATTGGAAGCGCAGTTGGCAGATATCGGAGATTCTCTCGCTTACGACAGTCACGACCTGGATGACGGCCTGCGATCAGGAGTGCTGGATCTCAGGGAGTTGTCAGAGATCGTTCTGTTTCGACGGGCGATGGAGAGGGTCAATGCCCTGCACGGTTCTGGTATCTCGAGTCGTGCACTGATCGCTCGCTGTGTCTCGGCGGTAATTTCCCAACAGGTCAATGATCTGGTCCTTACCAGTCGTGAACGTTTGCAAAAAAACGCTGTCGGGGATGTCGAAGCGGTTCGCCAACACGGCGGGAACCTGATCGGGTTCTCCACGGCAATGTCTGCGGACAAGGCCCAACTTCAGGGGTTTCTTCAGGAGAAACTCTATCGGGATCCATTTTGCGTACGCATGTCCCAGAAGGGGCGCCGAATGGTGGCGGCACTTTTTGAAGAGTTCGTGCGCGAACCGGCCCAGTTGCCACCGGAGCATTTGGCCCGCTGCGCAGAGTTGGGTCGTGAACGTGCGGTCTGTGACTACATTGCCGGAATGACCGATCGTTATTGTGCCAAAGAGTATGAACGCCTGTTCTTTCCGAACAGCAGTGACCCCGGGAGAATGTCCTGATGAAATATTGGGCGGTAGTGGTTGCGGCGGGGGATGGAACGCGTCTGGGCAGAAAGATGAGAAAGGCGGCTGTCGAACTCAGCGGCAAGTCGCTGGTTTCCCATTCCGTATCTGCAGTGTGTCAGCATCGCGACTGTTTGGGCGGCGTATTGGTGGTGCACCCTGAAGATCTGCAGGTTGCCGGGGAGTGGTTGAAAAATGGACTCGACAGGGAGCTCCACTTTCAGGTTGTCGCTGGAGGAGCCACCAGGCGGGAGAGTGTCCAGAACGGTGTGGCCACTTTGATGGACAAGGCTCGGCCGGACGATCTGGTCGCTATTCATGACGGAGCCCGTCCACTCCTGCATCCACAGGACCTCCATCGTGTCCTGGAAATGGCTCACGAGAATGGAGCTGCTCTCCTCGCGGAAGCGGTCACGGACACCCTGCACCGGGGAGATGACCAGGCTTCCTGGGACGGTTTCGTCGACAGGGATCACCTTTGGCGCGCACAGACTCCGCAGATCTTTCGATATTCGGGTTTGTCGGAGGCGCTCCGGAATAACGCAGGGGGCAAAACGGACGAGGTCGAGTGCGTGGTTGCTGCCGGCCAATCGGTCCAGTTTGTTCAGGCGGGGCACCTGAACCTCAAAATTACCACCCCGGCAGATCTTCATCTGGCCCAGTTGCTTCTGGATTCCCGTCCCTCCTGAGGACTGACTTGGGTCATTTTGGGGTCCTGAAGGCGGTATGAATCATTTCCGGTCTTCTCTTCTCCTTGACCTCGGGGCCCATTTTGCTCAGACTCCTCATTGTTGCGATTGCGCAGCCTGAGATTTTCGAGTTTCGAAACATCCTGTTCCGATGCGGGTGGCTGCGTTTTCATCCACGTCGTTCAAAAACAGCGGGGGGCTCCCAAGGGATCTCCCGGCATTTGCGGGGAAGGGGAATGACCCCATGTTGAATCTTCTCAAAAGGACTCCTGCCATACTTGGAGTTCTGATTGCTTCTGCCTGCGGAGTGCTGGTCTCTTCCACTCCCGTGGATGCGCAGACTTCCATCGGCGGAGACGTCAAGCCCAAGCGTGCCCTGCGCCTGACCATCAGCGGAGATCTCTCCCTGAGTTTTGTCGATCGCAGTTCCAGCTTTGCAGATGCGGCCCTCGGTGACGGTGCCGGCGGTGCGGCTGCTCCTCTTGCCAGTTCGTGGGACCCTGCAGTCCGCGATGGATTCTTCTTCGATCCGATCTTCCACCTCGACCTTGAGGCCGAAGTCTCGGAAGGCGTCGATGCGAGCATTCGTATGGGTACTCCCTTCGATGCCCAGGAAAATCTTCGCAATGGCCGTCCTCCGCTGGGAATCCAGGAAGCCAAGATCAGCTGGGAAGGGGCTATGTACCCTGACCTTGACCTCGATCTGGGTGTCGTTCGCTACACCCTGGACCTCGCCGGTAACGGAAATCCGATGTTCCTCAGTCTCGGAAACTCCGAGAGTGCATTCGACAATCCCGGTGCAGGTGTTCTTGACTCCGGCATGCCCCAGTCAAGTTCTGCGGGCCGGGTCGATGCCCTGAACCCGGCCGGTGCAGTGGGCTACTACGATCTGGGAGAGAACTCCATCGACATCCTCATGTTCGATCTCTCCTCCCTGAACGACGAGTCCCTGTTTGGCTTTGTCTACAACATGCCGCTGAATACCGGTGACTACGAAGGCAGCATGTCCTTCACCTGGATCAATGCCAAGAATGACGGCGGATCCGATCTTTTCACCCTGGGTGGTGGTGCTCAGGTTTCGGGTGCAGACGGCCTCAAGTTCTACGGTGAGATGTACATCCAGAATGGTGATTACGGATCCGGAACCGGATCGGGAACCATCGATCAGGACGCCCATGCTTTCCTCGCCGGGGTTCGCTACGATCTTCCGGATATGGATGAAGAAGCTGCTCCGTGGATCGACGTCTCCTTCTGGGACTACTCCGGTGACAGTGATTCCACCGACAACTCCAATGGCAACTTCGTTTCCTACGAGTTCAACAACGATACGATCGTTCTGGAAGACTCCTACTACGGTCTCGACGTGGACACCAACTACCGCGCGATCAAGATCAAGGGTGGTATGAACCTTTCCCCCGAGTGGTCGATTCAGGGCACCTTTGCCTACGCAACCCTGAACTCAAATGCCGGTGGAAATGCATCGAACCCTTCCAACAACAGCAAAAAGCTGGGTGACGAGTTCGACGTCCGTGCCACTTACCGTGCAACCGACTTCCTGACCTTCCACCTCAACGCCGGAACCTTGCAGAATGCCAAGGCTCTCGGTGTCGGTTCTGGAATCGAAGTCTTCTCGTTGACTTCGGAAGTTCGCTTCTAGGCGATTTCGTCAGCGATAAAGACAAGTCAGCCCCCCGGGGAATCCCCGGGGGGCTGACTTTTTTTGTGTGAACAGCGCTCGTTCGAATCGCCCCATCTATCGCAGGGAGCCATGTTGGACAACTCGCACGCCGATGATTCAGGGTCTACAATCTGCTCCAACGAAGCGGAGTTCATCCAAAGAGCTTCAAATGGAGAATCATGACAGAGATCGATCCATCCTCGTCCGCACAATCTGCAGGCTTGAGCCAACGATACGGAATCGGTACCGACAGGCATCGATTGGAACCTGGAGAGGGTCTGATCCTTGCGGGGGTTCAGATCCCCTGCGAGTTGCGGGCTGTCGCACACTCGGATGGAGATGCCGTCCTTCATGCGGTGGCAGATGCCATCCTCGGTGCGGCGGGTGGCACTGATATCGGCGATCTGTTTGCAGATGACGATCCTCAGTGGAAGGATCTCGATTCCTCCATCATCGTGGAGCGGGCATGCCAATGGTCTGCTGCACAGGGTTGGAAACCGGTTCAGGTGGATGTCGTCATTCATCTCGAGCGGCCCAAACTGGCGGAACATCGGGACGCGATGAAAGCAGCCCTGGCTCGACAGCTTTCGATCCCGGTGGATTGTGTCGGGCTCAAGGCAAAGACCGGTGAAGGTTTGGGGCCAGTCGGAGAAGGCCTGGCCATCGACACGATGGCCGTTGTTCAGTTGCAAAGAGCGGGAGAAAAATGACCCTCAAATTGTGGAACACCATGGCGAACGCATTGGAAGAGTTTCAGCCGATTCAGGCGGGTGAAGCTCGCATGTACAACTGCGGTCCAACGGTTTACAGCGATCCGCATATCGGCAACTTTCGTTCTTTCCTGATGGCTGACCTTCTGCGACGGGCACTCGATCAGCGCGGATTCAAAACGGTCCAGATCATGAATATCACCGACGTGGGGCACCTGACTACCGACGATGTGGCGGACGCTTCCGGTGAGGACAAGCTCGAAAAGAAGGCCCGGGAAGAAGGGCTCGACCCCTTCGAGATCGCCCGTACCTACGAAGACGTCTTCCACGAAAATGCGGAGCAGTTGCATCTTCGCAAGGCACATGAGTATCCGCGTGCGACCGATCACATTCCCGAGATGATCGAAATGATCGGACAGCTGATCGAAAGAGGACATGCCTACGAAGTGGAGGGGGTCGGAGTTTATTTCCGGGTGCACTCCTTTGACCAATACGGCTGCCTCTCCGGAAACACTCTGGATAATCTCGATTCCGGATCACGAATTGCTGTCGATGAAAGAAAGGAATCTCCCCATGATTTCGCTCTTTGGAAAATCGACGAAAAGCACCTGATGCAGTGGGACAGTCCCTGGGGCAGGGGGTTTCCCGGATGGCACATTGAATGCTCTGCGATGAGCCACAAATACCTGGGTGGAACCTTTGATCTTCACACCGGTGGTGAAGACAACATCTTTCCGCACCATGAATGCGAGATCGCCCAGTCTGTGGGATCAGGAGTGGGGGAGTTCGCAAAAGTTTGGGTCCATGCCCGACACCTGCTCGTCGATGGTGAAAAGATGTCGAAGAGCAAAGGCAACTTTTTCACCATCAATGACCTCTTTGAGAAGGGGTATCAGGGTTTTGAAATTCGCTACAGCCTGATCAACAGCCATTACCGTCAACCGATGAACTTTACCTTGCAGGGACTCGAAGGAGATTCGAAGGCGATTCAGCGCATCCGTACTCTCAGGGAGAAACTGGAGGAGAGGGCGACCGACTCCGGCGATGTTTCTGAAAGCCTGCAGCAAAAGTTGGCGTCTGCGCAGGATTCTTTTGATGCCTGTATTGATGACGATCTCAATGTTTCCGGAGCTCTCGGAGTTCTTCATGAAACCGTGAGGGCTTTGGGTCGGGAAGAACCGGTGGGGGCGGATGCGGCAGCTGCTCTCGAATTTTTGCGTCACTGCGACGAGATTCTGGGAGTCATCTTTGTCGGGGAATCTTCCGGCGGAGATGATTTATCGGAAGAACAGCAGGGTTGGATCGATCAACGGGAGCAGGCCCGCAAAGACAAGGATTGGGCTCTGGCCGATCAATTACGAGACCGATTGCTGGAGTCGGGTATCCAGATTGAGGATGGAGCCGGCGGAACCACCTGGTCGAGGGTCCGCTGAAAACAGCGGAATTGGGAACGATCTTGCGGAGAGACTTGCAGGAAGCGTGACAGATCGCTATCGTTCTCGTCGCGTGACTTTTGGGCTAGCGTAGCTCAGCGGTAGAGCTCCCGCCTTGTAAGCGGGTGGTCGTGGGTTCGACTCCCACCGCTAGCTTTCATAAACTACCCCTCTTGAAGGGGTTAGGGCCTGCGTTAGGGCCCTGGGCCCGCCGTTTGCGGTTTTCCGGCGGAAAATCGCCCTGGAATGTGACCGAATGGTCGCTGCACAGGCGGCTGTGCTTGGGTGGCTGTACCCGGGTGGCAGTTCCGGAGTGGTGGCGGCCCTGGCTCAAGTGCCCTGAAATGGGCCTGAAGCACGGTTTTGAGCAAGTTTGAGCGGTTTTGACAGGAACAGGAAAACAGAGAGTTTGGGGGGTGTGCCCGAGTGGTTAAAGGGGCTTGGCTGTAAACCAAGTGCGTAAGCTACGTTGGTTCGAATCCAACCGCCCCCACTCTCTCTGTTCTCTTTTCCTCCAAAAACCCGGATTTGCTTGAAAGAACCGTCTGAAAGTCGTCTCATTGCAAACTTCGCTTCGCAGCGAATCTCCGCTGATTCGTCTTTGGGGATCGTGTCGGGTGTCGACAACTGCGTACACGATGCGTGTTTGTGAAGTGTGAATTGTTTGACGCGGTGTTGATGAAGCACGGTGTTGAACGATGTTGACGAGTGATGTTGCATCGCCGAATTGCCGGCGTGCCGCGTCTCGATCTCTGTTCATGATCATGGATCTGGATGGAGGTCGCCGGCGTTTGCATGAAGGTTGGCGAAGCAGTTGAAGTGTGAAATTCAGTGCGGGTGTAGCTTAGTGGTAAAGCCCCAGCCTTCCAAGCTGGTCATGTGGGTTCGATTCCCATCACCCGCTCCAAGTAATCAGGCGGGAGCGACCACAGGTTGCGACTGCGACGAGAAGAAATCAGGGCTGCTGTAGCTCAGCTGGTAGAGCACGTCCTTGGTAAGGACGAGGTCACGGGTTCAAGTCCCGTCAGCAGCTCCAGACAATCGAGCCCGCACATGGGTGCGGGGGTGAACTTAAAAGGAATACGCCGTAGCCGGGTCACGAGTGTGGCTGGGTGGGGCGGGTAAAGAGACCCTGGTGACCGTATCGCGGTCTGATAGGGCGAGGAGATTGGATCATGGCGAAGGAAGTCTTCGTACGCGACAAGCCTCACTGCAACATTGGAACTATTGGTCACGTCGACCACGGAAAAACGACTTTGACTGCCGCGATCACGAACGTGCTCGCCGAGGCTGGCATGTCCGAGAAGAAGGCGTTCGACCAGATCGACAATGCCCCCGAGGAGAGGGAGCGTGGTATTACCATCGCGACCGCTCACGTGGAGTACCAGACCGAAGGTCGTCACTACGCTCACGTGGACTGCCCGGGCCACGCGGACTACGTCAAAAACATGATCACCGGTGCCGCCCAGATGGACGGCGCAATCCTGGTGGTTTCTGCTGCTGACGGTCCGATGCCCCAGACCCGCGAGCACATTCTTCTGGCTCGCCAGGTTGGCGTTCCGAAGATCGTGGTCTTCATGAACAAGGCCGACATGGTCGATGACGAAGAGCTTCTCGAGCTCGTCGAGATGGAGATCCGCGAGTTGCTGAGCAGCTACGAGTTCCCCGGTGATGACATTCCGATCATCAAGGGTTCCGCTCTCAAGGCCCTCGAAGCACCTGGTAGCGATGCCGCTGCTCCGATCCTTGAGTTGATGAAGAACGTTGACGAGTACATCGATATCCCGGAGCGCGACTCCGAGAAGGATTTCCTCATGCCCGTGGAGGACGTGTTCTCCATCGAGGGACGTGGAACCGTGGTGACCGGCCGTATCGAGCAGGGCATCGTCAAGACCGGCGACGAGATCGAAATCGTTGGAATCAAAGAGACCCAGACTACCACTTGCACCGGAGTTGAGATGTTCCAGAAGACTCTCGATGAGGGTCAGGCCGGTGACAACATCGGTGCTCTTCTTCGTGGAACCAAGAAGGACGAAGTGACCCGTGGTCAGGTGCTGGCCAAGCCCGGCAGCATCACTCCGCACACCAAGTTCGAGGCAGAGGTCTACATCCTCTCCAAGGACGAGGGTGGACGTCACTCTCCCTTCTTCAACGGTTACCGTCCCCAGTTCTACTTCCGGACCACTGACGTGACCGGAAACACTGAGGTGGTGGGCGCAGACATGTGCATGCCTGGTGACAATGCCAAGATCAACGTGACCTTGATTCAGCCCATCGCCATGGACGAGGGTCTCCGCTTCGCAATCCGCGAGGGCGGCAAGACCGTCGGCGCAGGCGTGGTGAGTAAAGTCATCGAGTAAGTCCGGCTTTGCCGGTGAGTTTGACCGGGAACGCCGTGGTGCCTTTTGGGTACCACGGCGTTCCTGCTCCCCAAACCGCTCCAGCCGGAGTGAATCGGGAGCGAAGCGGATCTGCACGACAAGAGGGCAGTAGCTCCAATTGGTAGAGCAGCGGATTCCAAATCCGCGGGTTGGGGGTTCGAGTCCCTCCTGCCCTGCCAACCTTTGTTGCAGAGATGCTGAGTGTGCTTGAGTTTTGAAACAGCCTGCCAGGCAGGTGTCCAGCTCACCACGGTGGACTGGGAATCTTGCCGCGTCGTTGAACCGATCGCTTCGGCGATCCAGAGAGAGGGTCAGAGTCGATGAGTTTTCGTCTCTACAAGGAGGGACAGGGCAAATGGGCACGGGGTGCTCTTGCCGTGATTCTTTTTGGCGTAGGTCTCTTCGCCGCCGTCTCCACCGCAGACTGGCTGGAAGGCAACGGTTATGGAGATGGGGATCTGTTCACGATTCCCGGGATCGAGTTCGGCGTTCAGGCGCGGGCGATCTACACCATTCTCGTGCTATTGCCGTTTTTGCTGGCGGGCATCTGGTACTACAACAAACCCAGCCTCAGTGACTTCCTGATCGAGACGGAAGCGGAGCTGGAAAACAAGGTGACCTGGCCCACTCGCGATGAGACCACACGCAACTCGCTGGTCGTGTGTGTGACCGCGGTCATTATTTTGGGCTGGATCATGATGGCAGACGGATTGCTTCGTACTGTTCAGGGAGTGGTCTACGGATGATCGACGATTTCACCGACCACGAAGAGACGATGCCCGAGGGGGAGGAAACGGTTGCCACCGGTGATGCCGGTGAGACCGAATCCGAATCGGTGCAAGAGGATCTTGTTGCTGGCGGTGCTGACGATGCGATCGAAGATTCGGCTGATTCAGCAGAATCCCATGCAGAGGATGAAATGGAAGATTCCACTCCCGCTGCGATGATGTCCGGCCTCATTAAGCCGGAAGAATCAGACGACGACGAGATGGCCCATGAGTGGTACGTCGTCAAGGTCGCCAATGGTCGGGAGGACACCCTCTCGCGCAAGGTTGAGAGAAAACTGGCCCTGAGCGGTCTCGACAAGTACGTGAGGAACATTGCCGTTCCGAAACAGAAAGTGATCGAGATCAAAGAGGGCAAGAAGCGGGTTCGGGAACAGAAACTCTATCAGGGGTACTTCTTCATGGAGTGTCAGTTGGTGGACGAGATCTGGTACCTCCTGCGTGAAGTTCAGGGAGTGGGATCCTTTGTGGGCGGAAAAGCCGCCGACAAGCCGATGCCGATGACCCCTGAAGAAGTCAGAAAATTGAGAGACATGATGGAGCAGCGCGAAAGTGAAGCCGCTCCTGAACTGAAAATTGACGTGAAGAAAAATGATTCCGTCAAGGTCAAGGATGGTCCGTTCGAAAACTTCGAGGGTGTCGTCGAGGAGGTTCAGCCGAAGACCGGCAAGCTCCGTGTGATGGTCACGATTTTCGGACAGGACACACCAGTCGACCTGGAATACTGGCAAGTAGAAAAAACCTGATCTCGATTTTATCGAGATCCCAGCGGGAGGGCGGGGTGCATGTCATGCCCCGTTCGTTGACCGCAGGATAGGCAGAGATCATGGCAAAAGAAGTCACAGGGCTGATCAAATTGCAGGTCCCTGGTGGGCAGGCTACGCCGGCACCGCCGGTGGGTCCCGCGCTGGGTCAGCATGGTGTGAACATTGGTGAGTTCGTTCAGCGATTCAATGCTGATACGGCCAGTCAGCAGGGACTGATTATTCCTGTTGTGATTACGGTCTACAACGACCGCACCTTTGATCTGACCTTCAAGTCTCCTCCCGCAGCAGTGCTGATCAAAAAGGCCGTTGGGCTCGACAAGGGCGCCAACGATCCTGGACATGAGGTGGTTGCAAAGATCACCAACGATCAGGTTCGCGAGATTGCGGAAACCAAGAAGAATGACCTCAACGCTGCTTCTCTGGAAGCGGCCATGCTCATGATTGCAGGAACTGCACGGAGCATGGGGATAGAGGTGGAGGACTAATGCCCAAGTCGAGCAAGAGACACTCTGGCAACAAGTCCAAGGTGGATCGTCAAACGGAGATGCCTTTGGCAGAAGCAGTCAAGACGGTGATGGGCTTCCAGAAAGCCAAGTTTGACGAAACCGTCGAGGTGGCTGTTCGTTTGGGAATCGACCCGCGACAGGGTACCCAGAACATCCGGGGCGCCTTCTCCCTTCCCCACGGAATCGGCAAGACGGTTCGAGTGATCGCCTTCGTCGATGGTCCTGCTGCTGAAGAAGCGAAAGCCGCAGGAGCCGCAGAAGTGGGAGGCGAGGAACTCGCCGCCAAAATCGAGGGTGGCTGGTTCGATTTCGATGTTGCCATCGCTCACCCGTCGATGATGCGGTTCGTCGGAAAACTGGGTAAGGTCCTGGGTCCTCAGGGCAAGATGCCGACCCCCAAATCCGGAACCGTGACGACGGACGTCGTAACTGCAGTTCAGGAGTTCGTGGCAGGTAAGATCGAATTCCGTAATGACGCTGGTGGCATTGTTCATGCTCCGGTCGGTCGCCGCAGTTTCGAAGAAAATCAGTTGGTGGAAAACGTTCAGGCGTTCGTTTCCCACATCGAGAAGTTGCGCCCGACATCGATCAAGGGCGTCTACATGAAGAAAGTTTTTATCAAGTCAACGATGTCGCCCGCTGTGGCGATTCAGTTGGCGCAGTAGGAGCCGCGAAGCTGGAAAGGGAGGCCCCATGGCCCGCAGGATGAAGGTGATGATGACACAGCAGTTGTCCAATCGCCTCGATGATTCCGGAGACGTGCTCCTGGTGGATTTCTCGGGATTGAATTCTTCCGAGGATTTCGGTGCGCGAAACAAACTCCGTGAAGCGGGGCTCAACATCAATGTCGTCAAGAACTCACTCCTCAAGAGAGTGATGGACGAGAGTGGTCGCGAGTTCCCTGCTGAGACCTATTCCGGTCCCGTTGCCTTGATCAATGGAGATACGGACGCGATTACCGCAAGCAAGACGATTGCGGACATGCGCAAGGAATTGGGCAAGAAGTTGCCCATTAAGGGAGGAGTCCTCGAGGGCTCCGTTCTCGGACCCGAAGAAGCCGAGAAGTTGACGAAGATGCCAAGCGTTCAGGAAACGCAGGCAGCGGTCGTTTCCGCGATTGCCGGACCGCTGACTGGCCTGGTCGCCATTACTCAGAATCTGCTCACCGGATTGCCCGGTGTTGTTCAGGCGATCGCTGACAAACAACGAGAAGAAGGGGAGTAGCTGACATGTCGGATGAAGCTGCAACCGAAGAAAAGGCACCGCCGAGCGAGAAGGTCGGAGCCATCATGGAGAGCATCAAGGGCCTCAGCGTCATGGAGCTCGTCGAGTTGAAGGACGTCCTTGAGGACGAGTTTGGTGTCAGCGCCGCCGCCATGCCCATGGGCATGCCGATGATGGCTGCTGGTGGAGACGGTGGCGGAGGCGCTGCCGAGGAGAAGACCGATTTCGACGTCGTCCTGACCGGCGACGGTGGCAAGAAGGTCCCCGTGATCAAGGCCGTCCGCGGCATCACTGGTCTGGGACTGAAGGAAGCCAAAGAGTTGGTCGAGTCCGCACCCAAGCCCGTCAAGGAAGGCGTTCCGAAGGAAGAGGCCGAGAAGCTCAAGGCCGAACTCGAAGAAGCCGGTGCTTCGGTCGAACTCAAGTAGTGATCGCCAGTTCCAGGATTGCAAAGTTCTGAACACGTCGCCCATGAAGTAATCCTTCATGGGATACCGGCGTTTATGGGTTATTCGGTAATTCTGGAAGTGTGAAAGCTGGGGAGCGTCCATGCGAGGGATGCCTCCCCGGGATTCGAAAGCCAGTGGTAGGCCCCGGGGGGAGTCCGGGTCTGGAAGGCTATCGAAAAGTCCCGGACAGCCGTCAACGGGTTGTCCTAGCAGTCCATCTCGCTCGGAAACCCCTGGTTTCCGTCATGAAGGTTTGCTGATCGAGGATGCATGGGTCGCATCCCCGGTCTCAGGGACTCGTGCGACTGACTTCACAAAGTATCTGTGATGGAAGCACGCACGAAGGAAGCAGGTATCCATGTCGCCTGAAGAAGCGATGGCCGTGGAGCACGGACCGAGACCAGCCAAGGTCTTTGGCAGTGGTCTGAGGGCTGTGCAAATTCCGAATCTGATGGAGTTGCAGATCAATGCATACTCCCAGTTTCTGCAAAGGGATGTTCACTGGGCAGACCGGGACAACATTGGTCTCGAGTCGATCCTCCGTGAGATCTTCCCCATCAACAGTTACGACGAGTCGATCACCCTGACTTATCTGGGTTACGACCTCGGCAGCCCCCGTTATTCGGTCGATGAGTGCCGACAGCTCAAGCTGACCTACGGGGCCCCCTTCAAAATTCGTCTTCGCCTCGAGAAAGAGGGGGAGTCGCTGGAGGAAGAGGTCTACCTCGGTGAGATTCCGCTGATGATCGGTGGCGGTGAATTCATCGTCAACGGTTCCGAGCGTGTGATCGTCAGTCAGTTGCATCGTTCCCCGGGTGTGGACTTCAGTGAAGAGCTGCACACCGGAGACATCAAGCTGCACTCGTGCCGAATCATTCCCGAGCGCGGATCCTGGGTCGAGTTCAACGTCACCAAGAAAGGTGCACTCTCGGTTCGGATCGACCAGAGCGGCAAGTTCCCTGCTTCGATGCTTCTGCGTGCCATGGACGAGGACTTTGGTTCCTCCACCGCACTGCTTTCCCAGTTCTATGAGCTGGAAACGGTCAAGGCGAAGACGGTCAAGGACATCGACAAGCTGATCGGAACAGAAGTCGACGGTGTACGTACCGGCCGAGTGAGCGCCGAGGACATCCTCGATGCTGAAACCGGTGAGGTTCTGCTCCACACCGGAGACGTCTTTACGGAAACCTTCCTCAACAGTTACTTCTCTGAGGACATGAACGCCAAGCGCGGTGGCAAGAGCAGCTTCAAGGTCTTGCCCGAGAGTTTCGACGACCTGTTCCTCAAGACGATTCGTGAAGACAATTCCATCGATCACGAAGACGCCCTGATCAAGATTTACACCCGTCTTCGCCCCGGCAATCCGCCGCAGGTAGCCAAGGCACGCGAGTTGTTCTTCGACAAGTTCAAGAATGACGCCAAGTACCGTCTTGGCAAGGTCGGAAGATTCCGCATCAACCGAAAATTCGGGATGGAACTTCCAGAAGATGCACAGGTGATTCAGAAGGAAGACATCCTCGAATCGATTTCCTACATCTTCAAACTGCGCGACCGCCAGGGACAGTTGGACGATATTGACCACCTGGGTAACCGTCGTGTCAGAACCATCGAGGAACTGGCCGGAGATGAACTCCGAAAGGGATTCCTGAAACTCAAACGCACCGTCCAGGAGCGTATGAGCATGATGGAGCCGGAGAACCTGACGCCCCGTTCTGTCATCAACTCGAAAACCATCTCCAGTGCCGTCGAGTTCTTCTTCGGTCGTGGTGAGCTTTCACAGGTGGTGGACCAGACCAACCCGCTTTCCCAGCTGACTCATGAGCGTCGTCTCAGTGCGTTGGGACCCGGTGGACTGAACCGGAAGCGTGCAGGCTTCGAAGTGCGAGACGTGCACATTTCCCACTACGGCAGGATCTGCCCGATCGAGACTCCCGAGGGAACCAACATCGGTCTGATCTCCAGCCTCAGTGTGTTCGCCACCATCGACAAATACGGATTCCTGATCACGCCCTACTTCCCGGTGAAGAACGGAAAAGCGGACTTGTCCAAGACGGGAATCCAATTCCTGCGCGCGGACGAAGAGGAGAACAAGTACCTCACTCCGGCTGACTCACCGCTGGATGAGAACGGCAAGTTGATTGGTGATCTGGTTCTCGCCCGCTACAACGGTGAGTTCATCATGGTGGAACCGGGCAAGATCGAACTGATGGATGTTTCGTCCAAGCAGTTGATCGGTGTTTCGGCTGCCCTGATTCCGTTCCTCGAGCATGACGACGCAAACCGGGCCCTGATGGGATCGAACATGATGCGTCAGGCGGTGCCTTTGCTGCGCACCGATCCGCCTCTGGTCGGAACCGGTATGGAAGAGCACGTCTCCAAATACTCGGGAATGGTGCTTCGTGCGCCCAAGAACGGCACCGTGACCAGCGTCGATTCGACTCATATTGAGATTGACGGCGAGCGTCACGAGTTGCGCAAGTACCGCGGCCTCAACGAGAGAACCTGTCAGAACCAGCGCCCTTGTGTGATCCTCGAACAAAAGGTCACCAAAGGTGATGTGATCGCAGATGGAGCCGCAACCGAGAATGGCATTCTGTCCCTCGGTCGTAACGTGCTCGTCGCCTTCATGTCATGGGACGGGTACAACTTCGAGGATGCGATCATCGTCAGTGAGCAACTGGTACGTGACGATATCTACACTTCGATTCACATCGATGAGTTTGAGATCGAAGTTCGTGAGACGAAACTGGGTCGCGAGGAGTTTACCCGCGATATTCCCAACGTTTCCGAGCGCGTGCTCTCCAAGCTGGATGAGCGTGGAATCATCAAAACCGGAACCCAGGTGGTTCAGGGCGACATCCTTGTCGGCAAGGTGGTTCCCAAATCGAAGAGTGAGCTCTCTCCTGAGGAGAAGCTTCTTCACGCCATCTTTGGTCGTGCAGGTGAGGACGTCAAAAACGAATCCCTGACCGTTGGTTCGGGTGTCAAGGGCGTCGTCATCGGTTCAAAGAAGTTCTCCCGCAAGAATGAGATCACCCCGGAAGATCGTCGTGAGATGAAGACGAAGATGGAGAAGCTGGAGACGGAAACGTACGACCAGATCATCTTCGAACTGGAATCTCTTCTGGGCGAAATTCGCGACGTCACCGGCTCCTCCCCGAGGAATCCGGACACGGGTCGCGTCTTCAAGGCCGAGGAACTTTTCATGACGCGAAACGTGCACTCGGTCAAGATTGCACTCAACCCTGAGTTGTTCCTTGGATCTTCCGAGAGCAATAACCAGAAGATCAAGGATGCCCTCTTCCGCCGCTTCCAGAAGATGGAAGAACTGGAGGATTCCAGAAACCGTGAGATCAATCGCATGACCCGTGGTGACGAACTCGCTCCGGGAGTCATCGAGATGGTCAAGGTTTGGGTCGCTACCAAGCGCAACCTTTCCGTCGGTGACAAAATGGCGGGACGTCACGGTAACAAGGGTGTGATCTCGCGGATTCTTCCGTTGCAGGATCTGCCCTTCCTCGAAGATGGGCAAATGGTTGAGGTCATCCTCAATCCGCTGGGTGTGCCTTCACGAATGAACCTCGGACAGATTCTCGAGACCCAGCTCGGTTGGGCTGCGGACAAACTGGGATACCGTGCGGTGACACCCGTCTTCGACGGAGCCACCGAAGAAGAGATTCGTGAGGAATTGACCAAGGCCGGACTGACCGACGACGGAAAGTCGGTACTTTACGACGGCCGTACCGGTGAGCGTTTCGAGCAGAAGGTGACCGTTGGTCGCATGTACCTGCTCAAACTGCACCACCTGGTGGACGACAAGATTCATGCCCGAGCCACCGGGCCTTACTCCCTCATTACGCAACAGCCGCTGGGAGGAAAGGCGAGGTTCGGAGGACAGAGATTCGGAGAGATGGAAGTGTGGGCATTGGAAGCCTACGGTGCTGCACACATCCTTCAGGAACTGCTGACGGCCAAGTCGGATGACGTCGACGGCAGGGCAAAAATCTACGAGTCGATGGTCAAGGGTGAAAACAGTCTGCAGGCAGGAACTCCTGTCTCCTTCGACGTGCTCACCAATGAGATCAAGGGCCTGGGTCTGAACCTCGAACTGGAAAAGAAGTGATCCAATGATGGAACCCGTATACGACAAGGTGAATGACTACGGAGCGGTCAACATCCGCCTCGCATCACCCACGGATATCCTCTCGTGGTCCCACGGAGAGGTGAAAAAGCCCGAGACCATCAACTACCGGACCTACCGTCCGGAAAAGGATGGACTCTTCTGCGAGCGAATTTTCGGACCTGAAAAGGACTGGGAATGTGCCTGCGGAAAGTACAAGGGCATCAAGCACAAGGACATCATCTGTGACCGCTGTGGCGTCAAGGTGGCCCATTCCCGCGTCCGTCGCGAGCGCATGGGACACATCAATCTCGCCGCACCTGTGGTTCACATTTGGTTCTTCAAGGCCATGCCATCCCGTCTGGGCAATCTGCTGGAACTGAAGACCACCCACCTCGAGCGGGTGATCTACTACCAGGACTACATGGTCCTGGATCCGGGAGATACGCCTCTCAAGGAGAAGCAGCTTCTGAATGAGGAAGAGTACCGCTTCGCCCGCGAGAAGTACGGAGATGAGTTCGAGGCCGACATGGGGGCGGAAGCGATTCGCACCATGATTCGCAATCTCGATCTCCCAGCTCTTTTCGATGAGTTGAAGGAAGAGTACGAGACCACCCGTTCCAAGCAGAAGAAGGCCAGTTTGATTCGCCGACTCGGAATTATCCGTACGGTGATCGAATCCGGCAACAAGCCGGAGTGGATGATTCTCGAAGCGGTTCCTGTGATTCCGCCCGACCTTCGTCCTCTCGTTCTTCTGGAGAGCGGAAACTTTGCGACCAGTGATCTCAACGACCTTTACCGTCGTCTGATCAACCGCAACAACCGCCTGAAGAAGTTGCTCGATCTGAATGCACCTGAAGTGATCATTCGCAACGAGAAGCGAATGCTCCAGCATTCTGTCGATGCACTCTTTGACAACAACCGTTGCCGTCGTCCGGTTCTCGGTTCAAACAACCGTCCGCTCAAGTCCCTGACCGACATGATCAAGGGCAAGCAGGGACGTTTCCGTGAGAATCTCCTTGGTAAGCGCGTGGACTACTCCGCCCGTTCCGTTATTGCGGTTGGCCCGGAGTTGAAGCTGCACCAGTGTGGACTGCCCAAGAAGATCGCTCTGGAGCTTTTCCAGCCTTTCATTATTCGCAGGCTCAAGGAACTCGGTTATGCCGATACCATCAAGAGCGCGAAGAAGATGCTGGAGCGCAAGGACGATGAGGTTTGGGACATTCTCGAAGAGGTGACTCAGGGTCACCCTGTGATGCTGAACCGTGCGCCGACTCTTCACCGTATGGGAATCCAGGCTTTCGAGCCGGTATTGATCGAGGGTAATGCAATCCTTGTTCACCCGCTGGTCTGCGAGGGATTCAATGCGGACTTCGACGGTGACCAGATGGCCGTGCACCTGCCACTCTCCGTTGAAGCGCAGCTCGAAGCACAAAACTTGATGCTTTCGACCAACAACATCTTCTCGCCGGCACACGGCAACCCGATCATCGCACCTTCTCAGGATATCGTGATGGGTTGTTACTACCTGACCGTTGCCAAGGAAGAAATGTTGGGGCACGACATCATTTTCTCGAGCCCTGAGGAGGTTCACACCGCACTCGGCGCCGGAAAGATTCATGGTCATGCTCTTGCCAAGGTTCGCTTGCCGGAAGGCAAGGTGGTTTACAACTCTTTCGGAAAAGTTGAATCACCGGACGAGCATGGCTTCTACCGGACGACGCCGAGTCGCATCATCTTCAATGATCTTCTCGATCACGAAGACATGCCGTTCTACAACTTCGCACTTGCCAAGTCTGATCTGAAGTCGGTCATTGCAGACTGTTTCCGCATCCGTGGGCGTCGCGCCACTCTCAAGTTCCTTGATGACATGAAGGATCTGGGATTCAAGGCGGCCACCCGCTCCGGACTCTCTTTCAGCCTTGCTGACTTGAGAACCCCGGAACAGAAGCTCAATGAACTGGAGAAAACACAGAGCCAGGTCGATCTGATTCAGCAGCGTCACCAGGATGGTGTGATCACCAATGACGAGCGCAGCAGTCAGATCATCGACAAATGGACACAAACCACCAACGTGGTGGGCGAGATGCTGATGCAGCGTCTCAAGGAAGACACTCGTCCCGGTGATGAGTACGTCAATCCCATCTTCGTCATGGTGGATTCGGGTGCACGGGGATCCGTGACCCAGATCCGTCAGTTGGCGGGAATGCGCGGACTGATGGCGAAGCCCTCCGGTGAAATCATCGAGACTCCCATCAAGGCGTCCTTCCGCGAGGGACTGAAAGTTCTGGAGTACTTCTCCTCAACTCACGGTGCCCGTAAAGGTCTTGCTGATACCGCACTGAAGACCGCTGACTCCGGTTACCTGACCCGCAAACTTGCTGACGTTGCCCAGAATGTGGTCGTCAATGAGTTGGACTGCGGCACTCGCAACGGTCTTTCCAAGAAAGCTCTCAAGCGTGGTGAAAAGGAAGCGATTCCGCTGGCCGCAAGGATTCGCGGGCGTACCTCTGTTACCGAAATCAAGGATCCGGTTTCTGGTGAAGTGGTCGTCGAGGCGGATGGCCTGATCACTCCGCAGATCGCAGACCGTATTCAGGATCTGGGGTACGAACGGATTCTCGTCCGCAGTCCCCTGACCTGCGACAGTCCTCTGGGAGTTTGCGCCAAGTGTTACGGCATGGACCTTTCCAGCGGCAAGCTGGTGGAACAGGGTCTGGCAGTCGGAATCGTTGCTGCCCAGTCGATCGGTGAACCCGGAACACAGCTGACGATGCGCACCTTCCACATCGGTGGTGTGGCTTCGAAGTCGGTTCAGGAATCTTCCGTCAAGTCGAACAACGCCGGTGAAGTCGTGCTCAAAGAGGCCAGCCATGTCGTCAACCAGGATGGTGAAGACGTGGTCATCAGTCGCCGGGGTCTTCTGAGCATCGTCAAGGATGGCAAGGAGCTGGAAAGCCACGAGCTGAGTCTCGGTGCGATCCTTCACGTCAAGGAAGGTGCCACTGTCCGCAAGGGATCAGCCCTCTTTGACTGGGATCCTCACTCCCAGTCGATCCTGACCGACGTTGTCGGTTACGCCAAGTTCGAGGACATCGTTGAGGGGGCAACCCTGAACGTTGAGATTGACCCGGTCTCGAATCAGGAGCGCAGAATCATCTCTGAGCACAGGGGTGAAATGCAGCCGCAGATTCGGATTTGCAGTGACAAGGCCGGACAGGAAACCGTTGCCGCTTACCCCGTACCCGAGAAGGCGATGATCCAGATCGCAGACGGTGACAAGGTGGCCCCGGGAGACCTGTTGGCAAAATCTCCCCGTCAGGCTTCCGGTACCCAGGACATCACTGGTGGACTGCCGCGTGTCACGGAGATCTTCGAGGTTCGCAAGCCGAAAAATCCGGCTGTGATCGCCGAGGTGGATGGACTCGTCGAGTTCGGCGAGAAGAAACGCGGCAAGGTGATCATCAATGTGGTTACCGAGAATGGAGAGATCCACGAGCACGTGATCCCCTCCGGCAAGCACTACCGCGTGACCAAAGGTGACCAGGTGGTCCATGGTCAGCCTCTCACCGACGGTGACAAGGTCCCCAAGGACATCCTTCGTGTTGAGGGAGCTGAAGAAGTTCAGCGCTACCTTATCGAAGAGGTGCAGGGCGTTTACCTGTCCCAGAACGTGACCATCAATGACAAGCACATTGAAACCATCGTTTCCCAAATGATGCGCAACGTGATGATCAGGGAAGCGGGTGACAGTGAGTTGCTGCCCGACACCGTGATTGACCGTCATCGCTTCCGCAAGATTTGCGAAGAGATGGCTGAGAACGGAATGATGCCTCCGACCGCCGAGCCGATGCTTCAGGGCATCACCAAGGCTGCGGTTCAGTCGGACAGCTTCATCTCCGCAGCCAGTTTCCAGGAGACGACAAAGGTTCTCACGGAAGCGGCACTCAGCGGCAAGAAGGATCGTCTCGTCGGCCTCAAGGAGAATGTGATCATGGGTCACATGATTCCGGCAGGTACCGGTTACCGCAGTTACTTCGACAAGGGTGTTCGCCACCTCGGGGAGCCACCCGTACCGGCCAAGCCCGAGTTGGAGTCTGTTCTGATCGGTGATCCGGCGACCGCGGAGGAGGAGGGGGCTGAAAAGGCCGCTTCTGCAGATCCGTTGAGGGACTTCCTGATGGGCAATGATGTCAAGGTTGAGGCTCCCGAAGAGGCCGCTGAAACGCCAGATACCTCTGAAATTGCTCAGGAGCCCGCTTCTGAGCCGGTTTTGAGTGATGACGAGATTCAGCCTCATCCGGATCTTCTGATCGGGGGAGAACCTTCTGTCCCCGAAGAGTCCGGGGAGGAAACTCCAAATTCGGAAGACGAAAACAATTCTGAGGGTTAGTATGAGGGGCCGCTCCGGGGGTGAACCGGGGCGGCGAGTCGATTCCAGCGGCCAGTGAGGGCTGTTCAGGAATCCTTCGAGACCAGAAAAGGCTGCGCGAATCGATCACGATGATCCGATCGCAGTGTCTTTGAAAGAGAACGAATGCCAACGATCAATCAGTTGGTCCGCAAGGGCCGCAAAGACAAGTTGAAGAAGAGCAAGTCTCCGGTGCTGGACCGTTGTCCTCAGCGCCGTGGAGTTTGCCTCAAGGTTCACACTATGACCCCCAAGAAGCCGAACTCGGCATTGCGCAAGGTGGCTCGTGTCCGCCTGTCCAATGGCAAGGAAATCACGGCTTACATCGGGGGTGAGGGGCACAACCTCCAGGAGCACTCCATCGTGCTCGTCAGAGGAGGACGTGTTCGTGACCTTCCCGGGGTTCGTTACCACGTGGTTCGAGGCACCCTCGACTGCTCCGGTGTAGATGACCGGAAGCAGGGACGCTCCAAGTACGGCAAGAAAAACAAGAAGTAGCGGGGTAGAGAATCTTGGCCAAGCGCAAGAACAAGGTCGTGAAGCAAAAGTTCCGTTCAACGCAGCGGTTCCAAAAACCCGACCCAAGGTACAACAGCATGGTGGTGACAAAGTTCATCAACCGTCTCATGTGGGATGGCAAGAAAGCCATCGCCCGTGGCATTTTCTACGATGCCATGGACCTGCTCGGGAAAAAGGTCAGCGACGCAGAGCCGTTGGACGTCTTCCTGACAGCGGTACAAAACGTCATGCCACAGGTAGAGGTTCGTTCTCGCCGAGTGGGTGGTGCCACCTATCAGGTTCCGGTGGAAGTGACTCGCCGTCGCGCACAGGCTTTGGCCCTGCGCACCATCGTCGAGACCTGCCGTGGACGCAGTGGAAAGCCTATGGCCGAGCGTCTCGCCGACGAGTTCGCCCAGGCCTACCGCAAAGAGGGTGCTTCCGTGACGTGGCGTGAAAACACCCACAAAATGGCTGAAGCGAACAAGCTTTTCGCCCACTACGCCTGGTAAACGATTTTCGTCGTCGACCCGGCCCATTCATATTGTTGATCAGACCCCCGCACCTCCCGGTGCGGGGGTTTTTTTGTTCGCCCGATTCACATCTTCTTTCCATGCCTCTGTCGTCGCATCCCTTGAGTAGGGGCCTGTCTTGAATGAGAATCCGCATCGGAAGAGAAGAATTGCGGCTTCTCACTCATTGCGGCTTCCCACTCATGGCCGCAGCCTCACTGACCAGCCAGCCAAATCGGAGCGAAAGTGTCGAGCCAGTCATCTGCCAGTCATCCCACACGCAACATTGGAATCATTGCGCATATCGATGCGGGGAAGACGACCGTCTCTGAACGGTTCCTTTTCTACTCGGGCAAGGAAT
This sequence comes from Planctomycetia bacterium, assembly GCA_012269595.1. Classification (GTDB taxonomy): domain Bacteria; phylum Planctomycetota; class UBA8108; order UBA1146; family UBA1146; genus UBA12191. The sequence goes on along the minus strand of JAAXJX010000040.1, from coordinate 20,335 downwards.
ATCGCATGGGTGAAGTTCATGAGGGCAGTGCCCACATGGATTGGTTGGTTGAAGAGCAGGAGCGCGGGATCACCATCACCAGTGCGGCGACCAGTTTTCGCTGGTCCGATGCGGTGCTCAATCTGATCGATACACCAGGCCATGTTGATTTCACCGCAGAGGTTGAGCGCGCACTCAGGGTTCTCGATGGAGCGGTGGGAGTTTTTTGCGGTGTTGCGGGCGTGCAGGCCCAGTCAGAGACCGTATGGCGGCAGGCTGATCGCTACAACGTTCCCCGTATCGCTTTCATCAACAAGCTGGATCGAGTGGGGGCAGATTACTTTCGGGTTCTTGAAAATGTCAGCGATTCATTTTCTGTCGACACTCTTCCACTGAATATTCCTGTGGGAACAGAGTCTGATTTCAGGGCGGTCATCGATCTGGTGAAGATGAAGCAGTACTCCTTCGACAGTGAGAGCCTTGGGGCCACAGTTGTGGAGTCCGCTATCGATGCGGACCAGGAGGAACTGGCTGAATTGTGGAGGGGGGAACTTCTCGATAAGGTCGCCGATCACGATGATGCCGTCATGGAACTGCACATGGAGGGTGAAGACGTTCCCGAGGAAGTCCTCAGGGCTGCCATTCGCAAGGGGACTCTGGGAAGGGTGTGGGTTCCGGTTCTCGGTGGAAGTGCACTTTCCAACAAGGGGATCCAGCCGTTGCTGGACGCAGTGGTTCATTACCTTCCGGATCCCCTGGATGTTCCCACGGTCGAGGGACAGGACCCCAAGTCCGGAGATCCGATTCAGGTTCCATGTACGGGGGAAGATCCCTTCAGCGCACTGATCTTCAAAGTTCAGATCGACACCCATGGAGAATTGCTCTACATGCGGGTCTATTCCGGAGAACTGGAAAAAGGCAAAACTGCCATGAACCCGCGCACCGGCAAGCGCGAGCGCGTCAATTCGATTCATCGCATGCATGCCAACAGTCGGGAAAACCTCGAAAAAGCGGTGGCGGGGGACATCGTCGCCGTCACTGGCCCACGTTTCAGCGGAACCGGTGATACCCTTTGCGAGGCCAAGAAACAGGTCATGCTGGAGGAGCCGGTATTCCCGGAAACAGTGATCTCGATGGCCATCGAGCCCCGTTCCGGTCAGGACCGGGACCGATTGCAGGAGATTCTCGGCAGGATTGAGCGGGAAGACCCGACCTTCCGTACTGAGATCAATGAGGAGACCGGTCAGTTCGTCATGTCAGGAATGGGAGAACTCCATCTCGAGGTGATTCGCAATCGTCTCGAGCGGGATTTCAAGGTCAATGCGAACATTGGCCAGCCTCGGGTGGCGTATCGGCAAATGGTGTCGAAAGAGGCGACCTCGAGGGTCAAGGTCGAGCGCCAATTGGGTGGAAAAGATCAATTTGGTGAAGTTTCCCTGACTTTGGTCCCACTTCAGCCGGGAATGGACGATGAAGAGTCGGATCCTGTGGTTTGGGATGGGGGAGTCCCCCCCATCGCCCCGGAATGGGTTCAGGCGGTCCAGGGGACGGTGGAATCCTGCCTGAGCGGCGGAGGAAGCCTCGGATTTCCCTTTATTCAGGTCCAGGCAAGGATCCAGCTTCCACCGATCACTCCGGAAACCACCGAAGCCGGTTTGGCTGTTGCAGCCCGGGAGGCCTTTGATGAAGCTCATGAAAAGGCGGGAGACGTTCTTCTGGAGCCGTTGATGCAGTTTCAGGTCAGCACTCCGGAAGAGTATTTCGGCTCGATTCACCAGGATCTGGTGCGTCGCAGGGCCCAGATCGAGGATGTGGATCTGGTGCTCGATATTCGCAAAATCACCGGCAAAGTGCCTCTGGCGGAGGTATTCGGCTATACGACCGGTTTGAGATCACTTTCACAGGGGCGCGCGGGCTTCTCGATGGAGCCGGTGGGCTTCGATTCGGCCCCTCCGGAGGTCGCGGAGAGATTCCGCTTCTGAGGTGGAAACCGGTTGAGGTTATCGGAACACCCGGCGCCGGAAGCCGCCCACCCGTGGCCTTGCCGTTTCTTGAGATTCTCCGGGGCAAAATTCTGCAAATTGCTCCGTCTTCGTTGACAGGGAATCTGAGGTTCTTAGAATCGTCGTTTCCCGTGTATGCAAACCGTGCTCCCGGGGCGATTTCCGTTCTTCTGCAGGTGGGTGTTTCCCGCCATGGAAAAACGGCCCGCACTGTTCGGTTTGCGACACTTCAAGGCACTGTTTGCCTTCAGGTTTTCACGGGCATGTGTGTAAGGATTGCGTGCCAGGAAACGGACTCCGAATCGGAGTTTTGTTTCAACGAGACTGGACCGGTTGCTGTCGCCTTGAAGGTTGGTGGTAACTAAAGTCCGCAGCTCTTTGGCAGATCGGGATCGGTGCGTGCTTGGCACGACCCAATGATCCAGCGACCCGGGCAAGTTGAATCTTCGATTCAGATTGCCCGTGACCCTCCGGGAAGTACGCCCCCCGGAGGAGTCAGCGGTCGTGGTGATCATGGGTTGGACCCGCATGTGTGAATCGCCGGATGAATCTCTTCGGAGTTTTTCCGCGATCGCTGTGGGTTCGCAGTGTGCAAGTCGCATCGCTCGTTCGAGGTGTTGCCACCTCCAGCATGACTGTCGCACATGAATTGTAGTGTTGATGTTTTGCCATTTGAAATGGTGCTGGAACTTGCTGGGGATGGAGAACAGACACCCATGCCGAAAGACAAGATACGAATCCGAATGGAAGCCTACGACCACCAGGTTCTGGATGGTGCATCCGCTTCCATCGTGGACGCTGCCAAGAAGAGCGGCGCCCGCGTACACGGACCGATCCCACTTCCTACTCGAATCGAACGCTACACGGTTCTTCGTTCTCCTCACGTGAACAAGAAGTCCCGTGAGCAGTTTGAAATGCGTACCCACAAGCGCGTCATCGAGATCAGCGAGGCGAGCCCGAAAACAATGGATGCGTTGACGAAGATCAGCATGCCTGCGGGTGTGAACATCAGGATCAAGATCTAGGAGGTCCCGTGGCTCGGAGAATCAGAAAGACGATCCTCGGGAAGAAGCTGGGAATGTCCCAAATGTTCGATGATTCGGGCAATTGGGTCCCGGTCACCCTCATCGAGGCTGGCCCCTGCACCGTGTTGCAGGTGAAAAACAATGACAATGACGGCTACGAGGCGGTCCAGATCGGATTCGATCCGACTCACAAGGATCCCGGCAAGCCGATGGGCGGTCACTTCGACAAGGTCGGAGTTCAGGCCCAGAGATACATCCAGGAGATCCCGCCCATCGAAGGGCAGGATGTCGAACCGGGACAGGCCATCGATCTCTCCATTTTTGAGGGTGTCGAGATGGTTGACGTCCAGGGAACGAGCAAGGGAAAAGGCTTCGCCGGAACGGTCAAGCGCTGGAACCACAGCATCGGTCCCAAGAGTCACGGTTCAAAGAGCAAGCGTCAAATCGGATCGACCGGAATGATGCAGGACCCAGGGCGCGTGATCAAAGGCAAGAAGATGCCGGGCCAAATGGGTAGTGCGAAGGTGAAAGTCAGGAACCTGAAGGTGATCGAGGCCAACCCCGAGAAGAACCTGCTGGTTGTTCGCGGTGCGGTGCCCGGTGCCAATGGTACCTACCTGACAGTTGAGGAAAGTCTGTAAAGATCAGCAAGCCAGCGTGACTCCCTTCAGGGGATAACGGGGCGTGGACGGAATGGAACGAGCCGTGAGTACCGGACTCGAAAACAACAAGGAGCCGCAAGTGCTGGAGGCCGTAGAGGTCCCGCATCACGGAGCCGATGGAAATCACCAGGGCAGCAAGACCTTTACGCCCGGGGCAGTTTCCAACTACCCGAACATCCCTCTGATGAAAGAGGCTGTTCGCAGATACCAGGGACGCATGCGTCGGGGAACCGCCAGCACCAAGTCCCGTGGTGAAATCAATGGATCACCGAGAAAGCCGTGGCGCCAGAAGGGTACGGGTCGTGCCCGTTCCGGAAGCAAGAAGTCGCCAATCTGGCGAGGGGGCGGAGTCGTTTTCGGTCCGCGTCCGCGCAGTTACGACTACGGCCTTTCCCGCAAGCAGCGTCGCCTGGCCACTCGCCACGCCCTGCTTTCCAAGATGATCGACGGCGAAGCCCTCATCATCGACAGCCTGCCGGTGGACAAGCCTTCCACCGCTGAATTCCGCAAGAGATTTGAGGCAGCCGGCCTCAACCGTTCCTACCTCGTCTGTCTGCCGACGGCGATGTCGGTCGAGGATCGCCGCAACGTGTGGCTTTCCTGCCGCAATCTGGAATCGGTGGAAGTGATGCCGGTGTCTGACCTGAATGCGCTTTCCCTGCTGCGCTGTAACAACCTTGTCATGACCGCCGATGCTTTCGACGAGATTCAGGGGATTGAAGCTCAGCACGTTGCCGGAGAGGGGAACTGATGAAGGATCCGCATACCATCATCCGCAAGCCGGTGATCACTGAAAAGAGCACTTTTCAGGTTGAAGAGAACAACAGCTACATCTTCAAGGTGGCGCCCGATTCCAACAGGATCGAAATCAAGGCTGCCATCGAGCAGATTTTTGATGTCAAGGTGAAGAAGGTGAACACCCTCAACCAGAACGGCAAGCGCCGTCGGGTCGGACGTTCCATCGGCTTCTCCAGTGGATACAAGAAGGCGATGGTGACCCTCGAACCGGGGTTTGAAATCGACCTGATCTGATCGACCTTCCCGGGTGGACCGGGAGGCAAATTAGGGTGGGACTCCTGATACCCATGGGAGTCTGGCCGAGAAACTCGAGAGTCTGGCCACGGGGCCGGACAGTGAAAGGGACGACATGGGCGTCCGTAAATACAAGCCGACGTCTCCAGGACGCAGGAACGCTTCCGTCTCCGATTTTGCGGAGATCACAGCAACCCGTCCGGAGAAATCCCTTTGCGAACCACTGCACAAAACCGGTGGCCGCAACAATCAGGGACACATCACGACGCGGCACCGCGGCGGTGGCCACAAGAGGCTTTACCGTCGAATCGATTTCCTGCGTAACAAGGATGGTGTTCCGGCTCGCGTAGCGACCATCGAATACGATCCGAACCGCAGTGCCAGAATCGCCCTGTTGCACTACAGGGACGGTGAGAAGCGTTACATCCTTGCCCCGCGCAACCTGGAAGTGGGCACCATGGTGATGTCCGGTCCAGGATCTGACCCCAAGCCCGGCAATGCCATGGCTCTGGCGGATATCCCCGTCGGTCTGGCCGTGCACAACATCGAGCTGGTCCCCGGTCGTGGCGCAAAGATGGTTCGATCCGCAGGTGGCAGTGCTCAGCTGCTCGCCCGTGAAGGCAAGATCGCAACATTGGCCCTGCCCTCCGGTGAAATCCGTCAGGTCAACTCCCAGTGCCGCGCCACGATTGGCATCGTCGGCAATGAGGATCACAGCTTGATCAAGTTGGGCAAGGCGGGCCGCAAGCGCTGGCTCGGTCGTCGCCCCAAGGTTCGTGGTACGGCCAAGAACCCCGTCGCCCACCCCATGGGTGGTGGTGAGGGAAGAACAGCGGGTGGACGTCACCCATGTTCAGCCACAGGACGTCTCTCCAAGGGTGGAAAGACGCGTCGCAGGGGCAAGGCCAGCAACAAGAGCATCGTGCGTCATCGGAAGAAGAAATAACGATGGGTAGATCACTGAAAAAAGGACCCTACGTCGACCTCAAGTTGATGAAGAAGGTTCAGAAAAATATTGAGTCGGGATCCACCGAGCCGATCAAGACGTGGGCACGCGCCTGCACGATCAGTCCGGAGTTCATCGGTCAGACTTTCCTTGTCCACAACGGCAAGGAGTTCAAGCCGGTGCAGGTCACCGAGAACATGGTTGGGCACAAACTCGGAGAGTTCAGTCTGACCCGCAAACTGGGTAGTCACGGCAAGTAAAACAATGAAGCGGGTCTGCCCTGTTGGGCAACATGACCCGAAGGTGAGGAACCGATGGTAATGGAATACAGGGCGAGTCACAGATACGCCCGGATCACGGCGCGCAAGGCCCGCTACGTGATCGACCAGGTTCGCAGCATGCCAGTGGAAAGTGCATTGGACATGTTGAAGTTCAGCAATCGCCGGGCAGCACCGATGATCGCCAAGGTCATCAAGTCCGCATTGGCGAATGCCGTGCAAGAGGGTGGAGCAAACCCTGAAAATCTGGTGGTGACGCAAGCCACCGTCAACGAGGGGCCGACGATGAAGCGTTGGCGTCCACGCGCCCGCGGAATGGCCTATCCCATTCTCAAGCGCACCTCACATATCAACATCAGCCTCGGTGAAAAGAAGGGGCAGTAACAATGGGTCATAAAGTCAGACCAACGAGTCTTCGACTGGGAATCACCCGCAACTGGTCTTCCAGATGGTACGCCTCCAAAAAGGAGTTCAGCGACCAGCTTGTTCAGGATCAGCAGATCCGCAACTTCGTCAAGCACGAGTTCTACTCGGCTGGAGTGCCTGAGATCGAGATCGAGCGCAGTGGCAACAAGTTGACCATCCATCTGCACGCAGCCCGACCCGGAGTGGTGATCGGAAAGCGCGGAGTCAAGGTTGAGCAGCTCAAGGAAGATCTTGCACGCATCGTCGGATCTGAAACTGACGTCGATCTGCAGATTCTCGAAGTACAAAACCCGGACAGCAATGCCCAACTGGTCGCCGAAAGTATCGCTGATCAGTTGCGCAGAAGAATGCCTTTCCGTCGCATCATGAAACAGACCACCCGCACGACCATGGAGTCCGGTGCCAAGGGTGTGAAGATCATGATCTCCGGCCGACTGGGTGGAGCGGAAATCGCACGTACTGAGCAAACCTCCGAAGGCAGCATTCCCCTTTCAACGATGAGGGCGGATGTGGACTACGGGTTCGCTGAGGCGAAGACGACCTACGGCATCATCGGCGTGAAGACCTGGGTCTATCGCGGCGAGGTGATGCAGGGCAAGAATCGGAAAGGCGGCGGGCGCCATGGCAATGATGCCCAAGCGCGTCAAGCGTAGAAAAGTTCACCGTGGACGAGTCAAGGGCAATGCGACCCGGGGCAACTTCGTTCACATCGGTGAATTCGGAATCGTGGCCACCGAGGCTGGCTGGGTTACCGCCAGACAGATCGAGGCGGGCCGTATCGCCTGTAACCGTGCATTGGCCGGATCGGGAAAGGTCCACATTCGAATCTTCCCCGACAAGCCTGTGACTTCGACCCCTGCCGAAACCCGAATGGGTAAGGGTAAGGGTGAGCCGGAGTTCTGGGCCGCGGTCGTCCGTCCCGGTCAGGTTCTTTACGAAGTTCAGGGGGCTCCCGAAGCCACCGCAAGACTGGCTTTCAACCGCGTGGCTCACAAGTTCGCCATCGGTACCCGCATGGTTCACAGGAGGCCGACGGTATGAATGTCAAAGAAGTTCGCCAACTGCCTGACGAGGACCTGGTCCTCGAAATCAAGAAGCGTCACGAAAGCCTTTTTCAGATCCGGCTCAAGGCCGCCAATGAAGAGGTTCAGCGTGCTGGAGAGATCCGTGAAATGCGTCGCGACATTGCCCGCATGAAAACGGTTCTTCGTGAGAGAGCACTCGAAAAGACACGCTCTGCTGAGCAGGAGTCATAATGAGTAACGAGAACACTGAAAACACTGCGACCGAAAAGAGAATCCGGACCATCACCGGACTCGTCGTCAGCAGTTCGATGGACAAGACCCTTGTCATCAAGGTCGAGCGTCTTGTCCAGCACAAGAAGTATCGCAAGTTCATTCGCAAGCACACCAAGTACTATGCGCATGACGAAGCCAATGAAGCTGCGGAAGGGGACCTGGTCGAGATCGAACAGAGACGCCCTCTCTCCAAGCTCAAGCGCTGGGAGCTCAAGCGGATCGTTCGCATGGCGCCCCGCGATGGTGCGATTTCTCCTCAGGATACCGCCCGTGAGATCGAGGAGGATCAGTCATGATCCAGATGCAGACTCAACTCGATGTCGCTGACAACAGTGGTGCCAAGAAGGTGATGTGCATCAAGGTTCTCGGTGGAAGCAAGCGCAAGTCCGCAGGAGTGGGCGACATTATTGTCTGCTCGGTGAAAAAGGCTCTGCCGTCCAGTGAGATCAAACCGGGATCGGTGATTCGCGGAGTGATCGTCAGAACCAAGAAGACGATTCGTCGTCGCGACGGTTCCTACGTGAAGTTTGACCGCAATGCTTTGGTCGTGGTCGACAAGGACGGAAACCCCAAGGGCACCCGTATCTTCGGAGCGGTCGCCAGGGAACTCCGTCAAAAGAACTACATGAAAATTATCAGCCTTGCACCCGAAGTGGTCTGAGGCGAGAGAGAGGCAAGAAGATGGCGCGGCTTAAAAGCGGAGACACCGTCGAGGTGATCAGCGGTGCCGAAAAAGGCAAGCGCGGCAAAGTGCTCAATGTGGATTTGGGCTCCGGACGTGTGACCGTCCAGGGCGTGAACATGGTCTACAAGCACCTGCGCAAAAGCCAGAAGCATCCTCAGGGTGGTCGGATCCAGCTGGAGTCCGGAGTCGATATCAGCAATGTCATGCTGATTGACCCGAAGGATGGCAAACCCACGAGGGTTCGCATGGAGATCGACGGCAATGGCAAGAAGGTGCGGGTTTCATCCCGCAGCGGAGAACCGGTCTGATCCGGAATCAGGAACAAGACAATGGCAAGATTGAAAACACTCTACAACGACACGGTCGCCCCGAAGGTTCGGGAGCAGTTTGGTATCACCAACGTGATGCAGACTCCCAAGCTCGAGAAGATCGTTGTCAATCGCGGTGTCGGTAAAGCGCTGGAAAACAAGAAGCGTCTGACCGAAGCGGTAGGAGAACTGGCAAAGATCACTGGCCAGCAGCCCGTAGCAACCCAGGCCAAGAAGTCGATTGCAAACTTCAAGCTTCGGGAAGGTAACGGAGTTGGTTGCAAGGTGACCCTTCGTGGTGACCGAATGTACGAATTCCTGGATCGCCTGATTGCAGTCGTGTTTCCCAGGGTTCGTGACTTCCGCGGAGTTTCCTCCACTGCATTCGATGGTCGTGGAAACTACTCGATGGGACTGACTGACCAGTTGGTGTTCCCCGAGTTGAGAGCCGACGATGTGGAGTTCCTTCAGGGAATGAATATTTGCATTACTTTCAGTAACTCAGACGACGAGAAGTCCCATTTCCTCCTGTCGGAGTTTGGCTTCCCGTTCAAGAAAAAGTGAGGTAGAGGCTTTGGCAAGAAAAGCCCTCATCAACAAGCAGAGATTAGAGCCCAAGTTTTCAACTCGGGCATACAACCGGTGTCGCCTTTGTGGGCGGCCACGTGCTTACTACCGCAAGTTCGGTATCTGCCGGATCTGTTTCCGTAACCTTGCCTCCCGAGGTGAGATTCCGGGCGTCCGCAAAGCCAGCTGGTAGTTCGTACGTTTTTTTAATCCATGGCTGACCAGCGCGCGCGTCGCGCCAGGAGCGAAGGAGATCAGAGTGAGCATGACTGATCCTGTTGCGGATCTTTTGACAAGAATTCGCAACGTCAATGTGCTGGGACGGAAATCTGTCAAAGCACCTTTCTCCCGTATCAAGGAACAAATCCTCAGTACGCTGAAGCGTGAAGGTTTCATCGAGGACTACCGGATCGAGGGCGATATTCCTTCCAAGGAACTCGTGGTCGATCTGAAGTATGGTCCTGAAGGCGAAACCGTGATCCGTCGCATCGACAGGGTCTCACGTCCCGGATGCCGGGTTTACAGCACTGTGGCAGACCTCCCTGTCGTTCGTGACGGTCAGGGAATCATGGTCGTTTCCACCTCCCATGGGATTCTCAGTGACAATGAAGCACGCCAGCAAAATGTCGGTGGCGAGCTGATCTGTCGGGTCTATTAAGGGGGGCAGCATGTCAAGACTAGGTAAAAAACCCTTGCCGATTCCCTCTGGTGTGACCGTCGACGTCAATGCCGACGCCGTCAACGTCAAGGGGCCCAAGGGAGAACTGAGCTTGCCGGTGCATCCAACGATTGAGATGTCCGTCGCTGACGACGCCGTCACTGTCGGTCGCAAATCCGAGGATCGGATTGCCCGTGCCATGCACGGCACTTCGCGCCAGTTGCTTCAAAACATGATTTTGGGTGTGACTCAGGGTTTCACCAAGGAACTTGAGATCGTTGGAGTCGGATACAATGCCAAGGTCCAGGGGTCCAAGTTGACCCTTGCCATTGGTTTCTGTCACCCCGTCGATTTCGACATTCCCGAGGGAATCAAGTGCGAGTGCCCTGAGAACACGCGCATCGTCATCTCCGGAATGGACAAGCAGGCGGTGGGACAATTCGCTGCCAACATCCGCGCCGTTCGCAAGCCCGAGCCCTACAAGGGCAAGGGAATTCGTTACAAGGATGAAGTGGTCCGTCGCAAGCAAGCCAAGAGCTTCGGGGCATAGGGAGGTAAAGCACGATGAAAGCCATCAAGAAAAAGACCGTGCGTCGCCTTCGCAGGAAGCGCCACATTCGGAAAAAAGTTTCTGGAACTGCCGACCGTCCCCGTTTGACGGTCTTCCGCAGCGCCAAGCATATCTACTGCCAGGTGATCGACGACTTCACTGGAGTCACCATCGCCAGTGCATCCACCCAGGTGAAAGAAATCAGCGACGCTGGTTCCACCGGAAACATCAAGGGTGCGGAAGCAGTCGGTACACTTCTCGCCGGGCGTCTCAAGGAGAAAGGCGTCGAATCCGTCTCCTTTGATCGCAACGGCTACAAGTATCATGGGCGGATCGAGGCGTTGGCCGAGACTCTCCGCAAGGAAGGCATCAAGGTCTAAGCATGTCTGAAGAAGAAAACAAGCCGGCAGAAGAAGCTGCAAAGCCTGCCGAGAACAACGACGCTCCCGCTGCCGAAGCGGCAGCTCCCGCTTCTGACAGCGCTCCTGCAGCCGACAGTGCACCCGCCGATGGCGGTGGTCGCGGCGGTCGAGGAGGCAATCGTCAGGGTGGTGATCGTGGCGGCCGCGGTGGTCGTGGTGGCCGTGGTGGCCGTGGCGGGCGTGGCCGTGGACGTGGTCGCGAGGAGGATGAAGGCCCACGCCTTGAAGAGCGCGTGGTCAAGATCAACCGCGTGGCTGCCACCGTCAAAGGTGGACGCCGTATGTCATTCAGTGCCCTTGTCGTCCTTGGTGACAAAAAGGGCAAGGTCGGCATCGGTTTCGGCAAGGCCAAGGAAGTGCAGAGCGCTCTGGAGAAAGCCTTCAAGGACGCCCGTGCCAACCTGGTAACCATCGAGACCAAGGGAACCACCATTCCCCACGAAGTCGTCGGTGTTTCCGGGACTGCCAAAGTGAAACTGATCCCGGCTTCTCCGGGTACAGGTGTTATTGCCGGTGCTGCGGGTCGTGCGGTTCTTGAATGCCTCGGTGTTCAGGACGTCCTCACCAAGCAGTATGGAAGCAACAATCCGTTGAACGTTGTGAAGGCGACCCTTGAAGGTCTCAGCCGCATGCGTTCGAAGGAGCAGGTTGCCAAGTTGAGGGGAGTCAATCTCGTATGAACCTCTACGAACTGAACCATCGTTCCGATAAATACAAAAGCCGTAAGCGTGTGGGTCGTGGTCATGCTGCCGGAGGCGGCAAAACCGCAGGCCGGGGTATGAACGGTCAGCGTTCCCGCTCCGGTTTCAGCCGCAAAAGAGGATTTGAGGGGGGACAAACTCCGCTCTTCCAGCGTTTGCCCAAAAGAGGATTCAGCAACGTCAATTTCCGGGTTTCCTACGACATCATTAATGTCGGAGATCTGAATCTGGTGCCGGACGGGGTGGACACTGTGAATCTTGACCTCTTGGCCGATAACGGTCTGGTCAAAAAGAAGCATTCCCGCCTAAAAGTTCTCGGTTCCGGTACACTGGAAAAGAAGCTGGTCGTCGAAGCAGCACGTTTCAGCAAATCCGCACAGGCTCAAATTGAGAAGTGTGGTGGGGAAGCCAAGACTGTCTAGGGGAGTTCATGTTCAAGGCCATCGGTACCATTCTTGCAATTCCGGATCTTCGGCAGAGGATTTTTTTCACTCTGATCGCGCTGGCGATTTACCGCATCGGATTCTTCATCTACCTCCCCGGGGTCGATGTCAACCTGATCAATTCGATGACCGAATCACAAAATGATAGCAGTGGCCTGCTGAGTTTCATCAGCATGACCAGTTTGCTGACCGGTGGTGCCCTTTCCCAGGCCACCATCTTCTCTCTTGGAATCATGCCTTACATCAGTGCATCGATTATCTTTTCACTGATGACCAAGGTGTTCCCCAAGCTGGAGGAGTTGCAAAAAGAGGGTGAGTCTGGCCGCAAGGTCATCGCCCGCTGGACCCGTTACTCTGCAGTGGGCCTTTGCCTGATCCAGTCGATGTTCGTCGTTTTCTGGGTCTCCAGTCCTGCCAGTGGTGGAGGCCAAGCCCTCTCTGCCGGTGGATTTGGTACCGGTCTTCTTCAGGTACTCGTCCTGACTGCTGGAACCCTTTTCCTGATGTGGCTCGGTGAGAAGATTACCGAGAATGGAATTGGTAACGGAATTTCACTGATCATCATGGCAGGAATCGTTGCGATCATCCCCGCGAGTATCAATGACTTCTCCGCCCAGTGGCAGTCCATGGATGTGGATGGTCGTCCTTTCTTCATCCTCAAACTGGTTTCCCTGTTGGTGCTCTTCTTTGTTGTGACCGCAGGAGTGGTGTTCATCACCAAGGGGCAGCGCAGGATTCCGATCCAGAATGCCCGCACCGTTCGCGGTACCGGAAGTCAGCGCCATTACATGCCGATCAAGGTCAACAGTGCCGGCGTGCTGCCTATCATCTTTGCCCAGTCATTGCTGATTATCCCGGGAGTGATCCTCAACTACTTTGAGGGGACTCAGGGAGTGGCTGACCTGCTTGCAGCAGGCAGTTTCTGGTACTACGTCATCTACACGCTGATGATCGGTTTCTTCACCTACTTCTGGACTTCGCTCTACTACAACCCGGTGGAGATGTCGGAAAACATGAAAGAGTACGGCTCTTTCATCCCCGGAATTCGACCGGGTCGCAGGACTGCAGAATACCTGCAGCAGGTTTTCTCGCGCATCACTCTTGCCGGTGCAGTATTTCTGGCAGTGATCGCGCTGATCCCGCAGATCATCACGGACAGCCTGAATGTGAACTTCTTCATCAGTGGCATGCTCGGCGGTACCGGTCTTCTGATCGTCGTCGGTGTTGCTCTGGACCTCGTCGACAAGATTGAGGCCCAACTGTTGGCGCGCCAATACGAGGGATTCGTTTCCTCCAAGCGCAAGAAGTCCGGGGCAGGAGTCTAGTCATGAGTCGCCTTGTTTTCCTCGGACCTCCGGGAGTCGGCAAGGGGACTCAGGCCGCAGGCCTCGCCCAGGAGTTGGGGATTCCCCACATTTCCACCGGTGCCATCCTCCGTGAAGCTTTGGAGCAGGGGACGACCACTGGACTTGAAGCCAAAAAGTTCATGGATGCCGGGGAGTTGGTTCCCGATTCGGTGGTCCTGCAACTGGTCCGTGATCGACTTTCACAGGACGATGCCCGTAGCGGCTGGCTTCTGGATGGCTACCCCAGAAATCTTGAACAGGGACAAGCTCTTCAGGGCTTGCTGGATGAGATGGGTGAGTCCCTCGAACACGTCATCTATTTTGAGTGCGCAGAGTCCGAGTTGGTTCGACGTCTGAGTGGCCGCCGTACCTGCAAGACATGTGGTGCAACTTTTCACGTCGAGTACGCGCCGATTCCTGAAAAAGGCCAGTGCGAGGCGGGTGGTGAATGCGACATTCATCAGCGCAGCGACGATGCAGAAGAAGCCATCCTCAATCGACTCTCAGTTTATCAACGGGAAACCGGCCCTTTGGTCGAGCATTACAAAGGTCAGGATCAGTTGGTGATTCTGGATGGAGCTGCTCCCATCGAAGAGGTCGGAACCGCCTTGCGTACCGCACTGAACCAGGCTGGTTGAGTTTGATTCAGTACAAATCTGCCCGCGAGATCGAATTGATGGCGGAAGCGGGAAGTATGGTTGCCCGTACCTTCCAGCGCATCGCCCCAATGATTCAACCCGGAGTAAAAACCTCAGCCATCGACGAAGCGGTCAGGGACAGTATCTCCGAATTGGGAGGAACTCCTCTCTTTCTCGGCTACCACGGTTTTCCTGCCCACAGTTGTATTTCCGTCAATGAAGAGGTGGTTCACGGGATTCCCGGAGATCGCCAGTTGATGGACGGAGATCTGGTGTCCATCGACATCGGAATCGGTGCTCAGGGCTTCTGTGGTGATTCCGCTCGCTCCTTTCTGGTCGGGGAAGCCTCTCAAGAGACCCAGGAGGTTTTGACGGTCTGCCGCAAGGCCCTGGCCAACGGAATTGAGGCTGCATATCCGGGAAATACCCTCTGTGGGCTGATTTCCAGCATTGAGGAGGTCATCGAGGCCTCTGGAAGAGGGCTGGTGAAGGAATTCGTCGGTCACGGTATCGGCAGAAACATGCATGAAGAGCCGCAAGTCCCGAATTTCGTCTCCAATGACCTGAAAAAGCGTGATTTTGAGCTCCGGGAAGGCCTTGTTCTGGCCATCGAGCCGATGGTCAACGGCGGTGGAGGAGGGGTCAAAACCCTCAAGGACGGCTGGACGGTGGTGACCCGGGACGGCAGCGTTTCGGCCCATTGTGAGCATACGGTCGCAATTACGGCGGACGGGCCGCGGGTTTTGACCCTCGGACCGGGTGAATCTTGGCCACCTCTTCCTGGGGCGGTGGGGCAATAATCCGCTCCTCCGGGGCATGACATTATCGCCAATTCCCCGAAATCTTGTGGAATTCAGGGGATGCGGTTGACGCTCCCACGCCAGACTCGGTATATTCCTCGCTTCCCATCGTGTCATCCGGAGTGCAATTCGCCCCTCGGATTTCCCATGTTTTTGTCCGGAAAATCCGGACAAGTGTGGGACTGTTCGGGGTTTTTTCCTTCCTGTGATTTTTTCAACAGGTTGGTGGAGGCCTTCTGCACGTCAGGCTTTCGTGACATTGGGGACTCGTGTAATCGTGACGATTTGATTTGGCTGTGATGAATCCGCAACACGATTGCGTGTTTCATCAAGAGATCGGGAAGAGTCCCGATCGAATTGGAGTAGGGGACACTATGAAAGTCCGTGCGTCAGTTCGAAGGATCTGTGAGAACTGCAAGCTGATCCGTCGCAACGGAGTTCTTCGCATTATCTGCACCAACCCGCGCCATAAACAGCGTCAAGGAAAATGATTTGTTCAACGTCCCCTGGACGTTGATAGGCAAGGAACAGGTTCTCAGGCGATGCCAAGAATACAAGGTGTCGACATCCCGGCAAACAAGCGCGTCCATGTGGCGTTGACTTACATTTACGGGATCGGTCCACATATCGCTCAGGAGATTTGCAAGGCTTCCGGTGTACAACCGGAAATCAAGGCAAGGGATTTGAGTGAAGATGAAGTCAGTCGCATCACAACCGTGATTCAAAACTCTTTCATCGTTGAAGGAGAGTTGCGTCGTCAGGTGCAGCAGAACATCACGCGACTGAAAGACATCGCCTGCTACCGCGGCATGCGTCATCGTCGCGGGCTGCCTGTTCGTGGTCAGAACACCCGCACCAATGCCAGGACTCGCAAGGGACCTGCGCGGACTGTGGCCAAGAAGAAGAAGTAGTAATCCACCAGGATCGGAGACTTTGCGTTGGCGAAAGCAACGAAGAAGAAGGTTCGCAGAAACGTTTCCAGAGGAATCGTTCACATCAAGTCGACCTTCAATAACACGATCATTTCCATTTCTGACCCTGAGGGGAATGCCCTCATGAGTCAGAGTGGCGGTAGCGTCGGCTACAAGGGGAGTCGCAAATCGACCCCCTTTGCTGCCCAGAGAGCTGCTGAGAACTGTGCTGCGATGGCCAAGAAAATGGGCATGACCCAGGTGGACCTCAAGGTCAAGGGACCGGGTCCCGGACGTGAATCTGCCATCCGTGCGATTCAGTCGAGCGGCCTTGAGATCATCGCTATCGAAGACGTGACCCCCTTGCCCCATAACGGATGCCGGCCGCGCAAGCGCCGGAGAGTCTGAGGAGGAGAATCATGGCACGTACCCTCGGACCCAAATGTCGTCTTTGCCGCCGGGATGGAGAACGTCTCTATCTCAAGGGGCAGCGCTGTCACACAGCAAAATGTGCAGTGGCCAAGCGTGCATATCCCCCGGGAATGCATGGTTTCCGTCGCGGCCGTCCTTCTGAATACGGAGTTCGTCTTCGTGAGAAGCAGAAGGCCAAGCGCATTTACGGCGTTCTCGAGCGCCAGTTCAGAAAGTACTTCGCTGAAGCCGATCGCCTGAAAGGCAACACCGGTGCAAACCTGCTGATCCTTCTCGAAAGAAGGCTCGACAACGTGGTGTACCAGTTGGGCTTCGCAGACAGCCGTGCACAGGCACGACAGTTCGTGGCACACGGTCACGTGACGGTGAACGGCAAGAAGATCGATGCTTCTTCCCATCTGGTCAAAGTGGGTGACGTTGTTGCCCCCAAGACCCGGAAGAAGAGCGAGTCCCTGGCCAGAGAGAGGTTGGAAGCCTTGCAGGGGAGAAGTGCCCCTGAGTGGCTGACTCTGGAAGCCAAGGAGTTGAAGGGCACCGTCAACCGACTGCCCGCGAGAGAAGACGTCTCGATTCCGATTAACGAGGCGTACATTGTCGAGTTCAGTTCTCGATAGAGAACCGAAGTCCTGAAATGAATGACTTGCCGGTGGGGGGCCCTCGAGCTCTGGCCGCCGTGTGAGAAGGGAGCCCTGTCCATGTCGATGCGCGTACGCTGGCGTGAATTCGAATTGCCGAATCGGGTCGAGTGTGATGCTGAAACGAAGCATTCCGGTTACGGAAACTTCGTCATCGAACCCTTTGAAAAGGGTTACGGACACACCATTGGAAACAGTCTGCGTCGGGTTCTGCTCTCCTCCATCGAGGGTGCGGCACTGGTGCAGGTTCAAATTGAAGGTGTGGATCACGAGTTTTCGACCAAGGAAGGTGTCCTGGAGGACATCGCCCACGTAGTACTGAATTTCAAGCAGGTACTGGTCGAGCTTCGTGGTGTTCATGAAGCGGAGATGACGATTCGCAAATCGGGCAAAGGCACGATCACTGCGGGCGACATTGAGCACGGTGATGACGTGGTGATTCACAATCCGGATCAGGTGATTGCCACCTTGACCTCGGACGTGGAGTTCCGCGCCGTCATGAAGGCCCGCATTGGTCGCGGGTACGTGACTGCCGCTGAGAATTCCGAAGGGAAATCCGAAATCGGCCACATTTGGCTCGATTCGACCTTCTCTCCGGTGACACGGGTTCGCTACCACGTGGAAGCGACTCGTGTGGGTCAGCTGACCAACTACGACAAATTGATCCTCGAAGTCTGGACCAACGGCACGATCGATCCTGAAAGTGTGCTGGTTGAGGCTGGGAAGATCCTGCGCAAGCACCTGACGCCTGTCGTCAAGTACTTCGAGCTGGGATCCGAGGTGTTGCAGCCGCGTCTACCCGAGATCACTCTTCCGGATGCGGAAGATGAAGAGTTGAGGGCGATGCTCGATATGCCGATTTCCCAGTTGGAGCTCTCGGTCAGGGCCTCGAATTGCCTTGAGTCGATGAACATTTCCACGCTGAGGGAGTTGTTAAGGATGCGTGAGGACGATCTTCTGCGGATCCGCAACTTCGGCCAGACCTCTCTGGACGAGTTGAAAGCCAAGTTGGTAGACATGAATCTTGAGCTGGGACAGGTCAACGGGTAAGTCCCAGGGAGTTGAGCGATGCGACATAGAGTTGCCGGGAAAAAACTGAACCGAAACAGTAGCCACCGCAAGGCTCTGAGCCGGAATCTGATTCGCGCCATGGTCATCGAGTGGAAGGGCAAGGGTCACATCGTGACCACTCGCTCCAAAGCCAAGTTCATTCAGCCAAAGGTTGAGAAGATGATCACACTGGCCAAAGAGAAAACAGTTCACAACATGCGCCGTGCGATGGCCGAGATCGGTGATCGTGAAGTGGTGCAGGTGCTCTTTGATGAAATCGGTCCTTACTACCAGCAGAGACCGGGTGGATATACCCGCATCCTTCGCATGGTGAAGCCGAGACTCGGAGATGCCGCCATCCGCGCATATCTGGGATTCGTTCGTGAAGACGACGAGTACCCTGAGGGTGATCGCCGGGCCAAGGGAACGGCTGATTCAGCTGCGGCCGCTGCCGAACCCGCTGCTGTTGAGGAGTCTGCCGCAGCTGAGGAAGTGGCCGCCGAGACCGCTTCTGAAGAGACCTCAGAAGACCAGGCCCCGGAAACGGAAGCCTCCGTCGAATCAGAAGGCGCGGAGCCAGAAAGAACGGATTCTGAGCCCGCAGCTGAGGCTGATTCTCCGGCAGAGGAGGCCGCAGAAGAAGAAAGTGCCTCTGAAGAGTCCGAGGAAAGCGACGATTCAGCCAAGTCCTGAAGACCGGCTGATCTTCATACTGAAATCTGAACTCCGTCGGGTATCGCCCGGCGGAGTTTTTTTGTGCATTTTTGAGGATTCGCCCGTGTTCAGGGGGCTTTTCGCTTTTCCCAATGAGCCCACAACAGGTTGATCCTGACAGGGAGACACCATAGAGGGGTTCAGAGGAGCACTTCAGCTTCTGATCCCCATCGGGGCTGAGACCCACGGAAATGCTGTTTCTCCCCACAGGGGGGCAATGTATGACCTCTCCTCGTCTGTTTGTATAACCATCTGGAGGGCTGACAAGCCCCCGATCATTTCCCCCTCCGTCTCCAGTCTCTTCCACCTTTAAAGTCAATAAACATGGCTTTAATCGTTATTCGGAGATATCTGTGAGTGGCTTACCTGTCATACCTGACAGATGTGATGAATGTTTTTGTGCTGAATAAACAAACAGGTTGGAACACGCTTGACATATTGACATCGCGATTGTTTGATTATCCGTGAAGACTGAAACAGAGGACTTATGCCTCATCAGATTCGGTCTTTTTAGGCTTTGTTATTCATTGTTTATTGCTGCCCTTATGTCTGGTCCAGAGGGTGGTTAAGAGGTGTGACCCCCATGAGGACTTTATTCCAGAGGGAGGAGATCATGAATCTCTCCAAATCGTGTGCTCCCCTGAGCACGTTCACCATTTTCGTTTGTGCCATTCTGTGTACGAGTTTTGTCGTCGCAGGTGGTCAGTCCATGAATCTGAGTAATGCTTCCACTCAGGGAACTGCTTCCACAAGCATGAGCCTGACCCTGGACAGCAGTGCCCAGACCGAAGGCTACGTTGCTGCAGTGGAATTTGACGGTTCCCTCTGTGACGTTACGGACATTTCAGCAGCATCTGCCACCACCGGTGCCGGCGCCGAGCTCTTCATTTCGGAGATTTTCGACGACGGATTCACGATTGGTTGTGTTGTGGACGCAAGTGCTCCGTTTGAAGGCAATACCATTGCTCCGGGCTTCGGACTGGCCCTTGCGGACATCGAGATTACCCCTACGGCTCTCGTTGATGCAGATACTGATGTTGCCTTCGACTTCAGCGACGGCACTCTCAATTCTCCCCCGCTGGACAACATCATCGTCCAGGGTGGACTTTCCATCGGTGTGGGAGAGGGCCTTTTGCTTTCTGGTGGAACCCTTTCACTTCTTGAGCCTCCTCCGGCAACCATGATCGTCGAGAGTGGTTCTGCCCCTGCCGATGGCAACGGAACTACCGGCGATGCCCGCATCCTTCTGGACAACAGTCTGGGTGGAGTTCAGGGTTTCGTGGTCGCCGTGACTCACGATCCTGCTGGAATCACCCTCGAAGGAATCTCCCTCGGTGAGGACACCCTCGCCGCAGGTGCCGAGTTTGAAATTACCAATGTCTACGCCGACGGTGGAACCCTCGGAGTCGTCATGGACTTCAACTCTCCCTTCGATGGTCAGACAATCGCAACCGGTACCGGCATTCACCTTGCCAGTTACTCCTACTCCTGCAACGACTCCAACATCTACACCGAGGGTGAAGCCGCTCCGCCGGCCGCCAGCAGTGCGTTGACCCTTGCAGACGGCGTTCTGGGTGCTCCTCCGCTGAGCAACGTGATCGTGGTGGGTGGACTTTCTGTCGCTCCGTTGAAGACAGATGGATCCTTCACTTGTGAGCCGGTTGCTGTTCCTGCTGAAGACACCATTCTCTGGATGGAGACCAAGTTTGATACCGAAGAGGGCAACTACGCCTACCTCGGTCAGACCGGTGAGCTCTGCTTCTACTACAAAGACGATGACGACTACATTCAGGGTTTCACCCTGACCGTCTGCTACGACTGTGATC
>JAAXJX010000038.1:154045-156557 GCA_012269595.1 Planctomycetia bacterium | reverse complement strand
TGCGTTCGATTCAGCAGGCCAAGGCACAAGAGCAAGAAGCAGAGCTGCTTCAGAGTGCTCTCGATGCCCTGATCGACTTCCGATCCCAGGGTGAAACGGTGGAGTTGAAGCAGGTCTTCCCGGAAGGGCTCGAATACGTCGAGTACTCGGAGGTGGAGCCGTTTACCCAAAGAGAGTTGGGCACCCTCGATGCCACGCTTCGGAACCCCGCTGCCTACAGCGAATTCTTTGTCCGTGAGCGGAACACTCCCGGCTCGGTTTTGCCTGGAGATCTCTACGAGGCCATCGCCACCAACTCGCAGGGTAACTTCATCATTCGCGTTCGCGAAATGATGCCGAAGCGTCCGATGACCTACGACGAGGCCCTGGAAGATGTGATCAAGGCCACCGAGGAGAACAAGGCCAAGGCTCTCGCCTCGACCGCCGTCGAAGGCTGGGTCAGTCAGATCGCAGAAGGCTCCGCCACGCTGCAGTCCACCGCTGAAGAGAACAACTACACCGTCAACAGCCTTGAGCCGCTGACCCGGACCCAATCTTTCAATGTTCGGATCAACGGTAATACCGTTCCTGCAGCCAGGGATCTTCTGACTTCCGCTTTCGATATTCAGGAAGTGGGGACCGTGATCGGGCCTGTGGTCAGTGACCTCGACAAGGCGGTCTACATGGTTCGTCTTCAGGGAATGGGTGACGCTGATCTGGAGCTCTTCGATACCCTCAAGGACACCACTGAAAATCGTCTTCTTCTTGAGAAGCAGCGAGCCTTGCTGGAAGAGTACGAAGCGAACCTGATGACCCAGGCGAATATCCAGGAGTTCCTCAATGAGGAGGAGACTGCTTCCACGGAAGAGGCGGCTGACTCTGAGGGGGACGACGAAGGAACCGCAGGCTGATCAGGTTTCAGCCATAAAAAAAGAGCCGGCAGGGATCCCTGCCGGCTCTTTTTTTTTGAACGACTCTCAACCGGTGACACGATCGATCTTGTTGACCCGTGTTCCGTGTCGTCCACCCTCGAAGGGGGTGTCGAGAAAGACCGCAAGGAGTTCCGAGATCTTTTCCGTCCCGAGAACCCTTTCCCCGAAGCAAGCAATGTTGGCATCGTTGTGACCTCGAGCCATTTCTGCGGTGAAGGAATCGGTGATCACGGCTGCGCGGACACCTGCATATTTGTTGGCCGTCATCGCCATTCCCTGACCTGTACCGCAGACCAGAATGCCGATTTCCGCATCGCCGGAAGTGACGCCAGCGGCAACATCATGGGCAATGTCGGGGTAATCGGCCTTTTCGTCTGCATTCGACGGCCCCATGTGCTCGACTTCCCAGCCCCGATTTTCAAGAACTGCGGCGACCGCTTTTCTCCCGTCGATTCCTGCATGATCTGAACCGATAAAGGCTTTCATGGCTTGACGATCCTCTCCAGCCATTGGTGAACGATGGCGTTTTTGATTTCAGAAGCACAACTTCGATAGATTTCAATGGGACCGCCGACAGGATCGGCCACTCCCGTGGGATTGATCATGAACAACTTGTCGAGGATTTCATTCTCTCCCTGACAGGCATGGCGGATACCCTCGAGATGGTTTGGCGCCAGGGCGAGGACCAGATCGGCAGATTCGAGCATTTCATGGCTCAGTTGTCGTGAGACGTGTTCTTTTGCGTTCGCATTCATCTCGCCCATGACGGTGACGGCGTGGTCACTGGCAGGCCCTCCTCCAGAGTAGAGGGCTGCGCTTTCCACGTGATAGCCAAGGGAAGACAGCTCTTCTGCAGGTACACCTTCCCTTTCCGCGATCAGTTGCTTGCACAACGCTTCTGCCATCGGACTTCTGCAGGTGTTTCCAGTACATACGAAGAGGACCCTGAATTCACCCAAAGCCTTGCTGATCATCGATCTCGTGATCAATCCCTGGCGAAGAATCTCGAATGCCCCTCTGGAATCAAAGCGGATGATGGTAGAGGCCTCGGCAACCTTGCAGGGGCCACCGTCGATGGCGATTCCCACCTCACTGCCGATGCTGTCGACAGCATCCTTGCAGTTGAGAGGAGGGGCTGCTCCACGGCGATTGGCACTGCTGGCGATCAGCGGACCCGTGAGTTGAATCAACTCGCGGGCGATCGTGTTGGCAGGACAGCGAACACCGACTCCGGAATCGCTGCCGTCGGGAAGGATGACGGTCAGTGGGCCCGGTAAAAACGCATCGATGACTCGACGAATCCTGTCGGGGATTTCCGTCACGAGTGAGTCCAATTGGTCCAGTGATCCGATATGCACAGTGAAGGGCTGGTCGGCGGGGCGTTCCTTGGCGGCAGCAAGTTTTTCGCGCGCTCCAGCCATGCCATGAACAGTTCCGATTCCATAGACGGTTTCGGTAGGGAAGATCACGAGGTCTCCCGCAGTGACAACGCCTTCCGCTTCACGGAGAAGATCGGGATCCGGATTTTCGCTGTCCAGAGTCAGGGTTCTGGGTGTCACGGGAGACCACATTCCATGAAGAGAACAACTGTACGAGTCACG
>JAAXJX010000038.1:151545-153945 GCA_012269595.1 Planctomycetia bacterium | reverse complement strand
TGTACGAGTCACGCTTCACAAATCACTGAAGCAATTCTGCCACCCGCAAGATCTGAGGACAAGCGAGATCAATCGACAAGTCTCGGGTTGAAAGTTGCGGTGATCTAGACTGCGGCGTGATAAGAGGATCGCACGAGTGGTGCAGATTCCACCTTGATAAATCCCAGATCAGTGGCGAACTTTCCGAGGTCTGAGAACTCCTCCGGAGACCAGTATCTTTTCACGGGAATATGGCGATCAGAAGGTGCCAGATACTGGCCGAGATTGATTCGCCGTGCTCCAGCACGATACAGGTCCTCGATGGTTTCCCTGACTTCCTCATCTTTCTCACCAAGACCCAGAATCAGGCTCGATTTGACTCTGTCTCCACCGATTCTTTCTGCAGCAGAGGTGAGTAGCGAGACTGAGTGATCGTAGTTGGAACCGGGTCTGGCCGCCGGGTAAAGGCGGCGAACGGTTTCAACGTTGTGGGAGAAGATGGTTGGATCGGCACCGAGAACCAGATCGAGTCCCAGTTCCGGTGCGGGCCGGAAGTCGGGGACCAGTACCTCCGTGGTCGCCTCCGGCAGTTTTTCACGGAGGGCCTCCAGTGTTTTGGCGAACTGACCAGCACCCCCGTCTTCCAGATCGTCACGATCGACGCTGGTAATCACGACGTGTTTGAGATTCAGGTTTGCTGCAGCCTCTGCCAGTTCACGGGGTTCGTCGGGGTCCACCGGCGTGGGGGAGCCTTTGCTGACCGCGCAGAAACCACACTTGCGTGTGCAGACCTCTCCGAGAATCAGAAAGGTTGCTGTTCCCATCTGCCAGCATTCGTAAATGTTGGGACAATGTGCTTCCTGGCAGACGGTGTGAAGTCCGCCCTTGTTCATCAAATCGCCGACCTTTTTCAGGGAGTCATCTCCGGGTACTGCGACCTTGATCCATGAAGGGCGTTCGAGCTTCGGCTTTTTTCCACGGTATTCAACGGGACTCATGGGGCCTCCACCCGATTCAGAATATTCAGCAAATGAAAACGCAGGCGCTCCTCTACGGAGCGAAGTTCAATACTTGTTCCGAGCAGATTTTCCATCGTCACGATGGGGCAGTTCTGCAAACCACAGGGGATGATCCAGTCGAAGGGGCGCTGGTCTCCATTGACGCAAAGCGACAATCCGTGACCTGTGACCCAGCGACGAACACTCAATCCCACTGAAGCGATTTTCTCATAACCGATCCAGACACCGGTGTGTCCTTCCCTTCTTTCGCCGACGATTTCCCAATCGGCAAGGGTAAGGATGACGGCAGCCTCCAACTTGCGGAGCAGTTCGTGGAGGTCACGCTCCTCTTCACGCAGGCGGATGACCGGGTAGGCGATCAGTTGGCCCGGTCCGTGATAGGTCGCCTCACCGCCGCGATCAACGGTGTGAATCTCGACACCGCGTTCCTTGAGTTTTTCAGGATCGAGGATGGCGGAGGAGTCGGCACTGCGGCTACCCAGGGTCACTACGGGGGAGGGCTCAAAGAGGAAGAGCCGGTCGACACCGGCGTCCCCGGTGCTGGAGCCCAGTTTTGCCTGAAGCTCCAGCATCGAGGAGTGAATCTCTGCAAAGGACACCTCGCCGGGAGTCTCGACCTGAATCTTCTCGGGGTCAGTCCTCACGACAGTATCCATCTCAATCACTAACCAATCGCGGATTCGTCGAAGTTCTCAAGGGTGTGCTTGACGTGTGACATGAACTGGTCTGCCAAAGCACCATCGACGAGGCGGTGATCGTAGGAGAGGCACATGTAAAGCATGTCGCGGATGGCGATCTTGTCGCCGTCGACGACCACCGGTCGCTTGATGATTCCACCGATACCCAGGATCGCCACCTGGGGCTGATTGATGATCGGAATGCCGAAGAGGCCGCCGAACTGTCCCGGGTTGGTGATGGTGAAGGTTCCACCGGCGACTTCATCCGGCAGCAACTGTTTGTTGCGGGCGCGATGGGCGACGTCGGAGACTGACTTCTGGATTCCAGCGATACTCATGTCCTGAACATTTTTCACAACAGGAACGATGAGTCCATTGTCGAGGGCGACGGCGATTCCGATGTTCACATCGTTATGCAGGAGGATGTCATCTCCATCGATGGATGCATTGACGTGGGGGAACTGGCGCAGGGCATCGCAACATGCCTTCAGGAAGAAGGGCATGAAGGTCAACTTGGTGCCGTTGCGTGAAATGAAATCGTTCTTCCACTTTTGACGCATCTGTGCAATGGAGGTCATGTCTGCTTCGAAGACGGAGTGGACGTGGGCGGAGGTACGACGGGAGTCGACCATGTGCTCGGCAATCTTGCGTCGCATCACCGACATCTTCTCGACCTGACTGCCACCTCTCGGGAGTCCCTGAGGAGCGAGCGCAGGGGCCGGAGC
>JAAXJX010000038.1:0-151445 GCA_012269595.1 Planctomycetia bacterium | reverse complement strand
CGACCTGACTGCCACCTCTCGGGAGTCCCTGAGGAGCGAGCGCAGGGGCCGGAGCCGGAGCAGCTGCTGCGGGGCTGGCGGGAACCGCTGCCGGTGCAGCAGGCACTGCCGCCGGTGCAGCGGGAGTGGCCGGTGCAGAGGTACCGGAAGCAATGAAGCCGAGAATGTCGTCTTTGGTGACCCGTCCACCCGCTCCCGTTCCGGGAATCACGGAGAGGTCGGAGATGCCATTGTCCCGGGCGATCCGGCGGACCAGCGGCGAAGAACGGACCTTGTGGGATCCATTGGCCACGGCTGCCGCTGCGACCGGTGCAGGAGCGGCGGGTGCAGGAGCGGCGGGTACAGGTGCGGGAGTTGGCGGCGCGGGAACCGGAGTCGGAGCAGCGGCAGGTGCGGCGGCAGGTGCGGCAGCCACAGGTTCGGGTGCTGCAGCAGGTGCGGGAGCGGGGGGGGCTGCGCTGGCAGCTCCTGCTTCACCGATCCTGGCGACCACAGTATTGACCTCCACGGTCGCACCCTCTTCGACGATAATTTCTGCAAGGACTCCGCTCGCGGGAGCGGGAACCTCTGCGTCGACTTTGTCGGTCGAGATTTCAAAGAGAGGTTCATCCCTCTCGACAGTGTCACCCGCCTGTTTGAACCATCGGGTCAGGGTTCCTTCGGCGATCGACTCACCCATTTGTGGCATTGGCACATCGGTGAGGGAACCACTGGCCGCAGGTGTGGCTGTGGGTGCCGGTTCACTGGCAGCGACGGGCTCCGCAACAGGGGCGGGCTCAGCAGCGGGTTGCGGGGGTGTGGCTTCCGCCACGGGAGCCGCTTCCGCTGCGGGTGCTGCGGCAGCTCCATCTCCACTGCCGAGAATGGCGACGACCGTATTCACTTCCACGGTGGCACCTTCTTCGACGATGATCTTTTCCAGAACTCCATCCGCGGGAGCGGGGACTTCCGCATCGACCTTGTCGGTGGAGATTTCAAAGAGAGGCTCATCTCGCTGGATGACGTCACCCGGTTGTTTGAACCAGCGGGTCAGTGTTCCCTCAGCGATCGATTCCCCCATTTGGGGCATCAGCACTTCAGTTGCCATAATGCTCACTTCTTCCTGAATCCAAATTCTGAATCCACGTTTGCAAAATCATTCGACTCGGGAGCAGAGCGGAAATGGATGCCCGATCCCCCGAAATGATGGAGTGACACAACCGTCCATCAGACGATGGAGATCATACCCGGGAGCCCTTCGGGCAACCACCGGAGTTGAAGGTGCCGGGGGATGAAAATTGGCAGTTTCGGCGAAGGATTCAGATCTCTGGACTCGTTGAAACCCGTCGAGGAGGCCATTCCCTGCAATCAGGGAAGTGTCATGCACCGCCTACCATGCGGACAGCTGGCGGATCTCCTCGAGGATTCTTTTCTCGTCAGGCAGGGAGGCGTCCTCGAGAGCCCCGGCGTAAGGGATCGGTACGTCCAGAGCGGCGATCCGGCGGACCGGCGCATCCAGATCTTCGAAACAATCCTCGACGATTCTCGCCGCGATTTCCGAGCCGGCCCCGCCCGTCAGATTGTCCTCGTGGATCACCAGTACCTTGCCGGTCTTGGCCACGGTCTCCCGAATCGCTTCGAGGTCGAGGGGACAAAGGGACCGGAGGTCCAGCACCTCACAGGAGATCCCATCTTCCCGTTGTGCGGTTTCGGCTGCTGCGGCGCAACGGTGCAGCATGGCACCCCAGGTGATGATGCTGATCCGGTCTCCCGGGCGATGGATCCGGGCACGCCCGGGGGCGATCGGCTCAGGAATTCCCTGAACCTCTTCCTTGAGGGTTCTGTAGAGTCCTTTTTGCTCCAGGAAGAGTACCGGGTTGGGATCTGCAACTGCACCCAGAAGCATTCCGTGAACGTCACTCACCGTCGCAGGGACGACGATTTTCAGACCTGGCGTGTTGAGGAAGAAGGATTCGACCATCTGGCTGTGAAAGGGACCCGCATGAACCCCTCCGCCCGATGGTCCCCTGACCACGATCGGGACATTCTGGCCCCAACGGAAGTGGCAGGTGGCGGCAAAGTTGGTCAGCTGGTTGAAAGTGCAGGAGATAAAATCGATGAACTGCATTTCAACAATGGGTTTGAACCCTGCCATTCCCGCCCCGATCGCTGCGCCGACCAGTCCCGTCTCGACGATGGGCGAATCGATGATGCGGTCTTCACCAAACTCATCGAGGAAACCGTCGGTCAGTTTGAAGGCTCCTCCATAGGCTCCGATGTCTTCACCCATGATGAAGGTGGAAGGATCTTCGCGAAGAACCTGTTTCAGTCCACGTTGCAGCGACTCGAGGTAGGTGATGGTTTCTGCCAAGAAAACTCCTACATATGGATGGCGCCACCCACGAGACCGTGAGCCGCTTCCATCATGCCTTCGCCAAGGGTGGGGTGGGGGTGAATGATGTGGGCCAGGTCAGCGGCAGTTCCCTCGAGGCCGAGGATGGCACAGCCTTCACTGATCAGATCGGTGGCATGGGGACCAACGATATGGATACCGAGGATTTCTCCGTAGGCCTCATCCGCGATGATCTTGAAGAACCCGGGGACCGCTTTGCCGACGATGCCCGCCTTGCCGAGGGCAGACAGGGGGAACTTGGAGACCTTGATCTCGTGTCCTGCTTCACGGGCGGCATTTTCGGTCAGGCCGATACTGGCTACTTCCGGATGGCAGTAGGTCGCATTGGGAACCCGCTCGTTGACGATTGGCTGGGTGTGTATTCCGGCAATCGATTCCACGGCAATGATGCCTTCGGCACTGGCGACGTGGGCCAGTTGGGCCGTGCCATGAACGATATCACCGATCGCAAAGATGTTCGGACGTGTGGTGCTCTGGTCGGGGTTGACCGGAATGAACCCGTTTTCAGTCTTGATTCCGACCTGATCCAGTTTGAGGGCATCCGTCACCGGCTTGCGGCCAATGGCACAAAGGAGAATGTCGGCATGAATCTCTTCCGTTTTGCCATTGCCGTCAGTCAGCACCAGATCGACTCCAGAGGCGGTCGGCGTCGCTTTCTCCAGTTTGGTGGAGACCATGCTGCGAATGCCATGCTTCTTGAAGGAGCGCTGAAGTTCAGCGGAGCACTCATGGTCTTCAATGGGCAACAGTCGATCCATCATTTCGACGATGGTGACGTCACTGCCAAAGGAGTTCAGGATCGAGGCGAATTCACAGCCCACTGCACCGGCACCGAGAACAACCACTTTGCCGGGAACCGAATCGAGCTTGAGGGCTTCATCACTGGTGATGATCTTGTCGGTGCTCCAGTCGAGGAATCCAGGTCGAGCAGCGACAGAGCCGGTTGCAAGGATGATGTTCTTTGCCTCGACCACTTTTTCGGTTTGATCGTCGATCACGACACGGATCGAGTTGAGGCCATCGAGCCTGCCGGTTCCGTGGACGGTCGTGACACCATTCTTCTTCAGCAGGTATTCGACACCCTTGGCATTTTTCTGGACGATTTTCTTCTGGAAGGAGAGGACTCCCTCCATGTCGACCGCGGGATTGTCGAGTTGGATACCGAAGTAGGATGATTCCTTGGCCACATCGAGCACGTGTGCACTCTGCAGGAGGGCTTTGGTCGGAATACAGCCCCTGTGAAGACAGGTTCCACCAGGTTGTGGATCTTTTTCGATGAGGACCGTGGACATTCCCAACTGGCCGGCACGGATGGCAGCCACATAACCACCGGGTCCACCGCCGACGACCGCCACATCGAAACTGCCGATCTTCTCAACCATTTCAGGTTCCTTCCTGCCCGTCGGTGACGGGACCTTCGTTCCAGAGATCTTGTCTGTGCGAGGGAGAGTGTGATCTGGAGGGGGTGATCTGGATCGACAACTTCCGGGCACGGGTTCCTGAACGATACCCGGAATCGCCCCTGTCCATCCAGCAAAGAGGAAGGATCGGGTCTCGTTGAATGACGGCCTTGAGGACCCTAGAATGGCCAGAGTTCGCTATAGCCCTCTGGGAATCAAACCGGGGGGGATCATGCCCAGTGAGGGATAATGCCCAGCCTCTCCAGATTCTGGGGAGTGGTCAGGACCGACATGCCGACTCAAAAAAACAAAAACCGGAAATCTCCCGGGCGTCCCCGGAAGTCAGAGGAGCCAAAAGTGGATCTGCATGGACTGGAGAAGGATGACCTTCTCGACATCTACAGAAACATGTTCCTGAGCCGGGAGATTGATGACGAAGAAATTCGTCTCAAGGGCAAGGGAAAGATTTTCTTCCAGATCAATGGTTGTGGTCATGAAGCCATCAACACTGTTCTCGGCAGGGTTCTCGATCCGAAGCGGGATTGGTTCTTCCCCTATTACAGGGATCGGGCACTGATGCTCCAGCTGGGCCTGACGCCGACAGAAATGCTCAAGATGGGAACCGCTGCCCATGACGAGCCAGCCGGTGCCGGTCGTCAGATGCCTTCCCATTGGGGGGCAAAGCATCTTCACGTGGTCAATCAGTCCTCCTGTACCGGCAGCCAATGTCTTCATGCGGTGGGAACTGCAGAAGCATGGAAAAAGGGCAAGGACGATGCCTCGCTGCGCGAGCAGATCGATGACTGGTCCGATGGCGAAATCGCCCATGTCTCGGTCGGCGATGGTACGACCAGTGAAGGCGAGTTTTGGGAATCCCTGAGCACCGCCTGCAACCTGGAGTTACCGGTTCTTTTTGTCGTCGAGGACAACGGCTACGCCATCAGCGTCCCTGTGGAGGTCAACACTCCCGGTGGATCGATTTCGAGTCTCGTTCTCGGATTCCCCGGTCTCGACGTCCATGAAGTCGATGGCTGTGATCCTGTGGCCTGTCATGCACTCCTGACCAAGGTTGTGGCGGATATGCGCAAGGGCAGCGGCCCGACACTGGTGCATGCCAAGGTCGTGCGCCCCTACAGTCACAGTCTTTCCGATGATGAGCGCCTCTACCGTCCTTCCAGTGAGCGCGAAGAAGAAGAGCCTCGTGACCCCCTGAACTCCTTCCCCAAGTTCCTGATCGATAACGGCTTCGCTGACGAGGAAACCCTCGAGAAGATTCGTGAGGAGATCAAGGCCGATGTGAGGGCCGCATCGGATGCTGCCGTGGCCGCACCACAGGCGGATGCCTCAACGGTGCTGGATCATCTCTACTCGCCCACCGTCGATCCGACTTCAGACCGATTTGAGTCGCCCGCGGTTGTCGAGGAAGGTGCAGACCCGACGACGATGGTCGACATGATCAATGCGTCGATGCGTGACGAAATGCGTCGCGATCCGCGAATCCACGTCTTCGGCGAGGATGTCGCTGACGCCAGTCGCAGTGAGGTGCTCGAAGAGGTCAAGGGCAAGGGTGGAGTCTTCAAGGCGACCTTTGGTTTGCAGAGAGAGTTCGGTGGTGATCGTGTCTACAATTCACCACTGGCGGAAGCCAATATCGTTGGCCGTGCCATCGGTATGGCGGTCCGTGGTCTCAAGCCGGTCGTGGA
Organism: Planctomycetia bacterium; assembly: GCA_012269595.1. Lineage (GTDB taxonomy): Bacteria > Planctomycetota > UBA8108 > UBA1146 > UBA1146 > UBA12191. The sequence goes on along the minus strand of JAAXJX010000038.1, from coordinate 145,950 downwards.
GATCCAGTTCCTCGATTACATATGGCCCGCCTACCATCAGATCCGTTCAGAGTTGGCACTGATGCGCTGGCGTTCCGCCGGAGCGGACAGCTGTCCGGTCGTGATCCGGGTCGCCAGTGGTGGCTACCTTCGTGGTGGAGCGGTTTACCACAGCCAGTCTGCGGAAACCCTGTTTACCCACATCCCCGGTTTGCGGGTGGTCATGCCCAGCAACGCCACCGATGCCAACGGATTGTTGAGAACAGCGATTCGCTGTCAGGACCCGGTGATCTTCCTCGAGCACAAGCATCTCTACAGACAGACCCACAACAAGGGGGCCTACCCTGGTCCCGATTTCATGATTCCTTTCGGCAAGGCAGCCAGGGTTCGTGAAGGCGATCGATTGACCATCGTCACCTACGGTGCCCTGGTCCACCGGTGCATGACCGCCGCCAAAACTCTGGCGGCTGAGGGGATTGAGGTGGAGATCCTCGATCTCAGAACACTGGCTCCCTACGATTGGAATTCCATCGAGGAATCAGTCAAACGCAATCACAAGGTCCTGATCGTCCATGAAGAATCGCTATCTTGGGGATATGGGGCCGAGTTGGCAGCCAGAATCCAGGATGAGCTGTTTGATCATCTCGACGCTCCCGTTCGCCGTGTGGGTGCAATGGACTGTTTTGTGGCCTATGCACCCGAATTGGAGGAAGTGATCCTTCCCCAGCCAGAGAAAGTGGCACAAGCGGCCCGCGATCTGGCATTATATTAGGCCCGGAACAATCCACTGGATTCCGGAACCCGGTGATCGGCGTCCTCGTTGAACTGAGGGTGGCGACGGTGAAGTTTCCCGAGAGGACCTTCACCGGATCAAGCCGGGAACGGCGTTCTCGTGTCCGGGGACGTTCATTTCATCATGGGATGCAGAGAGCCGCAGCATTCCAGTGACAGAGGAGCAAAAGTTGAGAGATCCCGATCGAAGAAATTCTGATCCCAACGACCCCGACGAGCTGGACGAGAATGAACAGTCTCCACCTTCCTGGAGTCAGAGACCCTGGTTCTGGATGCTGGTTATCCTCCTCGGGGTATTCACTCTGACCAACCTGTTCAGCGACAAGCTGAAAATCGGTGCCCTTGAGGTGGAAGCCAACCGTCTCTTCGGCGAGGTCGAGCGTGGCAATGTGGAAAGTGTTACCGAGGCGGAGCAGGAAGTTTTCGTGGCGATCCTGCGCAGCAAGGTGACCGTCGAGAAGCCCTTTGTCGATTCTGAAAACAGTCCCGAGACCCAGAAGATCTTTGCGGTTGTTCCCGGTGAGCTGAAAAGTGAACTCAACAAACTGGGAGCCGAATACACCGTGCCCGTCACCTTCCGTGACAACACGACGCCCGGCTGGCAGGTGCTGGTTTCCGGGATCGTCCCCTTCATCATCCTTTTGCTGTTTTTCTGGTGGATGAGCAACCGCCTCCGTCGACAGATGGGGGGGCCGGGTATCTTCGGCAAGTTTGCAGGCAATCAGGCCAAAAAATTCGAGAAGGGTGAGGGATCGGTGACCTTTGACGACGTCGCCGGACTTCGCAATGTAAAAACCGAACTGCAAGAGCTCGTCGATTTCCTCAAGGAGCCTGAGCGTTTCACCCAGTTGGGCGCGAAGATTCCCAAGGGAGTCTTGTTGGTGGGGCCTCCCGGAACCGGCAAGACCTTGCTTGCCAGGGCGGTTGCCGGCGAAGCGGGAGTTCCCTTCTTCTCCATCTCCGGTTCCGAGTTCATTGAGCTCTTTGTCGGTGTGGGTGCTTCCCGGGTTCGCGAGTTGTTTGATGAAGCCAAGAAAAGTGCGCCCTGTATCGTCTTCATCGATGAGATCGACGCGGTCGGGCGTTCCAGAGGAGCGGGACTGGGCGGCGGTCATGACGAGCGCGAGCAGACCCTGAACCAGATCCTCTCTGAAATGGACGGCTTTGAGTCGAATCAGGCCGTGATCGTCCTTGCGGCGACCAACCGTCCTGACGTGCTCGACGCGGCTTTGGTCCGTCCCGGGCGTTTCGATCGACAGGTGGTGGTAGAGCGTCCGCAGAAAGATGGCCGAAAGGCGATTCTGGGCGTCCACACCCGCAATATGCCCCTCGCTTCCGACGTCGACATGGAGTCTCTTGCCCGCGGAACCATCGGATTTTCCGGTGCGGATCTGGAAAACCTCGCCAATGAAGCTGCTCTGATGGCAGCCCGGAGAGGCCACCAGCGTATTACCCATGGAGACTTTGAGCGTGCCAAGGACAAGATTCAATTGGGGACGTTGCGGGATGAGGCGATGAGCGAGAAGGAAAAGGAGCTGACCGCCTATCATGAGGCTGGGCACGCTCTTCTCGCCCTGCTTCTTCCTGAGACGGATCCGGTTCACTCTGTCACCATCGTTCCCCGCGGCCGGGCACTGGGGGTTACCCAGCAACTGCCGATGGAGGATATCAACAATTACTCGCGGACTTACCTGCTCAACCGAATCGCAATTCTGTTGGGGGGAAGGGCCGCAGAGGACCTGATTTTCCAGGAGTTCACCACAGGGGCATCCAACGATCTGGAGCAGGCGACCAGCCTTGCAGAGAGAATGATCTGCCTTTGGGGAATGAGCGAAAAAATGGGTCCCGTCTCATTCAAGAGGGGTGAGGAGCACGTCTTCCTCGGCCGGGAGCTCGGTGAGGCGAAAAACTTCAGTGAGCACACGGCGATGATGATCGACGAAGAGATTCGGACCATGCTCGAGGACTCCTACCAGCGTGCCCTGAGAATCCTGGGCGAATCCCGGGAGAAACTGGAACTTTTGACCCGTGAGTTGTTGGAGAAGGAAGTGCTCAACGACAAGGAGATCTATCAGTTGATGGATCTTCCATTGCCAGACGTACTTCGTGATAACGCCGCTCCGCCGGTGGCCGCGGATGATTCTTCCGCAGATGACTCCAAGGAAGAGAAAACCCAGCTGCCACCGGACGTTGATCCGGGCCTTCTGGGACTTGAAGGACCCTGACCAAGTCCAATGAGAACTTTGTTTCTCCTGTCATTGTCAGGTTGTTCTGTCCCCCTCCCCGGTGCAACATTCACCGGGGAGGGGGATTCTCTTGATAAACGGCGATGGTGTCGAAACTCCGGATATGGGTGCAACCACCCCTTCGGTGGATGACGCAGGGGATTCTTCTCAAAAGGAAGAACCCCAACTCCGGCAGTTCCGTTCCCAGTCTCAGCCTACAGTGGGTCTTTCGGGAGGCTCGCTCCGCTGGCGTCAACAACTGGATTCCCTGACGCACCTTTCCTCACTGGATGATTCGTCCTTTGGCTTGCGCCTGGTTTCACATGACCAGTTCCACCCATCGATGATGACTCTTCGGGACGGGATCTCGCTGACCCGGTTAAAACCGAACCGCAACTGGGATGTTCTGTTGGTGGGTGGATATCACACGCTTCTGAGTCAATTCGCCCACTTGGCAAGAGTCTTTGGAGCCCTGCTGGAGCAAGGCCTCCCTGTTGCGGTCATCGAACCGGATTCCATTCTGATGGGCAGTGACGGTCAATTTTCAATTTTGTCTTCGCGGCTTCTTTCACGCGAAGATCTCGATCTGGATCTCCACGCTTCAAGGATAGCCCCGGAAATTCTGCTGGCGAATTACGAGGCTGAAATCGAGGAATCACAGATTGTTTATGCTCTTGCCGTTCTTTTGCACGAGTGTGTTGTCGGTTCCCCACCGTGGGCTGGGCGGGATGCCACAGAGGTGGCAGATCGATTGCTTTCAGGAAGTTCGGTTTTGGAGACTTCAGAGATCTCCATGAATCCACCGGGTCTGAAAGGACTATTGCGCGATGCCCTGTCTCTCGATCCGAACAAGCGCCCTTCGACTCTTCGGGGTTTCGCAAAGATGCTGGAAGCTGTGCGCGATGGCGAAAGACCGAGATCGAGAGGGAGAACTCACGGAAGTGGAGTTTCCCCAGCGGGCAATTTACGCATTGGTCTGTTCGCAGGTTTGATCATTCTGGCAACTGTTCTGGGCCGGTTTCTGGGAACGGACAGCGATCAGTTCGAATCAGGAACCGATCTTCAGAAGGGGATGTTGATCAGACCCCTTCCGGTTCATGGTGAAGAACAACCACTTGCAGACCATGCGATTCGTTGGTTCCAGCGCTTTGATCAAAAAGAACGTGAGGGTTTCAGTGATCCTCGACACCAATTGGATTTTGCATGGGTTTGTCTGAGGGCAGGTGAGTATGACCGTGCGCGTCAATCTGCTCACAAGGCCGCCAGAGAGTTGCCCGAGAGTCCTGAGCCGTGGGTCATTCTCGGTATTGCAGCTCTGGAAAAGGGTGATTCCGCTGGGCGCATAGAGATTGAAAATGGTCTGCGACACTCCTCCATGGACGTCTCGGGATTGTGGAGCAGGGTTGCCGGGCACCTTTATCTTCTGCAGAACCGGAAAGCACACGAGTTGCTGAATATCCTCTCTGTGGAGACACCCAATGATCCCAGTGTGTGGTTTCACAGAGCACTTTGTGAGTTGAGAACCGGTCAGACAGACTCCGCCCGGTCTTCGATTGCCAGATATATGGAACTCAATCCCCTGGACGGTTGGGGGGATTGGTTGAATGCGGAGATCGCCTTTGCAGAGGGTCGCTTGCGCTCTACAGAACTGATCCTTGAATCAGCGCAGGTGAGATTGAATCATGATCGGTCTCTGGCGATTCGGACTTCCTCCCTGTGGGATCGTCTGGGCCGCGCGAAAACCGCTCATGAATGGCAAAAGCGTTCGCTGGGTGAAAATAACTCTGAAGACAACTCTTGGGCTGGACTGGAATGGCGCAATGGCGGCCGTCTGGTCATGCCTCAAAGATCAGTCCTGTTTCTGGGGCCACCTGCCCCTCCAGAAAAAATCGAAAAATCTTCTGAATAGATTCGGTTCTGCTCCGTCTTTCATGGTGTGAACCTCTCCGACTCAACTGTTGAGTGAGGGGCCACTGGAAAGGAGCGGGCCATGTTGTCCCGTATCTTGTTCGGATGCACAGGTATCCTTCTCGCATTGTTCCTGGCTCCACAAAATGTGGAAGCGGGAGCTTCAGGTGACGAACGTTTGCGACACTCGAGAAGTGTTCGCTGGACTCAGGGAGGTTGCAGAGTTTCCCCTCGACCTGTCACTCGTGTTTTGCCCCGCAGGGTTTCTCCGATCCGGACTTCCCACCAGATTCAGTACTTCTGCATTGGTGGGGTTCAAAAGAGGCGCTTGCCTTGCGGAACGATTGAGAGATGGATCGCACCCCACACCAGGATCGTGACCAGAAAGGTCAAGGTTCCTGGTGGTTTCAGGACAGAAGTCCGTTACAGAAATGAATGTATCTGTGGGATCACGGTTCAAGTGCCTTACACCGTCAGGGTCGCACTGCCTGCACGGTGTGAACTGAAGCGGGAAAAGGTTCATGTTCCCGGGCGTTGGGTCGCTGAGAAAGGTCGTCAGAGTCGTCCGCTCACAATCCACCATCAGTACCAGAACAGATTCTGAGCGAAGAAGGTCTTCGCTATTGCCCCGGAGTGGAAACGCGGGTCTCCACTCCCGGGCTCATTTTTGGGGGCTCATTTTTTGAAGTGATGAGCTTCCGGAACACGGGTTGCCGCCAAGACTGGACCGGAACAACTGAAGCCGGAGTTGCACTCATGGTCCCTTTACTTTGTAATTGGGTCCTTGACGTCATTAATTATCTTGGGCATATTCCTCTTCGGAGAGCCATCCCGTCACCTTCTCCTCCCAGCCCTCTCCAGACCAATACAAGTGAATAGTGTCTCTGAAGCGATCTGATCCGCAGTTATTGCGATTTTGCGTTCCGAAACGTGCACTGACCAAAGTGTGGGCGTCGTTTCAAAGGGGACTGAAGAAGATCCCACAGGGATCCCTACAGGGACCTGGACGGCAGGGCCTCCGTCGTTCAGGAAATCGCTCACTCAATGGCCACAGGGCCTGATTGAGCTCAATGGGGGCTTGCAGAGGAAGACCTGAGGGTCACGTCGGGATGGGGGTCCCGCCTGTGCAGTTGGGGGAAGTCGATCTGTTTTCACACACTCTTTGTGTGAAAGAACTGCTTATCCCGCTTCTTGCCAGGCCAACCCCGGACGGTGTGATCCGACTCGATGCTGATCGACCACGGAGGATCGCTTTTAATCGGTCCTGCCATGCACTCAATGCCTCGAGGCTGAGTGGTGTTGGTCAGAGGTTTTGTTGAGCTTTGTCATAGTTTTTTTGCCGCAGTTTTGCCACAGTTTTGCCACAGTTTTGCCACCTAGACGCCTGTCCGTCCCTACACACATCAGGGCAGGTGCCTCGACGTACCGTCAACAAGTCCAAGCAATCCCCGTCGTGTAGGGACGACGGGGAGTATTTCTAAAGTGTTCCCAAATAACATCTTGTGAGTAATCGTGATTTCGGGGCGTCCATAAACTTTACGCCCGGAGCCCTTGCCGATACCCTAATTGTCAGAATTCGTTACGGTCCCGAAGGTAGGGGACATCGATCAGGGAGGACTCCCATGAGTGAAGAATCACCGACCCGTTTGTCCGAGGAAGAGGCGATCACGCTTTTGCCACGGCAACAGATTCTCAAGGATTTGAAGAACTGGATTCATGAGGGACATGATCCCCGTGAGGGTTCGGACTCCAAGTCGCCCTGCACTCTGACTCTGGTCAAGGGGGCAGCCGGACTTGGCAAGTCCCGACTGATTCATGATGCTCTGACGACGGAGGCGGTCGATACTGATCTGCCCCTTCTCTGTTGCAGGGTTCAGTGTCATGAGCGACAGGGGATTCCGTTTCTGCCAGTCCTGCGTCTGATCAAGGATCTGATTCTCCAGAGTGGAGAGGAATCTGCCCTCTGGAGGCGTTATGCCCATGTTCTCGCCAGAGTTTTTCCTGAACTTCGGGAGGAGTTGGGTGAGGATGTCCTGACTCTACCTCTCCCGGGTCGCAGCGGCCGCATCCAGTTCCATGAGGCTCTGGGTGAAATCCTCTTTGAATTGGCTCAGGGAAGAACCCTGATTCTTGTGCTCCATGACCTTCATCGCAGTGACCCGGGAACCATTGAGTTCGTCGAGTTTCTGGCCAGAAACAGTTCTCTCTCCAGTCATCAGGGCACTGCCGACGGACCTTTGGGAGGGGGAACCGATACCCGGGATTGGAAGCACATTCGAGCCAGAGAGGGAAGAGCGGGAGAGTTTGCTTCTTCGATTATCGAGGCCGAGGCCTTTGATGAGGAATCGGCGGAACCGGGTGGAAGATTGCTTCTCATCGCCGATCACGGTCAGGGAGAGGACAGCTGCAAGACGATTCAGGCATTGCAAAATCTTTCTCAGCAACCCTTCTGCCAGAGCGTGGATGTACCGGCCTTTGAGGCGGAAGAGGCGACACCTTTTCTGGAGGAGTTGCTGGAGGGTGACGTTTCTGCAGAAATTTCGACTCTGATTCGGAACGCTTGTGCTGGAAATCCATTGTTGATCAGCGAATTGGGCCGGCTGTTGGCAGAGTCCGGAGTGGCCTCACCCATCGAGCATGAGAATGTTCAGGCATTGGTGGAAAGCGCCGGTAGCAGTTCGATGACCACAGTGTTGGTCGAGAGAAGACTTGCAGCACTTCCTCCTCTGGAGCGCAAGGTACTGGAGCATCTCGCCATGCTCAGAAGGCCCGTACAGTCGGCGTTGCTGGCGAAATCCTGTGCGGTGACAGAGGAGCGCCTGGTCTCTGCTCTGGAAGATCTGAATCGAAGGGGTTACCTGCTGATTCAGGAGATCCAGGGCAAGGTTCGGTACTCGATTGCTCATGAGATGTATCTTCAGGGAGTTCGTCAATTTCTGGGGAATGATCAGGCACGACGCCTTCAGTCCGACCTGGGCAAGGCACTCGCTGAAGACGAGCGCAGTGGCGACCCGGTGAGAGCCTATGAAATCTTTGAATTGCTCAGCGCAGCCGAACAATTTCCGGCAGCCATCCCGCACGGAATGGTTGCGATGCGATTTTTCGCCAGTGCCTATGCCGAGCCACTGGCCATCGACATTGGTCGCAGGCTGCTGTCGCATGTAGAGGGGGGGGAGGGTTCCCCGGAACGCAGGGAAATTCTGTCTACCCTGGCCAGAATTGAATTGGAGTCTGATCAACCCCAGGCCTCCAAGACCCACATCAAGGCACTCATCGCCGAGTCAGGTCTCGACCCGGTCATTCGCTACGAATCACAGGTGTTTCTCAGCAACATTTATCTGCAGATCAATGAGCCCCTGAAAGGGATCAAGGTTCTCAACAGGATTTCCAATGCAGAACTGGAGGCATCAGGGCCGCTTTCCCATGCCCGGGTCAGTACGATGCGCGCGAGATTGCGCCTGAAAAGGCTCGATATCAAACGGGCAATGAGCTTGTGTCTCAGGGCGCAGAAGGAGATTTCTGCGGTTGAAGACCACCCGGAAGCCACCGCTCTGCAATGTCAGATTCATGAGGTCACAGCGGAGACACACCTTGCAAGGGGTGATTCTGCTGCAGCCCTGAACAGTTACCAGAGGGTTCTCGAATTGGTGGAGGGAAGGGACGATGCAGTCTCTCTCGGAACCCTGTTGAGAACCATCGGCAGGGTTTACTACGACCGAGGCAAGCATTTCCGAGCAGCACGTTACCTGTTCCGTGCGATGGAAGTGGTTGAAAAGACGCAGGATCTCAAGTCACTCGCGGCGACCTATGACCTGCTGGGAAAAATCTACCGCAACAGTGGAGATTTCTCGCGCAGCCTGGGTTACTTCCGCAGGGCGCTCCACTTGAGTGAACGCATCGGAGATTCTGCTGAAATCTCTCCCACCCTGAACTCGATCGGCAGCTTGCACGCCCACTCCGGGGATTACTCCCGGGCGGTTCGATACTTCAAGAGAAGTGTTTCCAACAGCGAGAAGCAGGGAAGCACCCGAGGTATCGTGCAGTCATTCCTGCATTTGGGTTGGACCTGGTTTGATCTTGGCGAACGCAAACAGGTGGAGAACCTGGTACGCCAGATTCTGATCCTTTCACAGGAATTCGACATGCCGGAGAATCAGGCCGAGGGTCATCGCCTGCAGGGTAATCTCGCTCTCTTGAGAGGAGAGTGGAAGGCTGCTGCCAAGGAATTGAAAAAGGCTGAAGAACTGTCTCTGAAGAGGGGTTCTGAGCGGGTGGTTGCAGCCAGTTGCTTTGATCAGGCCCAGCTCGCCATCGAGCAGGAGCAGTACGAAGCAGCATTGAAAGTAGTGACTCGTGGAATGGTGACCGCTGAATCCCTGCAGTCGGTGCCTTTGCTGGTGAGGGGCTTCCTTTTGAAGGGGGCCATAGCCCGCCAGAGGAACGAAGAGGGGCATGATAAGGCGCTCGAATACTACGAGAAGGCTCTTCAGATGATCACGGGTGATTCGCTGTTGCCATTGCAGTGGCAGATCCACTACGCGATGGCCCGGGTACTCCATGCCACACATGAAATCGAGGGTGCGAGAACCCATTACGAGCGTGCCTCAGCACTGGTGGAAAGAATTTCCCAACGCTTGCCTGAGGACATGAGAGTGGTCTTCAGGGATGATCGCCGCCGCAAGGATTTCTTCACGGATTTGATGAGATTCCGCAAGGAGACGGCCACAGTGATGCCGGTTCCCCAGGTAGCAGTTCCTGAGGAACGGGCAGATAACCGATCTGAGAATACCCCAGTTGAAGAGATTCAGGTTCAGGAGCTGGGCCATCACGCCTATTTCCAGACGATGCAGGTCTTGGGACAGCACCAGGAGCTGAGAGCCTTTCTTGCCGGTTTGCTCGAAGAGGTTCGTCGTGTCGTGCCAAGTCCCAGGGGCTTTATCGCAGCACGTCGCCGTCGTCGTTGGCAGAGCCTGGCAGATGTGGATATGGGACCTGAAGAAGACTGGTTGCCGCCGCAGCATGCACTGGGTGGACTGGCTCAGGAGAGTCTTTCCCGAGGCAGTGCCCTGCGCAGTGGTGATGCGGATTGGGACGCCTGGGTGGAAAGCCACCCGGCAGGAAGTTCACTCAGGGGAAGAAGCCTGCTGGCGGTTCCTTTTGAGGCTTCAGACCTTTTCAGTGCGGTTCTTGTTCTGGAAAGGCCGACCGCAGGTCATCCTTTCCAGCCTCAGGAATTGGACCGGATCGGCGAGATGATGTCCCTGGTCCGCGGCCAACTCGCAGCCCTTGCCAGAACCGCAGATCTTCTCGAATACGAACAGAGCGAAATTGGATCACGGGCAGCGTTTGATGACGATCTGGGCGAAATGCTCTTCCGTCACCAAAGAGACAAGGAGCCCCTCGGATTCATGGAGATCAGCCTTCCGGGCCTCGATCTGCTTCTGCGAGACCGTGAAGACGAGGTTTTTGTGCGCAGTCTGATCGAAACACTGCAACCGATACACGGTGTGTATCACACTGGAGGAGATCACCTGATCTGTTCCCTGATCGGTACCGGTGAAGAGAATCTGCGCAAGCGTTGCAAGGATCTTCAGCATGTCCTTCAGGACTTGCGTGAGAAGTTCAACCTGCCGGTGAATGTGGCAGTGACAGTTTTGCCCCACTGGTTCGCAGTCGCTTCGGCGGAGATCTCTTCTCTGGCCTCGAGTGGGAGCGAGTTCTTCCGCGCGGGATCGCAGCCAGATCTTGATCAGGAAGTAGCCAGTCTGACTTCAGGGGAAATGTCCCTGAAGGAAGCAAAGGCTGCATTGGAGAAGCGATACATTATCGCAGAGCTGTTCCGCTCTGGCGGAAACATTACGCGTGCGGCAGAGGCCCTCGGAATTCACAGACCGCAGCTTTCCAACCTGCTCAAACGGCATGACATCCGCAAAGAAGATTTTGAAGGTGAGTCCGGTCGAAATTCCTGAGATCAGGGCCTTTCAATCGTGACCCTGATTGATCGGTATCAGAGAGAAGAAAGCAAAAAAGAAGGAAGCCCGGTGTGTGACACCGGGCTTCCTTCTTTTCGATCATGAAGATCGTACGGCTACGACTAGCAGGTGAAGTCGTGAGCACGAACGGTCTTACGACCATTCTCAGTGGCGCGCTTGGCTGCCTGCTGGATGTAGTGATGAATCACACTGTTCAGTCCATCGAGGGCATCTCCGCCAACATTGACATCATGCTCCTTGAGAGCAGCCTTGGCCTTGCTTCCAACGAGAAGCATTTCTTGGTCAGCCATGGTGTTCCTTTCCTGCCCTCACCGGGATCAAGCTCCCTGATCGAGGACCTACTTGGTACCGTTCAAATCAAAGAAATCGGCTCAGGAGCCCTCCGCTGACCCCACCGACACCAATGAAACCCGCTTCCTGGCATGTCGCCCTGTGCGGAACAGGGCAGGAGGCTTGCCTCACGCCTAGAAGGATAGCCGCCACCGGTCTGAAAAAGAAAGAGGGAATTTGGCGAATTTTGCCCATTAAATGGGGGTATTGCCCGATTCATGAAAAAGGGGGACTTCCACGGCAATGCCGGGAAGTCCCCTCTCGAAATCTCGCCAAATATCGTAAGTTGATATTTTGTAAGAGTTTGCGTTATGCGTTGACGAACTTTGCCGGAGTTCTGGGCCCGTTCTCAAGAAAGTTGGTGACTCCGATACGCATGTCCTGAGTTGCGCAAACTTCCCCAAAAAACCGTGCTTCCAAGGCGATTCCCTCTTTCAGAGGCAATCTGCACCCCTCGACGATGGCTCTCTGCAGAATGCGATCCACCTCAGTTGAGAGGTGGCCAAGATCCGCTTCGGCGAGTTCATCGGGTGTCTGGAGAGGACCACTTTCAATTCCCTTGAAGGGAGCCTCACCCCGAATGGCTCCGTGAAGGAGCTCGGTGGCACGGCGGCGAAGGGCGCGGGGATCACCGGGGACCTCTTCGGAAATGAGTCCGATGGCCAGCGCCTCGGCGGAAGAGATGGGGCGTCCGGTTCGCATCAATTCGGCAGCCTTTTCCACTCCGACCCAACGGGGGAGTCTCTGGGTTCCACCGGCCCCGGGAATGATGCCGAGGTTGACTTCCGGTTGACCGACGAAAACCTTGAGACCGGCACGGGCGATTCGAACATCGCAGGCCATGGCGATTTCATTGCCACCTCCGAATGCCAGTCCATTCATCGCACAGATCACCGGCTTGGGGCAATCTTCGATGGCTTGAACGGAAGCCTGCGAACCACTGGAGGTTTCCTCGCCCATCTTTGCGGAATCAATCTTTGCCAGGAAGCCGACGTCAGCACCGGAGACGAACGCCTTGACGCCAAAACCTGTCAGCAACACTCCGTCGATGGCGGGATCACCACTGATCTCCCTGAAATGGTTTTCGATCTGCAAAAACGCTTCATTGTTGAGTGCATTGAGGTGACGGGGTCTGCGGACGATGACGTGGGCGATGGATCCATGATCCTCACGAAGAACGAGCGGAATCGGGAAGGGGGTGCCCGTCGCAGCCTGATTGGCGAGGCACTTGGGAACCGGGAAGCCCGGATGTCCATCTGCGTACTTTTTGGCCAGAGCGAGTGACTCCTCCATACCGAGAGAATTCATCAGGCGGAAGGGAGCCTTGACGTCGAGGGCAGTTTCCACAGCCATGTCCATGTCAGCCACATTGGAGATACCGCTGTCGACGATTTCCCCGACGATGCCGAAGTATGCACCCAGAAGGGCGTCTCGGACGGCCGCAAAGGTATCTTCGGGAACTTCGACCTTCTCGCCACGAGCAGGGACTTCCCACGCAGTTTCATCGGCGACAGCCTTGCGCAGGATTTCAGGGGTCCGGTACCAGCTGTGGATCTTCTCGTTGTAGTTGTCGAGCCCAACCGCGGTGATGGGGTTTCCACCGGTCAGATTCATGGCAGTGAAGGGGCCGACGGTGTAGTCGAGAACGTCGCAGGCCACCTGATCGACTTCGCGACTGGAGGCGACTCCCTCTTCGACCAGGAGAGCGGCTGCCAGGAACATGCCCTCGAAGACGGGGTCGATGGCATAGCCGTAGCGGCTACCGACCTTGATCGGGATTTTGCCGATCGCCTCGTAGAAGCCCATCATGTCGTGTGCAAGTTCACCATTGGTATCTTTACCGGGCACTATCTCGACGATGGGATTACGCTCCGCAGGGAAGAAGTAATGAACGACCATCGTTCTGCCAGGATTGGAAATCCCATGGAAGATGACTTCCGGCTCCAAATGGGAGGAGTTGGAACAGAGAACCGCATCTTCTGCGACCAGTTCCTGGACCTGGGAAAAGATTTTTCCTTTCAGGGCCTTGTCCTCTGTCGCGGCTTCGACGACCAGATCGCAACCAGCCAGTTGCGAGTAATCTGAAGTGAAGACGACTCCATTTTTCATCTTCTCGCCCTGTTCAGAGCGGAAGGCTCCGGATTCCACTCCCCGGTCGACCTTTTTGTTGAGTTTGGATCGCCCTCGTTCGAGAGCGTCTTCCGAGATGTCGACCACGACCACCGGAACATCGGCGGGGGAAAACACCTTTGAGAAGTGAAGGGCGATATCGGGACCGATTTGCCCGGAGCCGATGACGCCGATGCGTTTCACCGGTTTGCCCAAAATGTCGATCATGGGTGATTCGGAACTCATTGGAAAACCTCCGTTGAAGAACGGTTCAAAACAGACAAGTCCGGGGATTGTAATCAATGGGCGGAAAGCCATCACCCCCACCGGGCATTTCCGTCAAAAAACGCTGAACGGAGTGCCTGAGTCAGGGATTTCGCCCACGGAATCGATTATTGGAGGCGATCCACCAGCCACCGGGAGATATCCCCGATCTGATCCGGATGAAGGCCATGGGGGGCCATGTAGTCATGCCACTCCACAGGCCAACCCAGTTCGGCGAGTCGATCTGCTGAGGATTTACCGAGTGCATGGGGGACCACAGGATCCAGATTTCCATGGCAGCACAGCAGCGGAACAGAGCCTTCCCGATTCGCAACCTCGGGATCAGCGAGATAGGCGGAGAGAACCATCAAGCCCGCAAGGGGAGGGTCGTGAGAGAGGCCCACATGATAGGTCATCGCACCACCCTGTGAGAAACCGGCGAGAATCACCCGGTCTGCGGGGATACCCAGAGAGATCTGGTCTGCGACCAATTGCCGGATCAAGGCCGCGCTTTCCTCCAGTCCCTCGTGGTCGATCTTGCGGTCGATGTCCATTTCAAGGATGTCGTACCAGGCACGCATGACCATTCCGTGGTTGATGGTGACCGGGCGCACTGGAGCGTGGGGAAAGATGAAACGGATGGGTGGTGCGCCTGTGAGATCAAGCTCGGGAACGATGGCCTCAAAGTCATGGCCGTCTGCACCAAGGCCGTGAAGCCAAATGATGGCAGCGGTCGGATCCGACCCGGTTTCCACGGTAATGAACTCAAGACTTTGCTCTTCTGACATCGCGGGCTCTCCAAAAATCTGCGGGTTCTGGAAACTCTATTCGAGACGATCGAGGAGGGGAATCAGATCTGCCAGGTCTTCAATCGTGTGGTCACCCGCGGGTTCAAATCGCTCCTGCCAGTATTGCTTATCCCCGTTGTCGACCCAGACAGTGGTCATCCCCAGTTTTTTGGCACCGGGAAGTTCGTGGGAGTTGCCATCACCCACATACAAGCAGTCTCTCGCATTCACTTCCAGTTCGTTGATGACGTGTTGATACATCACCGGGTCCGGTTTGCGAGTCCCGAGGTGGGCAGAACTGGCTCTGCAGGAGAAGTATTTTCCCAAAGGGGTCGTATCAAGAATCTCTGGCGCAGCAGAGGAGCAATCGGTCACGAGAGCCAGCTTGAGACCGCGCTCAAGGATCCCGTCCAGGGTTTGAATGGCATCGTGCTTGGGCTGCAGTGCGGTCGCCAACATTTGTCGATGAGCCTGATAGGCCATATTGCGTGTCTCTGTCGGGAGAGAATGATTCAGCTGTTCAAGAATGTCATCAAACTGGCCGGGACCATCCGGGATCCGGCCCGTCATTCTTTCCTCGAATCGCTCTGACCACAGTCTCCCGTAGTCAGAAGGATCAATGCCCAGAATCCCTGCGATCTCCTCACAGCTTCTGGACCAGACCTCCGGAGCAAGATTGGGCACCAGGGTGCCGAACAAGTCGAACAATACCGCTTTCATCAAACCTCCGCCTGAAGGATGAGGGTAATCGGCGAAGCTGGCAAGCACGGCTGTTGTGGATAAAAAAAATCCCTCCGGAAGCCGGAGCTTCCGAAGGGGGGGGATCAAACAAGTTCAACACGGTACCAAAGCACTCTGTTCACTCGCTTGAAGTGGAGGTGTTTCCACCGACCCGATTTCTCAGGTCGGCGAAGGTATTCCAAGTGAAATCAGCAGTTGGTGTCGTCACTGTCACAGACCGGCAAAGTATCGTCGGTCGTGGCATCCGGACCATCCTCATACGGGCCAGGGGCCGGAGGAATCGGACCGAACTTGAAGAGCCAGTTCAGCAGGTACACGGAGTCTGCCATGTTGAGAACTCCATCGTCGTTGCTGTCACAAGCATCCGGACACAGAATCGGCAGACCATTGAACTGGTTGGCCAGCATGGTGGCCGAGTCAGCCAGGTCGACCTTGTCGTCACTGTTGCAGTCTCCGCGCTGGAAGATCTCCTCGGGGACCACGTAGACGAAGGTGTCGTTGCGCTCGTAGATCTGGATCGATTCGAAGTCGATAACCACGTTGTTGTAGAGGAAGACGTCGCCGTTACCGTTGATGTCGTTGCACCAGTAGATCGGCTGCTCGGCATCACACTCGGCTGTGTCGTCCACGGTGACACGCATCTTTCCGACCAGAAGGCGTACCTCGTTGAGGTCATCGGTCTGCGGAAGGGTCTGACCGTCGAAGGGCGGCAGGGCGTCCATGAGCAGTGCGACGATCAGTTCACCGGTTTCACCGTCGGAACAGTCATCGTCGACCTGAACGGCCAGGTACTCGATACCAACCTGATCAAGGATCGAGCCGTTGAACTCCCAGGAGTCCTCGTGGATCGTCAGATCACAGTCGTAGCAGACGGTCAGGGTGAAACCCTGAATGTAGTCGTCATCGTCCTTGTAGTAGAAGCAGAGATCACCGGTCTGGCCGAGGTAGGCGTAGTTGCCCTCATCGGTGTCGAACTCGGTTTCCATCCACAGGATGGTGTCTTCAGCAGGAACGCCGACCGGCTCACAGGTGAAGGTGCCGCTCGAAAGAATCGGCTGCAGGGAAAGCCCGTTGATCACGAGGACGTTGTCCAGGGGAGGGGTTCCCAATGTACCACTGTCCAGCGTCAGTGGACTGGTGGCTGCCGCAGGGACCGCTTCACCCTCCACATAGATGTTGGAATCCACACAGCTGTAGCTGTATGTCGCCAGATGGATACCGTTTCCGAGGGGAAGCGTCTGACCGTCGAAAGGAGGGTTGAAGTCCATGACGACTCCAAGGGTTCCACCATTCTCGTACAGGTTTGAAATCTCGAACTCAGCTCCGTTGGCAAGGGTGTCTGCTCCGAGACCAATGTCTTCCAGGGTAATCACTGCCGGGTCATGGGTGACCGCAGTGACAAATCCCTGAACCGGACCGAGACTGTTGTCCATGGTCACGAAGGCTTCACCGATAGTTCCGTTGCCGTCTGCCGGAGCAGAAGCATCGAGGGTGTACATCGTTGCCGGAGGAGGCTCGAGGAGAGAGACGGTTCCATCATTCAGACCCAGACCCTGACCCGCGCCAATGCTCAATCCTCCCTGGACGAGAATATTCTCGAGGGCGGGAGAGTTGAGGGTGCCGTCGGTGAAGGAGACGGAGGTATCCGTATCGGAACTGACCACTGTTGCCGCAGACACCGTCATCGTTGCGATCAGGGTTCCAGATCCTGCTGGAATCGTCTGGCCGTCAAACGGGCTCTGGGCATCGAGAACGACTCCCAGCGTTGCGCCGTCAGCAAAAATCTCGGGTACAGCAAGTTCTGCCCCCGTGGAATCGGTCGCACCCGCAGTGGATAGATCGGATACAGTGAGGAGACCACTGTCGATGCCGATGGCAAGAACGAATCCCTCCGTGGCAGCCGTTGAATCCATGGTGACACTCAGGGTGTCTGATCC
Organism: Planctomycetia bacterium; assembly: GCA_012269595.1. Lineage (GTDB taxonomy): Bacteria > Planctomycetota > UBA8108 > UBA1146 > UBA1146 > UBA12191. Next base: position 128,884 of record JAAXJX010000038.1, on the reverse strand, counting down.
GACCCCGAGAATTGAACCATCCGAAATGGTCAATGATTGCTGTCCCCCAGCAGTAGTACTGAGAAGCAGCGTAACTGTGAGCATCAGCCCACCGAGAATACTCGTACGCATACCTGGTACCTCCAGAAAAGAGTTTTCAGTCAAAGAGCCGAATGTGCCGCATAAGCTACGTGGCAATCGGTTGAATATCGCAGTGTCCAAATCGCCAAGTCGTAAACTCACAGAGAATACAAAATGGAGGGTTCCCCCTCCTTAGTTAACTTGACTTGGTTGAATGTTAGCGTGGGAAATATTCCTTGGCAAAGACAAGGAAGGATGACTTAACTGACATATATATTTCAGTTTGCGTTCATTGAACAGAAACGGACCCAGCACCCCTTGGATCGCTGATTCCGACCCATTTTGATCTATACATTCTGCTGATCAGCTGGAAGTCTCCGATGGAGTTTCGGGTGACAATCGTGTGATTCATGACTTTCAGCAGGTCCCGGGTGGATTGCGGGACGCTTTTCTCCACATCCAGTCGATCCGGGAAGCACTGATGATGCATCTTCGGCATGGTGACCGCGAGTTCAGGGGAGAGTTTGAGGTGATCGAGGGCATACAGGACCTGAAAGACGTTAGTGATGATGGTGGGCCCACCGGGTGTTCCGAGTACGGCCAGCACTTCCTCAGCGTTGTCAGTTCCATCGGAGAGACACACCGTGGGGCTCATCGAGGAAAGTGGGCGTTTGCCAGGTGCGATGGCATTCGGTTTCCCCTGAATCAGGCCAAACAGGTTGGGGACCCCGGGACGCGCCGTGAAATCATCCATTTCATTGTTCAGCAGGAAACCTGCACCGGGGACGAGGACTTTTGATCCGAATGAACCATTCAGAGTCGTCGTGACCGCCACACCATTTCCGTGTTTATCCACTACGGAATAATGGGTCGTCTGCTCCGATTCTTTGGGACTGGTTTCTTCAGTGACCAATGAGGTCGATGGAGTGGCTTTTTCAGGATGGATACTTGCCGCTTTTTCAGCGAGATAATCCGGATCGAGCAATCGTTCCAAATGACAGTCGACGAAGTCCGGGTCACCCAACCATGTGTTTCGATCCGCAAAAGAGCGACGCATCGACTCTGCTAGCCAGTGAAGGTGACGAGGTGAACCCGCTTCCGAAACCTGGATCCTGGCGTTCTCCATCATTCTTGAAATCTGGGCAAGACAGACTCCTCCCGATGAAGGGGGAGGCATGGTGATGGCATTGCCGCTCTCGGTCTTGAAGCGAATCGGCTCCCGCTCGACACAGCGGTATGTCTTGAGGTCGATGGGGCGGATGATCCCGCCGCCTCTTTTCATCTCTGTGACCAGATGATCTGCAACTTCACCTTCATAGAACCCTGCCCGGCCATTCCTGGCGATCAGTTCGAGAGTGTTTGCCAGTTCCGGTTGGCGAAAGATTTTCCCGGGGGGGAAAGCTTTTCCCTCCGGATAAAAAAGATCGGCACTGGCTCGATAGCGCAGCATCCGATCACGGGTTCTGGAGGAGTTGAGCATTCGATGGGTACGCTCGGTCATGGCGAAGCCTTCGCGAGCGAGACGTATCGCCGGTGCGAGCACCTGTTCTCTGGGAAGGGATCCCCAGCGATCGAGTGCATGGAGCATTCCGTCAACAGACCCGGGAACTCCAGCGGCCAGATGGCCAGTCAGGGAGGCTTCCTCTTTTCCCTGATCATGGGCTTCGGTGTACATCGATTCCGTTGCTGCTTGCGGAGCAACCTCTCGGAAGTCGAGCGCAACGGAATCCACTTGGGATTTTTCCCTGCCCACTGACCCTACCAGAAAACCTCCTCCGCCAAGGTTTCCGGCAGCGGGGTAGGTGACGGCCAGTGCAAATCCGACTCCGACTGCGGCATCGATGGCATTTCCACCTGCATTGAGGAGGTCGGTGCCGACTTTGGCGGCTTCCGCTTCGGCGGCGACCACCATTCCCTTGCCGGCCGTTCTCGAGACTTCAGGGTTTTCAGCGTTTGTTTTCATCCGTTGTCCTGTCGACGAAGGCGGGAACAGAAAGTACCTCCGTTTTGCCATTTCGGGTCAGTGCCTGATGGAAGCCCTTGCGCATCGAGCCCGCACCCGTCATGCCATCCGCACGAATGGCGACAAAGGAGGCATGAACGTCCCGGCCTCTGGGAGATCGACGGGCAATCCTGTCGAGAGTTTCGTCGATAGCCTCTTCAGGAGTGGCGCCTTTGCGCATCCATTCAACAACCAAAAAACTGCCACAGACCCGGGTGATCTCTTCGCCATCCCCTGTTGCGACACAGCCCCCTGCTTCGTCATCGGCGTATAGACCGTGACCGAGCAGGGGAGAGTCACCCACTCTGCCCGGGTGTTTCCATGCGAGTCCGCTGGTGGTACAGGCGACACAGATATGGCCATCCGAGTTCATCAGGACCAATCCCAGAGTGTCGTGCCCCGACGCAGGCCCTTTGCCGTCAGGATGTTTTTTTCGCCACTTGCGATAGGCTTCCCGCGCTCCTTCAGAGAGGGTTTCTTCAATCGGGAACCCCTGATCGGTGGCAAACTCCCGGGCCCCGGCCCCGACGAGAACCAGATGGGGAGAATGATCCAGAACTGCACGGGCAACCTTGATGGGATGGCGGTAACCCTGCAACGAGCACACGGCACCACTCTCAAAGGTCCTGCCGTCCTGAATCGCTGCATCCAGCTCGACGACACCGGAACGATTCGGTAATCCGCCATACCCGACACTCTGGATCGAGGGGTCTGCCTCTGCGGTCATGACCCCTTTTTCCACTGCGTCGAGGGCGGAGCCCCCGGATTGGAGAGTCTCCAGTGCGGCTGCATTTGCCGCTTTGCCGAAGGGCCAGGTGGAAATGACGACGACCTCTCCATTAGCCGGGGTGGGAGACTGGCCCTGGAGTCCGGTGGAGGCGAGAAAGCCTGCTCCTGCGGCGGCTCCCCGAAGTAGAAAATCCCTGCGGTGCATTGGTCCACGCCCTTTCCGAATGTGATGGAAGTCTGGGGTATCTCTTCTTTCCGGGCAACCCTCGCCTGAGGTGCACCTTGCGGCTAGGATCAGCCGCCGGAGGAACATGCGTCTCGATCTGTCTATCTTGAATCAACAGCAACTGGAAGCCGTCGAGTTCGGTGAAGGCCCCCTTTTGGTCCTCGCGGGCGCGGGGACTGGCAAAACCCGTGTGATCACCTATCGCATGTCTCACCTGATGGCCCGGCGATCGGTGCAGGGGGACCGAATTCTGGGTTTCACCTTCACGAACAAGGCCGCAAAAGAGATGCGGGAGCGCCTGGAGCGCATGTATCCCGATCTGGATCCCTGCCCCCTGCTGTCCACCTTCCACAGTTTTGGTCTGCAGTTTCTGCGCGAGGAGCACCGGGCATGTGGAATGCGGTCCCGCTTTCCTATCTACGATGACTCTGATACGCGGGCTGTCCTGATGGAGATCCTGCGGGAGATCGGTGGATTGAATGCCGCGGAAAGGGATGTCGATGGCGTCCGTGCCAGTATTTCCCGCTGGAAGATGGATTTTGTCACACCGGAATCCGCACTGGACGGTGCCGTGGATGACTATGAGGAAATCCAGGCAAGAGCCTATCTGCGCTACAAGGAACGAATGCGGGGTTTCAATGCGGTCGACTTCGATGATCTGATCCACTTGCCAGTGAAGCTGCTGGAAGCGGATGACGATCTGCGGGCTCGCTGGCAACAACGATATGACTATCTGTTGATCGACGAATATCAGGACACCAATTCGGCCCAGTACCGATTTGCCCGTGCGCTGGTGGATGATCGCGAGAACCTCTGTGTTGTGGGCGACGACGATCAGTCGATCTACGGTTTCAGGGGTGCAGAAGTCGAGAAGATTCTCTCATTCAAAAAAGATTTCCCTCTCGCCCATGTCATCACCCTGGAGAGCAACTACCGGTCAGTGACATCGATTCTTGAACCCGCCAACGCAGTGATCGCAAAGAACCCGCGGAGACATCCGAAGAAATTGATCTCGATGCGCGGTGAAGGAGAGCCGATCCAGTTTTCGATCTACGATGGCGAACAGGAAGAAGCCTCATCGGTGGTCGCAAAAGTACAACGTGCCCGCAAGATGGGTGTGCCTCTTCTGAAGCAGGCGATACTCCTCAGGTCAGCTATTCAGGCGCGTCCCTTCGAGGAGAAGCTGCGCTTCTTTGAAATCCCCTACACCATCATTGGTGGGCGCAGTTACTTTGATCGCCGCGAAATTCGTGACGCCCTCTCCTTCCTCAGGGCACTGGTATTCCCTGAGGACGATATTGCTCTCTTGCGGATTTTGAATGTCCCCAAAAGGGGATTCGGCAAAGCGGCAAGAGAAGTCATCGATGAGTGCTCCCGTAACCGGGGGATCTCAGTGCAGGCCGTACTGGAGGACCCCGGATTGATGAGCGCCGTCTCTCCAGCTGGCCAGAAAGGTGGCCAGAAACTGATGGAGGCGTTGCATGCGGCACGGGCGGAGTTGAATCACGACGGCAGTGAAGCCCTGAAGCAGTTGCTGGAGGAAGTGGTTTATGACGATCACTTGAAAGAGATCTCAGGTGGAGATCCCCAGGATCTGGAAGCACGCAGAACAGCAGTCGACAGCCTTTTTGAATCGGTGGCCCGATTCGAGTCGAACAAGGGTCAGGGCAAGCTCGATCAGTGGTTGCGGGATATCTCTCTCGATTCAGACAACAATGAGGATCATGGCGGAGATATTCTCACCCTGATGACTTTCCATGGGGCCAAGGGGCTCGAGTTCCCGGTGGTTCACCTGGTAGGTGTTGAGGAGGGCCTGATCCCTCATCGCCGAGCGATCAATGAAGATCCGGAAAAAGGGGAAGAGGAAGAGCGACGATTGATGTACGTCGCGATGACTCGGGCCATGGATCAACTGCACATGTCGATGGCCCGAACCCGACGTCGTGCGGGTCGGGATATGGAATGTGATGAGAGTCGGTTTCTTGCGGATATTCCCGAGGAGTGGATCATCCGTGAGGAGATCAGGGAAGAGGATCGCCCTCCCGTAACAGGAGAGGAAGCGAGGTCCCGATTGGATCAGCTGCGCCAACAGTTGGCAGACCAGGACACGGAATCCGCTCTTTGAAGATGGGGCCGGCTTGCTAGCGCTGAAGAACCCTGTCGACATCTGCGACGGTGGAAGAGTCTCCGGCAACGCCTTGTCCCAGCAGTATCAGCAGTAAGGTCAAGGCAGTGATGAGCACCCAGCGGTGAAGCAGGGTGTATTCGGCGGCGATGGGATCCGGCATCGGGGAAGAGAGAACGATCTCTTCCGGAGTTTCCACAACCGGAAGCATCGGAGCAGGGTTACCCACGATTTCTCGCCACTGTTGCTCCCGACTGGGAGTGACAGAAACCTCGGAGATTTCATTCTCCGTGTTTCTGGAACTGTTTGGCTCTTCTTCCAAGGGCATGGGGCCTCCGCTGAATCCGGGCACACCTCAGGGTGTACACTGGTTCGATCGGCTGTTTCCGGCATGAACTTGAGCCCTTTTTCTCCCTTTTCTGCATGGGGAGAGGATAATCTGCTGTCGGGACATGAGTTTCCGAGGAAATGAGGATCGACGTGTCAGACAGCCTTCGTATCGGTCGCGAGGTAATAGAGCAGGAGGCCAGAGCTCTGGAAGCTTTGGCCAAATCTCTGGGATCGACTTTTGAAGATGCGGTACGCCTGTTGGCTTCCACTCCCGGCAGGGTTCTCGTCTCCGGGGTCGGCAAGAGCGGCAGCATTGCCCAAAAGGTTGCGGGCACACTGGCGAGTACCGGAACACCGGCCCTCTTTCTCCATCCCATCGAAGCTTTGCATGGCGACCTTGGAGTCGTCGGTGAGGGGGATGTGCTCCTTGCTTTGTCGAAGAGCGGTCACACGGAAGAGTTGGTGAGATTTCTCAAGCACTTTCAGAGAGTCGGCGGCAGTATCGTTTCTGTCTGCGAATCCCTGGAGTCACCGGTCGCCCGGTTGAGCCAGGTGGTTGTGCAGATCCCCATGGTTGGAGAAGCAGGTCCGCTTTCCCTCGCCCCGACCACCAGTGCCGTCCTGCAGTTGGCTGTGGCAGATGCTCTGGCAATGAGTTTGCTGGATGCACGCGGCTTCACTGCGGAACAGTTCGCCCGTTTTCATCCGGAGGGTGCGTTGGGCAGAAGGTTGCTGGTGCGTTGTGAAGACATGCTTCATGAGGGCGACAATCTTCCTCTCATTGAAGCTTCCGCTTCGGTCCCGGAACTGCTTGTGGAAATGAACAGTAAAGGCCTGGGACTCGCATGTGTGGTGACCGCTGAAGGCCAGTTTATTGGGGTCTTCACCGATGGAGACCTTCGACGCCTGCTGACACAGAGTGAGGCCCCCCTGAAGCTGACAGTTCAGCAGGCGTGGGAAAACAGCAGAAGAGAAGAGACTGCAGATTCCGCCCCCTTGACGGTTGCTGCAGACAGCCTTGCAGCAGAAGCATTGGGATTGATGCGAGACCATCAGGTGACATCTCTGGTTGTTTTGCAGGAGGACGGAAAGCCCAGGGGAATCGTTCGCATGGCCGATCTCCTCAGGGAAGGAATCCGTGAAGCATCCCAATAAATCGGGGTGTGATTTGTCCATAAAAAAACTGCAGCGCAGGTGGTCCACCTACGCTGCAGTTTTTTTGCCTGATTGCCGGGATCAGTTTCTTGGCAGGTAACGCCTTCCACGATCACCAGCTTCTGCTTCTTCACCGGGATTGGTGGAAGCCAGATTTGCGACGGCTGCCTCTTCAAGACGATCGGTTCCATCCCAACCCTTGATCAGATCGGCAACGGTTGTGGTTTCGAGAAGCTTTTCAGAAAGCTCCCAAATCTCAGACCAGCGATCTTGAAGGGGCGGAGGTGCAGTTCCACCGAGAAGGCAGTACTTTTTGCGGCTCTTTCCCTCGATACCCTCAACAACATTTTTGAGGGTGATCTCTTCCGGTGGGACGGCAAAGACAAAGCCACCGCCAGGTCCGCGGTTACTCTTGAGGTATCCCGCCCTGACGAGAGGTTGCAGCATTTTGCGAGTGAAGTGCTCAGGGAGCTGGGCTTCTTCACACAGTTCCACCACGGTTCGGGGGATCGCCGGATTCTGTGCCATCAACTGGAGGCAACGCAGAGCGTACTCAATTCCCCTGGAATACAAGTGAGTCATCAGACTACCTTCAATCATTCGCGAGATATCAAGTTGGGATATCGCTCGCATATGTGTTCAATCCGAATCTACCCTCTGTGCTACGAGTGGTATGGCAGAATCGTCCCGGGAATATCGATTCACATGAACAATAGCGGACATGATTGTCCATTATAGGGGCGTAAGGGGGCAGTTTTCCCGAATTCCGGGGGAAACTGCCTTCTCAGTGAGCGAATTCACCGCTGAATACTGCTGTCGAATCCAGGCCTAGGAACCCATATGCGGGTAGCGGTGATCCGTGGGGGGGGCAAAGTTTTCCTTCACCGTTCGGGGGGCAATCCAGCGCAACAGGTTCAGGGCCGAACCGGCCTTGTCGTCTGTTCCGGACGCGCGTGCTCCCCCAAAAGGTTGCTGACCGACGACGGCGCCGGTGGGCTTGTCGTTGATGTAGAAATTGCCCGCACTGTAACGCAAGCGTTCGGAGATCCTGTCTGCTGCGACGCGATCGCTGGAGAATACCGCTCCGGTGAGAGCGTAGGGGCTGGTTGAGTCGACCACGTCGAGAGTTTCATCCACTTTGTCATCGGCATAGACATGGACCGAAAGAACCGGACCGAACAACTCAGTCTCCATAGTTTCATATTTTGGATTCTGGCATTCGATGATGGTCGGGCTGACGAACCAGCCTTTGGAGTCATCCGTTTCACCACCGCAAATGATTTCACAATCGGAGTTTTCGCGGGCTCTTTCGATGGCAGAGCGGTTGCGATCAAAAGCACCTTTGTGAATGACCGCACCCATGAAGTTGCTGAAATCGCGGACATCACCCATCGGCAAGGAGCGGGTGGTTTCGATCAGGGATTCTTTCAACTGGGGCCAGAGGCTTTGCGGTACGTACATGCGGCTGGCTGCGGAGCACTTTTGACCCTGGTACTCAAACGCTCCACGAATCGTTGCAGCACTGAGGGCTTCGACGTTTGCACTGGGGTGGGCGAAAATGAAATCCTTGCCGCCGGTTTCTCCAACGATGCGCGGGTAGTTGCGGTAATGCTCCAGTTTTTCGCCGATCTGTTGCCACAGCTGACGGAAGATCTGGGTCGAACCGGTGTAATGGATTCCTGCAAAATCAGGGGAAGCGAGTGCTTCTCCGGTGATGGAAACCGGATCTCCCGGAACAAAGTTGATGACTCCGGGAGGCAGGCCCGCCTCTTCGAGGAGGCGATAGGAAACCCAATTGGAAAGAACCGAATGTTCCGATGGTTTCCAGACCACCGTATTGCCCATCAATGCAGGAGCGCAACAGAGGTTTGCGGCAATGGAAGTGAAATTGAAGGGCGTTACTGCATAGACGTATCCCTCGAGTGGTCGATGGTCGACATGGTTCCAGATGCCCGGTGGATTGATGGGAGGTTGCTCCCTCGGGATCTGATCAAGTGCGTAGTGATTATTGAAGCGAAAGAAGTCGACCAGCTCACAGGCCGCATCGATCTCAGACTGGAAGACCGTCTTGGATTGGCCGAGCATCGTTGAGGCGTTGATCTCATTGCGCCAGTGACTTCCCTGCAGAAGAACCGCTGCCCGCTCCATGACGGCTGAGCGGACTTGTTGGGAAACCCGTGACCATTCTTTCCAGGCTTGCTGGGCTGAGGCGATCGCCTTCTGCACGACTTCCGGAGTGGCGCAGTGCCATCGCGCCAGAACGTGTTGGTGATTGTGAGGAGAGACCTGCTCGCGGATTTCACCTGTATAGATCGCCTCACCACCGACGATGCAGGGGATCTCGGGAACCTCTGTGGCCATGGAATCGAGCCGGGCCTCAAGGGAGCTTCTCTCAGGTGATCCCGGGGCGTAGTCGAGAATCGGTTCGTTGTCGGGAGTTCCCGGATTGAAAATTTGGTTTTCCATGACAGTCCCTTCTCGCGGGGGGGCTCAAAAGATCAGGATCTTCAGGTACCTGAATGACTGGGCATTAAAGCCCTCAACGAGCACCAATGCCACTGATCGCAGGGCGGTTCGGTTGCCGGGATTGGGGGGAGTGTTACCTTGTAAGGGTGTGATTGTCCTTCACCGGACCTCCCTTGCCGAGTGCAGGGTTGCTCATGCAACCCTCACCGTCTGTGCGACCTCAAAATGGGGGTGCACTCGCAGGGTGGGATTCGGAAGTGATACGGAAATAGCGGAGGAACAGGCATGACTGATTCAATGACCCGACTTCTCGATTCTGGAGACCTCTTCAGGGACCGTCATGTGGGCCCAAGAGAGTCTGACATCGCAGCAATGCTCAAGGTGATCGGGGAAGATTCACTGGAGAGTCTGATCGACAGGGCTGTCCCGCAGTCGATTCGCCTGAGCAATGATCTCTCCCTCCCCGATCCGGCGACGGAGGCGGAGGTACTCAAGGAGCTGCAGGATCTGTCTGCCAGCAATGAGCAGTTCCGTTCCCACATCGGAACCGGTTACCACGACTGCATCACACCGCCGGCCATCCAGCGCGGCATCCTGGAGTCTCCCGGCTGGTACACCGCCTACACTCCTTACCAACCGGAGATCAGTCAGGGTCGTCTCGAAGCCTTGCTGAACTTCCAGACGATGGTCTGTGATCTCACCGGGATGGAAGTGGCCAATGCCTCGATGCTCGATGAGGGCACTGCGGCAGCAGAGGCGATGACGATGTGTCACCGTGTTCAGGACAAGGCGCGCCGTGGCAAGGATTGCGACCTGTTCTTTGTGTCAGAAAAATGTCACCCGCAAACCATCGAGATCGTTCAATCGAGAGCCGAACCACTGGGTATCGAAATCGTGGTCGGTGATCACGAGGATTTCACTTTCCCGGCGCGGTGTTTCGGGGTTCTGGTTCAGTATCCTGACACCGATGGCCGTGTCGTGGATCTTGCGGGCATCAGTGATCGGGCCCATGAAGTGGGCGCGATGGTGGTGGTTGCCGCTGACCCGCTTTCCCTGGCCCTGTTGACCCCTCCCGGTGAAATGGGAGCAGACGTGGCCGTGGGCTCGACCCAGCGATTCGGAATCCCCATGGGATTCGGCGGTCCTCATGCCGCTTATCTTGCCACCACTGAAAAGCATCAGCGTCAGTTGCCCGGGCGACTTGTCGGTGTTTCAAAAGATGCCGAGGGTAAAGAGGCATTGCGTCTGGCACTGCAAACCCGAGAGCAGCATATTCGCCGCGACAAGGCGACGAGCAACATCTGTACAGCTCAGGTTCTTCTGGCTGTTTGTGCCGGAATGTATGCCGTTCATCATGGGCCGGAGGGTTTGCGGAGAATCGCCAGCAAAGTTCGCCTTCAGGCGGAGATTCTCGCCAAGGGCCTCTCCGATCTTGGACACGATGTCCTCGATACGGTTCGCTTTGATACGGTCAAGGTCACGCCGAACAACGTGGGCGTCAACGAAGTGCGCAACCGCAGTGAAGCCGCCAGAAGAAACTTCCGCTACTACGATGATGGTTCTATTGGGATCACCGTCGACGAAACCACTTTGCGGGAGGACTTGCTTTCGATTCTCGAAATCTTCGGTGCGACTGCAGGGTCTCTCGACCTCGACGCACTTGCCGGATCCATCAAGCTGGAACTTCCGGAAGGGCACTCTCGCAAGAGTGCCTTCCTTGAGCACCCCGTCTTCCACTCATACCGTTGTGAGACGGACTTGATGCGCTACATGCACAATCTGGAAACCAGGGATCTTGCGCTCAACGCTGCGATGATTCCCCTCGGCTCGTGCACGATGAAGCTGAATGCAGCGGCGGAGATGTTCCCGATTCTCTATCCCGGTTTTGCGGGTTTGCATCCGTTTGCTCCTGAAGAGCAGACCAAGGGATATCAGGTGTTGATCGATCGTCTCGATCAGTGGCTGTCGGAGATCACCGGATTCGATCGGGTGACGATGATGCCGAATGCCGGTTCACAGGGCGAATACTCAGGTTTGATGGTGATTCGCGCCTATCATCACTCTCGAGGTGAGAGCCACCGCGATGTCTGCATCATTCCGCAATCCGCCCATGGAACCAATCCTGCCAGTGCCATCATGGCGGGGATGAAGGTGGTCGTGGTCGGTTGTGATGATGATGGAAACATCGATATGGAAGATCTGAAGACGAAAGTTGAGGCTCACAGCGATCAACTTTCGGCCTTGATGGTGACCTACCCGTCAACCCATGGTGTCTTTGAGACGTCGATTCGTGAAATCTGCAGTCTGGTTCATGAAGCCGGTGGACAGGTTTACCTCGACGGTGCAAACATGAACGCCATGGTGGGCATTTGCAGGCCAGGTGATTTCGGTGCAGACGTATGCCACTTGAACCTTCACAAAACGTTCTGCATTCCCCACGGTGGTGGAGGTCCCGGTGTGGGGCCCATCGGTGTGGCGGCGCACCTTTCGCCCTTCCTACCCGGACACCCCTTGAGAAAAACCGGCGGAGAGCAGGGGATCGGTGCCATCTCCGCAGCCCCTCATGGCAGTGCCACCATTCTGCCGATCAGTTACGCCTACATTCGCATGATGGGAACTCAGGGTCTGGTTCATGCCACACAGGTTGCGATTCTTTCCGCCAACTATCTGGCAGCCTCTCTGGAAGGTCAGTACCCGATTCTTTTCAAGGGAGAAAATGGACTGGTTGCGCACGAGTGCATTATCGACACCCGTGTTCTCAAGTCTGAGGCGGGGATCTCTGTCGATGACGTCGCCAAGAGATTGATCGATTACGGATTCCATGCACCAACGATGTCATGGCCGGTGGCAGGGACCCTGATGGTCGAGCCCACTGAAAGTGAGCCGAAGAAAGAGCTGGATCGATTCATCGAGGCGATGAGTGGGATTCATGCAGAGGCGAAAGCGGTGGAGGCCGGTGAGTTTCCTGCAGACAACAATCCGCTGTGCAATGCACCTCACACCGCAGCCTGTGTCGTCAACGACGAATGGGATCGACCTTACAGCAGGGACAAGGCGGCTTTCCCCAGCGGGCATACCCGTGCTCACAAGTTTTGGCCTGCAGTTGCCAGAATTGATCAGGCTTACGGGGACAGAAATCTCGTCTGTTCCTGTCCTCCAGTGGAGGAGTATTCAGATACTCCCTGATTGCCTGGGACAGAATTGAAACAAGGACAGAATTGAAAACTGCCGTGTTGTGCTCATGCGCAACACGGCAGTTTTCTTTTGTCCTGATCGGGATCAGGTGGCGTCCGTTTCAATCAAGCCTTCGTGAAGCGCTCGTGTTCCCCTGACCAGATCTTCTTCAGAGACGACGCAGGTGATCACGAGATTGGAACTGGAAATCAAGTCCAGGTTGATCTTCTGATCCGCGAGAATGCGGAAGATGGAGCCGGCGATTCCCGGCTCTCTGGAGATTCCCTCGCCGATGATATTGAGCAGGGCAATTCGTTCATCCACGATCCAATTTTCGCCCCCGACCTGTTTCACCAGATCGTCCAATTGTTGTTGGTCGATATGGGTGTCTCCGGGAACAACAAAAGTAATGTCGTTGTTTCCGGCGTGACTTTGTGCCTGAACGATGAGGCGGACGTTGACTCCCAGTTCACCGAGCGCACCAAAGATGTTCGCTGCGACTCCCGGGGTATCAGGGACCGAAACCAGTGAGATTTTTTTGACATTGCGGTCATCGGTGACCGCACGGATCTCTACTTTTTCCATGTCCATTTCCTTTCCTACAATTCGGGTTCCAGGGGTGTTGCGTGTAGAAGACGCAACCACCAGCGGAACCTCAAATCGGCGTGCCATCTCAACGGATCTTCCGTGGAGAACACGTGCACCAAGGTTGGCCATCTCGAGCATTTCGTCGTATCCCAGTGATTCAATCTGCCGGGCTCCATCAACGATTCGCGGGTCGGCAGAGTAGACTCCGGTGACATCGGTGAGGATTTCACAGAGCTCTGCTCCCAGTGCAGCCGCCATTGCCACGGCGCTGGTATCCGATCCACCACGACCCAGCGTGGTGATTTCGTCCCGTTCGTCGTGTCCCTGGAAACCGGCCAGCACGACCACTTCGTCTTTTGCGAGGGCAGAGACGATGCGGTCCGGGTCGATGTGGAGGATGCGTGCTTCCGAGTGTTGGGTGTCGGTTCGAATACCACCCTGTGATCCGGTGAAGGATCGGGCAGCGATACCGATTTCCTGCAGGGCCATCGACAACAATGCCATCGATTGCACCTCACCTGCCGACAACAGCACATCCAGTTCCCTGTTGGGGGGACGTTCAGAGATCTGTCGCGCCAGAGACATCAGGCTGTCGGTGGTATCTCCCATTGCAGAGACGACGCAAACCACATGAACTCCCGATTTACGGCGATCAGCGATGCGCTGTGCAGCATTCTGGATCAGGGAGGGTGTGGCGACGCTGGTGCCACCAAACTTCATGACGTGAATCGGCTTTTTAAGATCGGTGGGATTCATTTCACTTCCTCCCACATCAGACCACTGCGGTCGATCTCCAGCTCGAGAACTCTTGAAGGGACCCCGGCTTTTTCAAGAGCGGTCACTGCAGAACTGACACCTTCGCCATTTTTCAAATCCTGAATCGAACCGATTGGTGCAAAACTGGCGAGAGTGGGACCCGCTCCGGAGAGCCAGGATCCCAGCAAGCGGGCATCCTTGCGCAGCTCACCGAGGGCAGCTTCAAGTCCGGGTATCAGCGGGAGTCGCCAGGGTTCGTGCAATTGATCGGTACATGCCTTCGAAAGTTCGGAGGTATCTCCACTTTCGAGGCTTTTGAGGAGCAGTGCGAGGGAAGCCATGTTGGCAGTGACGGCTCCGGTTTCATGGGAAGAGGGTAAGACAGAACGCGCTTCGGAAGTAGCCAGGGGCTGCTCCGGGACGACGGCAATGACACCCAGAGATTCCTGACAGGAGATCGCCTGGCAGTCAGTTTCGCCCGAATCATTCTGGTAGCAGAACTGCAACCCGCCGTAGACGGTCGCAGCCGCATTGTCTCCGTGTCCTTCCCGCTGGGTAAGCTCCAGGAAGAGCTCTCTTCGCTGCGGGCTTCCGTCGCCCTTCAGCAAAAAACCGGCGGCAAGTCCCACTCCCACCGCTGCGGCACTGGATCCGAGCCCACGGGTCATGGGGATTTGACTGTGGATCTTCCAGTGACAACGAAGTGCCGCGTCACCGGCAATCTCCCGCGCAGTAGCAACGATCAGATGCTCTTCTGTCGTCGGTACTTTTGAGGAACCTTCTCCGGTTACTTCCAGATGAAAGTCGTCGGCGGGGGAGACTTCAGCAGTCAGTGGGCGATTGAGCGCGAGTCCGAGGATATCAAATCCCGGACCAAGATTGGCACTGGAGGCAGGGGCGCTGATCTTCCAGCGGCTCATCAGAGTCCCATTCTTTTTCTCAGGGCATCGAGATCGGCAGGAACCGCTTCGGGAATATCGAGACCGTCGATGGCCCGATCCGGATCTTTCAGTCCATGGCCAGTCAGAGTGCAAACCACGGTGCCACCCTCCGGGCAAATCTCTTTGCCTTCCCTGTGGCGCGCCAACAAGCCAGCAACACTTGCTGCACTGGCCGGTTCACAAAAGACTCCCTCTTTCGAAGCGAGGTGCGCATAGGCTTCGAGGATCTGGGAGTCACTGACTGCACTGATTTCACCTTCCGACTGTTCGATGGCTTCGACCGCTCCTTTCCAGGAAGCGGGATTGCCGATGCGGATGGCGGTGGCGATGGTTTCGGGGTTCTCGATCGGTTTTCCATGAACGATGGGAGCCGCTCCGGCGGCCTGACAACCATACATGCGCGGGGTTGAATCGATGATCTGTTCCTCATGATATTGGCGATATCCACGCCAGGCTGCGGTGATATTGCCGGCGTTACCGACGGGCAGGAAGTGAGAGTCCGGTGCGCAGCCGAGGGTATCGGCGATTTCAAAGGCGACCGTTTTTTGTCCTTCGAGTCGGTAGGGGTTCAATGAATTGACGAGGGTAATGCCTTCTTTCTCGGCGATTTCGACGACGAGTTGAAGTGCCTGGTCAAAGTTGCCCTCGATGGGAAGAACCGTTGCTCCATGAACGAGTGCCTGTGCCAATTTTCCTGCGGCGACTTTGCCCGCAGGCAGAACCACATAGCAGGGGACTTCTGCGCGGGCAGCGTAAGCGGCCGCGGCTGCAGAGGTGTTGCCTGTGGAGGCGCAGATGACTCCGCGACACTCCGACTCCATCGCCTTTGAAACGGCGAGGGTCATGCCCCGATCCTTGAAGGAACAAGTCGGGTTGAGGCCTTCGAATTTGACGAACACCTTTCGATCGCCGCTGATGATCCTTGAGAGAACCGGTGCGGGGATGAGAGGGGTCGATCCCTCATTGAGGGTGATCACGGGGGTATCATCAGTGACAGGAAGACGGCTCCTGTAGCGCTCGATAATGCCAGCCATGATTGCCTCGTTTCCGGGTTATTCCTCGATACGAATTCGTACCGGTGAGGAGATGTCGCGAAGGTCTTCATCCAATTGACCGAGAGCGCGATCCAGTTGTGGAGTTTGGACGGGGTGAGTGAGGATCTGAACGGGAACACTGTCGTGAACCTCGCTGAGATTTTCACTCTGCTCAAGAGCGGCGATGCCGACCTCTTCCGATGCGAGGGCACCCGCGACTCTGGCGAGCACACCCGGACGGTCGGGTACTTCAAGACGAAGGTAGTGTCGTGCCGGTCTCATCCCCGGATCGAGGATGACGGTTTCCTTGCCTGCTGGCGGGGTTGAGGAGGAGTCTCCCCGGGCGGCACGAAGAATGTCTGCCACGACACTGCCTGCTGTCGGCTTTCCACCGGCACCCTTGCCCTGGAGGACAAGGGATCCGAAGGGGTCCGCCTCGAGCAGAATTGCATTGTCTTCATTGCGGACATTGGCGAGTCGATGTTGGGCCGGGATGAAACAGGGCATGACACCCATGCAGGTTCCGCGTCCGTTTCTCTCGAGAATACCCACCAGTTTGAGTTTGAGGTCCTGGGACCAGCCGAAGCTGATATCGAGAGGGTCGATGTTTTCGATGCCCTCTACTCTCAATTCGTCCACGGGAACTGTGTGACCCAGGAGAATTCTTGCGAGCAGAATCAGTTTGTGGGCCGAATCCATACCAGTGATGTCGAGGGTCGGATCGGCTTCGGCGAGTCCTGCTTCCTGGGCATTTTTCAGGGCTTCCTCAAAGCTGTGCATTTCCAGCTGATCGAGGATGAAGTTGCAGGTTCCGTTGAGGATGCCGAAGAGTCGGTCGACGGGTCCTGCAGGGATTCCCTGTTGCATCACCTGAAGAACGGGGACTGCAGCAGCAACGGATGCTTCGTAGTAGAGACCGAGCTGTTTTTCGTGGGCAAGATTGAAAAGTTCCTCGCCGTGCACGGCAAGCACTGCCTTGTTGGCGGTGATGACTTCCTTGCCCGATTCCAGAGCTTCACGAATCCAGGTACGGGGATGATTTTCGCCACCTACCAATTCGACGATGGCGTCGATTTCGGGATCATGAACCGCTTCCAGCGGGTCGGTTCCCATCTGTTTCTTGCCGGGAAGGTTCTCAGGGATGGCTCGGGGGCGAGTCAGATCGCGAACGACGATTCTGTCGACGACGACCCGACGTCCTGCCCTGGCAAGGCAAGCGTCTTGCGTGGAGGCCAGCAGTTCAGCGACTGCGGTCCCGACATTTCCCAATCCCAGTAGGGCGATCCTGAAATCTTCCATCTCTCAGAAGATCGGATTTTTTGGGGCCGGACTGCAATGAAAAAACGGGAGTTTCCCTATTTCTTCGCTGGAAGGTCGAGAATGAAGACGTAGGGCTGCCCCTTCAGCTTCATGCGCTGATTGACGATCACCAGCGGGAAACGGCTCGAACGGTACTTTCCGAGGCTTTTTCCCTGGGAATCCATGAAGCGGACCGTCGCCACCCTTTTGGCATCGACCGATATGATGGCCTTGCCCAACTTTTCCGGAAGTGCGACTTCCAGGGGTTGGGTTCCCTTCAGTTGAATCGCTTTCTGCGACTGAAGTTTCCAATGCTGGGATCCGGCCCTGCGGAGGTAGTTCGTGAATTTTTTCAAGTTCTTGGGTACGTCTCCGCTGTCGGCTCCGGTGACGTGGAGAACTCGCAGGCGATCGGGGCCTTTTGCCGGATCATCGGTGGTCACAAGCTCCGGCAGCACACCCTGAGAGAAAGCAAGTGTGGGGATTAGAGCGGCAACGAGAAGTGTCGCCACCAGGATGAGTGATCGAGGGGCGGACTCTCTGTCGAGTCGGATCGACGACAGCGGGGTCAGTGGAATTTTTTGGCTGAAGTTCACCATTCAATTCTATCCATTCGAAAAGATGATCATCAGGACGCCGTCGTCGTCTCCTTCTTCTTCATGAAGAATGAAACTGCCGTCCCCTTCGGGCAAGTCCAAAACCTCGAAGACGACCTCGTCTTCGAACGGCTCCGTGGGGGCAGTCAATCCATCCCTCAGGATGGAGTAGACCACACCCACGCAAATCAGCATGGCTGCTGCACTGGCGAGCAAGGGCATCGCAAACGTTCGCTTCTGTTTGGGGGTGGGCAAGGCACCGGAACGTCGCAGACCGGCATCGACCCTGGCCCAGTCGAGAGAGGTCGGGGGGGTGACCTCCTGAAGTGGATCTTCGGAAACCCAGGCGTCGACCGCCTCTGCATCCGTCTCCAACCACTCCCGGCATTCTTCAGACTGGAATCCCATACGTCCGAGAAAGGCGACCTCGGTATCGGTCAGTTCACGGGTGGCGGAAGCCTCGAGGAGTTCCCGGAAGCGCTCGAAATCAGTGGAGTCGCTCATCGGTCACCTCCCTCTGCGGAGGATTTGCCACGGCGGGGTCCTCCCGGATCCCAATCTGCGGGCAACGATTCCTTGACCTTTTTTCGTGCATTGAAGAGTCTCGACATCACCGTTCCCACAGGGATTCCCATCACTGCTGCAATCTCTCCATAGGAGAGACCTTCGTAACAATAGAGGGTGAAGACCATTCGGTGGGCTTCACCCAGTTGGTCAACGGCATCGCTGACAGCTTTCGAAATCTCCTGGCGTTCCAGTTCCGATTCCGGTTTTGATTCTCCGGACCGGCCGGTTCTCATGTCACGCTTGTCACCCACCGAGTCCTCAAAGACCGCCTGCTCCCGTCGAACCTTGCGGCGACGAATGCGATCGATGCAATGGTTGGTGGTGATGCGGTAGGCCCAGGTCAAAAAGCGGCCCGATGGATCAAAACCGTCGAGAGCTTTATGGATTCTGACGAAGACTTCCTGGGTGGTGTCGAGGGCATCTTCGCGATTTCTCAGCATGCGCATCGACACGGCAAAAATCCTCTCCCGGTGCAGCCGATAGAGACCCTCAAACCCTGCGGGATCACCGGCGAGGTGCCGGCGTACCAGCTGGCGGTCTTCTTCATCCTGTTCTGCATTCACAGCTCCGCTCCTGCCCTGATTTCCCTGGCCGGGAGGGCTGGCTCCGGCGTGCCGTGGACGATCTGGCACGGGGGATGACGGAGAGGAGGAGGATTCATTCATTCGGATTCTCCGAAAATGGTCGATTTTCGGGATTTCCCGGATTTGGCCAAATAGGCGTCGATGGCACTGGCCAACTGTTGTCGGGTGTGGTCGACGGACCAATTTCTGGACTCGGCCAACCGGGAAACATCCTGTTGCTCCGGTCGCGAGGAGATGAGGTCGTGACCGTACCAGGCGAGTTTGAAACGAACCGTTTCACCGCAGGCTTCGATGGAAACAGATTCCCTTTTCAGCACACTGCGACGCAGGGAATCGATGCGGATTCCGAGGGTCCCGGTCCAGCGGTGCAGGGCAGCGCAGAGTGTCGCTTCGTCCCCGGGACGCGCAAGGACCGTCAGTTGATGCCCGGGACGTGATTTCTTCATCTGGATCGGTGTCAGGAAAGCTTCCAGGGCTCCTGCTTCCAGGCAGCGGTCAACGATGCCGCCCAGATCTTCGCCGGAGATATGGTCGATGACGGTTTCCATTCGAAGCACTTCATCGCCGAGGGTGGGAGAGGCTCCATGCAATCGCAACAGGCGGACACCGTTGACAGGGTCATCCTCCGGAGCGACACGCTGGCCAAATCCCCAACCCTGATTCAGCAGAGTTCCCTCGGGGGATTCCATTTGTT
Source organism: Planctomycetia bacterium (assembly GCA_012269595.1). Taxonomy (GTDB): domain Bacteria; phylum Planctomycetota; class UBA8108; order UBA1146; family UBA1146; genus UBA12191. The sequence goes on along the minus strand of JAAXJX010000038.1, from coordinate 109,558 downwards.
CACTGGCAAGGCTCATCAACAAGGCGGCTCCGGTGGGTGTGGTCAGTTCACGGCCGATGGGACCCGCATGAACTTTGGCACCCCGGAGCAATTCGACCACTGCCGGTGCCGGAACGGGTATCAGGCCATGGGCTGCCCGAACCTGACCCTGACCCAAAGGCAGGGAGGTACAGCTGATTCTTCTCGGCGAGATCGATTCGATGGCGAGGAGAACTCCGAGAATGTCGACCTGGGCATCGATGGCCCCGACTTCGTGAAAGTGGACTTTTTCTTCGGGGATGCCGTGAACCGCTGCCTCGGCCTTCGCCAGTCTTCGGTAAACCTCTTCCGCCTTTTGACGTACTCCATCGGAGAGAATCGGGTGTTCCAGTGCTTTCAGCAGGTCCGGCAAAGTCCGGTGAGGAGGAGAATCCTCCAGAGTGGTCACCCGGGCACCGAGACCGACGATTCCACGCCGATTCTCAGTCACAAATTCGATCCGGTGGGGGGGCAAAATTTCCGCCAGAGGCTCGCGAATGACATCTTCAGAAATCCCCGAATTGACCAGTGCTGCCAGCAACATGTCACCAGCGACGCCCCTGCTGGCGTCGATAAACAGGTCTTCGGGGCTTCCCTGAGAAGCCGAGTTGGGGCTTAAGTCATTATTTTGCATTGATTTAAGTGTGCTGGCCTTTCTCGGTAACCACTCCCCGTGTGCTACCCCCGACGGGGGTCAGATGCAACCTCCTAGCGGGACCGTCCCCCTTTCAACGTCGGGAATGGCAGAGGAGTTCTGGCGAGCCCTCGACATCGGTGGAGACCTGTGAGACAACATGGTCTGCTCTCGACGACAAAATTCGGTCCGGAGCCGTTCCTGAGCCTTTTATTGAGGTAGGTGTGGATGCGGCGATCCGGGTCTGGGTGGACTCGTTGGAGCGGAAAGAAATGAAGAGACGGTCGAAGTCGCTGGAGGATGATTGCGTGTAATGGGTGGGGGTTTTGACCCTCCCGGTACCGCCGATTCCTGTACATCGACATGACCGGTTTTTTCTTCACGAACCAGTGTTCTACGAGCCTAGATAACAACAACTGACGTGTCGTGCCCGGTTGAGTTTCCGGTCGCAAGGCACAGGAGGGATGAACGAGCATGAATGAGGTGGTCATGAAGCACCGCAGTCACGGGATCCTCAAGGGAATCCTGGTCGCATGCATCGCTATGCTTTTGGCAATGCCGGGTTTGACCGGAACCGTCGACGCACAAGTCCGATCGGATGTCCGCGCTCTTCTGGATGAAGGCATCAACCTTTTCCAGCAGGGAAAACTTGACGAGGCTCGCCAGAGTTTTGAGCGTGCACTTTTGTTGGACATCACTTCTGAGGAGGCCCTCGATTGGGTCGACAAGGTCGGATACGGCGAACTGATCAGCGTGATCCGCGCCGGTGATGACACCCTCAGTGGTCAGATGGGCACCCTGTTGCGTTTGACCTCTCTGGAGACGAAGCGTCGTTCCATGGACGAAGACGCCATCAACTCTGTGCTCGAAACCTACTTCAGTGACGAAGATCTTCTGGAGCGCACCAAGTTGCTCTACCGTGCCATCAGTGACCACGGTGTTTACCTGTTGCCCGGCCTCGTCGAGCGTCTGGGACAGCCGGAGCAGAAGTTGCGTGTGCTCGCCATTCAGGCCATCACCCGTATCAGTGACGATGCCGTGTTGCCCCTTTGCCGTTGCCTTCATGCTTCCGAGCAGGGTGTGGTGATGGGTGCGGTTGCCGCACTGCAGAAGATCGGCCACCCGGTCTCCGTGCCTTCACTGCGTTGGCTCGCAGAATCCACCGGTGATCCGCTGGTTCGTTCTGCCGCCAATGCCGCAGCCGATGCGATCATTCCCGGCAGCAGCAGTCGTGAGGCTTACGGATTGCTGACCGACCAGGCTCACGCCTTCAGCATCGACGGTGGAAAAATGGTTCGCACCTACCACGACCCGGTCGTGTGGATGACGGACGGCGGCTCCCTGAACTGGAAGTCGGTCGAGGGTTGGGAACTGAACGAGCTGCGTGCCGAACAGTTCCTTGCCGATGCGCTGAGTCTCAATCCTTCCGGTGCCGGTGCCATGGCTCTCAATGCCTGCAACCAGATGGCCCGCTGGAGTGAGTACCGCGACGTCAGTGCCGTGATCTCCAATCAGGTCGATGCCGGAGACGCCGACGAGTCTGAGCTTTCCAACCTTCGTGGACGTGAGTTGGAGATGCAGCGCGTGCGCTCCTCTGCCTACTCCATGACCCCCGAGGTCGTCGACGCAGCAGTTGAGATTGCTCTCACCGATCGTCGCCCGCAGGCTGCCATCGAACTGATCAAGACCCTCGAGTCCTTCGATTACAGCAGTGGCACCAGCGCGGTGCCCGGATCTGTGATTCGTGCTCTGACCTACGATCACCGTGGAGTTCGTTTCGCCGCAGCTCATGCGGTTGCCTTCATGGGTGCAGCCCCCGGATTCAGCAACTCCGACCAGGTGGTGCCGAACCTCGCTGAGGGCCTTTCCGATGCCAGCCGCAAAGTCGCCCTGACCATCTTCCCGGATCAGGATGATGCCCTGCGTGTCGGTTCCCTGCTTGCCCGCGCCAACATCGAATCCTTCAATGACGAGGATCCCCTGCGCGGTCTTGAGCGTGCCGTCTCCTTCCCCAAGCACATCATCGCCATCTCTGCCGAGACCGGTGACATGCCGGCCGGCGAGGTGATCGCCCGCTTGCGCAAGGACTACCGCACCCGTCGCACTCCGATCCTGGTCTTTGCCGATCAGGACAGCTTCAGCCAGGCCCAGCAGGTTTACGGCGATGAGGAGTCCGGAGTATTCGTGGTCAACCGTGCCATCGATGCCCTGCGCCTTCGCAACGATCTCCTCGTGGGATTGCTCTCTGATTCCGATTCCTCCAATGGTCAAATGATCGCTGCCATGGCCGCCGAGGCTCTGCACCGGATGTCGATGCCGGGTGGGGGATTCGATCTGAGTGGTGCCGTCGACGGTGCGATTCGTGCCCTCGACGATCCTTCCGACGCTGTGCGCATTCCTGCTTGCCATGCTCTTGCCAACCTGCGTTCCACCGCCGCCAGCGATGCACTCGTTCGCATCGTTTCTGAGGGTGATGCGGCCAGCGTTGATTTGCGTGAGGCTGCACTGACCGCACTCGGAAACATCCATCGCGGTGCCGGTGCCGGCGGAGTTTCCCCGGCGGTGATCGATGCCGTCAAGGGTGCCATGGGCTCCTCGGAAGTGGCTCTGATTCAGGCCGCCTCCCGTGCCATGGGATTGATCGGAAACTAGTTTCCACTCGACAGACCAGAATTTTCGGGGCGAGATCGCAAGAGCGGTCTCGCCCCGCTTTCTTTTGTGAGCCCCGAAGAAATTCGTTCTTTGGTGAGTTGCGTCGATGAGGCAGACTGGAACAGGGAAGTGAGGGCGGATGGCGATCTCGACGATCTGCGAACATTGCGGAGCTGGACTGTCGGCACCGGACAGCAGTCTGGGAACGAAGGTTCCCTGTCCCACCTGTGGACGCAAGACCCGGGTACTCACTCCTGCGGAATCGAAAGCGCTGGTGGAGAAACAGGCGCGCGAGAATGAACGCCAGGAAGAGCGGCGTTCACGCCTCGAACTGCTCGCCCGGCTTGAAAGGGAAGAAGCGATGCGCGGTGGCATCGAAAGCTCGGTGCGAAACTTCCAGCCGCGGGCGGGAACCCGTCATGGTCGCCTGAGACAAATGGGGGGACTGCTGCTGGGTCTCTCCTGGGTTGTCTTCATTTTGATGGGGATTCAGGTGATCGCCGAACTGATGACAGTGCTGGGATTCTCCGAAGCGATGGCCGGAAGCGCCGGCTTCGGCGACGTTGCCCGGGAGATCGCTTTCGCCCTGCTCGCCTTTGCCCTGATGCGCATCGCCGCCGAGGCGTGTTTCTTCATGGCCGAGTCCGGGGATCGTCAGTGGGACATCCGCGCCCTGCTCCTCGATCTGCTCGATGAGCAGAATCGACGGCAGGACGAGGAAGTGACCTGATTACCGGCGGAGATCTCCGCGAGTCTCAATCAGAGAAGAAACAGTCGAGGGCACCCTGTGCCGAATCACCGAAGTCGCTGTCGAGTTGCATGCGGCTGGGCGGACGGTGACCGATCTCCTCAAAGATCTTTTCCAACCCATCGCTGGCGGCCTTGGCGTAAAGGCGAACCATGCCGACCGTCGTCTGGTCATCGAAGACGGTTGCCATGATGGTGCGATCGCCGACCATCGTCAGTTGGATGCTGTCCTTGCGTCCCTGATGGAAGAGCACGGAAAACTCATCTTCTCCGAGGAGCTTGGCCATCTCACGCGTGGCGGCGTAGGAGCCGGCGACGAGAGCGGCGACGGTTTGTTCATCGATGGAGCTGGTATCTCCGCAGTAGGTCACCATGTGACCTTCCTTGTCGATGAGCAGGTTGCATTTGCTGCCGGAAAGGTCGAGGAAGTTACTGAGGACCTGGTCGATGCGAGTGATGTCCTCCTTGTAGAAGACGAGACGCTGGTTTCTCAGGTGGTCGCTGTCACTGATCATTTTTGGGAACCTTCCAGATTCAGGAGAAAAAGCCACTGACGTGGGCGGCCCAGGCGGCAACGGCGGTGAGGATGACACCGACACCGATGGCGAGGCCGACGGCCTTGCCACGGCGGCTTCTCTGACGCCGCGGTGAGGTCACGATGCGCGGACGTGCACTGGCGGTCATCGATGCCGCAGTGGATACCCTGCGCACTCCGGTGGCCCGGGTCTTGCGAGCCGTGGCCGTTTGCGGAGAAGTAGTGGCGGTGGTGTTGGTCGCCACCGCGGTGGCAGTACCGGCGGTTGCTGTAGACCCGGTTGGTGCAGTGGACCCTGATGCCACAGTTTCCGTGGCAGTGTTCGAGGTCACCGTTTCAGTGGTGGATTTGCTTTTGACCGAAGAATGCTGCTGGTTGAGGGATTGCAGAACCATGCCGGCCAGCTTTTTCAGGGTCGGGAAAACCCCTTCACCGGATCGTGCGACCGCTTCCACATGGGGGAAGTCGCCTGGGTTCAATTCCTGTTCCAGTTCTTCGACGGAGTAAACCTCCGGCAGGTCACGCTTGTTGTATTGCAAGACCACCGGCAAGGTGTCGAAGGAGAGACCGTGCTCCTTCAAATTCTCTTCCAGGTTTTTCAGGCTCTCGATGTTTTCGTCCATCTTGCCGCGTTTGGAATCAGCGACGAAGACGACCCCATCTGCTCCCTGAAGAACCAGTTTGCGAGTGGAGTTGTAATAGACCTGACCGGGAACGGTATAGATCTGGAACTTGGTCTTCATGCCAGCGACCTGCCCCAGATTGAGGGGCAGGAAGTCGAAGAAGAGGGTGCGATCCCCCTCGGTGGCGATACTGGTGAGGTCACCCACACTGGTCTGGGGTGCCTTTTGATGAACCACTTCCAGATTGGTGGTCTTGCCACTCAATCCCGGACCGTAGTAGACGATCTTGCAGTTCACTTCCTTGAGAGAGAAGTTGATCTGAACCATGTTTGCTCCTGTTTCCGTGGCCCGGCTTCCTTTCAGGAAGCCTGAATCTCGAGGATCCCGCGCAACTTTCTGGCCACGCTGCGTATTTCCAACATTCCACTGTCCAACTCGAGTCCGGCGTGGGTGACGACGATGAGAGTCGCGTCGCCGATTTCGAGGAGGAGCAGGTTTCCTTCAGTTCCTTCGAGGACGATTTCATGGGGTTTGCCATCGCTGCTGTGAACGGCGGCTTTCTGAATCGAGAGGCGGGTTCCCGAAGTCAGGGCGGCAAGGGTTTCGCTTTCGAGTCCGGGGCCGAGGGCAGAGCAGACGACCATGCCGTCCCCTGTCATCACCATCGATCCGACCACGCCGGGGATTTGCTGCAGGCTTTGCAGGATCTCTTTCATCGACGCACCTCCTCTTCACAGGTTTGCTGAAGCAGGCGGGACATCTGGCTTTCATGGGAAGCGCGGGCGCAGTGTCCAAGGAGGGTACTGCCATCATCCGCCTGCCCCATCAGCACTCCGCCTTTTCCACGGGAAGTGAAGCGAACGAATTCGCCCATTCCCATCCGCGGCATCGACTGGTGCAGGGTTCCGGAGAGTACGGAGTATTGTTCGATGGTTTCGGTGCCGGTATCGGCAGCCTCCGAATGGGCAACCAGAGAACGATCACTGGAAAGTTCCCACAGATCGATGCCGGAAGGGGAAGCCAGGACGGCGCACTCGGCGGGGGAGTGGACCGGCTCGACACCGGTTTCCCAGCGCAGGAACAACTCCTGCACATTGGCAGTGTTCTCTTCGGGCAGTTCTTCAGCGAGGAGAGAGAGTGCGATCACGACCGGGTCGTCTGCGGCTGCGCGCTGGAGGGGAGCGAGAACTTTCTTTGCTGCCTTCGGTGCACGCAGTGACAGCAAGAGAGTCGCAAGATCCCTGAGACACTCACCATGTCCCGGTCGCAGTTGGCATGCTTTCGTCAGGTAGCGCAATGCACCGAGACCCGCCACGCCATCCGCATTGCGTGTGAAGCGACGGAGGTGTGAGCGGGCGACGGCGAGGTAGCCCTCTGGATCACAGGGGTCCTCTTCGATGGCCGCTCTCGACCACAACTGCCAGCCGGCACGATCACCGAGGATGTCGAGAAGATCCGCAAGGCGGGCGGCGTGGAGGGCGGAAAACTCTGACTCCGCTTTCTCCTGAGCGGTGGCCAACTCGAGGCGGGCATACTGCTTCTCGAGAAGAGCGAGCTTCTCTTCGCCTTCGGGCCATGGTTGAAAACGGATGACGCCGGCTCGCATCAGCCGCATTGCGGGGGCGAAGCGATTCTGGCTCTGAAAACGGGAGACTCGGTTGAGCAGGTCCGTTTGGCGACCCGACTCCAGAAGAGATCTCACTGTGTTCTCGACGCGATCATTTCGCGACGACCGGGATTTCCACGACTCGATGATGCCCAAGCGGCCTCCATATGCCGGATGGGTGGGCGCGACCTGCGGCCACGTTCCGGCCATCAAGCCTACGATGTGACTGGAAAGCCCCGCAAACCGCCCAAGAAAGCCATGGGGACTTGCCCAGCGCCAGTCGGGGTGATACGCAGGGGCAGAGAATTGCTCATCCTTCCAGTCAGCGACCGAAATGAGGCCATTCGTGAACGTTGAGATTCCTGAGAAACACGCACAGTTACTTGTCGATGCGAGCGAAAGGGAGCCGGATCTGCTCTGGGCCTCGGGATTTCTTGCCGTCGATGCCTTCACCTGGCTGCGTGATCGCAGGGGATCCGCCATCTTGCTGACCGATCTCGAATTGGGCAGGGGAGAGAAGGAGGCCCGGGTCGACGAGGTGGTCAGCTTGTCGGCGGTGGCGGAAGAGGCCCGGGAAGCCCATGGCGATCAGCCGGTCTCTTTTGAGGGAGTGGTGCTTCATTGGCTGAAATCCAGAGGGATTGAAACGGTGGAGGTCCCCTCCCGTTTTCCGCTGTTGCTGGCCGATTCCCTGCGACAGGGCGGAATCGTCGTCGAGCCCAAAGCGGATCCCTTCTTTCTCGACCGCCGACTGAAGCAGGAGCATGAAGTCCGTTGTCTGGAAGAATCGCAGGCCGCGACGGAGGCGGCGATGGAGCTCGCCATCGGCATGATCCGTGACAGTGAGGAGGGGGAGGATCGTATCCTTCACCTCGAAGGGGAGCCCCTGACCTCCGAGCGTATCAAGGCCCGGGTTCGTTCATTCCTGCTCGACAAGGGTCTCCAACTGGGAGATTTCATCATCGCTCCCGGGGATCAGGGCTGTGACCCCCATGATGTGGGCAGTGGTCCGATCCGGGCAGGGGAGACGGTAATTTGCGATATCTACCCTCAGCACATGACTCACCGGTATTGGGGCGACATGACCCGAACCGTGGTCAAGGGAGGGGCCTCCGAAGAGCAGAAGCGCCTGCATGCGGCGGTTCTGGAGGCCCAGGAGACCGCCGTCTCGATGATTCGCCCGGGAGCGTGTGGTCGGGAGATTCACAGCAAGGTTCAGGAGATCTTCGATAACGCCGGCTTTCACACCGAGAAGCGGGATGGCCAGTGGGTTGGTTTCTTCCATGGCACAGGCCATGGTCTGGGACTCGATATCCATGAAGGGCCACGAATCTCCGCGGTCGGTCCCCCTCTGGAAGAGGGAATGGTCGTGACGGTCGAACCCGGACTCTACTACCCAGGATTGGGTGGCTGTCGGATTGAGGATGTGGTGTTGGTCACCGCTGATGGCTGTCGCAACTTCAACAAGGCTTCCAAAGAGCTCGAGGTCTGATCCCTTGTCCGATTCCAAACCGCTGACTCTCTCCGAGTGGTTTCATCAGGAGACGAAGTACGATCGCAGAACCATCAACCTGTTGCCTCGTCCGGATTTTGATGGTCAGCCGATGCCATGGAAGCAATGGCACTCCCGACACCCTGTGGATCTGGTGCCCTACCTTCCCTTTGAGGATTTCCCTTTGGGTCCGGCTGAGGATCAGGAACCTCTCGATCCCCGCAGCCTTGGCGATGAAGTTCGTGCCATCTCGCGGACCCTCTTCTTCACCTGCGGGGCGACCGGATTTCAACAGACTCCGGAGGGAACCCAGATCTTCCGGGCGGCACCATCCGCAGGAGCGTTGTATCCCACGGAAGTGATGGTCGTCTTGAGAGAGATCGAGGGATTGAAGAATGGGCTCTACGCCTATTCGGTTCCTCACCACCAGCTGGTGCTTCTCTACGAAGGCGTCGAGATGGAAGAGGTGGCTGCAGCCTGTTGGGATGATCCGGCCTTTGAGGAAGCAAAGATGTGTGTGGTTCTGACCGGGCTCTGGCAAAGATCCCGCTGGCGCTACCACGACAGGGCATACAGACGGATTCTCCTCGATACGGGACATGTTCTGGGCAATCTGGTCCACGCCGCTGGTCATGAGGGATATCAGGCAAAGGTTCGCACCCGCTTTATCGACTCCCGATTGCAATCGTTGCTGTTCCTGGACGACGAAGAAGAGGGAGCCCTGGCTCTGGTTCCTCTGGTTCCCTGGCAAAGTACCGGAGTGGAGGTTCGTCATGAAGAATCAACTCTGGAGGTAAGGTCCTCTGCTGCCACACCTCTGGCCGCTCCTCCAGCGGAAGACCCCATCGTTGCCTTGCAGAGGGCGGGAGAGCTTCTGGATGATTCGGGTGCAAAGGCTTTGGCGATGAAGCCGGCTCTCGAGGAGGAGGGTCACACTGTTTTCCCCTTGAAGGGGACGATGGCAGATCTGTCAGGAGAGTTCTGCTCGATTTCAGTGCAGCGAAGGTCGACACGCCAGTTCACCGGGGCTTCCATCGAAGCGAAGGATCTGGGAAGAGTTCTCGACTTCTCCCATCGTTTCATGCGCTCTGAGTCCACACAGTTGTTGGGGGCTGGACCGCTTCTCGATGTTCATTGCATCACGCAAAGGGTGAAAGGCATCGACAGTGGCCACTGGCAATACTGTTGCGAAAAGCATCAGTTGTTTCTCAGAAAGGCGGGGGATCATCGTCGATCGCTGCAGGAGTATTGCCTTGGGCAGGATCTGGCGGGAGATGCGGCGGCTGCGGTGATCTACACCGCTCCCCTTGCAGACGCAGTGAGCTTGTTGGGGGATCGTATCTATCGGGACCTTCACCTGGACTCCGGCTTTCTCGGTCACCAGATCAATCTGGCGTGTATGCGTCTCAATGCCGGTGTCAGCGGTATTGCAGGCTTCTTCGACGACTCTTTGGGGCAGTTTCTGGGCTTGCCGGAGGGCCACATCGTGACCTACATCACCCTCATCGGTGACCCGATGCCGGGAGGATAGTCAGGTTATCGGACCTTTTTTGCGATTTTCTTCAGGGCCCCCGAGATCAGGAATTATGAGCCTCCGGAGGCCTGCTGCAAGAATCCCGTTTTTTTCGTAAACCTATATATTTGTGTCTCTTATGGATAGTTCGACAGAGGGCTGAAGGGTTGTCTGGAGCTCCGTATTCGCCCCTGGGTGGAGAAGATTTTCTGAAGAAAACGGCCAAAAACTGTGGAAGAGGGCTTGCCACTTTTTCCGATTCTTACTCTCCTATGTCCCATGAGCAGGGGCCGAAGACCTCGGCAGGCATGTCACGGGTTCTCCGATCCTTGCTCTAGCCGCAACGTAGGTTAGTAAATCATCAGGATCCCCAAAGGATCGAGGGCACAGCGCCCGAGAGCATGGGGAAGAAAAGGGGTAGACAATGAACAAGAGCATCGTGCTCGGCCTTCTTATGGCCATGTTGGTTCCGACTGCGGCCTTTGCAGACGGACACGTTTCTCTGGGTGGCGACGTTCGCCTTCGCTATGAATACAGCGACGCCGCTGCGCTTGACGCCGGTCTTACAGCCAGGACTTACATCAACCTGGGAGCGAAGATCGACGACAACACCAGTTTCATGAGTCAGGTGCGTCATGGATACGCATTCAGCAGTGGTGGTGGAACCACCGATAACTACGACATTCAGCAGGCCTACCTGAGCATCGCCGACATGGGTGCCATGGCTGGTTTCCTGGGCGGCTGGTCCATGGACATCGGACGTATGAACAACCCGAAACTCGGTTCTGGTCGTATCGTCAACTCCGCGGACTGGAATTCTGACGCCGCCGGGCCTAACAACCACGATGGTTTCAAGCTCAGCACCGACCTGGGTGGAGTCGATTTCGACCTCTACCGCTGGGGTGGTAACGACAACAGCGACGACAGCGCCATGATCTTCAACTTCGGCCTCGGTGAGATGGCCGGATTTGCCGATATCGGTTTCTACTACGCCACTGCCAGTGCTGCGGCTGCAACCGAGGATCCGAGCTGGATGGCCTTCAACGTCAACAACATCGGTGGAGACGCCCTCATGGGTATTGACATCGACGTGGAGTACGCCACTTTCGACGCCGATGCTGGCGGGGAAGACGGAACTCTGACCTCTGTCAGCGTGGGATACACTCTGGACCAGTTCAACCTGAGCTTTAGCAACAGCGTGACCGATGCCGACTGGGCCGGAATCAACAACGATCCCCACGGTACCCACGGTATCGCCGACCTCTTCAACGGTGCAGACCTCGACAACACCACCATCGGTGTTTCGACCGACGGCCTCATGGAGGGTGTGGGAGTGACTCTGAACTACATCACGATTGCCCGTGATTCCGACGGTGCCGATCTGGGTTCCGAGATCGACCTGATTCTGGACTTCTCCTGCGGTCAGCTGGGCTACGCCAGCTTCTCCGCTGACGATGCCGGACTCACCGACACCGATTACCTCTACTGGCAGAGTTCTTACGACTTCTAAGAAATCCGCGTTCCGGGAAACTTCCCGGGGCCCGAATTTCGATTTGACTCGGAGCGGGGACGTGCGCCTTCGGCGCGCGTCCTCGTTCTTTTTTTTATTCAGGTGATTTACGATCTTCGCCGATCAACTTGCCGGTTCCTCTTTACAGATTGAGGATTCCGGGCAGGATGTGGGTATTGGCCCTTCCTGGGGAAGCCCGGGTCGGCGAGAAGTTTCCGGGATTGGGATACGCGCCAACTCCGGTAAACGTCAGAAAGGGAGCAGTCATGCCCAAGGGGATTATCCTTATCGTCTTTGCGGTCTCTGTTTTTGCAGGGAATGTGGTTCAGGCACAAATGCCCTTTGATCTGGATGCAGAGTTGCGTCTGCGCTGGGAGCGCAGAACTCCTGCTGCTGCCGAGGGAGATCAGACTCGGGGATTTTCTCGCTTGATGCTCGGATATGAGACTGAGCTTAGTGATCTGATCGACATGCGCCTCAAGGTGAGAGATTCGCGCTTCTTCAGTGAGGGAACAGATACCTCCGAAGTTCACGATGATCCCCGGGTTCACACTCTCGATTTCAGAATCGAGAATGTGGGTCAGATTCATCCCTACCTCAGTTTTATGGATGGCTGGGATATGGAGTTCGGAAAGTCCGAGCTGCCGACCTATAACAAGGGTCGCATCATTCATTCCGACGACTGGAGCAATCTGGGGCCGGCAACCAGTGGTGGCTACCACTTCCACCGTGGACTGCTCAATGACGCCATCGATTTCAACTTTCACCACCTGACAATCGACCGCGACACCTTTGATGCCAACAACGAGGGTGAGCATGCCTACGGATTGCATGTGGACTTCAATGAGCTGCCACTGATCGAGGCAAGCCTGTTCCTCTGGCAGTTCCGTGCTGACCAGTCCAATGCCGCTTTGGCTGCGGAAAATGGCAATGCCGATCCCGGGGCCTCCCACGAGGATACCTACGGATTTGCCTTCACCCTCAGGGATGGGCTGATTCCCGACGCCACTCTCTCTGTGGAATACGCATTGCAGGAGGGAAGACGCTACAACGGTGATCTGGACGCAATTCAGAGACTCGACTCCCTCTACTACGCCATCGAAGGTACTTACGACCTGGAGCCAATGGAGCGCTTGTGGGACATGGTCCTTGTTGGCGGCCATATCTTCGCGACCGGTACTTCTGCAGGGGCCTCGCGCATCGAGGAGTTCCGTTCACCCTTCGGAACGCCCCATGGAACTCATGGAATCTCCGACGTCATCGGTACCAGCAACATTAAGGACACCTATCTGGGAATCCGTACTGTTCTCGGTGAGACCGGCGTCGAGTTCACCTACCATGAGCTCAGGGCGGATCAGGGAGCGGACTGGGGTGAGGAGATCAATCTGATCCTCGATCACCGCATTGGTGACCTCGACGTGGAGTTCGGTGCTGCCAAGTTCAACTCTCTGACCAGTACCTACGAGTCAACGAACTTCTTCTACGCCCAGACCTTCTGGAATTTCTAGGATCGGAACTGATTCCATCAAAAAAGGGTCTGTGCTCACAGAGCACAGACCCTTTTTTTGTTTGGGCCGTGGCCTAGAAGAACTTCAACGCGTCCAGAGGCCACAACCGCAGAAGCACCCTGCCCTTGACCTGGTCGAGGGTTACCGTTCCGAAGTCGCGACTGTCGCGGCTCTGGGGCCTGTTGTCACCGAGGACGTACATCGATCCCTCTTCGACGATCGTCGATTCCCCCGGTTTCTGGGGGAAGATGGTGCGTCGTGTGTAGCCTTCTCGCAGAGGTTGATCGTTGAGGTAGACCATTTCACCGATCAGCTCGATCTTGTCACCGGCCAGACCGATGACGCGCTTGATCAGGTTTTTGGAGGTGTCTTCAGGAGAGGCAAAGATCACCAGGTCTCCCCTTGAGATTTCAGCGATGGCGGGGCTGACCTTGTCGACCATGACCCGTTCGCCGTCAAAGAGGGTCGGTTCCATCGAATGGCCACTGATGGCATAGACCTGGGTGACGAAGGTGTGCAGGACCAGTGCCAACGGGAAGGCGATCCCGACCACCAGCAACACCTCCAGAGTGATTCTCCTGAAGGGGCTGAGACGGGGAGTCTTTTCGACTTCCGGAGTATCGGAAGCCACCTCACCCGGGTTAGACGCCTCTTCGGGATTCAATGGGTCGGGGGGGGATTCAAATCCACTCATGCCTGCTTGCCCACCCTGTCCGAGTTCTCACTTTTGTCTTCGAACTCTCTGGCCAGCAGGGGGGAACCCTGAACCTTTTGCTCCTCCTGGCGCAGCCATTGGCGCCAGCGGTGAGCTTCGAGGCCAAAATCCTGACCGGTCAGCCTGACCAATTCTTCATGGACCGTTTTTGCAGTTTCCGCCTCGGCGTTTTCAAGGGCATCGATGAGGATGCTGACTGCTCCATCATGTTTCAGGCCTGGCTGCAGTTGAATCAGCGAACGGGCCAGCAGGCTTTGCCGCTTGCGGGTGAGAACTCCCAGGTAGTGTTCCATCAGCAATCCCCCGAGGAAGAGGGAGCCGACGACACGCCAGAATCCGTCCGGACTGATGAGGTTCGTGGTCACCCAGTCGTAGAAGCCGATCAGTACGATCAGTGAAACCCAGTAAAGGGCGATCCACAGGAATCGAACCGCTTTCAGAAAGGCGATGAAGGATTTCATTCGACTCCTAGTGACGGAAGTGTCTCTCTCCGGTGAAGACCATGGCGATACCAGCCTTGTTGGCGGCCTCGATCACTTCGCCATCCCTGCGGGAACCTCCCGGCTGGATCACGGCACTGACTCCCGCCTCGATGGCGGCTTCGACACCATCCGGGAAAGGGAAGAACGCGTCCGAGGCGAGGGATGATCCCTGAGCCTTGTCAGCGGCCTTTCTGCAGGCGATGTGCACGGCGTCCACCCTGCTCGGCTGGCCTGCACCGACGCCGACGACGGCATTGGACTGGGCCAGAAGAATCCCGTTAGAGCGCACGTGGGGCAATACCCGCCAGCCGAAGAGGAGATCGCGCCACTCTTCATCTGTGGGGGCCCTGTCGGTCACAACTTCGTAATCATCCCGGGTTTTCTGCGGAATGTCACGGGTTTGCAAGAGCATCGCCCCGGGGACGGCCCGGGCCTCGATGGGCACTGCACCTTCGTCTGCGAAGAAACCGCCCTCGAGGATTCGGCAGGAGGAACCCCATTTGGCACCACCCTGAATGGCCTCGATGGCGCCCTCCTCATAGGCGGGGGCGTGGATCACTTCGAAGAAGTGGTCCGGGGTGCTGATACGACGGGCGAGGTCGACCGTCAGTGGTTCGGAGAGGGCCAGAATGCCACCGAAAGCACTCACCGGATCACCGGCGAGGGCGGCGTCAAAGGCCTGATCGAGGGAGTCGGCCTCCGCCGCTCCACAGGGGAGGCAGTGCTTGACGATGACAGCAGCAGTGCCTTCCAGTCCACGGCAGCAATCGATGGCCGCTGCAGCGTCGAGAATGTTGTTGTAGGAGAGTTCCTTGCCTCCGTGGCAGGTCGCCTCGGCGATGGAAAAGCTGTCTCCATCATTCCGCTGATACCACGCGGCTTCCTGATGGGGGTTCTCCCCATAGCGGAGGCCACCGACCTGGTACCACTGTTCGGTGACGGTCGCAGGGAAGGGTCCCTCCAATTGCTGGCCGAGCCAGTTGGAGATGGATGCATCGTAGGCGGCCGTGCGGCGGAAGGCCTCGAGAGCGAGGCGGTTACGGGTATCGCCACAAAGTTGCCCGTTGCTCTCCAGAAGTTCGTGGGTCAGTGCCGGGTAACTGGCAGGATCGACGACTACTGCCACATCCGGATGGTTTTTGGCGGCGGCACGCACCATCGCCGGTCCTCCGATGTCGATTTGCTCAATCGTGTCGGCGAAAGAGGCTCCCGATGCGGCGGTTCTCTCAAAGGGATACAGATTGACCACGAGCAGATCGATGGGCGGGATTCCGTACTCGTCACACGACTCGAGATCGCCGGGAACGGAGCGACGTGCCAGCAGTCCTCCATGAATCCGCGGGTGGAGTGTCTTGATACGACCGTCCATCATCTCCGGGAAACCGGTGACATCTTCCACGGGACGAACCGTGATTCCCGCGTCACGCAGGGTTTTGGCGGTTCCGCCGGTGGAGAGGATTTCGATCCCCAGAGAAACCAGGTGCTGACAGAAGTCGACGACTCCGGTTTTATCACTGACGGTGACGAGCGCCCTGCGGATCATGCGCAGGTCCTCATCGCCTTGAATCTCGGGAGTGTTTTCCTGACTCGACATACTCTGCGGCTCCTTCAAATCGGGTGGTTTTCCGGGGGTTTTGCCCTCGGACCTTGAGGAAACGACCGGTGGATCGCAAACTCGAAGCAGGATGTTAGCCCGGGTGGCGGGTAGGGTCCAGCGAGCGAGGAGAGATCGTCGATGAAGATTCTGGAGTGGTGGGCAGAGAAGGGCCGGATACGGGTCCGCTTTCCCTACGACGCGGTACTGGTCGCCGAAGTCAAGGAAGTCACCGGCCGTCGCTGGCACCGCGAGGAAAAGGCGTGGTCGATTCCACTGGAGAGCGCTGGCGAAGCGGGGAGGATTTTGCTTCCCCTGGGTTTCCAGGCCGCCCCGGAGGTGGAGAAACTGCTGACCGGCGAGATCGAGGGGATCGCCGGTTTGACCCAGGAGGCGGAAACCATCCGAGAACACTCCGGAGAGGACCATGCCTCCGGAGAATCCACGGACTGGTCCGTCTCTCGCCTGAATGAAGAGGTCCGGCTGGCCATCCTCCAGGGCATGCCGAAAACCCTGTGGCTTCAGGGCGAAGTCATGGGAGCGGATCGAAGTCTTGGTCGTGGCAGCAACGCCTCCCACCTCTACTTTCGTCTGGTTGAAAAAGAGCAGGGAGCGGATCGCCCCCTGGCAGAAGTCTCGGCGGTGATGTGGAACTTCCGGCGTGATGCTTCCTTCCGCAAGCTTGAGGAAAATGGCACTCCTCTGGAAGACGGTCTGAAGATCCGCGTCAAGGTCCGTCTGGATCTCTACGTGGCCCGTGGCCAGTACCAGGTCACGGTGGAGGAGATCGACCCCGAATTCACCCTCGGAGAGTTGGCGCGGCGGCGTGAGGAAATCCTCGCCGAGGTCCGTCGTCTGGGGGTCGAGCGCAACAACCTCGATCAGGAGATGCCGACGGTCCCATTGAGGATCGGGGTCGTCACCAGCCCCGGGAGTGATGCCTGGAAAGATTTTCACGATGAATTGGTTCGTTCGGGGTTCGCTTTTGAGATCAGCCTCTGTGGTGCAAGGGTTCAGGGAGAGGGAGCGGAAGGCGATCTCCTGAAAGCACTCGCATATTTTGCATCCAGAGAAGCGGAGTTTGATGTGGTGGCCGTGATTCGCGGTGGTGGATCGCGCACAGATCTGATGGCATTTGACACCCTCGATCTTGCCAAATCAGTGGCGCTGCATCCGGTGAAGGTGGTCGTCGGCATCGGTCACCATGCGGATCGATCGGTTCTCGATGAGTTGGCCCATTCGGAAAAGACTCCCACCGCGGTTGGCCAGTATCTGGTTTCCAGAGTTCAGGAATCGTGGGATGAGGTGGTGGGGACGGCGGAATCGATCGTCGATCGGGCCAGTGCATTGATCGAGATGGAAACGGAACGCCAGATTCACTCTCGAAAGAGAGTGGCACTTCTGGGCAAGCGGGCACTCGCCGTGGCGGTCGACAAAAAGGAAGCCCAGAGGCTTCGCTGTCAGCGTCAACTGGGTCGGGCGATTCAGCAAGAAGGTGAAGCCCTGTTGATGCGTACCCGGCGGATCCACTCTGCCACTTCGGTACAAACCCAACTGGAGAGAGCACGTCAGGATTCCAGAATCCAACGGTTGATCTCTGCTGCCGGGAATCGGCTCAAGGATGGTCAGCGCGTGAGGTCCGAGAGCCGGCGGCGACTGGTCTCTCTCGCCAGTCGCTCCTTGCTGCGAGAGCAGGAGCAACTGGCCCAGAGGATTCGCAGGAATCGATCTGCGGATCCGCAACAGATCCTCGGTCGCGGGTTTGCGTGGATCAAGAATGAACAGGGAACAACGGTTCGCAACAGTGACGAAGTGGAGAAGGGAGATCGCCTTCACATCCGTCTCAGCGAAGGCTCCGTGGACGCCCGTGTGGAGTAATCTGCGGTAGAAAGTGCCCCGGAAAGTCATGAACTTTGAAGCGGTGCACCTGTTCGGTGGCTCCCTGAGCCGATAGACTGGATCCTTGCTTCAGAAGAGGGCTTTTTGGAAAGAGCCCTGGCATAATCAGGGATCTGCGAAATCAGGGATCTGCGAAAAACAGGTCTGAAGGAGTTGCGCCGCGATGGCAGCAAAAAAGAAACAGCCCGGTTACCGGGAAGCGACGGAAGAGATCGATGCCATCCTCGATCGTATTGAGGATTCCCGTGAAGTCGATGTAGATGCACTGGCAGACGACGTGGAACGGGCGGCAGAACTCCTGAAAATCTGTGGAGACCGATTGAAGCGTGCCGAACTGCGGGTCATGGAAGTTTCCGAACGCCTGCAAGAAGAAGCTGAAGAAGAACCTGAAGAAGAATCCTGATCCGGGATCAGGACCCTAGTCACCTGGAGGATATCATGTCCCTCGTCGTCGTCGGCAGCGTTGCCTTTGACAGTATCCAAACCCCCGATGGAGCATTGGAAAATGCTCTCGGAGGTTCTGCAGTCCATTTTTCCATGGCCGCTTCCTATTTCGGAGGAGTCCAGTTGGTCGGTGTGGTCGGTGAGGATTTCCCCGACAGTCATCGTCAATTGATGTCTTCCCGCGGGATCTGCCTGGACGGTCTGGAAGTGGTCACAGGGGGCGAAACTTTCCGCTGGTCCGGCAAGTACTTCGATGACATGGACCACCGTGAAACTCTCAGTGTTGATCTCAATGTCTTCGAAAACTTCAAGCCGGATCTTCCGGCTTCCTATCGTGATACCGGGTTCCTGTTTCTTGGAAACGGAGCTCCGCTGACCCAGGCCAGTGTTCTCGATCAGGTTTCATCGTCCCCCTTCACAGTGGTCGACACGATGGACCTCTGGATCGACATCGCCCGCCCTGATCTGGAAGCGTTGCTGACTCGTGTCGATGCACTGGTTCTCAATGACGAAGAGTCGCAGCAACTCTCCGGTGAGAAAAACGTCATCATCGCCGGTCGCAAGATTCGCGAGATGGGCCCCCGTTGCGTGATTATCAAACGGGGACAGCATGGGGCATTCATCTCCCACGAAGATGGGGAAGTGGCTCTGCCTGCTCTGCCCCTTGCCAACGTGGTCGACCCCACCGGTGCTGGCGATTCCTTTGCGGGCGGCCTCATGGGCTGCCTGATGAAAAGTGAGCGGACCGACCTGGCTGCCCTCAAGGTGGCGGTGGCATGGGGGACGGTGACCGCTTCCTTCTGCTGTCAGGGATTTGGTGTAACGGGTTTCGACAACGTCTCCACAGGAGATCTTCGGGATCGATTTGAGACCTACAGAAACATGCTCGAACTGGATCCGGTGGAGATTCCGCAAATCATCTGAGGGTGACGATCGGGATTGCCTTGAAGAATTCTTCCGCCGGTCGACGATGAAGTGAACCGCGAGGGATATCGGCAGGAGTACCGGTTTCCAGGATTCAGGGAAGTGCAGCCAAGATGCGTGTAAAAGAGATCCGTAATCAGTTCCTCGATTACTTCGAGTCCCACGGACACGAAAAGGTGGCCTCGAGCCCCGTCGTGCCCCACGAAGATCCCACATTGCTCTTCACCAACGCCGGGATGAACCAGTTCAAGGGTGTCTTCACCGGCCAGGAGACCCGCGAGATTTCCAGAGCGTGTTCTTCCCAGAAGTGCATACGTGCCGGGGGCAAACACAACGACCTTGAGAATGTGGGTTACACCGCCCGCCACCTGACCTTCTTTGAAATGCTCGGCAACTTTTCCTTCGGCGATTACTTCAAAAAGGAAGCGTGTGCCTGGGCCTGGGAATTGATCACCGAGCGTTTCGGCATCGATGCCGACCGCATGTGGATCTCCGTTTTCGAGGAAGACGATGAAGCCCGGGAGATCTGGCGTGATCATGTCGGTGTATCTGCCGATCGCATCGTGGGCCTCGGGGTCAAGGACAACTTCTGGTCGATGGGTGACACGGGGCCCTGTGGCCCCTGTTCCGAGTTGCATGTCGATCGTGGGGAAGAGCGTTCCTGCGGTTCTGAGTGTGCCTTGGGAGTGTGTGATTGCGATCGCTGGATGGAGATCTGGAATCTGGTCTTCATGCAGTTTGAGCAGCGTGGACCGGATGATCGCATCATATTGCCCAAGCCGAGTATCGATACGGGAATGGGTCTCGAACGAATAACCATGATCCTTCAGGACAAGGATGATGTTTATGAGACCGATCTGTTGGCGACCCTGATCGAGGGCATCGGAGACATCACGGGGGTGGCTCCCAGGAAAGGCCCCGAGGGAATTCCTCATCGGGTGATCTCTGATCACATCCGCAGCCTCTCCTTTGCCATCGCAGACGGGGCATTCCCATCCAATGAGGAGCGTGGATACGTGCTCCGGAGGATTCTGCGCAGGGCGAGTCGCTACGGATACAAATTGGGAATGGAAAAACCATTCCTTCATGAGCTGGTGCCACTGCTGACCCGCGAAATGGGCGAAGCATTCCCTGAATTGCAAGAGCGCCAGGACCTCATTGCCAAGTTGATTTTCAAGGAGGAAGAGCAATTCCTCCGGACCCTGAAAACCGGCATGACCCGATTCGATGAAGAAGTGGCTCAAATGGAAAAAACAGGAGCGACAGCGTTTCCTGCCAGTGCCGCATTCTTTCTCCATGATTCCTGTGGATTCCCCATCGACCTGACAGAGCAGATGGCTCGGGAAGTCGAGGTCGAGGTGGACCGTCCCGGGTTTGAAAACCTCATGGAAGAACAGCGAACCCGGAGCCGAGTGGGGAACAAGGTCGGAGTCGCTGTTGCCGGTCACGATCGCAACGACCTCGCCGGGAATTGGGGAGCCACCGAGTTTGTCGGGTATTCCGGCGGCGAAGGTGAGGCCAGCCTCCTCTCATTCAGTGCAGACGGCGACCACGGACGGGTCATCCTCGATCGTACGCCCTTCTATGCTGAATCAGGGGGACAGGTAGGGGATACAGTAACCCTGCACATCGTTGGGGTTGATGTTCCGGTGATCGATTGTCAAAAAGATGGTCAGGGGACCTTCTTCCACACCGTCGATCTCTCGGGAGTCGAGGCCGCCGGAATCGAGGTGGGGGCCGCAGTTCATGCCCGCGTCGACCTTGATCGCCGTCAGCATATCCAGCGCAACCATACGGCAACCCATCTGCTCCATGCGGCATTGCGTCAGGTGGTGGGAGATCACGTTCAGCAGAAGGGCTCCCTCGTATCGCCGGAACGATTGCGCTTTGACATCAGCCATTACGAGAAGGTGTCACCAGAGCAGTTGAAAGAGGTGGAAGGCCAGGTCCAGGACTGGATCCTTCTCGATCAGGAGATCGCCATTCATGACGATATTCCCATCGACGAAGCGAAGGATCGCGGAGCGATGGCTCTCTTCGGTGAGAAATATGGTGACCGGGTGCGTATGGTTGAGATCGGCGATTTTTCCATCGAGCTTTGTGGGGGCATCCATTGTGCCCACACCGGCGAAATCGGTCCGATGATGATCACCGGTGAGGGCAGTGTTTCCTCCGGTGTTCGTCGGGTGGAGGCTTTGACCGGCGCTGAGGGTGCCCGGCGAATGCGCGAAAATGAAGACCTGATTCAGGACCTTGCATTGCTGATGAAGAGTTCCCGTGAGGAGCTGGGAGGTCGCCTCACCGCCATCCTCAAGGAGAATCGTCAGCTCCGTGAAGGCAAGGGCGCTGGCCAGTCCAATCGCGACCTGCTCGCGGATCTGGAGGGGGGGCACGGCCAAAGAATCCCCGCTGATCCGGGAGAGGTGGTGGTGGCCCATTGGAGCGACACACCTCAGGACCAGCTTCTCGTGGCTGCGGATTCCCTCAAGAGACGCAAGGGGCAACGGGCCTTCGTCCTCGCCTCGACCGGGGAAGACGGGGTTCGCTTCATCTGCGGGACCTCTGAGGAGGTCCCCAAGGGCCGGGTTCATTGCGGGAAAATCGCCAAGATGGGGGCCGGAATCCTCGGTGGCGGTGGGGGTGGACGCCCGGATATGGCTCAGGCGGGCGGAAAAGCCGTGGATCAGCTGGATGAGGCCCTGGGGGCGATGGCCGCGGAATTGGCCCAGGCACTCTCTGGAAATGGCTCCTGAGTTCTCCGGATCTTCTTGACCATTTTGGGAGGCAATCATAACATCCGGGTTCGTCCGGGTGCGGATAGGTCAGGGATGCCCCTGCTGATCCCCCGTAGACCATGACAGGAACAACCAGGGTGTAGCCCATATTGCATGGGTACCACAGACACAGGAGCGAGACCGATGGCAGTCCCACAGCGTAAAACCAATCAGGCCCGCAAGCGCAAGCGCAGGGCTCATGACGCCGTCAGGCCGATCCTTCACACCAAGTGCACCCGTTGCAATTCCCTGACCCTCCCTCACAGTATCTGTGACGTTTGTGGAACCTACCGGGGCAGGGCTCTGTTGGCGGTCGAAGAGTTCTAGAGACCCGGTTCTCTGGCTGTTTCCCGCAAGGAATTTGCTTCAGAGGCTCTGGTTCATGACTCGGTGTTACCAAGACCAGGTGTTACCAAGACCCGGTGTTATCAAGATTCTTGGGCAGGAGTGACGACATGCCTCTGATTGCAATCGACGCCATGGGCGGCGATCACGTTCCCTCCGTACCCGTTCAGGGTGCTTTCCGCGCTCTCGAAAACAATCCCGACCTGAAGATCATTCTCGTTGGTCCTGAAGATCAGGTGATGCCTGCCATCGATTCCTGCGGTGGGCTCAATGACCGGGTTCAGTTTGTTCACGCTCCCGAGTGGGTGACGATGGAAGAATCGCCTGTTGAGGCGTTGAGAAACAAACCCGCTTCCTCGCTCGCCAGCATCGTCATGATGCAAAAAGAGCGGACGGTGGAAGGCATCTTTTCCGCAGGAAACACCGGTGCCTTTGTTGCCGCCTGTTCGGTTCACCTGCGAATGCATGAAGGGGTTCGTCGACCCGCCATAGCACTGCCGATGCCCCGTGGGGAAAAGCCGATCATCCTCTGTGATGGTGGGGCCAATGTGGAAAGCCGACCGCAGCATCTTCTGCACAATGCGGCCATGTCTGCCACCTTCCTGACTTCGGTCTATGGAATCGAGTCCCCCCGAATCGGCTTGCTGAATGTGGGGTCGGAAGCGGACAAGGGGCATACCCTGGCGAAGGAGACCTTTGAACTTCTGTCCGCCAGTGGATTGAATTTCTGTGGCAACGTTGAGGGTAATGATCTTTTCAACACGACCGTGGACGTCATCGTTTGTGACGGTTTCACCGGAAACGTGGTCCTCAAGTCATCAGAGGGGCTTTCCGAGTTCATCTTCTCGACCATCGCCCGTGAGCTTTCCGGCGATTCAGTCGGCGGCTTCGACCTTGGGCCACTCAAGGAAATGATCGGTGCAGGACTGAAAAGCATCGCCAGCCGATTTGACTACGCAGAGTATGGTGGTGCTCCACTTCTGGGGCCCAAGGGAATCTGCACCATCGGTCACGGAAAAAGTGATGAGAAAGCAATCTGCAACGCCATCACATGGACCTGCAGAATGATTGAATCCCGCTTCGAGGAAGACATGGTGCGTGCGATCAGGACTGTCAATGAAAACGTTGAGTCCACCGATCACAGCTCTGAGAAGCAGGCCTGATCCCTTTTCATTTTCGGGATTTTCAGTTCCCCTGAGGAGTGAGGAATAATGTCCAACCTTTCCCATCCGGATTCCACCCGTGCCATTCTCTTCCCGGGACAGGGAAGTCAGTTTGTGGGCATGGCCCGGGATCTGTTTGAAAATGAGACTGTTGCCAGAGACATGTTTGAAATCGCCAGTGAGCGCATGGGGCGAGACCTGATGGCTCTTTGCGCGGAGGGGCCGCAGGAAGTTCTCAATGCCACTGATGTCTGCCAGCCGGCGATCTTTGTCGCTTCTCTGGCAGCGGTAAAGGTGATTGAAAACTCTGGCGGTGCTTCACACCTGGAAGCGCGAGCGACGGCAGGGCTTTCACTCGGGGAATACAGCGCATTGGTCCACAGCGGGGCGATCCGTTTTGAAGATGCCCTCGATGTGGTGATCGCCCGGGGAAAGGCGATGCAGGAGGCTTGCGACAAGACCGCTGGAACGATGGCCTCGATTCTGGGCCTCGATCTGGAGACGGTGCGAGAGGCTGTTTCAGAAGCCTCCGAAGCAGGGATCGTTGCGGTTGCCAACGTCAATGCAGCGACCCAGATCGTGATCAGTGGCGAAAAGGCTGCGGTCGAGCTTGCCAGTGAGAAAGCCCGGGAAAAGGGTGCCCGCAGGGTGATTCCGCTGGAGGTGGCCGGTGCATACCACTCACCGCTGATGGCCTCTGCGACGGAAACCCTGAAACCGATTCTTGCAAATCTGCAGATCGCTGAGCCGGAGATTCCATTCTATGCCAATGTCAGTGGAGCCCGGGTGAGTGATCCGGAAGAGATCCGTGAAGGCCTCATCCGCCAGGTCGAATCTTCGGTACTCTGGGAGCCGACTTTGCGATTACTGATAGAGGATGGAGTGGCTGAGGTACTGGAACCGGGACCTGGCAAGGTTGTGGCAGGTCTGGTTCGTCAGGTCGACCGCAGTATTCCGACTCGTTCGGTACTCGCCAAGGATTCCATTGAAGAACTGTTGGAAGGAACCCCGTCATGAAACTCGACTTCACCGGCAAGTCCGTCATCGTCACTGGAGGAACCCGTGGAATCGGCAGGGCCGTCGCCAGCGCTTTCGCAGGTGCTGGTGCAAAGGTGGTGATCTCTGGAAGAAATGCAGAGACTGCTGCTTCTGTCGCCGCAGAAATCGATGGCGACGTCCACGGACTGGCACTCGATATTTCTGACTCCGCAAGTGTGAGTGAGTTTTTTCCCGCAGCGCAGGAGATCCTTGGGGGAGTGGATGTTCTCGTGGCCAACGCTGGAATCACCCGGGACAAACTGGTGATGGCGACCAGGGATGACGACTGGGATGATGTGATTTCGACCAACCTTCGCGGCACTTTCCTTTGTGCCAGAGAAGTGATCCGGCCGATGATCAAGAGCCGTTCCGGAAGAATTATTGCGATCACCAGTATCATTGGCCTGACCGGAAATCCGGGGCAGGGCAACTATGCTGCGAGCAAGGCAGGGGTAATTGGCTTCGTCAAGTCTCTCGCTCAGGAGGTAGCGAGCAGAAACATCACGGTCAATGCCGTGGCTCCCGGGATGATCACCACCGATATGTCGGCGGATATCTCCGAGAAGGCCCGAGAAGCC
Organism: Planctomycetia bacterium; assembly: GCA_012269595.1. GTDB lineage: Bacteria > Planctomycetota > UBA8108 > UBA1146 > UBA1146 > UBA12191. Next base: position 84,764 of record JAAXJX010000038.1, on the reverse strand, counting down.
ATCGAGGGACGAATCCCGGCTGGAAGATCCGGAACTCCTGATGAGGTGGCGGCTTCCGTCATGTTCCTGGCCAGTGAGCAGGCCTCCTATATCACTGGAGAGACCCTTCGCGTCGACGGGGGATTGGCCTGTTAGGGCAATTCTGACTGGACGAATTTCCCGGTTTGCCTAGAATCTACGCAGGGCATCCCTCTAGATGGGGGCTGCAGGATCACCAGCCTGTGAAGTGACACAGGGTGAATCCGAATGGAATAGCAAACTCACAGACTCTTTTTTGCCGCAGGCAAAAACTGACAAGGAGGATACCGATGAGCGTCGGAGATCAGGTCAAGGACATCATCGCTGAGGAACTGGGACTCGATCGTGAAAAGGTCAAGGACGAAGCAGTTCTTCAAACCGATCTGGGTGCAGACAGCCTCGACATCGTCGAGCTCGTGATGAAGCTCGAAGACAAATTCGACATGAAGATTCCCGATGAGGATGCTGAAGGGCTGAAGACTGTCGGAGATGCCATCTCCTACATCGAGTCCAACTCCAACAAGGTTTGATCTGCGCCATCGGAGGTAAATCCAGATGAGCAGGAGAAGAGTTGTCATTACCGGAATTGGCGTGGTCGCTCCCATCGGGAACGACCTCGCTACATTCTGGAACGGAATTCTGGAGGGGCGTAACGGAGTCGGGCCGATTACCCACTTCGATGCCACGGATTTCCGTACGCGTTTCGCGATGGAGGTCAAGGATTTTGACCCTTCCTCACGAATCGACAGAAAAACCGCTCGCCTGTTGGATCGCTTCGCCCAGTTTGCTCTCTACTCCTCGGGTGAGGCTCTGGAAGACAGCGGGCTCGATCCCACTTCCCAACCGGACCGCTACGGTGTCATCACCGGGTCGGGAATCGGTGGTATCCAGGAGATGGAAGATCAGCACACGCTGCTCAAGGACCGGGGGCCAGACCGGGTCTCCCCCTTCTTCATCCCGAAAATGATTACCAATGCGGCGGCGGGCCAGATCGCGATTGCCCATGGCTTCAAGGGAGTCAACTACTCCACCGTGTCCGCTTGCGCTTCCAGTCAGCATGCTCTCGGAGTGGCCCTCGATACGATTCGGGCGGGCCGCTGTGATGCCATTCTGACGGGGGGCAGTGAAGCGGCGATCACACCGCTGAGTATTGCAGGATTTTGTGCCCTCAAGGCGATGTCGACCCGTAATGACGAATTTGAAACCGCGATGAGGCCCTTCCAGGCCAGTCGTGATGGATTTGTCATGGGTGAGGGTGGGGCCATGTTCATGTTCGAGGAGCTGGAGCATGCCAAGAAGCGTGGAGCCCGCATTTACTGTGAGGTTCTCGGCTTCGGCGCAACCGATGATGCCTACCACATCACCGCTCCCGATCCGGAAGCGAAGATGGCACGCGAGGCGATGCGACTGGCTCTCGTGGATGCCGAGCGGGACACCTCTGAGGTGAATTACATCAATGCCCATGGAACCTCGACTCCCCTCAACGATGTCATGGAACAGTCTGCTGTCAGGCAGCTGTTGGGAGCGACTTCCGACTCTGTCATGATGAGTTCGACCAAATCTCAGGTGGGTCACCTGTTGGGAGCTTCCGGTGCAGTGGAGCTGGCTGCGACGGCGATCGGCATTCGTGAAGGGGTTGTTCCGGCAACGATCAATCAGGTCGACCCTGATCCGGAGTGCCCGCTTGATTCAGTCGCCAACGAGCCGCGTGAAGCACAGATCGAAGTGGCACTCTCCAATTCCTTTGGATTTGGCGGACATGATGCCTGTCTCTGTGTGGGTCGTTACAAGGATTGATTCCTGATCTCAAAGAATGTTTGAAAACTTTCGTTAAAGGAAACACTGATGTCAGCAGCCAATGGTCCCGTTTTGATTTCTGATCCTCTTCCACCGGCAACTGAGGAGATCCTTCGTAATGCAGGTCTCGAAGTGATCGTGGGCGCAGACAAAGTTGAAGAGAGTTTGCCAAACATCAGTGGTTGGATCCTCCGCTCCGGTACGCAGATAACTTCTGAGTTGCTCGATCAGGCTCCCAACCTCAAATGCATCTGTCGGGCAGGGGCAGGGGTCGACAACATCGATTGCGATGCCGCTGCTGAAAAGGGAGTCCTCGTCATGAACACGCCTGCGGCCAATTCCAACGCCGCCGCAGAGCATGCTCTCGCCCTGATGTTTGCCGTTGCCAGGAATGTCGGGCAAGGGCATCTGGGAATGAGCCAAGGGGGCTGGGATCGGAAAAAACTGGTGGGTGTCGAGCTGGAGGGCAAGACCCTCGCCGTCATTGGCATGGGCAAGATCGGCCAGAGAGTCTGCCGCAAAGCCAGCAGCCTCGGCATGAAGGTGGTCGGCTGCGACCCCTTCGTCGACGCTTCCGTCTGCGAGGAGAATGGAGCCACTCTTTCCACCCTGGAGGATGCTCTTCCCAATGCGGACTTTATTTCGCTTCATCCTCCTCTCAACGACCACACCCGCGGAATGGTCAATGATGACTTCCTCGGGCAGTGCAAGGCGGGGGTTCGCCTTGTCAATGTCAGTCGGGGTCCGGTGATCGACTCTGAGGCATTGTTGCGCGCGGTCGATTCGGGGCAGGTGGCCGCAGCGGGTCTCGATGTCTTTGTCGAGGAGCCCCCTGCTGAGAATGATCCCCTCAGGAATCATGCCTCCATCATTTGCACACCCCATTTGGGGGCTTCCACCGTCGAGGCCCAGGATAATGTCGGGTTGCAATCTGCCCAGCAGGTGGCGGCGTTTCTTCTCGAAGGTCAGGTTCAGCACCCTGTCAATCAACCGGTCAGCTGAGAAGACTTGTTGATCGGTTCCTGATCAGGAAAGGGGACTTCAGTCTCCTTCGCCCGATGATGCCGAGGATTCTTCCTTCTGCGGTGGAGTGTCGTGGGGCATTCTCACCGGATACAACTTTTCCAGCCTTTGCAGAACATTCTCCGCATCCTCATGGCGGCGTTGTCGGTGACTGAGCAGGTAGACCTGACAGCGTAAAACGTGCTCGTGGGCAGTTCCTGGTGAAAGAACCTCATCGAGCACATGACAGTGGTAAAGAGCCCTGTTGTTCTCATTGCATCTCACTGCCAGTTCCATCGCCTTGAGGTGGAGGATGGGATCCAGCGAGTTCCGTTCCAGTGATCGATGTGTGCGCTCGAGCATTTTGAGATAGGTTCCGGGACTTCGCTGGGGAATATGGCTTCGCCAGCGCCAAAGCCATGGACTGCGATCATCCTTTCGGTAGCGGTCGGGATGACGCAGACGCAGATATGCCGGGATCTGAAAGAGCAGAGCCGAAAATGCCAGGGTCAAAAGGATGGGCAGTGCCGGTTTCAAACGGAGCAATAACAGGCACAGCAGTGAGAAACTGGCTCCCAGAACACAGAGAAGAATGGTTCGGGTTTTTTTGTTTCTGGCGAGATCCGGGTTCTGGTCCAGAGCGGTCAGGACCAGCATGCCGACCATTGCACAAAAGAAGGTGGGGGTCATGGCGAGCCCCGTCGAAGTCAGCATTCGGCCTCCTGTGATTCAGAGTCGGTTCAGATCAATAAACAAGTTACGGGGCGACAACCGGTCGAATAAATCCCGCCCTCACGAAATGGCGCAATTCGATTCAGAGGTTCAGCCATTTCGATCAAGCATGAATCATACCCACCGATGGATTGAATTTCATCTGACAGATTCAATGTATTGAAAAGTCGATCAGCCTGTTGTTTCCGCAGTATGAGACTCGGATATCTTTTGCTGCTCGTCCAGCCTGCAGGTTTCAATCGCTTCAAGAGTTTCACTGGTTACGTCAGGTGTCGGGTACTTGCCGTCGAAGCACGCCGCACAATAGTTCAGGTTTGAGCCGGCGGTTTGCAGGGCTTCCCGCAGGCCATCGACCGTCTGATAGACCATCGCATCGGCTCCGATCGCTTCAGCGATCTGTTGTTCAGACTTGTCTCTGGCGATCAATTCGGAGCGGGTGGACATGTCGACCCCATAGACACAGGGGAACTGCACCGGTGGGGAACAGGAAGCGAAGTAGACTTTTCGGGCCCCGGCTGACCGGGCGAGTTCAACGATCTGTTTCGAGGTCGTTCCGCGGACCACGCTGTCATCGACGAGCAGAACATCCTTGCCCTCAAATTCGCTGCGGATGGCATTCAGTTTCCTGCGCACACCCGATGTTCTGGCACCCTGCCCGGGCATGATGAAGGTTCTGCCGATATAGCGATTTTTGACCAGGCCTTCCCGGTATTCGACTCCGATGGTGGACGCCATGGTACTGGCCGCTGTGCAGGCACTGTCGGGGACAGGAATCACCACATCGACGTGGTGGCCCAGCTTTTTCCAGCGCTCTCCCAAATTGCGCCCCAACTGCCGCCGGGACTCGTACACGCTGACATCGTCGAGAACGCTGTCAGGGCGGGCAAAATAGACGTGCTCAAAGATGCAGGGGTTGTGGGGTCTGTCGACCAACTGCTTTCGGACCGGTTCTTCACCGGGTACGAAGATGATCGCCTCTCCCGCATTCACATTTTCGATGCCCTTGTAACCCTGGATCTCCAGCGGAATATTCTCAGAGGCACAGGCCCATGATCGACTGCCGTCTTCATTGTCCCGATATCCCATGACCATCGGCCGAATCCCATTTGGATCGCGGAATGCAACCATACCAAACCGGGAGATCAGGGCTGACACGGAGTAGGCACCCTTGACCCTGTCAAAGACATTTGCAATCGCCTTGAAGATGGAGTCGTGATCCGGTTCAAGTCCGCCGATTTCGGAAAGTTCCACTGCAAGGGTGAAGAGGATCAATTCCACATCACAACTGGAGTGAAGAATCGTTCTCTTTTGAGTGGAGAGCCAATCCTGAACTTCTTCACCATTGGTCACATTACCGTTGTGAGCCATGGCGATGCCGTAAGGGTAATTTACGACGAAGGGTTGGGCGTCCTCATTGGTGGATCCGCCAAAGGTCGGATAACGGACCTGACCGATCCCGGCGTTGCCGGTGAGTCTCTCCATGTTTTTCATTCGGAAGACATCACGCACGAGGCCATTCCCCTTTTTCAGGTGAAATCGTTCGTCATGGGTGACGATTCCGGCCGCATCCTGTCCCCGGTGTTGAAGACAGACCAACGCCTCATAGATCTCGTGACAGGCTGGCTGATCGCTGCCAATCACCCCGAAAAAACCACACATAAGGAACCCCCGTGTTGATTCAAAAAGGGGCCTTGAAAGGCCCCATGGGCAAGCCAGAAGCATATCTCCCCCCGGGGAGGCTGACGAGGGCCTGATCCCGGTTGGCGCAATTTTGTCGGGGATGTCACTCTTCTGTGAGCCCTCCTCTGCAGGGCTCCCGGGGATCTGTCCCCAGGACGTGGAAATTTGAGTTCAGGCAGCCGGATTTACGTTGTTTTGGTGTGCTGGAAGAGGAATAACGCCGGCTGTCTGATTTTTCCGCCTCCCGAAGCGTCTTCCGCTTCATTCCCTTCGCCATCCCTGGCGGGGTGCCGGAAAACCGTGGTGTGGTCGATCCGGCACCCCGCCTCCCTTTTTCTCCCCTTGAATCAGCGATTTTGGCCCCTGATGGGAAATTTCAGGTCCCGGGGAACCCCGTTCTGGACTGCGGCGTTTTGTAGCAGTCTACTGGAGAAACTGGGATAAATTGCCGCTTAAAGAGCGATTTTGAAGTGTTTCACCCAGGTTGGATCGCTGAAAAGAAGTTGGGTCGCTGAAAAGAAGACAGGGAGTCCTCCAGTGCAGCATTCCACATCCAACGATGGGCATACCGAAAATGGGGAACCCACCGGGTATTCGGAATCGGCTCTCAGGAGTTGGCTCCTCTTCCAGGTGGCCGCGAAGCTCAATCATCAAATGCGCAATCACCTGACGGTGGCCCAAAACGCCCGTTTCACCCTGGACAGGGCGATGGAAAAGCAGGACCAGGAGAAGATCGACAAGTCTCTGGAAATGGCCACTCTGGGCTTCCAGAGATTGGAGGGTGTTCTCAAAACCTGGATGTTGTTCAACTCGGAGCAACCTCATGCGGTCCGGATTCTCGAGCATTACCGCAAGCGCTTTTCAAACTCTGGAGTTGAACTGCTGTTTCCCCTCAATGATGAACTCGTAGAGGACTTGCTGCCGGCGATCGTCTATTCGCTGGAGCATCTGCGTACTCGCCTGATTCGTGGTGCGGTACTGGAGATTCGAGTCGAGGAAAACAGCGTACAAGTGGAACAGTCAAAAAATGAGGAGATCGCACCCCCGCCAGAAATGGGCGATGTCCTGGATCATTACTTCCATATCAAGCCTCTTGAAAAAGGCTGGGAGATCACGAAGAAGGGGGAGGCCAAGTCATGACTTTGACCAAATCAACACCGGATCATGTCCTGATCGTGGACGATCAGGAATACACCCTGGAATCGGCACGGGCCGTGATGGAGTCCGTGGGATACGAGGTTGCCACCCTCTCCGATTCGACAAAAGCGTTACAGCTCTTGCATGATTTCCGGGAAGGGCAGAATCCCATCGACCTGGTGATTACCGATCTCGACATGCCTCGACTCAACGGTGAAGAACTGACTGCACAGATCTCTTCGACCTTCAAGGATTTGCCGATCATCGTTTACACCGGAGACGACGAACGGGCATCGAAGAAACGACTCCTCGAAGCCGGTGCATGGGACTATCTGGAGAAGCAGGGGTCTGTGGAAGATCTACTGTGCACGATCGACAAGGTCTGGGCACAGGTTCTGCGTCGAAAGACGGAGGGTGAAAAAACCACTCCCAAACTGATCTTCCGTGATGAAGTCATGAAGGAGGTCATCGGCACCATTCGCAAGTTGGCCCCGATCCCCTCACCGGTGTTGATTCAGGGAGAGCCGGGAACAGGCAAGGAACTGGTGGCCCATGAGATTCACCTTCAGCGGATGATCCATCTCAACGATCAAGTAAATGAACGGGTTAACCAAAAAGAATATCCCTACCTTGCGGTCAACTGCGGTGCACTGAGTCGCACTCTTCTTGAAAGCCAGCTCTTTGGTCACAAGAAGGGGGCTTTCACTGGCTCAGTTGCTGATCAGGATGGGCTTTTTGTTGCTGCGGGCAAGGGGACACTGTTTCTGGACGAGATTACCGAGCTGGATATGGACCTTCAGGTCAAACTGCTGAGGGCGCTTCAGGAGAAAGAGGTCACCCCGGTGGGTTCCAATCGTCCTGTTCCATTCCATGCACGAGTGATCACTGCGACCAACCGCCCCATTCAAGAGTTGGTACAACAGGGAAAGTTCCGCGAAGATCTCTTCTATCGCATCAATGTCATCAACCTGGATATTCCACCCTTGAGGGATCGCCGGGATGACATCGTTCCCATCGCCAAGCATTTCATCGACAAGCTTCATCAGGAATACCAACTGCCCGGAGAAAGAACATTGACTCCCGAAGCAGAAAAAGTGCTTCACCAGTACCACTGGCCCGGCAATGTTCGCGAGCTGAACAACTGTATTGAGCGATCATTTGCCCTGGCTGGGCATCCTGAATTGATCCGGGTGGACGATCTTCCTCCGGAGGTGGTTGGCCTTCAGGGTTTTGCCGAGTCTTGTGAAACTGCTGGGCGTGCCGTGGTTGAGCGGGCTGTTGCCGTCGCCGCTTCCGATCATTTTCAGACCTACGATGAAGTCGTAGCGGATCATATACGCAAAGCACTGAGTCGATCCAAGGGTGTCAAAAGCCGGGCTGCCAGCCTGCTCTCCATCGATCGAAACCGGCTTTACCGGTTGATGGAAAAATACGAAATCTGAATAGTCTGGGTGTTGCTCTGTTTTGATGCTGTTGCATGAAAGTGGAGCAACACGTTTGCTTCATATTGAATCATCCTTTCCGCTTAGCCCCTCTGCCTCGTCCGTATATGGCCGCAGAAGTGTGCTCCCCTCTTTTTTCAGATTGGCACAGACCTTGCCATGTCATCGAAGGATCTCCAATGGGAGTAGCGGCACTGGCTGCCGCCTTCGAGACATACGGAGTGTCGATCGAGGGGAGAGTCACCGGTCATCCGGCCATTCTAGGCGGGCTGAGCTCGGAACCGGCGGCCTCCCACCCTTTTGAAAACTCTGTTCACCGGGGCACTGGTCCTGGAATACGGGTTGTTGTTGGGTTTTTTGGGCGGCTGTTGCGAGACACCGGGCGGGCTCGTCTGCGACAGTTTTTTTCGCCTTTACCCCTTCCCGGCTTCCTTTCGGAGCTCCGGATGAACAGCACTCAGGGAGGGTTCTGGCATCTGCAATCCCGGACATGATTCTGTGGAGAGTGGGCGGCCAGGCCCTCCCTTTTTCTTTTCTGTCTGATTTTCAGATCTCCGCTGCTGCCACTCTCAATGATGGCATCTCCGATGACTTCTCCCTGTACTTCTCCGTCGTCCCGACGATGATCCTCCGAACACTTCTCTCTGGTATCTATCCTCTATCTATCCTTCATCAGAACTTGTCTTCCCCGCTCTGTTTTCGAATCGGTAAAGATTGCCGAAGTTCACAGTCTCGGATCCCTCGGAAATATTTCAGGTGTGAGGCGATAACAGGCCAGAAGCCGCTTCAGGGCTGGCACGGAGGCCTTTCCGAAAAAAGGCAACTGCTATGCCCGTTAATGCTGACAAAAAAAATTTGTAAGTCAGGTTCGTCACTATAATCGGGGTAGTTTTCAGATTGGGAAAACCGCTTTCGGTGATCCCACTCCCCAGGAAGAGGAACCTACCCATGCTCAACAGAATATGGAACTGGGTAAAATTCACACTGCCGTTGTGGATGGTGATTCAGGGTGCTTCAACCCTTGAAGCCCAGAGCGCAGCCTTGCGCATCCAGGACGTCACGGTCTATCCCGGACAGGGGAACGTTTCCGCCGCTGTTCTGGGTCTCTCCTCTGAGCCCATCAGCGGATTTCAGATTGCGTTGCAGGTGGACCCGGATCGCATTCAGTTGCAGGGCTTCGATGAGAACAGCGGCATTCTGGATGCGGTCAGCGTCGAGTTTCTGGATTCGTTTGTGGAGGAGACTGAAGGAGAAGCGGGTCTGATCGCCATTCTGGATGGATCTGCACCCTTTGACGGATCACTTCCTGCGACTCAGGAAACCCACCTCGTCTCAGTTCTCTTTGATGCGGATCAGTGGCTGATCCCATCCAACCAGGAGCTGTTGAGTCTTTCCGGGGAAGTGGGCACTTCCAATCTTCAGAGCACGATTCTTGTGGAGGGGGCCCCGGTAGCAACCGATCTCCAAAACGGATTTCTCAGTGTGATCGAGCAAAATGTCCTGATCGCCGAGTCCACCACAGGGCAGGCCGCTCTTGGCGAAGTCGATCACGAAATCAAGATTCACGCTTTCAACTCCGAAGACTTGCAGGGTTTCTCGATTTCCCTGGTTTACGATCCCCTCGTCTGGGAGTTTTCCCACGTCGAAATCACCGGAACCATCACTGAGACTGCAGGTGCAGAGTTTGTCGAAGAATTTTCTGACGACGACCAGGGCAATGCGGTACTCGGGGTTCTCCTCGATATTCTTCCGCCCTATTCAGGGCAGGTGATTCCGGCGACCGGGATCGAGTTGGAAGTGGCGCGCTTTTACTTTGATGTTCAGCCCGATGTCTTCGAATCAGTGGAGACCACGATCGGTTTTGCCCCTTCCCCAGGGACTCCTGTGGTCGACAACGTCTTTGTGATAGGTAATCAATCTGTGCAGCCCCTGACCATCGATACGGTGATTGAGGTGGCGGTTCAGAACATCTTCCTTAGGGGAGATGCGGACGGAGATCTCTACCTCGACCTGTCCGACGTGATCAATAATCTGGTCTTCATGACCGGAGCGTGCCCCGAGTGCCCTGATCCGACTTGTTACAAGGCCCTCGACGTCAATGACAATGGCATCATCGATCTCGCAGACGGTGTTCAACTGGTGAATTATCTCTACACCTTTGGACCGCCCCCCGCGGCTCCCTTCCCCGAGCCGGGCCCGGATCCGACTCCTGATGATCTGACCTGCGACCGCTGAGTTCACGATCGGCCAGAATTCCTGATTCATCGTATTCTTATTCAGTGAATGAGAATCGGGAGGTCCCCTTGAGCGACGGCAATGCTCCTTCTGGCAACAAAACTTCCATTCCCCAACAAGCACAGCTAACGGCGATTCAGGGACCTCTGGTCGGAACCTGTTTTCCCATCACATCCGCGGTCGCCGTGATCGGGTCAGCGCAGGAAGTGCAGATTCCCCTGTCGGGGAGCGGAGTGCAGCCACGTCATGCTGGACTCAAGTGGACGGGGGGAACCTGGGAGTTTTTTGACCTCACCGGGGACCAGGTCCATGTGAACGACATCCCGACAACTCACAGGATTCTTGGCGGCGGTGAAATCTTTCGTATTGGCGACCATGAGTTGCATTTCACCATCGAAGTCGGGCAAAAGGACGACACTCCCACTCATGTCAGCAGTCCTCGTGTCACCGGGGCGGTTCTCAGCATTGAATTGGAACGTGGCAAGGTTTTGGGAGGAAACGAAAAGATCGAAATCGAGGTGGGGCCCGGATACACCATCGGCAGAACCCCTGACAATGACCTCGCCATTCGGGACCCACTCGCCAGTCGTCGACACTGTCGTATTGAAGTGATCGAGGAGGAGGCGGTCTTGACAGATCTGGGGTCTCTCAATGGAACCCATCTGGAGGGGCGTGCGGTTCACCAGGCGACCTTGAGAGCAGGCGATCTGATCGTTGTCGGCAAGACTGCCCTGCGCTGCTTGCGCACAACCCGAGGCTGATAGACTGAAAGAACACCCTTTCAGGGACGCGGGTGGAATCTTCCGTGGGTGTCGAGCAGTTTCTTGCGTTCGACGTGAGTATAGATCTCTGTCGAACTGACACTGGAGTGCCCGAGTAATTCCTGAATCGCAAACAGTTCTGCATCGTTGGCCAGAAGATGTGTGGCGTAGGAGTGACGCAGCATGTGTGGATGGACCCGGTGGCCAATCCCTGCGTGCAGGGCACTCCTTCGAAGAATCTCATACACGGATCTCCGGTTCAGGGGCAATCCCCGTACAGAAAGAAAGACCCGGTCATCCCCGGTCGGGACCATCGGCCGTTCCTTGTCCTGATACTTCTGCAGGGCCAAAGTGGCACGGTCGCCCACGGGAACGATACGCTCTTTTGAGCCCTTGCCGAGACAGCGCAGGAATCCTTCACCCAGGAACAGGTCTCTGGGCCGCAGACCACACAACTCTGAGACACGCATGCCGGTACTGTAGAGAAGCTCCACCACGGCCCGATCCCGGAGCGGGGTTTTCCCACTTCTTTCAGGATCTCCTGCCGCTTCGATGACGGCTTCGACCTGTTCGAGGCTGAGCGTATGGGGGAGCCTGCGATCCTTGCGTGGCAGCAGGATGAGATCCGTGGGGTTTTCCCCGATCCGGTTCTCGCGCACCAGAAATTTGAAAAACCCCCGCAGGGCGACAAGTTTTCTCTGGCGGCTGTGAGCACTGATTCCCTGTTCCGACAGGGTTTTGAGATAGTCTTGCAGGTCTTTTCGGGTCAACTTCTCCGGGAAAGAGAGATCTTGCGTCTTGCAGTGGCGGGCCAGATCGACCAGATCCCGACGGTAGGCACTGAGAGTGTTCTCCGCGAGGCCCCGTTCGATTCGCAAGTGATCGAGCCAGAAGGTGACGGAGGGGGGAATCTCTCCTATTTCACCATTCTTGATCGGTTGCGGGGTCCGTCGACGCTTCATAGAATCAGGCCGCTTTCAGGCATCCCGTGGGGATGGCGTGATCAGGGGATTGCAGGCTCTCTTTGGGTTTCACCCTGTTCAGAATAGCGGAAACAGGCGATTTTGACCAATTTTGCCGATTCAGACCGCTTTCAGCCGGTTCTCACGGCTTTGCAGAATTTCAGAATCCGGGGAAATTTATCGGGAGTGTGATGGAGTCGTCCCATGGTGGAGGGCAAACTCTCCTGATCCTGTTTCAGGGTTGAGTTCCTGAATCGGGGAGTTTCCCCAAGGATCCTTGCGGAGAAGTGGATCAGTTTTAATCGATCGTCAACGGACCGAAGGCAGTTTTCCGGGAGTAACAGCATGGCCAAGAAAAAATACACCAAGCGCGAACTTGAAGGATTCAAGAAGGTTCTGTTGCAGCACCGCAATGTCGTCACCGGAAACATGAGTTCCCTCGAAGGGGAAGGTCGTGGATCCAGTGGAGACGAGGGCGATCTCAGTTCCGAAAACTTTGAGATCGAGTTGACACTGACTGCCATGCAAAGTGAGACCAATCTGGTCCAGGAAATTGACGAGGCCCTGCAGCGTATCGACGATGGTTCATACGGGATCTGTGAAGACACCGGAGACCTTATTCCTGAAGCCAGATTGCAGGCGATTCCGTGGACCCGCCTTTGTGTTGAAGCACAGGCCCGCCGGGAAAGATCCTGAACTCTGGAGGGAGTCGGATGAACGAAGCAGTGGATCCTTCTGCCGTTGATCTTTCGGTGAGGATTACCGCTCCTTCAGGACCTCTCACCCTGACTCACCCGGTTCTTCCCGCCTCGGGAACCTTTGGGTATGGCGAGGAGTTCGAACCTTTCCTTCCCCCCGGTACCTTCAGTGCCATCGTTCCCAAATCGATTTCAGTCGAACAAAGACCGGGCAATCCGCCGCCAAGAGCCATCGAGACTCCGGCAGGTCTTCTCAACTCCATCGGTTTGCAGAATCCCGGTCTCGATCTTTTCGTCAGTGACTATCTGCCCCGATTGCAACGATATGGCGTTCCCATCCTTGTCAATGTGGTGGGAAAAACCATTGAGGATTACTGTCAGGTTGTGGAAACCCTCGAGGGCAGGGATCTCGTCCTGGGTTACGAGCTCAATGTGTCCTGTCCCAACGTCAAGGAGGGATTGCGATTCGGTCTCGATCCCGATGCGACAGGTGCCCTGATCAGTGCGGTCCGTGAAAAGACCGGCGGTGTGATCATGGCAAAACTGACCCCCAATGTGACCGACATCGCGGAGCATGCCGTGGCCGCTCAGCAAGCCGGGGCAGACGCGGTTTCAATGATCAATACGATTCGCGCCATGTCGGTCGACTGGCGCAAGGGCAAATCCCGGATCGGTACCGAGACCGGAGGCCTCTCCGGTCCCGCCATTCGACCAGTTGCCCTGAGAATGGTTTGGGAAGCGGCACAGGCTGTGGATATTCCCGTCTGCGCCATCGGCGGAATTTCCAATGCGGAACATATTCTGGAGTTCGTCAGCGTTGGAGCCTCCATGGTTCAGGTGGGAACACACCTTTATCGGGAGCCCACCTGTCTCATCTCGATTCTGAGCGAGTTACGCGAATTGCTGGCTCAGGAGGGATATTCAAGCCTTGAAAGCCTTCGCGGTTCCTTCGGGAGCACGCCAGATCGGTTGCCGGAAAGTTCCCGTCCAGTAGGCTAGTAAATCGGGATCAGGTAGCCACTGTCAGGAGGGCTGAAAAATGGGTCTCTTTGACAGCATCAAGGGTATCGTCGGCAAGATCGTGCCCTCACGCAATGAAAAGATCATCAAGGATCTGCTGCCGTTGGTCGCCAAGATCAACGATCTCGAACCGCGATTTGAAGCTCTCGGTGACGATCAACTGCGTGGGCTGACCGCCGACCTTCGTTCCCGCCTTGAAGCGGGCGAAGCCCTCGATGATCTTTTGCCTGAAGCTTACGCAGCCGTCCGTGAATCCTCTCGCCGCAATCTGAAGACCGGCACCGGTGTCGCCATGCGTCACTATGATGTGCAGTTGATCGGTGGAATCGTTCTCAATCACGGTGGAATCGCTGAGATGAGAACCGGAGAGGGAAAGACCCTTGTCGCGACCCTTCCGGCTTACCTGAATGCTCTTCCGGGTAAAGGTGTCCACGTCGTTACGGTGAACGACTACCTCGCGAAGCGTGACGCAGATTGGATGCGTCCGGTTTTTGAGGCGCTCGGGATGACGGTTGGAGCGATCCAGTCGAATATGCAGAGTCAAGAGCGGCTTGAGCAATATGGCTGCGACATCACCTACGGCACCAATAATGAGTTCGGCTTTGACTACCTGCGCGACAACATGAAAACCCGTCCTGAAGACCAGTGCCAAAAGCACCGCGCCTTTGCCATCATTGACGAGGTGGACTCGATCCTGATTGACGAGGCCCGGACGCCACTGATCATTTCTGGTCCGGCAGAGAAATCGACAGACATCTACTACAATGCAGATCGTGCCGTGCGGAAGCTGGTGCGGGATCGTCACTTCGAGGTCAAGGAGAAGGAGCAGCAGGTCCTCCTGACTGAAGAGGGGATCGAAGCCGCAGAAAAGCTGGTCGGAGTTGATTCCTTTTACTCTTTCGAGAACATGCATTGGCCCCATCACATCGAACAGTCTCTCAAGGCGCACCACCTTTATCGCAAGGATGTGGATTATGTCGTCAACGAGGGCAGTGTGGTCATCGTCGACGAGTTCACCGGAAGACTGATGGATGGCCGCCGCTGGTCGGACGGACTTCATCAGGCGGTGGAAGCCCGCGAAGGCCTCAAGATCAAGGATGAAAACCAGACTCTGGCAACCATCACGTTCCAGAACTTCTTCCGTCTCTACGACAAGATTTCGGGAATGACGGGAACGGCGATCACCGAGGCGGAAGAGTTCCGCGAAATCTACGGCCTTGAAGTGGTGGAGATTCCAACCAACAAGCCGGTGGCCAGGGACGACCAGTCCGACATCGTGTATCGGACGACTCGTGAAAAGTGGAATGCGGTTGTCGACCGAATCGCCAATGAAAACCAGAGTGGGCGTCCTCTTCTCGTTGGAACAATTTCCATCGAGGATTCGGAAGCGCTTTCTGCGGCTCTGACCCGTCGTGGTATCAAGCACAATGTGCTCAATGCGAAACACCACGAAAGGGAAGCGGAGATCATCTCTGAAGCGGGACAAATGGGCCGGGTGACGATTGCCACGAACATGGCTGGTCGTGGAACGGACATCGTTCTGGGGGATGGTGTCAAGGAAGCGGGTGGCCTGATGGTGATTGGTTCGGAGAGGCACGAGTCTCGCCGAATCGACAATCAGTTGCGAGGGCGATGTGGTCGCCAGGGAGACCCGGGGGCAACGCTCTTCTTCCTCTCTCTGGAGGATGACTTGATGCGCCTCTTCGCCAGTGATCGTGTCTCCGCCATGCTGAAAAGATTTGGCATGGATGAGGGTGTTGATATCTCACACCCGATGGTTTCACGATCGATCGAGAAAGCACAGAAAAAAGTCGAGGCGAGAAACTTCGAGATTCGAAAGAATCTTCTCGAATACGATCAGGTCATGGACAGTCAGCGGAAAGCGGTCTACCAGATCCGGGATCGCATCCTCGTTTCAGACCATCTCCAGGAGTTGATCGGAGATCAGTTCGAGGATGTTCTCGAGGAGTACCACGCCGGGTTGCTCGACATTGAGGATCCGGACAAGCCGATTTCAGAAATGCTCTCAGAGCATGTCGAGCAGAAGTATGGCGTTCTGATCAAACCCAGTGAACTCGAATCTGAAGCTGCAGTGGACAAGGTCTGCGAGAGCTGGAAGCAGGAAGTCGAACAGAAGCGTGAGAGTGCCGGTGGGGATGATTTTGACCGCCTGCTTCATTACATTCTGTTGCGCTCTCTGGATGAAAAGTGGAAAGACCACCTTCATGCCATGGACCAGTTGCGAACGGGAGTGAGCATGCGCAGCTATGCGCAAGTGGACCCCAAGCTGGAATACAAGCGTGAGGGATTCCGGATGTTCACGGGTATGTTGCACCAGTTCAAGGAAGACACCTCGGCCGTCATCTCGAGAATCCGCATCGAAAAGGTGGATGAGACCCGACAGCAGGAGCAACTTGCGAGCACGTGGAGTGGGGGCTCAGAGGGAGTCACCGCCGATGCCGCAAAGCAGCAATTTGACTCCCATTCCCAGGCGATGGATCAGGGCGTTTCGGGTTCTCAAAAAACTGCCACGGTAGAGACGATCCGAAATGATCAGCCCAAAGTGGGTCGCAATGATCCCTGTCCCTGTGGCAGTGGCAAAAAGTTCAAGAAGTGTCACGGCAAACAATAGGATTGTCCCAGTGCTTCACGGTGGAATGCCGCCGGTAAGGCCATGATGTACCGATCTGCAACCAGCACACTCTCTCTTCGGTTACTGATCTGTTCCATTCTTCTGGATGTGTTTGTCATGGTGCCTCTGCTCGTCCTGGTGTCCCCCTGGCTTCTTTACAAGGTAATCGCCGAGGGACGGGGAGTCGGAGATCTCAGGGAGAGAATCGGTCTTTGGCAAATTTCCCTGCCGGTCAGGCCCAGAATCTGGATTCATGCGGCAAGCGTCGGAGAGGTCCACGCCGCGAGACCACTGGTGGCAGAGTTGATGGCCCGGCACCCGGGCAAGGAATTCCTTCTGACGACGATGACCACCGGAGCCCGTGAGATGGCAAAGAAACTTCTGCCTGAGGTGGAAGTGCGATTGCTGCCCATCGATCTGGGCCACTTCATGTTCACCATGATCAGGAAGATGCGTCCATCGATACTGATTCTTGTTGAGCTGGAGTACTGGCCACAAATGCTTCTTGCGTGCAAGGCCTATTCAATTCCGGTCACTGTGGTCAATGGCAGAATTTCGGATGCCGGATTGAAAAAATGGAAAACCTGGAATTCAGTATTGGGTTGGATGGCTCAAGTTCCTGATCTGGTTTTGGCGAGAAGTGAAGAAGATGCCGATCGCTTTATTCAGATCGGAACCCCGGTGGAAAAGGTGCAGGTTACTGGAAATCTGAAGTACGACTTCGGATCTCTTTCCATACCGGGCCGGAGATTCAATCCTGCGGATGGTTTTGTATGGATGGCGAGTTGTACCCATCCTGGTGAAGAGTCGATGGCTCTCGAAGTGCACCGGCAGATACTTCGGGAGAATCCTCGTGCCCGTCTTGTCCTCGCCCCAAGGCACATCGAGAGATGTGCCGAGATTCACAAGTCTGTGGAAGAGTTGGGATGGTCTGCCGAGGACTGGAGTGCCTCCGGTACGGCCGGAAAATCTGAAGTCCTGATCGTGGACCAACTCGGTGTACTGATGGAAGCTTACACCTGTGCGGAAGCGGTGTTCGTTGGCGGCAGTCTGGTCGACCGTGGCGGCCATAATTTTCTTGAGCCGGTCTTGTGCGGATGTTTTACCAGCCATGGGCCTCATATCGGAAATTTCAGGGATATGAAGACACTGTTGAATCCATTCGGGGTGGTGGATGAAGTCGCCGATTCGAAGGATTTGACCGATTGGGTTCGCGAGAGGGCAATTTCGAGGGAAGCGATTCGAGGGCGTCAAAAGGCCGTCGAAACCGTGAAAAGTGCCCTTGGAGGGATTTCCTCTGCAACCGCAACCGCGTTGAAACCATGGATCGAATAATCCGGAGTCGGTTGGCTCAGGGCCTCTGAGTGGCTAAATTGTCCCGATTAAACGAATAAAATCGCGCCTTCAGCGCAGTTTTGAAAATCAGGCTGGGAGGAATCTGATGCTGATCGAAAATGCTTTTTTCACCTCTGAATCGGTGTCCTGTGGGCACCCCGACAAGATGGCTGACCAGATCTCTGACGCCATTCTGGATGCCTATCTTGCTGGAGACCCTGCCAGCCGAGTTGCCTGTGAAACGATGATCACCACCGGATTGGTTGTGGTGGCCGGAGAAGTAACCAGCAACACCGTCGTCGACGTTCAGTCACTGGTTCGAGACAAGATTCGCGAGATCGGATACACCGATTCGGCAATGGGGTTCGACGCAGAAACCTGTTCTGTCATGGTCACTCTGGACAAGCAGAGCCCCGATATCGCCATGGGTGTCGATCGTGAAGGTGCGGGTGACCAGGGGTTGATGTTTGGTTATGCCTGCGACGAGACTCCTGAGCTGATGCCGATGGCTATCAGTCTTTCACACAAGTTGGTCGAAGAGCACAAGCGTCTTCGCGACGCCGGGGATGCACCATTCCTGCGCCCGGATGCCAAGAGTCAGGTGACTGTCGAGTACGTGGATGGAAAACCGAGCCGTATCGATGCCGTCGTGTTTTCGTCCCAGCACTCCGACGATGTCAGCAATGAAAAGTTGCATGAGTACATCAAGGAGCAGATCATTCACAAAATCATTCCGGCCAATCTTCTCGACGAAAAAACGAAGTACTGGATCAACCCGACCGGTCGTTTTGTGGTCGGTGGTCCGCAGGGAGACTGTGGTCTGACCGGACGCAAGATTATCGTCGACACCTACGGTGGCATGGGCCGCCATGGTGGTGGCGCTTTCAGTGGCAAAGACCCCTCAAAAGTGGATCGTTCTGCCTGCTACATGGCCCGTTACGTTGCCAAAAACATTGTCGCAGCCGGTCTTGCAAAGCGGTGTGAGGTTCAGTTGGCATACGCCATTGGTGTTGTCGAGCCGATGTCGGTTCTGGTGGATACCTTTGGTACCGGAACCGTTGCTGATACCGATCTGCAGAAAATGGTCACCGAGGTCTTCGACCTGACTCCTGCCGGGATCATCAACACTCTCGATCTGCGTCGTCCCATTTACGCGCCGACTGCCGCCCATGGTCACTTTGGCCGTGAGGATGCCGGTTTCCCGTGGGAGCAGTGCACCAAAGTCGAGGAGTTGAAGAATCAGGCTGCGGGAGTGGCTGGCGCCTAGGCGAGACCCAGACGATCGACGTCTTCCTCGTCGAGACCCAAGTGATGTCCAATCTCGTGGAGCAGGGTGATTTTCACCTGCTCCACGAGATTTTTCTTGTTTCGGGACATGCGTTCGAGATTTCTGCGGTAGATGCGAATGACTGCAGCGGTGGGCATTCCCTCCTGTGGGGAAAATCCCCCCTGGGAGTCATTGGCCACCGTTGAACCGCTGTAGAGACCCAAAGTATCGGGGCTGATCTGCCCTGCGGATTCCTGAATCATCGCCAGTTCGGGAAGGTCCTCCAGAATGATGGGAACCTCCTCCATCTCCTTGAGGATTTTCTCCGGCAACTCTCCCAAGACTGTTGCGACCAGTTCATGGGCTTCCTCAGACGAAATGGTGGGAATCGGCGGGTTACCATCAGGGTCGAGCTCGGTTGCCTTCGCGAAGTGTTCGTCTGCGGATTCCGGATCGCCGAGGTGGTCGTGACAAAGGCCGATGAAAAACTCCCGATCAGCCTCTTCGAGAGGGTCCGCGGGATCCAGTGAAAGAGTCAAAGCGAGTGCGCTTTGGGGATCACCGGTGAGGTAGAGTGCCTCGACCTTGCGATGCTTGAGAGTCTC
Source organism: Planctomycetia bacterium (assembly GCA_012269595.1). GTDB lineage: Bacteria > Planctomycetota > UBA8108 > UBA1146 > UBA1146 > UBA12191. The sequence goes on along the minus strand of JAAXJX010000038.1, from coordinate 65,441 downwards.
TGCGAGTTCCTCGTCGTAACCCGGAGCAGAAGACCCCAACTCTTCAAGATCCTGAATCCGTTGGAGCGCTTCCCGGGGTTGTCCCACTTCAAGCAGGGCGGTCACGATCAGAATCAATGGATCCATTTCGGTGGCCTTATTTGAGAGCTGGCCAATCAGTGCCACGCTTCGATCGGTATCAAAGTCTTCCAGAGCCTGTTTGAGTTCTTCGAGGAGTGAATCCGTATCCTTCATTGGTCCGAGATATCCTTCAGCCATTGGGCCAGTAAACCCACACTCTGAGTTCCGAGTGCATGACCTTCATCATGCCATTGAATTACAGCGTTGACCCCTGCTCTCTGGAGGATTTTTTGCGATTCTTCCACAGGTTCGGCTTTGGTCAGGGGATCTTTTCGATCATGGAGAAATAGCATTTGCAGCTGGGGGGAGGAAGCGAGTTCCGATTCAACAAATTCATGCTTCAGTCTTGCAGATGCGATGGTGCAACTGCGGAAGAGATTAGCGTGCCTGAGGGCCATGAAGCCTGCGAGATAACCACCCTGACTGAAGCCGAGAAGATCCAGTGGCAAATCTGAAAGAGCAGCGTCTTGCCGGATTCCCAGCAGCAGATTCAATAAGTCTTCTTCAGATCTCTGCATCGATTCCATGAAGCCCGGCTGGTCTCCGGTGAAGATGTACCAGGCGTACCCCTGCCGTACTCCGTGGCGACCACGAACTTCCATAGGGTAGGGGCCACTGGGGAGAATCAGCCCAATCCCCTGATCGAGAAGAGGGGACAGTTTTTCACCGAATCGTTCGCCCTCTTGTGCCATGCCATGCAATCCCAGTAGCAAACTCCGCAGCTCACCTTTTGGCGGTATCCAATACCAGGGAGCATCGATGGTGAAGGAACGATAGTTTCGAGAATAGCTCAAAGGCTTCGGCCTCTCTTGATATTGACCGTTAAAAGCATGACATTAGCGTATCCTCAGATGGGTCCCAGATCAGTTTTCTTTGTCCAGGATTGGCATGCCCTGGCCCCAACTGTTGAGCCCAAAAATGGAAATGGAAACCCGATGGCTGATTCTGCAGAGATTCCAATGAGACCCGGGCTGGGAGATCCTGCTCCGGATTTTGAAGCCCAAACTACCCATGGGATGATCCGCTTTTCTGAGTGGCAATCAGGGCGCTGGGTCGTCCTGTTTTCCCACCCCGCAGATTTCACTCCAGTTTGCACGACAGAGTTTGTCGAATTTTGCAAGTTGTCGGATTTCATGGAAGAGAAGGGTGTTGCTCTTCTCGGCTGTTCTGTCGACAGCATCTATTCGCATATTGCCTGGGTACGGGATATTGAGAGTCGGTTTGAAGTCAAGGTGGACTTCCCTGTGATCGCTGATCTTGATCAGGCGGTTTCGAGAAAGTTCGGGATGATTTCTGAACCGACTTCGGCAACGGCTCCGGTTCGTTCAGTGTTCTTCATTGATGGAACGGGAATCGTCAGGGCAGTGATCAGTTACCCTCCGGAGGTAGGCCGGTCATTTACCGAGATATGCCGTGTGATCGAAGCGCTTCAATTGGTCGATGAAAAAGGAGTAGCCTGCCCGGCAAACTGGAAACAGGGTGATGCCGTGATCGTTCCGCCGCCAAAGACCACGAAAGAGGCGGAAGACCGTATGGAAGATTCTTCTCTCGACAAAACAGACTGGTATCTGGCCAGAAAAAAAATCGAGGACTGACCTCAATGGTCAGCCCTCGATCAGATTTTGAAGTGATTGTCTTTATCAGGGGCAAGCAGAGAAGTTTGCGCAGCCGAGCCCACCACTTCCAAGCGGATCACCACCACAGTTCGGGTAAGGCGAAGCGGGTGCTGAGCCGTTCAGGAACTGGTGATTGATCAGGAAGATTGCATCTCCAATATCCACTTTCAGGTCTGAATTGGCATCGGCACTGGAAGTGCATGCAGGCTGGGTTCCGTCGGTGAAGAAGTAACCGATGAGGAAAATGGCGTCTGCAAGATTTTCTGAACCATCCGAGTTGGCATCTCCACGGATAAACGGTGCAGAGTTGGTGAAGCAAACCTCACCTTCCGAGAGATTCGGCAGATTGCTGACACCGTTGATGGTCAGAATGTTGTTGATCGGGGGAGACCCCAGTCCATTGACCATGCTCACGCTACTGCATGATCCGACGAGGCTGTTGTCAGCGACACTCTCCAGCTGGAACTTGACCACAGAGTTACCGGTTCCCGGAGGCAGTGTATGCCCTGTGAACGGTGGGCTGAAGTCGAAGATGGCTGCACATGCAGCCCAACCCACTCCACCGCCCATTTCATCCTCATTGGTATAGGTGAAGAACTCGATGGAATCAGGGGAAAGGATGGATTCAACATCCGTGCCATTGGTATGAGTGTTCACAAACGTGAACAGGTTCGAATCCCATGTAATGGCACACTGGTATCCCTGAACCTCAGACTGATTGTCGAGTCGGATCACCACGTCGACCATGGAACCGGGAATGGTGGCAACAGAGTCAACACTGAAAGAGTTTTGCCCCTGAGCGATCAGGGGGAAACAGAGAAAAACGGTCAGCAGTAAAACTGTTGAGCGCATGAGACACCTCCTCAAGAGGGATGGGGAATCTCCCGGTCAGGTGCTTCTACCCGGGAAAAATGTCAAAAATTTCAGGATCAGCGTTGTTGATTCGGATCAGCAACCGCTGGCAAGGATGCAGTCGAGGCTGTCGTCAGTCGGGTCGGGACCGCAGTTCTGGGGACCAGGTGCGGCAGGGGTGGGACCACTGACAAACAGGTAGTTCAGAAGGTAAATGGTGTCGGAAATGTCGAGAGAACCATCGTCATTCATGTCGGCAGAGTCCAGGCAGCTTGGCTGCTGTCCACCTGCAAAGAGATAGTTCACCACAAACAGGGCGTCTGCCAGATCCACTCCGCTGTCACCATTGGTGTTGCCGCGGCGGAACCCGGGGGTGCTGTCGAACTCGATCACACCGTCAATTTTGATCGGTGAAATCGACAGGCCGTCGAAGATGACGTAGTTGACCGCAGGTCCGGGAACGCAGTTGGGGTCTGCTGCTGGACAAGAGGGCAGATTGTAGGAATCATCGAGAACAATGGTGGTTGTCGATCCCACCTGGGCACTGGGAGAAACCGCAAATTCCAGTTGTAACAGGGACTGGTCTGTCCCCGCTGGCAGCACCTGACCACTGAAAGGCGGCAGGAAGTCAAAGATGGCTGCAAAGGTCGCGAGCCCGACACCCGGCGCAACATTCGGGTCCATCGCAGGGTAGAAAAGCTCGATACCGTTGAATGCCCCGGGTCCTCCAGGGAAGACTGCGTCAGCGGTCAATCCAGAGAAGTAGCCAAAGTCACTGGAGGGCTCGATGTGGGTCAAGAGAGTGTTGTCGTAGGAGATGGCAATCTGATATCCCTGAATGGGGTCGACATGCTCGTACTTGAGAACAGTAGTGACTGTTCCACCGGGTGCCGCAATCAACGGATCAAAACTCAGAATGTGCTGGTTGTTCACCGTGAAGCTTCCGTCATTGAGGGTTGGAACGATGGTGAAGCCTCCAGCGGAAAGGACGTTGTCAATTCCCGGATCTCCAAGCCCATCGACCAACTGCAACGGCAATGTTGCAGGAAGAGCCTCGTTGCTGACTGAGAATGTCAGACGCATCAGTGTTTGGGGAATCGCAGGGGAAGCGTCCAGTGCCGGAGGGGCTTGACCGAGACTGCCATAACCGAAAATCACACCGGCAGTCATCGTTCCGTTGTTGGAATCGATCTGGATTCCCGCAAAGTCAGGCTGGTTCCCCGAAAGAAGATCGAGTACGGCGGTGTCCGTAAAGTCTGCGCCGGTCAAAACAAGATCCGGAATCGGGTATTGAAGACCCAGCGCAAATCCTTCGATTGGCTCATCGTTGGTCGCAGAGATGAAGCAGTGGATTCCACTTTCACCTGCATTGGCACTTACATTGGAGATGTTCAGGCTGTTCTCTGCTCTCATCTCACCAAACGGGAGAATCAGAAGCGCCAACATGAAGAAGAGCTGCGACTTTTGGAAGTGCATTGGAATCGGACTCCTCCTGAAGAACAGGCCTGGGGATCATTTAGAATCAATGATTCATGGTCCAATGATTCATGGTCGGTGGGGGGGCTGGAATCCACAAAAGCAACAGATTCCTTCAAGACCACAATCATTCACCAAGACCCATATTACCACCCCTGTGGCACCCATCCACATCCGGAGAGGACACTGGCAGGCCCGATAGTTGCCTTGCCTCAAATCCGGTAAAAATTGGGCCCCGGAGTTTCCCCCGAGGCCCAAAACTCATTACGAGCGATTTGGATACAGTTTCAGATCAACGCTTTACTGGTCATCTCCATCGCCATCACAGCCCAGTCCGTCCCCGTTAGTCGGGTCGATTCCCATGTCCGGGAAGGGAGCGGGCGGAGGTGATCCACCGGCGAACTGGTAGGTGAAGACGTAAACTGCGTCTCCAATACCGATACCAGGACTGGTCGGAGTAGCACTGTCATCGATGTCACAGGCGTCAAGGCAGGGGCCGGAGTTGCCGCCCACGGGCTGTCCCTGGAAGAGGTAAGCCAGAATGGCAATGCCGTCTGCGATATCGACGAAACTGTCGCGGTTACAGTCACCACGAACGAAGGGGTTGAAGTCGACCAGTTCGATCGAACCGTCAACCAGATTGGGTGTTTCACTGTAGCTTCCGTCGACAATCCTGTTGGTGATCGGCGGAGATCCAGAGGACGGAATGAAGCCGACAGGCGAAATCAGGGGAGCCGGCTGGCCACCCAGATCATTGGCAACGTCAAAAGCAAGACTGAGGACTTGCTGATCGTCGCCCACCGGGATTTCCACGGAAAGGCTGAAGCTCATCACGAGACCGACACCCAGAGTGCCAGGCTCAGCAGTTCCGGAAACTTCGACAAAGTCCGCATCTGCAGCGGCACCAGCGGCAGAGGCGCCCACAAAAGTAAGCAGGCTCTGGTCATAGCCGACAGCGATGGAAAGCCCATCGATGGGGCGCTCTGTCGTCAGGGAGACGGGCAACTCGGCGGTCTGGCCGACGACGCCCATTCCCGAACCCAGAGTCAGGAAGTTGGGACTGAGAATCTCGATGGTCGAATCCTGCTTGGTGGGAATGACGCTCTCACTGTCGATCACCAGCACGGTGGTCACGAGAGGAGTTCCGTATGAGCAGAACTGCAACTGGGAAGAACTTCCCACTTCTCCGAGGACGCTGTAGTCAATCGTGAGCATCTCGAAGTCCGTGACCTCGGTCAGAGTTGCGCAGCCGGTGAAGCAAATCACCACACCCTGAGTCACCCCTTCATCGGTGAGATTCATCGTCTCGAAGTCAGGTGCAGCACCATTTTTGACAGTAGCAGCATCGGCTCCGAGTGCGGAGCTGACAGGGATCAGGGAACCCGGATCATTGCAGACTCCCAGGCTCCAGCCCTGAATCGCACCAGGCTGGGAATTATCCAAAAGGATGGATTGGGTCAGAGAACCGCCGCCAAATGCCTGACCGTCAGACATTTTGACCAAGAGGTCAGGGTCTTGCGCATGGGCAAAGCCTGACAGCATTACCGTGGTCAGTAGAAAAGCGATACAGGCTTTTCCTGGTTTCGTGAGATTTAACATCTCGTTGTCCTTCCTCGCCACCGACTTCCGTGTCAGTGAGCTCGTAATAGAGTTTTCCCCCCCCAAACGAGGGGAAGTGTTTGTTCGTTGACTTTAGGGCTGTCCCGCACAGCCGGTGTCATTGCTGTCGCACACTGGTAATTCGTCGTCGGTGGGATCGGGTCCATTGTCGAACGGTCCCGGATCCGGTGGAATCGGGCCGAACTTGAAGAGCCAGTTCATCACGTAGACAGAATCTGCAAGGTTGATCAGTCCATCATCATTTCCGTCACAGGCATCTGCGCAAAGGATCGGCAGTCCCTGAAACTGTGAAGCGATAATGGTGGCGGCATCCGCAAGGTCGACTTTGTCGTCACTGTTGCAGTCTCCGCGCTGGAAGATTTCCTCCGGAACCACGGTGATACCCGTATCGATTCGCTCGTAGTCCTGCACCGACTGGTAGTCGATAACCACGTTGTTGTAGAGGAACACGGTACCGAGACCGTTGATGTTGTCGCAGAAGTAGATCTCCTGCAGTTGATTGCATTCGGCACTCTCGTCGACCGTGACCTGAATCGAACCCACCAGAAGATCTTCTGAGGTGGGAGGCAGGGTCTGGCCTTCAAATGGTGGCAAAGCATCCAGCAGGATCGCCAGAATAAGCTCACCTGTTTCACCGTCGGAGCAATCGTCGTCAACCTGGTGATTGAGGTACTCAGCGCCTGTCTCCTCAACGATAGAGCCGTCAAGGCTGAAGGTGCCGTCCTCGATGGTCAGGTCACAGTCGTAACAGATGGTCACTGTGAATCCCTGAATCTCATCGTCGGGATCACTGTAGTAAATGTTGAGTGTTCCCGTTTGCCCTGCGTAGGCGTATTCGCCCACGGCACCGTCGAAGACTGCTTCCGCAGTCATGATCGTGTTGTGCTCAGGGGGCGGTTCCACGGCGATACAGGTCAAGGTACCTGCCTGCAATGAAGGATTCAGGGACAGACCCTCGACCACGATGACATTCTCCAGCGGAGGTTCACCGATGTAGTTGTTGATGGGGGTCAAGGGTGTCGCCAGATCTGCCTCCGGGAGGAAGATCGGGTTGTTGCAGCTGTAACGGTAGATGGCGATCGGCTGTTCATTGCCAACCGGGATCACCTGGCCGTCGAAGGGTGGCATGAAGTCGAGAACGACTCCGATGGTTCCGCCGTCTGCGTAAAGATTGGCCACCTCGAACTCGGATCCAACACTTTCAGTGATGGTTCCTTCAATGGTGATTTCTTCAAGGGTCAGTTCATTAGGACCATGGGCGACGGCGATCACAAAGCCTTGAACCGGACCCGTGCTGTTTGAAAGCAGAATCGGTACATCGGCAACTGCAGATCCGTTGGCGAGGACACTCGAGGAGCCCACGCTGATACTGTCAGGTGGCGGAGGGGTCAGGGTGACAGTGCCGCTATTGAGGCTCAGTCCGTCAATGGCACCAATCGAAAGCCCTCCCTGAACGATAATGTTGTCGAGGGGTGGAGAATTGAACACTCCATCCACAAAATTCAATGTGGTCGTCAGGTTACTGGTGGCGATAGTCGCAGGCGTAAAGGAGAGCACACCGACGGAACTTTGACCCGGTGGGATCACCTGTCCGTCGAATGGACTTTGCGCATCGAGCACCACACCAAGGGTCATCCCCTCAGTGAGCACTTCCGCTGCGATCAACTCCGCCCCGATGCTTTCCACATCTGACCCTTCCACACTGACGTTGGTGGCCGTGAGCACGCTGGGGTCGAACCCGATGGCCAGGACATAGCCCTGGGTATCGCCCGTGCTTTGGAGGACCACCTCCGTATTGAATGCTGATAGCCCCTGAGTCGTGGCATCCGCGATGGTGAGGGATTGCTGACCCATGACTGGACTCGTCATGAATACAAACAGACACACCGCCGCGAATACCTGCTGGATGCAGGTACCCATCTTCTTCATCTCCTCTGCTTGCCTCCTGGGAGGCCCCCGCATGAATATCTTCCCCCTTGTGTCAGGTAATCTGGCACAAGACTCTTCCCCACCATGCTTGCTTGCGGTGCAAGTCGGGCGGTGTCTCTCAGCAAGAGAGATATACAAAGTTTATTAACAGAGGGGTCTATGTCAACTTTCGGTTGATTAACAACCGAGGTTGTCGAGGAAGGTGGGATCTTCTCCCGAAAGAGGGAATGGAATGGGAGGTGGGGCAGATCCGGCAAATAGATAGAGCAAGGTGTACAACGGATCAGATATGTCCAACCTGCCATCGTCATTGGCGTCGACCGCATCCATGCAGGAGGGAGTCGTGCCTCCGGAATAGAGCCAGATGGCGGTGTAAATGGCGTCGGCGAGGTTGACGAGGTTGTTGCTGTCCGAATCTCCCCGCAGGAAATCAGGGCCGTCACTGACGAGGATCAGTTTGTAGAGAGAACTGGTCGCATTTCCGGCGATGACGACGGAGCTTCCGATGTCTTCGAGACCGGTCCATGAATTATTGAGCAACTGGAGAGAATTACCAATCGCTCCCATGGGCATGCTGTATGCGAGGGGGAATCCGAAAGAGGTCAGCTGGCTGACACTCGATCCGATTCCTGCTGCATCAATTCCAAGCAGCAGGGTTCCGTCATCGAGGGAAGCCATGCCATTGCTGAGAACCAGTCCGGAAGTCTGGGGCGGAGAGATGGTGCCCAGAGGATTTCCTTCGAGGCCATCGGCCGCTTCCATGCGCAAGACTTCTGCATCGGGGCCGCCGGTGTTACGAAAGAGAAGCCAGTCATCTGCGGAGGAGTCGTAGGAAATCGAGGTAATATCAGAACTGGAGCTGGGGAATGAAGACAGGGGAGTTCCGGTCGTCGGCTCGACAAAGGTCACCAGACTGCTGTTTGCCCTGCTGACCAAAAGGACATCGAGGAGGGTGTTGTAGCCGATTCCACGAAGATTGGCGAGCCCGGTGTCGATCACGCGTTTTTGCACCAGATCAGAACCGAAGACACGGATTTCGCTGGAGAAACTGTCCGTCACATAGAGATCATCCTGCTCAGGATCATAGGCCAGATCTCTGGGATAAAATCCGGGAACGGAGAGAACCTGTGAAAGTCCACCTGCAGCATTGCTCAGGGAAATCGAGGAAGTCGCGAGGTTGGATCCGACGACGCCCTGAACCTGATAAAGGATATCGGCTTCAGCAGGGGGTGAAGTGTCGGTCCAGTTATTTGCAGACCCACTGATGGTGTCGATGATGGCGCCGTTGCGGGTAATGCGAATCGAGTTGTATATGCCGTTGGTACCCGGACCACAGTTGCGCCAGTCGAGTGTCAGATTACCTTCACCGTCGACGAGTCCCTGCAGGTCTGCAACGGCCAGCAGGCTGTTTTGAATCGAGTCGACCTGATAAACCGTGCAACAGGTTGTGACGTAGGTGGAGGAGCCACTGACGGCAATTCCCAAAAGAGAATCTCCCGATTCAATCTGATTCAGATCGACCTGATAACAGGAGAGTGATCCGGTCGTGAGATTGACACTGCGGACTTCGGAAATTCCGGCGTCAAAAACATCGCCGTACGTGAAGTCGAGCACGGCCTGGCTGTTATCGAAGCGGATATCGAGACCTGAACTGTAACGGACCGGCGAACCGGGAAGTGGGAGTGTCGAGAGAATTGAGCCGTCGAGGGGGTCAATTTCAAGAGCCGTGTTGTCCTGTGTATTCAGGGTCCAGAGGTGGCCGTCCAACGGGTTGAGAGCAAGGCCGGTCAGGGTTGTGGAAGCCTGAATACTGACTGGTGCACCCAATTGGTTGCCGGCGGGGTCCATCTCGGAGAGTTCCAGTCCGGTCGAGTTGAGGATCCAGAAGGTGTCTGTAGCAGCAGAGTAACTGATTCCCGAGCACTGGGGCTGGAAGAGTGGAGCCTGCGCTGCGCCCACCGGATGGTCGATCATGTTGGTCAGGGCAAGGGTTCCAGCGGTGGTGTAGACACAAATTTTGCCGCTGGTGGCATCGATACCCCAGACAGTTCCATCGGAGGTGCGAACCGTCAAATCAGTGCTTTTCGGGTTGGTACCACAGGCCGTGGTTTGCTGAAGAATCGCACCATTCTGTGCATGAGAGGGGGTGGCTGGGATCAAAAGGATGAGCCAAACCAGAGAAGCCAGGGTACCGGTAATCATGACTGATCGACGTCTTGATCCGAATTGCATCTCTGACATGCTCTTGCCTCTCATGAAGTGGGGGCCGGGGGTCTCAGAAGTCCCGGAATTCAGGTCACGGACCCCAAGGCGGGGGAAGTCCGGTAGCAGTCCTGAAGCCTGAATATTCCATCGAGACTTTCAGAACATACATCCCTGAATGTAAACCTCATTGTATCGATCCTGTAGAGGCAGGCAAGGGTGCTAGGGGTAGATCCGATAAAGCATGCGCGGAAAGGGGATACATTCCCTGACATGCTCAATTCCCGCCAGCCAGCAGACCGTTCTCTCTACGCCAAGGCCGAAGCCTCCGTGGGGAACAGACCCATAGCGGCGCAAATCCAGATACCAAGCAAAATCTTCCGGGTCGAGCTCATGTTCATTGATTCGGCCCAAGAGGGTTTCGAGGCATTCTTCCCGCTGGCCACCACCGATGATTTCGCCATAACCCTCGGGTGCAAGGACATCGACGCCCAGGGCCACTCTGGAATCCTGTGGATCGCGTTTCATATAGAACGCTTTGACCGCTTCGGGGTAACGGTGAACCATCACCGGGGTGTCAAACCAGGAAGAAATCTTGGTCTCGTCGGGTGCTCCGAGATCGCCGCCCCACTCGAAAGGGTGGCCTTCGTCATTCAGCCGCTCGACCGCCTCCGAGTAGGAGATCCTCGGGAAGGGTGCGAGAGCTTTGCGCAGTTGATCGGTATCGCGTTCGAGAACTTCCAGATCGGCCTGACAGTTCTCGAGCACGTTGGCGGCGATTTTCTGGAGCATTGCCTCTGCCAGATCCATGACTTCATCGATCCCGGCAAATGCCATCTCCGGCTCGAACATCCAGAATTCGGTCAGATGCCGCCGCGTCTTTGATTTTTCAGCTCTGAATGTGGGACCCAGACAGTAGACATCTCCCAGAGCCATCGCTGCAGCTTCCATGTAAAGCTGGCCACTCTGTGTCAGATAAGCCTTTTCATCATCAAAGTAGTCGACTTCAAAGAGCGTGCTGGTGCCTTCGCAGGAGTTGGGTGTGAAGACGGGGGCGTCGATGCAGTGGAATCCACGCTCATGCATGTCATCACGAATCGTTTTCAGCACTTCATTGCGGATGTGCATGATAGCGACCTGTTTTTTGGATCGCAGCCAAAGGTGACGGTGGGAGAGAAGGAAATCAGGGCCATGCTCCTGTTTGGAGATGGGGTACTCTTCCGCTTCGCTGATGACCTCCACCGCGGAGGCGTGAATTTCCACTCCACCAGGGGAGCGCTCATCGGCGTTGGCCTTGCCCCGGATTTCGATGGCAGATTCGTAGGGGATCTTGCCGATGGCCTCAAAGGCCTCTTCATCCATCTCTGCTTTGGTGACGATGCATTGGACGATGCCGGATCCGTCTCTCAAAAGAACGAAGTGAAATTTCTTGGATGACCGACGGTTGTAAAGCCACCCCTTGAGGGTGACGTCTTCACCGGTGTGGTTCAGCAGGTCTTTGACGCGTGTTCTCGACATCTTCCGGTTCCTTCCGGTTTTCTGTTAACTCCCCCGATGGTGCCGTCAGATGACGGTGAATCAAGTTGATCCCGGCGAGCTAATCAGAAGAAGTGTGATACCAGCCGCCCTGAAGCAGGAAATCTCTGAGGATCTCAGGAATTCCGGGGTGTTCAGCGATCACGGATCGAGGTTCTTCTGCTTGGGCCAATCGAGAGCGGATTTCACTGGAAGAGATTTCCCCCGAAGCGGGTGGCAACTGCCAGCGCAGAAACTGCTGCCAGCGCTCTTCGTCGATGAAGGGGAAATCCTCCCTGACCAGAGCAGTGCTTTCTGTGGTTCCAGCCGCCACTCCCGGTCGTGGAGCGACCACGGGGATCGCCATTTGCCACAGTTCTTCTGCAGATCTCCACTGGGCGATCTTGTCGGCATTGTCGGCGCCGATGATCCAGAGCAGGGGTCTGTCACCAAATCGTTGCGACAGACTGCGAACGGTATCCACCGTGTAGGAGGGGCCCTGACGATGGAACTCGACGTCATCCACGGTAAAGCCATCGATCTCGGCACAGATGCGCTCAACCATTTGCAAACGTGCTTCCGCGGGGGCCACTGGTGAGGATTTGTGGTGGGGGATTCTGGCACAGGGGATCCAGATCACTTCACCGACCGCTTCCAGTTGCAAAGCGGAATGACCGATATCGATGTGCCCCTGATGCGGAGGGTCAAAGACTCCCCCCAAAAGGGCGACAGCAGAAGCGGAGTCATCATTTGGAGGGGGGTTTCCCAACTCTGGACCCTTTCCCGGCACTGCCCGTGTATGCCGTCATCGTTGTCAGCATCGGTGCTCTGAAGAGGGTCATCCAGACGGAGTTGCCATTTTCGTGAAGAATTCGCCTTCTTCCTGCCCTGGAGGGCTCGCCATCGCTTGTCACTTCAGGGTGGCCCCCATAAAATCCGGGTTCGGTCCGGGTCGCCCGGTCAGGATCTTTCAAGAGCCGAAGATGGCTCTGGAGAGAGATCACCGGTGGGACCGTCCCCTTCAAGAATGCCGGTTGTTGAAAGCCGCCGGGGAATGAACCCTGACCCTGACCAATGAAAACACCATTCCCAAAGGAGTGAGCATGAGTTCCCGCACCATCGGTGTTCCCAAGGAGATCAAACAGCAGGAGCAACGGGTTTCCGTCGTTCCTTCCGGAGCATTCCTTCTCGTGAAGGCAGGGCATAAGGTCCTCGTCGAGAAAGGCGCAGGCCTTGGCAGTGGAATCCAGGATCAGGAATATATCGACGCCGGTTGTGAGATGGTTGCCGAGGCCTCCGAGGTCTGGTCACGCTCGGAGATCGTCGTCAAGGTCAAGGAGCCTCTTGCTTCAGAGTACGGCTATCTGAGACCGGATCTGATCGTCTTCACCTACTTCCACTTCGCCGCTTCGAGAGAATTGACGGATGCCTGTCTCGAATCTGGTGTGGCAGCAATCGCCTACGAGACCATCGAAGACTCCCGGGGAGCCTTGCCCCTTCTGACTCCCATGAGTGAAGTCGCCGGCCGCATGTCTGTTCTTGCAGGTGCGACCGTTCTTCAGAGACAGAATGGTGGACGCGGAGTCCTGATGCCCGGAGTACCGGGTGTGGAGCCGGGCAGAGTCGTGGTTTTGGGCGGTGGAGTGGTGGGATCAAATGCCGCCAAGATGGCTGCAGGTCTGGGAGCAAGGGTCAAGATCTTCGATATCGATCTCGATCGCCTGCGTTATCTCGACGACACCATGCCGGCCAACGTCAATACCTGTTTCTCCACTCCTTTCTCGATTCGGGAAGCGGTTCAGCAAGCGGATCTCGTCGTCGGCGCAGTGCTTGTCGCCGGAGACCGTGCGCCGGTACTGGTGCCAAAAGAATGGCTCGCCGAGATGCCGGAAGGCTCCGTCATTGTCGACGTCGCTGTCGACCAGGGTGGCTGTGTTGAAACCTGTCGTGCGACCACACACGCTGAACCCACTTACGTGGTCGACGGGGTCGTCCATTACTGTGTTGCCAACATGCCCGGAGCGGTTTCCAGAACGTCGACCTTTGCCCTGACCAACGCGACCCAGCCTTATCTGGTCGACCTGGCAAAGAGTGGACTGGAAGCTTTTGTCAAGCGCGACCCTCTGCGTGCACAGGGCCTGAATGTCTGTGGCGGCAAGGTTTTCCATCGCGGGGTCAGCAAGGCATTCGAGTTGCCGTTGCATCCCATCGATGATCTTCCTGCCATCGGTGGGCCGGTCCGGTGAACGCAGAGGGACTCGCTGCGGAAGAGAGCCCGATCGGAAGATCGCAGGTATTGGCGCACCTCTATGGACCCATTGCCGGGGACATGGAGAAGTTGCGTGAATACCTCGTTGCTGAGTTCAAATCCGCCGAACCCTACGTTCATGAACTGCTCGAACACCTCTCCCAATTTCGGGGCAAGCAGATTCGACCTGCATGTGTGTTCCTCGCGGGCCGCTGTTTCGGTGAGATCCGCACCGATCACGTCCGCTGTGCGGCGGTGGTCGAGCTGATTCACACTGCTACTCTGGTCCATGACGATCTTCTCGATCAGGCCGATGTCCGGCGAAGGGTGGAAACGATCCACACCCGATACGGTGATCGTGCATCGATTCTTTTGGGTGACATCATTTATGCCCGGGGTTTCGTCATATCCACAGAGGTGGAGGGTGCGGCGAGGCTTTTGGCGGAGTGTACCCGGGAGATCTGCATCGGTGAGATCATGCAGGTTGGCAATGCCGGGAATCTTGAACTGACCCTTCAGCAATACGAAGAGATCATTCACCGCAAGACAGCGATCCTCTACGGCCTTTCCTGCAAGCTGGGCGCAATGCTGTCCGGTGCAAGTCCTGAACAGGCCGATGCACTCGAGCGCTACGGCAATCGGATGGGGGAGGCGTTCCAGATTATCGACGATTCGCTGGATCTTGTCGGTGACCCCGAGTTGGTCGGAAAGTCTCTGGGAACAGATCTGGGCAATGGCAAACTGACTCTGCCGGTGTTGATGCTTCGCGAAGCCCTCGACCAGAGTGGTCGCGACCACCTGTTGCAGTTGTTGAAAACGTGTCATGAATCGGAGGACGCCGCAAAAGAGCGTCAAGAGATTGCCCACCTGCTTGCTGAACACCGAATCATGGAACAGGTGAAGGAGCGGGCCAGAGCCGTGATTCAGGATGCTCTGGATTCCCTGCGGGCTGCAGCCGATCCCGGGCCCGCGCGTCAGAGACTGGAGGACCTCGCCGAGTACATCCTCCAGCGTGAGCTATAGAAGGGACCTGCTCATGAGCGATGAACTTTCCCACGTCAATGAGGAGGGTGAAGCGAGCATGGTCGATGTCGGCGACAAGGCTGTCACCGATCGCCGGGCAGTTGCCGAAGGTCGAATTCACATGCAGCCTTCTACTCTGGATCTGATTGTTGCCGGAGATGTTGAAAAAGGTGACGTGCTGACCGTTGCCCGACTGGCGGCTGTTCAGGGTGCAAAGGAAACATCCCGTTTGATACCGTTGTGTCACCCGTTGCCCCTGGATCATGTCGATGTCGAACTGGACTATGGCAGGTCTGAAGATCAGGCCTGGATCACAGTGCGTGTTCAGACCCGGGTACAGGCAAAAACCGGGGTCGAGATGGAAGCTCTCGTTGCGGTCAGTAACGGACTGCTGACGATTTACGACATGTGCAAAGCGGTCGACAGGGGCATGGAGATCGGACAGATCCAACTGCTTGAAAAATCAGGGGGGCGATCCGGTCACTGGATCCGTCCATAGCGGCTCACGGGTTGAGCCCTGAAAAGAGGAAGAGAGATATGGCACAGGTCATAGATGGCAAAGAGCGGGCGAAACAGCTGCGCAAGGAACTCAAGGGCAGGGTCAGTGAGTTCACAGAGCAAGCGGGACATCCTCCCGGGCTGGGCGTGCTCCTCGTGGGCGGTGATCCGGCCAGTGCGGTTTATGTGCGTAACAAGGAACGTGCCTGTGAAAAGGTGGGGATTCGTTCTTTCCATCATCAGCTTCCTGATAATGCGACTCAGGAGCAGGTGGAAGAAGTGATCGATCAGCTCAATGCTGATCCCCATGTTCACGGGATTCTGTTGCAGCTTCCTCTTCCCGCACATTTGGATGCGGAGCCGCTGTTGCTGAGAATCCTTCCAGAAAAAGATGCGGATGGATTCCACCCCGTGAATGTCGGCCATTTGGCAGTGGGACAGCCCACTTTTGTTCCCTGTACTCCGTTGGGTTGCATCGATTTGTTGCGATCTGCGGGTGTCGAGATGTCCGGAGCGGAAGCGGTGGTTGTCGGTCGCTCCAATATCGTCGGCAAACCGGCTGCGCAGCTCCTGCTTGCAGAGGGAGCGACAGTGACCATCTGTCACTCCAGAACGAAAGATCTTGCTGCTCATGTGGGCAGGGCAGACATCGTTGTCGCAGCAGTGGGTGTTCCTGAAATGATCCAGGGCGAGTGGATCAAGGAAGGTGCCGCCGTCATCGATGTGGGAATCAACCGACTGGACGATGGTCGCCTTGTGGGAGACGTGGACTATGAATCCGCTTCCAAAAGAGCCGCTTGTATCACCCCGGTTCCCGGGGGAGTTGGTCCGATGACCGTGGCCAAATTGCTGGAGAATACTCTCGAAGGTGCGATTCGCCACGAAGAGAGCAAGCGTAAAACCGTCTAGTCGCTGAGGCCAAAAACAGAGCCTGTGAGGGGGCACCATGAGTCGTGAGATCCAGCAACTGCCGCAACTGCTCATCGATCAGATTGCAGCGGGAGAAGTGATCGAACGTCCCGCCTCCGTAGTGAAAGAGTTGATTGAAAATTGCCTCGATGCCGGTTCGACGCGTATCGAAGTCGAGTTGGAAGAGGGTGGCAAACGCCTCATTCAGGTGACGGACGACGGTCAGGGAATACAGTCTGATCAGTTACCGTTGGCTTTGGCCAGTCATGCCACTTCCAAATTGCGGGATGCAGAAGGACTCGATCGAATCCTGACCCTGGGATTCCGGGGTGAAGCACTGTCGAGTATGTCCGCTGTGTCAACGATCGAGATATCTTCCCGGACTGCGGACTCGGATGTTGCTCACCGGATCATCGGCCGCCATGGTCAAACCGAAGAGGCCTCGCCGGTGGCGATGCGTCCGGGCACCCGTATTCGGGTGCAGGATCTTTTTTCCTCTGTTCCCGCGAGAAGAAAGTTTCTCAAGTCCAACTCCGCTGAAGTTGCCCGTTGCTCTGCCGTCATCAAGGCAGCGGCGATGGCCCATCCCAATGTTGCCTTCAGCCTGAGTCACGATGATCGGGTGGTTCTCAAATATCCGGCGGATCAATCTCTTCCTCAGCGTATCGCAGAGGTATTGGGTGAGGATCTGCAGGACCGGATGTTGCCGATTCTGGAGGTGGACGGGGTCAGCGGTTGGATTGCCAGGCCGGATGTCCAAAGAAGAAACTCGGATGGGATCTGGACCTTTCTCAATGGGCGCACCCTGAAGGACAAGGTCTTGCAGCATGGTGTCAGGGAAGGGTTCAGGGGTTATCAGATTCCGGGATTTTTCCCTGTGGCTGTTGTCGGAGTGGAAGTGGACCCGGGTGAGGTGGATATCAATGTTCATCCCTCCAAGCTGGAAGTCCGATTCCGCAATCGGGAAGAAATTCATCGCCGCATTCGCAGGGCGATCAGGGCGACCCTCGAGCAAGAGGGTTCAGTACCGAAACTGCAAATGGATGCACCCCAGTCGACGCCTTCGGGCCTCCCTGTTGTAAACCCGGGTCCTGTTGTACAGCCGGCGTCTCTCGGGAATGAGAACACTGTCTACTCTCCTGCCAGTTCCAGTTTTTCTCCGGAGCATTCAGTGGCAGAAGGTTCGACCATCGTCACGGAAGCTGATGCCTCTGTCGCTGGGTCCGCAGAATTTGGAACCGGAATCCCTGTAGACAAAATGGTCTCCGGCGGGAGTGGCAACCTGGTCGGAGAATCGGTCAGGGTTTTTCAGGTGAATGATGCGTTCCTTATCCTCGAGGAAGAGGATGGCCTCAGGGTGATCGACCAGCATGCCCTCCATGAAAAGGTGCTCTATGAAGAGATTCTCGAGCAACGGGAAAAGGGTGGAGCGACCCAGGGGCTGCTGGTTCCTGAAACGGTGAATCTTGATCCGCGGCAGTGGACCATCTTTGTGGAAACTCGCGAGTCCCTTGCGGAATTGGGGTTGCAGGCGGAAGAGTTTGGCGAAGGTGTCGCATTGATCCGATCAGTTCCCCATGGATTCGAGGGGCGATCACCTGCCAATCTGCTCCGGGATATCCTCTCACTGATGGAACCGGTGGTTTCATCGGGAGCACCGCTTCCGGACCTCAGGGAGCGACTGCTGCAGACGATGGCCTGCAAAGCTGCGGTCAAGGCGGGTCAGCCATTGTCACCTGAGGCGCAGGAGGATCTGGTCCGGGCGAGAGACAGAGCCTTTCAGCCAGAAAACTGTCCACATGGCCGCCCGTCTGAATTGTTTATTTCGTGGCAGGAATTACAGCGGCGATTCGATCGCAAATAGTCCAGATTTCTTCCTGACCCCCGGCAAGCGTGGTAATTTTCAGATAAGATCATAGACGTGAGATCTGATCTGGAACCATGGGACAGCCGCCCTGTTTTTCGCCATGGTTTGACGAAAGGCCTTTGATGGAACAAACCCCTCAGGAACCCTCCCTGCTGATCGCCCTTGAGGCGGGTCTGGCAGCGACATTCCGCAGAAGGATCAGGGATCGCCTGAAATCCTTCGGTGTGGAGGCGACGCTGGTGGAGGGGCAAGGCCGCAATTATCTGGAAGTCCACGGAGATGTCGAACCGCTCCGGACCCTTGCGCTCGATTCCTGGAAGGGAGTCGAGAAAGCATTGTTCCTCGGTACGGCCCACCGGCACGTCCACCGCAATGCCCACGGCAATGATTCAACGGTTCAGGTGGGAAATATCACCGTGGGTGGTGGTGGCTTCGCTATCATCGCCGGTCCCTGTGCCGTCGAAGAAGAGGAGAGAACCCTCCGTCTGGCTGCTTCAGTGGCATCTTCCGGAGCGCAGCTCTTCCGTGGCGGCGCTTACAAGCCCCGCACTTCTCCCTATGCGTTTCAGGGAATGGGTGAGAAGGGGCTGAAGATACTGGAGCGAGCCAGAGAGGAAACCGGGCTCGGCATCGTCACGGAGATCCTTGATCCTCGCGATGTTGAAAAGGTTTCCGAGTCTGCTGATCTCTTGCAGGTGGGCAGCAGAAACATGCACAACTATTCCCTTCTCAAAGAGCTGGGACAGATTCGTGCACCGATTCTTCTTAAACGCGGCTTCTCATCCACCAGTGAAGAACTCATGTTGGCGGCGGAGTACATTCTTTCAGGTGGCAACACCAATGTCATTCTTTGCGAACGCGGAATCCGTTGTGCTGCCGCTTCGAGACAGGTGGTTCTCGATCTGGGAGTCGTTCCTGAGTTGAAGAAGAAAACCCATCTTCCCGTCGTTGTTGATCCTTCCCATGGCTCTGCAGAAGCCTATCGGGTTCCTGCGCTGGCCAAAGCAGCCGTTGCTGCAGGGGCAGACGGATTGCTGGTGGAAGTTCACGATCAACCGGAGGAAGCCCTGTCCGATGGCAGGCAGGCTTTGTCACCGGAAGAGTTCAAAAATTTGGTACCGTTGCTTTCTGGTCTTCACGAATCGCTTCGATCGCTCGAGTCCAGATCTGGAGGAGCGGTGGCCAGCACCCGAGGCATGGAGGAAGTTTGAGCCCAGCTGAGTTAACACACGTCCCAGGATTCAAGACCCGGGAGGTGGGATCAGGAGGGCTCCTCCACATCCGTCCGGAAGAGCGTAGAAAAACCAGTTCTTTGCGATTGACCTGGGTGGCAGACCTGGGACCCCATAATGCCAGGCGATGCCTTGTTCCCGCTTGCCTGATGAGGGGTACCCGTGAGTTCCCTTCGCAGAGATTGCTGAATCTTCGAACTGAAGAACTTTGGGGGCTTTCCGCTTCCACTTCCGTCGATCGGTGGGGCCAAAGGCATCTGATCTCCCTGCGAGCCGAATTCCCTGACGAAGGTCACCTTCCACATGGGGAAAGGGTCTTTGAGGATGCCATCCATCTGCTCGACCAACTGATCCACGAGCCCAATCTTGTGGAAGGCCTGTTTCCTGAAGAGATTGTTGAATCGGAGATTCTCCAGCAACGCCGGTCGATCGAGGGTCGCATCGACAACAAATCAGGCTGGGCCTACCAAAGGTGTCTCGAAGAAGCATGCTTTGACGAACCGTGGCGTTATCACCAGCAGGGAACATTGGACGACCTCAAGCATGTGACCCCTGCTGATTTGACTGCACTGTGGAATGAACTCATCACCCATCAGCCGATGCATGTCCACTTCAGTGGAAAAATGCCAGAAGATCGGGTGGTGGATCGCCTCTCCACCCTCTTCAGGGGCAATCATGCCACTGGGGATTCATTGTCACCACGCCAGGCAATTCGGGCTGCGAAGGAGCCTCGTGAAATGGTGGAGCATGCAAAGGTTCAACAATCGAACCTGATCATGTCTTTCCGGACGATGATTTCCTATGAACACCCCCTCAACGAGCCGTTGATGGTGGCTAACGGTATTCTCGGCAGTTTCCCCCACTCGCGTCTCTTTACGCAGGTCCGGGAAAAAGAAAGCCTTTGTTATTCCATCCACTCACAGGTCGACAGCAATATGGGGATGATGTTTATCAGTTCCGGTGTTGACCACGACACCGTGGATCAGGCCCGGACAGGCATAGAAAAGCAGTTGGCTTTTGTCCGCAACGGTGAGTTCTCTGAGGAAGAATTCGAGATGACTTTGGCAGCCATCGACTCCCGCCTGAGAATGGTTCAGGACAGTCCGGCAGCCCTGGCCGACTATGATCTTCGCAGTCGTCTCTCAGGCAGAAATCCCGGACTTGAAAAACTTCGAAAGCGGGTGGCTTCGGTGACCCGAGACGAAGTCGTCGCGGCGATGGAATTGGTTCACCCCGATCTGACATATGTTCTGGCACCGGAGGAGAGCTCGTGAGTTGGTCTGAAGATTCCACCATTCTCGAAAATTCAACGTTGCAGGAGAGAGTGGTCGAAAGAGTTCACTCCAGTGGAGCCCGAGTGGCTTTTTGTTACAAGCCGGGGTATCTGCGTACCTATGCCTGTTTCGCCACCAACTTTGGCAGCGTCGATGACCGCTTTCGAATCGGTGGAGGGGACGAAATCGTCCTGCCTGACGGAGTCGCACATTTCCTTGAACACAAAATGTTTGAAGGAATCGAAGAGGACGCTTTTCAGGAGTTCAGCCGTTTGGGTGCGAGTGCCAATGCGTTCACTGGATTCAATGGGACTTCATACCTCTTTTCATGCACCGATCATTTTTATGAGTGTCTGAGCCATCTGGTCCGGTTCGTGCAATCTCCCCACTTCACCGAGGAAAATGTGGAGAAGGAGAAGGGGATCATCGGCCAGGAAATTCGCATGTACGAAGACATGCCCGGCTGGCGGGTCTACTTCAACCTCTTGGAGGGGATGTACGCCCACCATCCAGTATCCAAGGATATTGCCGGTACTGTGGAGACGATTTCGGGAATCGATGCACCGATGCTCCAGCGTTGCTGGGAGTCTTTTTATCACCCGTCGAACATGATTCTGTTTGCTGTGGGTGATCAATCCGAAGAAGAGTTCTTCGATCATGCTGATCGCCTGTTGCAGGAAAAAGATCTTGGTCCCGCTCCTGCACTTGAAAAGATCGCCACACTTGAAGAGGCGGCTCCTGCACAAGCTCAAGTGCGTCAGGAGATGCAGGTCGGGCGATCGAAATTGCTCTTCGGTTGGAAAGATATTCATCCCGGGCTTTCCGGTCAGGATATGGTTCGCAAGGAATTGGTTTCTGACCTGGTTCTGGAATGTGTTTTTGGTCAGAGCGGGGCACTCTTCGAGAAATTGCAGGAAGCCAATCTCGTCGACGACTCTTTCGGTGGGGGCTACATGATCTATGGGGATGTGGGTCATTCCGCCATCGGCGGAGATGTGGTCGACCCTGAAAAGGTCCTTGAAGTCATTAGGGCAGAGTTACCCCAAATCCTCTCTTCAGGCATCTCTGAGGCAGATATTGATCGACAGAGAAAAGCAGCTACCGGCCAACTTTTAAAAAGTTTCAACTCGCTTGAGAATATCGCTGGCAGTTATTGTAGTTCTCGATTCATGGGAGCAGATCCTTTCGAGGTGGTTGATCTCCTGAACAAGATTCAGCCCTTAGAGGTGGCAGACCGGCTACATGATCATGTTCGACCGGAGAATCTGGTCAGTTCGATCATTTCGCCAGCACAGGGCTGATCCTGAAATCTGATACAGTTCGGAGCCTGGATCGTTGATCGCGATCACCGGTGATCCGAATAATGCCTGATCGGTGATCTGATCACCGGTTGATGGATGGGGAGTAATCATGGCTCAACACTGGAAAATTCTCGTCTGGCTCATCGCCGGAGTCATCGTGGGACTGCTTTTGCAGCAAATCACGGAGGCTCCCGGATCGATAGGCGCAACCCTCGGATCGACCAGCGATGGCAAGGTCGTGGTTCAATCCATCTCCAGAAACCTGACCCCCAAAGGCCGGACTGCTGCCGAGAAGCTGACAGTGGGAGACCGGATCAGCAAGATCGCCATCAATGCTGGAATGGCGGATGAAAATCTTCTCGATGCTGTTTCAAGCCCGGAGGAGGTCTCCGCATTTCTGGCTGCTGCTGGTGCGGGAGGGGTGGCGACCATCACCCTGGAAGATGGAACCGAGAAGAGTTGCCAGGTGATTCTGGATCCCGGTTCTGACAGGTCCCGTTATTTGTACCCATTCGTATTTTTGGCAGACATCTTCATGCGGTTGCTGAAGATGCTGATCATGCCACTGGTCTTCACTTCCATCGTGACCGGCGTTGCCGGCCTGGGGGGTGGCGAGGACTTCGGTCGATTGGGCCGGAGAACCTTTGGTTACTACGTCACAACTTCATTTCTGGCCGTGGGCCTCGGCCTTGTTCTTGTCAATCTGATCCGACCCGGAGATGGAGCCCAGTTGGGGCTATCGACTGCGGCCCAGTTTGGTCAGGAGTCTGAGAACTGGCTCGATATTCTTCGTCGCATGGTTCCAGAGAATGTCTTTGATGCGTTTACCGGCAACGGAAACATGTTGCAGGTAATCTTTTTCGCCTTGTTGTTTGGTTTCTTCATTACCCGGGCACCGGAGAAACCGAAGAAGATCCTGACCGAACTCCTCGATTCAGCATTTCAGGTGGTCATGTTGATGGCTTCATGGGTCATGAAGCTCGTTCCTTATGGTGTCTTCTGCTTGCTGGTCAAGGTGGTGGGTGAGACCGGATTCGATGTGTTCATTCCATTGAGCACCTACATGCTGACGGTTTTCCTCGCACTGGTGGTTCATGCCGTTGTGGTTCTGCCTATTTTGCTCAGCGTTGTCGCAAGGGTCTCTCCGCTGAAATGGTTCAGGGCGATGAGTCCGGTATTGATGACCGCATTCTCGACTTCTTCGTCTTCCCTGACACTTCCCACAACTCTCAATACCCTCAAGAGTCGGGGTAAGGTTTCCAATAAGACCAGTTCGTTCGTGGCACCTTTGGGAGCGACGGTGAACATGGACGGAACCGCGCTCTACGAGTGCATTGGAGTGGTGTTCCTGGCTCAGTATTACGCCACTGCGGGAGACTACGTCTTGACCTTCGGCTCTCAGGTCACAGTCGTCATGGCAGCATTTCTCGCTTCCATTGGTGCGGCAGGAATCCCTTCCGCTGGACTGATCATGATGCTGACGATTCTCAGTGCTCTCAAGTTGCCCCTGGAAGGTGCCGCTCTTTTGTTGGCGGTGGACCGTCCCCTCGACATGTGCCGAACGATGGTCAATGTCTGGAGTGATACGGTCGGTTCTGCCATTGTGGCGACCCGTGAGGGGGAGAAGGGTCTCGGTGACTTTGAGACTGCGGAACCCGCTGAAAGTTGACCGTCCCGATCGACTCGCCCCACAGGTAGGTGACATGGTATGCTTTGGCCTGCAAGACATGTGTAAGGAAGGATCGCGACATGGGAGTACCCGCAACGCAGCTGAGAGTCGGACAGGTCATCAATTTCGAGGATGATCTGTGGGTTTGCGTAAAACTTGAACAGAAGAAACTCTCCAAGGGCGGAGGAGCGGTCCAGGCAAAGCTGAAGAACCTGCAGCGCGGGGATCATATCACTCACCGGTTCCGTTCTGCGGACAAGGTTGAGACGGCTTACCTCGACAAAAAGAATTGCGAATACCTCTACCCCGAGGGTGAGAACTTCATCTTTATGGATACCGCTGACTATGAGCAGTACCAACTGCACGCAGACTTTGTCGGCGACCTGATGCCGTTTGTGAAACACAACGAGCACGTCACGGTGACCTTCTACGAGGAGAAGCCCGTTTCCGTCGATTTGCCCCCATCAGTGGTGTTGCAGATTGCCGAGACGGAGCCCGGCTTCAAGGGTGACAGTGTGAATAACGTCTACAAACCGGCAAAGCTGGAGACCGGGCTCGAGATCAAGATCCCGAACCACGTCAATGAAGGTGATCTGGTCAAGATCTCCACCGAAACCGGCGACTTCATTGAAAGGGTCAAGGCCTGACCGAAGACTCTGTACTTGGAAAACCCGGTTTTCGAGATCAAACCTCGTCAGGTCGTCAGTGACCTGTCGAGGTTTTTTCGCAGGGATCGCATCCCTTTGCAGAACTGTTTCTGTCCACCCATCGATGGATGGCGGATGTAACCTGCGTCGTATCCCAGATTGGCAAGTGTCTGTTGTGAGACTCGGCCAATGGCGTGAACACTGGCTCCCGGAAACAGGGCGATGAAATCGCGCAGGATCGGCTCACCCGCCGACTCTTCATCCCGGCGCGGTTTTCTGTTGGTCAATGGCTCACCTGATTTGCAGGGGTGCCAGGGAACGGCATTCCACAGAACCAGCCTGGAATCGCCGGCGATCTCGCCCCAGACGATGGTCGCGGATCTTTCCTTGTAGGGTTTGTCCGCAGAGGAAGATCTCTTCATCGGTCTTCCCTGTGCCCAATCCAGAGTCTCTGGTCCGAGGATCAGGTTTTCCCCGGTAAAAGGAATACCCGTGAAGCGGCAGCCAGCCCAACCCGCAGCCTCACCGACAAGGATCGCCTGTGCCCCTTCGTGGGCGAGGAGATATTGCCGCAGATTTGATCGACGGATTGCCGGCCCCTTTGAGAGGTCCAGTTGGGGGTCACGATCGCGCCATGGATTGAACAGGTTTTCAGGAGAAGGACCGGAGATCTTGCGCAGAAAACGGTCGACCGATTTCTTGAAATCAGCGGACATCACGAATCTCCTGTCTCATGCAAAACACGCTTCCACCCGATTTAAGAAATTCACCGGTATCCACCTCAATGATCTGGAATCCATTCCCGGTCAATTGGGCACAGGTGCGTGGGGTCTGGCTGGTGATGAAAACATGGGAGCCATCCGGGCACCACATGTTTCCCGCCAACCTGGTTTTCGCTTCATTGGGATCAACTTCGATGAGGTTTTCAAACGCTGCCTCTAGAAGCTGGATTCCCTCAGCGGTGAAAGCTTCCCGGACGAATGCGGCAGTCGATTCATTGAGCAGGGCGAGTGCCGTATCGAGGTGATAAAAATCTGCAGTTGGAAGTTCGAGCAAAGCGAGGTCGAGGCCGAGGAGTTGACCGGCGGCGACATGTCCCGCTTCCTCACTGCGTGGTCCCAGACCGCACCAGAGGAGAGGGCGCTGGAGATCACGCAGGGAGTCTCCATTTCCCTCCCATGAAACAATTTCAGCAGGGAGTGAATCGCAGTGAAGCCCCAACTGCTGATAGACCTGTCGATGCTGATCACTTTCCGGAACACGGTTGGGGTGATTCATGCGACCGATGATGACTCTGGGTAATCCAGCGCGGTCCGAAGTACAAAGGGAAGGATTGGCCGTGAAGACCGCATCCACCTGTTCTTTCATGGGGTCGAGCTCATGAATGGTAATGCCGAGTCTGCGGATTTTATCGCACAGGGTTTCCCATTGATCCTGGGCTCTTCTTTTGTCGACATTCCCGATCTGGCCTTTCATATGTTCGTTTCGGACGTCGGTGATATCAAAATAGAGAGGGGGGCCGACGAGCACTCCGGTGACTGGCCCCGGCGGGGAACTGTCCCATCGCGTTGAATCCCATTCCTGCAGGTTGCGAATCGTTTTCATTTTTCGTCTTTCTCACATTCCGCTCCGAGAAGGGGGAGCAGGTTCTGCAGGGCTTTTCGATGAAGTACCGGCAGTTTGCTGGAAGCTTCAGCGTCGATGAGACGGGCTTCATCAGGAACGGGGCCCTGCCAACTGCAGAGCACTGGCTGAACATCCAATTGGCGGTGTGTGATGGTGTGGCGGAACCGATCACCAAAGCCGATGATCACCGGTGTTCCAAGATTCCGCCGGGCAAACTCTTCAATCAGGGCTGTTTCCGTGTCGAGGTCGCCTTCGGATCTGGCGAGGACCGGTCCCGGATGATTTTTGAGCAATTCAGTATTGCCCGGGAGTAAAAGTATTTTTTCGTTCCATGAAAAAAGTGCGCTGATCCACTGTTGTTTTTCGACAGTACGACGCTTCTTCGGTTGCGGCCAACGATGCGGTTCACCAGCGATTCGAGCCTGACAATCCTCAGCGATGGGGCACTCATCACATTTCGGATTTCTGGGAGTACAGACCGTTCTTCCCAAGTCCATCATCGCCTGGTTATGATCTCCCGGTCGATCCGGGTGCAGCCACTCAGTAGAGACTTCACGGATCCTGAGTTTGGTTTCACCTCGCTTGGGATCCCCTGAAAGTTTCTGGTGACGACAAATTACCCGTTCCACATTTCCGTCAACCACTGCCAGTTCGGAGCCAAATGCAATGCTGCAGATGGCGGCTGTGGTGTATTCACCGACTCCCGGTAATGCCCGGACTTTTTCTGGGTCACGGGGAAACTGCGATCGATGTTCCTCGACCATTTTTTTGGCCGCCCGATGGAGGTTTCGTCCCCGGGAGTAATAACCCAGGCCTGCCCAGTCCTCGAGGACCGACTCCTCATCTGCGTTGGCGAGTTGGGCGATATCAGGATAGTGATCCATGAACTTGTTCCAGTAGGGGATGACAGTGGAAATCTGTGTTTGTTGAAGCATGACTTCAGAAAGCCAGATTCCATAGGGATCCCCACAGCCCCTCCACGGCATCCCATGAGCATCAGGGGTATACCACTGAAGAAGCCGTGTTGAGATTGGATTCGGGGCCTCTGAAGTATTCATGGATCCTGACAAGTCCTGTTCATGGGATTGGCAATCGACCCCAGATTGACTAAATTCGGAGGTATGAGCAATACCTTCGGCGAGTACCTGCGTATTACGACATGGGGAGAGTCCCATGGCCCCGGAATCGGTGTGGTGATCGACGGCCTGCCCGCCGGTTTGCCAGTCACACCCGAGCTGCTTCAACGGCAACTCAAAAGGCGCAGGCCGGGTGGAGCATTGTCTTCTCCTCGCAGGGAGCCGGATGAACCGCAGATTCTCTCCGGTGTTTTTGAGGGAAGAACCCTCGGAACCCCTCTCTCTATCTACATAGAGAGTAGCGACGTCCGCTCTCAGGATTATGAGTCACTCGCAGACATCTATCGGCCAGGGCACGCAGATTTCACGACGGAGGCCCGATACGGCCATCGGGATCCTCGTGGAGGTGGACGGGCGAGTGCGCGGGAGACAGCGGCCCGGGTTGCAGCAGGAGCCATCGCCGCGGAATTTCTTCGACTCGAGCACGGGATTGAAATTGTCGGTTGGGTTTCGGAAGTGGCGGGGGTACGTGCCCCGGTCGATATCGATCAACTGACAGTGGAAAACGTGGATCAAAGCCCGATCCGTTGTCCCGATACTGAGACTTCTGCAAGGTTTGAAGCGGAAATCGCCCGGGCAAGAGACGAAGGCGAGAGTCTCGGAGGCTGGGTAGGAGTTGTGGCTCGTGGGGTTCCCGCTGGCTGGGGGGATCCGGTCTTTGGAAAAATGAAAGCATGGCTGGGGCTTGCCATGTTGTCGATTCCCGCCACAGTTGCACTCGAAATAGGCGACGGTATCGCTGCTACTGGAAGAACGGGCAGTGACAACAACGATGCCTACGACACCAATGAAGAGGGTGTTGTGATCCAAAAAACCAATCGCAGTGGTGGTCTGCAGGGCGGGATTACCAGTGGAGCTCCGATTTGGATGAGGGTGGGTTTCAAGCCGACTTCGACTATCCGCAAATCCCAGGAGTCTGTCAAAAAGAGTGGTGAAGCCACCACGTTTTCAGGAACCGGACGACACGATCCCTGTGTACTCCCCAGAGCAGTCCCGATTGTCGAATCGATGTTGGCACTGGTCCTTGCTGACAGGCTTTTGGCACGGCGTGCGATTCCCCCCTTTGAAGGAGAGTGATGCATGTCCTGGATTCAGCAACAAAACCCCGAAGATGATTCGAGTGGAATTCTTTCGCGGGTATACGCCGCAGCTGGTGGGCGTGCTGGCGAAGTTTCTGAGATTCTGAAAGTGATGTCGTTACGATCGGACCTTCTCGATTCTTTCATGAAGTTCTATGTCCAACTGATGAAAGGCCCCGGGGAACTGACTTCCGCTGAACGTGAATGGCTCGCCGTCATCACCAGCAAGGCCAATAACTGTCACTACTGAATCGAATCCCATCTGAGAGACCTTGATTCCGCTGAAGGCGGTGAGGCTCTCGCCCGCTCGGTACGACCGGGACAGCCTGACTTCGACTCCCTCGATTCACGTCAAAAAGCACTGGGATACTTTGCACTCAAGCTCGCAAAGTTGTCTGGGGAGCACTCTGGCGAAGACCTTCAAATATTGCGGAGAGAGGGATTCACTGATCTGCAAATCCTAGAGGCGATTCATGTCGTCGGGTTTTTCAGTCACATCAATCGAGTCGCTGAAGCAACAGGAGTGGATCTGGAGACGTGGATGCCCCCTGCGGATATTCCGTCAAAAGAAGACTGATTACCCAATGTTACTGAAGTACAATGTATCAGTGATTTTCTGGAACTGATTGGCGTACTTCAGCCGTTTCTATTGCAGAAAAAATCGAGCACAAGCCCAGTGCTAATTTCGCTGTGCCACTTTTGTGAGGATCCGGAAATCTCCATGAACGCAGAATCCCAAAATCAATCTGGTAAAGATCTGGATCTGCTTTTGAAGCGGATTCAGCGCAGGCGGATCTATCTGAAGATGCTTCGATCTTTGGAGGGCGCTCTGTGTGGAAGCCTGTTGATTGCAGCGGTTCTCATTTTGGTCGACAAGTTGTACCAACCGGTGACAGCGACTGACCAAAAACTTTGGGCTTCGGGAGTGGCATTTCTTCTCTATCTCCTCGGTTCAGTATTCAGATACAAATCGACGACCCTCTCCGGGGCTGTCGAAGTGGAAAAGAACTCACACATTCCGCAAACGATTTCCACTGCGATCTACGCCCGGGATGGAAAACTCACCGAGGACACTTCCAAAAAAGTGATCGCGGATGCGAACGAGGTTTCCGGATCAGTCGATCTGAAGCAGGCTCTCCCTGTCGCCAATCTTTGGCCGGGAAAGGTCCTCTGGACCTGTGCCACTTTCTTCCTGGTCAGCCTGTTCGTGCCAGCCATGGATTTGCTGGGTACACAGGCCATGGTCGAGGAGGAGCGCAAAGATTCTGCCCGGGCATTGCGCAAGGAGAAGGCCCTCGTCCGTCGTCTGGAAAAGGTCGAGGAGATTTCAAAAAAGCATGAGGTCTCAAAAGAGGTTCGGGACGTCATCCAGAAGATTGCAGACAATCAGAAGAAAAACCTTCAGGCGGCCAAATCTCCAACTGCGGAGAAGCGGACTTCCGCAGATCTGCAAGAGCAATTGAATCGACAGAAGTCCAAGGTCGCCGCCGCGAAGAAAAGCATGAAGAGCGATTCTTCCAAAGAGTCGGTTAATCGACTTAAGGAGGGGCTGGATTCGTTGAGTCAGCAATCCTCCCCTGAGATGCGAAGGTTGGCCAAGGCTTTGCAAGAGGAAGATCCAGGTCAAATCGCCACTGCTTTGGATGCGTTGGCAAAAAAAATCGGAGAGAACCCTGAAGCCATGAAGCGTATGGGGGACCAACTCCGCAAAATGATGGGACGAAAACCGGGGCGCAGCGGAAAACCGGGTGAGTCTGGATCCAAAGATGAAGATCTGGTCAATGATCTGGAACAACTTTCACGGATGCTCAAAGACCTCGCAATGCTGGAGCAGGTCAAGGATCAACTGGAGTTCACCGAGGCCGAGTTGAGTCAATTGGCTCAGGAGTGGCCTGAAGGTGATCCGCCGAAAATCTGTCCCGATTGCCTCGCCGGAAAGTGCGACGCCAACTCAGGTGGCACGTGAAGCGGGGGCAGTTCCGGTGGGCAAGGTCTTGTCCACATCAACAAAAAGAGCAAGCAATCGGGAGCACAGGCTGGAGCTTCCGCTGGCAAAGGTATGGGTCAGGGAACCAACCCAGGGCAGGGTGGCGGAAATCCCGAAGAGATTGGTGGCAAGCCAGGGGAATTCAAGACGGAGCAGTTTCCCGGTGGAGGCCCCAACCCCGGTAAAATTGTTTCCACCATTTTGACCCGTGGAGAAGCTCCCACCGGTGAAGCCCGCAGGGAGTTTGTCGAGACGGTAAAGAGCAGCAGCAAAATTGCGGAATCAGAGATTGAAAAGCAGCGGCTTCCCGCTTCCCTCAAAAAAGTGACCCGCGATTACTTCGACCGCCTCCAGGGGCGCTCCGACGATTGATGGGCTTTCTCGCTGCCATCCCATCCTTTCTTCACAGGCCCCTTTCATCGCGTCTCGGGATTTCCCTGTGCCTCCCTTTTATATTTGTCTCCTGTACCGATAGTGGCCTTTGGCAACCCCTCCCCAATGTGAGCCTTCTGGGTGGACCCGGCCGAGGGGTTGGGAAACTGTTTCAGCCAAGGGCGATCACCACACGAAATGAAGGTGGTTGTGTCATCATCGATCGAAGTGGCAGGGCTCAGGTCTTCAATGACGAGGGGCAGGTCATAGGTGTTTGGGCGTTGCCTGAATGGACTTCCGGGCATCCCATCGATCTCTGTCAAACTCCTGATGGCCACTATCTGGTTGCGGATACCCATTACATGCGAATCCTAGAGTTTGATTCGATGGGCGTTGAGATTCGGCGGTTTGGTGAGGGAAGTGACCTCGAATTGGTCAGGGGAATTGACATCGCTCCAGACGGCACCATTTTCGTCGCTTCCTATGGCGAAAGGGACAGGATTTTCCGGTTTACCCGCGAGGGGGAACTGATCGATTTCTGGGGGGAACGCGGGGACGGCCCCGGCCAATTACTGAGGCCTGAGGGTCTGGCAGTCGCTCCTGATGGAACAGTTCTGGTCGTCGATTGCGGTCATCAGAGGGTTCTTCGGTTTTCAGCGGAGGGTGAACTGCTACAGCAGATTGGTGGACCAGGCACTGCACAGGGAGAGTTTGTCGTACCATTCGATGTCGATGTTCTCAGTGACGGCAAAATCCTGGTGGTTGATCGATCAGGTTGTTTGTTGCAGGTTTTCACTGCCGAGGGGGGCTGTCTGGCACAATACGGCGGCTTGGGTAGAGGCAGTGGTCAACTGCATGAACCGAGGGGGATCTCGGCAAAAATGCAGTCAGGTGAGGTGGAGATCTACATTGCCGATACTGGCAATAATCGAATCAGCAGGCTCCGGCTTTCAGGGAAGGATCTGAGGTGATGACTTTTGAATTCGCCCAGCCTTCGTTGTTGCTTTGGGCTGTGCCTGCCCTCGCCATTCTGCTTTTCCTGTGGAAATCGAGTCGTGCGGCCACTTCACCGGTGATCCGCAACTCATCATTGATCCTGAGGATCGTGGCAGTATTGCTTTTGTTTCTCGGGCTTGCAGGATTCTCTCTCGAATCTGAAAACGACGGGCTCTCCATCGTTGTCCTGAGAGATCTATCCGAATCGGTCTCCAGATTGGAGACGGATGCAGTTCTTGAGCAGATCTCAAGAAGACTGGGCACGCTGACTGTCCCAGACCAGGTCGCGTTGATCTCGTTCGGTTCTGAACCTGTACTGGAACAGGGTTTCGCCCTCAACCTGGGATCAGGAAAACCGGTCTCCTTGAATCAGGGTGTGACGGACATCAGTGCTGCATTCCGATATGCCTCCAGCTTTTTGACGGCTAATGGAGGGACGGGTGGCAAGCGAATCATCCTTCTCAGTGATGGTAATCCCACTGAAGGAGACGCGATTCGTGAAGCTCGCAATCTTGCGGCAGCGGGAATCTCCGTGGATGTCTGGCCCATCGTGTACGACCGATTCAATGAAGTATTGGTCGAATCGGTTGCCGCTCCCCAGGAAGTGGAACCGGGTCAAACCTTTGAGGTGGCTGCTGTTCTCGAATCGACGGTTGAGACGACCGCTTCTGTCGTTCTCAGAGAAGATGGAGAACTCCTGTCCCGGCAGGAAATGGATCTTGCGGTGGGGAAAAATCGGATTTCATTCCCTGTAGTTTCGGGAACGGGTCAGCGTCGCTTTCAGGTTCAGATTCAACCCTCCGAGGGAACCGATTCGATTCCGCTCAACAACGCCGGTTCAGTCATGGTTTCGAGCCGTGAAAATTCGAAGGTTTTGATCGTCTCAGCAGATGGGGCATCCCCGATCCGGGGTTATCTCAACGGCTCCGAGATCCTGGTAGAAGAGCAGGCTGCTGCGGATCTGTCAGCAGTTGTGACCGATTACACCGGCTACTCCTCTGTGATCCTGGACAATGTTTCCTATTTTTCAATACGCAAGGAAGTCGCCCAGCTGCTGGAGGGTCTGGTGCATTCCAATGGAGTTGGGCTGTTAATGGTGGGCGGGAGCGACTCCTTTGGAGCAGGAGGCTGGAAAGGTACTCCTGTTGAGGAAGCCTTGCCAGTGACGATGGATATCCGCCAACGGAAGATCATCCCCAACGGTGCGCTCGCCATCATTTTGCATACCTGTGAATTTCCTCAGGGAAATTTATGGGCACGGCAAATCAGTTTGACGGCACTGGATGCATTGACACCCAAGGATTATTTCGGATTACTGATTTACAAGAACGGGGTCGACAAATGGGGAATCCCCATGACCCCTGTGGATGATAAATCCGCCCTGTCTGCCCAGATCAACACCATGTCTCCGGAAGACATGCTGCTGTTTCAGCCTTCCATGCAGTTGGCCTTTGCAGGATTGATGGCGACCGACGCCCAGTCTCGGCACATGATCATCATTTCTGATGGAGATCCCTCTCCACCCAATCAGGGGTTATTGAAGCAATATGCGGATCAACAAATCAAAGTCTCTACCATCTGCATTCAGCCCCATTCCGGAGAATTTCCCGAGTTGGTTCTCAGAAAAATCGCAGCGGATACGGGTGGCAGATTCTATCGAATGGATGACCCTACTCAGTTACCCCGCATTTTTTTCAGGGAAGCACTCCAGGTCAGAAAGAACCTGATCGACGAGAGTACGTTTGTTCCCGTATTGAGAGAGACAGCAGATCCAGTCATGGGGATCTCCGGATTTCCCTCCGTTAACGGCATCGTTTTGACAACCATCAAACCACTTGCCTCTGAGATCTTGATCAATGATGAGGAAGACCCTCTTTTGGCACTCAAACGCCACGGCATCGGCGTGACTGCTGCCTTCACCAGTGATTCTGGAAACCGCTGGTCAACTGAATGGGCCGGCTGGGAAGGGAACTCCAAATTTTGGGCCCAACTGGTTCGCTCTATCTCTCGGCCTGAAGAGACGGATGCATTGCAGGCGGTTACGCGTGTCGATGGAAGGGGAGGAGTCATCCTCATCGATGCCATCGACGAAGCCGGTCAATTTGTGGATGGACTTGATTTGTCAGGGAGTGTTCTTGGACCTGATCTGAAGACGAAGTTGATCGAGATACGTCAGGATGGCCCAGGGAGATACATCGGGAATTTCCCGGTTCGGCAACAGGGCGATTACCTCGTGACCATCGATGGATCCATGCCTGATGGATCCAGTGCCAACATGGCTCGTACTTTCTCCGTCGGATATCCCGCGGAATATCGCACCTTGAGTTCCGATGAGGAATTTCTCGGATCGATTGCGCTGGAGTCGAGGGGGCGAGTGATCGATTCCTCAACCGATTTGCTTGAGAGGCCCGAGGTTCAAAACAGTAGCCAAACTCCTCTTTGGCCATTGTTGACACGATGGGCATTGGTTTTATTTTTCATCGATGTCGTGATTCGAAGGGTTCATTTTGGGCCGATACAGAAAAGGAAGACTCCAGTTTCTGCACTGGATATAGAGTCTGAAATCAAAGAAGCTCCCAGGCGCCCCCGTTTGCGTGGGCGGAGAGAAATCGAGCCGGACCCTTCGAAACCCTCCAAAACCGACTCGGACAAGAATGCCAACGAGCCGGAGGGAGAAGGCAGCGAAAACCTGAAAGCCCTTCTGCGAGCCAAAAATCGCAAGAGAAAGGGCAATCCGGGAAAGTCGGAGTAATCCTGTACCTGCGGTTGACCTTTTCACAGCCCATGCCCAACATCTTTATCAGCAATGATCCGTGGTCAGGCACCACGGTTCTGGAGGCCCCATGAGTTCAACAGAAGCACCGGCAGAAAATCTTCACGGATTGGGGAAGGGGACTTGCCCCAACCTGACCGTCGTTGCTGCCATGTTGAATGAACGTGGCCAACTCGAGTCCTGGCTGGAAAACCTGTCGTGGGTTGACCACATCGTCATCGTCGATCATGGCAGCAGCGACGGTTCTCTCGAGTTCATGAAAAAACAGCCTCAGTGTCAATGTGTTTCTGCGACAAAGGGTGAGGGTCTGATAGAGGATATCCGTTCCCATGGGCTGGCTGTTGTCGAGGATGGCTGGGTGCTCGTTCTTGACATGGATGAACGTGTCACTCAGGAGCTCAGGGAAGAAATCGAATCGGCAATTACGTCCAACCCTGAGGAGGACGGTTTTCGAATTCCATTCCGTCACTACGTGTTTGGACGTTGGATGAAACATGGCGGGTGGGACGATGAGCATTTGCGTCTCTTCCGGGCGGGGAAAGGTCACTACACACCCGGAAAGATTCATGCAGATGCCAATGTGGAAGGGCTTGTGGGCCAGCTGAAAGGCCAAATCCTGCATTTTGCCCATCCGACGATTCACGATTTCCTCATGCGTATGAATCGCTATACGACTCAAAGTGCCGAAACCCTGGCCAGTGGCAAGCCGGGAGGACTACGCAAGAGAGTTCGATTACCCGAATCAAGGTGGCGTTGGTTCCAGGCAAGTGCGTCCTTCTTCTGGACTCGTTACATTAAGCACCGGGGGTTCAGGGATGGGATGGCAGGATTCATCATTGCATTTATGCTTGCTGCGTACCTTTTCGTTGAACAGGCAAAAGCCTGGGAATACATACGGGAAAAACAAACATGAGCGCCCCTGAAAAAACCCACGGACTATGGAGATTGCTGAGTCATGTGAGGCCCTATCGGGGTACCGTGCTGTTTATTTTGTTCCTGTTGGTGGTTTATTCAGGGGCAAACAGCCTTCGAATTGCCACTATTGGACTGGTGATTGACGGTATCGTTTCTCCGGGTGACCGCGAAGAGCGTGGTCGCGTCAGTTCTTTTGTCGAAGATCAGGTGCTCCCGGTGATTCCCGGGGACATTCAACTTCCGAGCGAAACAGTCTCATCACTTGCTCTTGAATCTGTCACCATCTCGGGAATACCAGCAGACCGTGATGAAGCAGGGCAGGTTCAGGTCAGGGAAGGCCTGATCGAAAGTGCGGTATTGGTCGGTGGAGGTCAACTTTCGACCACTTCCTCCGGAGAATCAGTTCTTCTGAGATTTCGAACTGACGGCAAACTGGATTGGATCGCGGATAGCAGAGGCGATGCATACCGACGTGTCGAGGTCCCCGGTCCTGTGGAGTTGGAGATCGTTGCGGGCTCACCCGGTTCGGGTGGAGCCAATCTGCTTTGGATTTGCGCGGCTTTTCTCGCTGTGATTTCCCTCGCCGTGGCGTTTTCCGGCTTTTACAGGGTGATCATGGGGCAAGAAGTTCGCATCCGGGTGATCATCGATATCCGAAAAAAGCTGTTTGGGAAACTCTCGACGCAGTCTCTCGATTTTTACGAATCGAGAACTCATGGAGACGTCATCTCGAGGACTGTCGGTGATGTGAATACTCTTTCGTCATCGATCCAATTGTTGTTTGGAGATTTTCTTCAAAGTCCTTTGACGATCCTGTTCTCGTTGGCTCTGGCATTTTTTGCTTCCTGGAAATTGACCCTGCTGACGATTCCGTTCCTGATCTTGTTGACGATTCCTGTCTTCAGGCAGGCACGTAAAGTTCGCAAGGGGACCAAGGGAGCACTTTCGCATGTTGGCGAAACGACGGAGGGCTTGTCCCAGTTGATGTCAGGAATCCGGGTTGTCAAAACCTTTGGATTGGAAGAGAGACGGCAGCAACAGTTTGGTGAAACCTCGGAGGCACTCCAGAAAGCCCAGATCAGAACAGAGATCGCCCGAGCGAAGGGACGCAGCTTTGTCGAAGGGCTCTACAATCTTCTGTCCGCAGCCGTCATCGGTTTCGGTGGTTGGTTTTTGCTGAATGACTTGGTCGACATCAGTTTCGGTGATTTCACGATTTTCCTTGCAGCCATCGTTTCCTGTTACACACCCATCAAGAATGTTGCCAAGATCATTACCACCCTTGCAGAGTCCACCGCTGCAACAGATCGTATCTTTGATCTCATCGATTCACCGGTCAGCATGCAGGATGACCCGGGCGCAAATGAGTTCACCGGATTCTCTGACAAGATCGAGTTTCGCGAAGTCTCTTATCGCTATCCTGGTCAGGAAGAGCAGGCTGTGGAGGGCATCTCTTTCGTGATTCGTCAGGGGGAGAAAGTCGCCCTGGTGGGACCGTCCGGAGCCGGGAAGTCGACCCTTTTTGATTTGCTGGCCCGTTTGCGGGAGCAGGACTCGGGTGAAATCCTGTTTGATGGCGTCGACAGCAAATCAGTGACCCGGTCTTCGCTTTTGTCGCACATGGCCTATGTGGGGCAGGAGCCCTTCCTCTTCAACACCACTGTTGAGGACAACATTCGAGGTGCGGATCAGAATGCGACGGCGGATCAGGTGAAGGCCGCTGCCAAAGCGGCTGCGATCCACGAGGACATCATGGCCTTGCCCAATGGCTATCAGACCGTTCTGGGTGAGCGTGGAGACCGTCTCTCCGGTGGACAGCGTCAACGATTGACCATTGCCCGGGCATTCCTCAGAGACGCCCCGATTCTGCTTCTGGATGAAGCGACGGCCGCACTGGATTCGGAAAGTGAACAGCTGGTCCAATCGGCCCTCGAAAGACTGATGAAGGATCGCACAGTCCTGGTCATCGCCCACCGTCTGGCGACGATTCAGGATTCCAACAGGGTTCTGGTCCTCGAATCGGGGCGTATCGTCGAGCAGGGGTCGGATCAGGAACTCAGGGCACAGGGCGGCCTTTATTCGCGTCTCAGGGATCTCCAGGAACTCGGGGTGGCCGAAAAAGGCCAATAACTGTGGCCACATCTGGCCAACTGACCCAAATGGTGTTTGTTAGTCTTTCCCGAATGTTCGTTTAGTCATTGGGGCGTGAAAGACACCTTCAGCCCAATACTGCTCCAATCGTCGAATACTGCCATTTGGAGAGAATTCCGGGAATTTTTCCCCGGAATTGGCATCGTGATTGCTTATTAACAATCAAAGCCCAGATCGGTCATGTCGAAGGACGGGACAGTCAGGGCCATTAACAAGACTCTTCCTCGCTGTTTGGGAGCGTGCGACCGGTTCCTCTATATCACCGGAAGCACCTCCCAAATTTTTTACCCACCCTGCTCCTGCTTTTTCACAGATGAATCCCTTAATGAGTGGGCTGCAGGATCTCCGCCAGGGTCTCCACAACCCGTCGCGGGTCGCCTTCATTCAGGCGGTGGTGAATCGGCAGTGCGAGGACCTTTTCGGCCGCTTCCTGGGCTATGGGGAAGTTCTCCGCCTTGTAACCCAGATCAGTAAAGCAGGGTTGGGCAGGCAAGGTTCCCGGATAGTAGATGCCACTGTCTATTCCTTTTTCTGACAGTTGTTGGCGAACCTTGTCTCTGTCCTCGACGAGAATAATGAATTGATGCCAACAGTGATCCGAACCGGGAGTTCTTTCGAGCAGTTGGATTCGATCCAGCAGTTGAAGTTGGGTCAATGATTCGATGTACTCCTGTGCGTTTCGCTGACGTACTTCCTGTTGGCCTGCCAGTCGTTCGAGGCGAATCGACAGGATCGCACCCTGAAACCCGTCCATCCGTGCATTCCAGCCGAGACTGTGATGACGGTATCCACCCAGGTCACCATGAACCCTGAGTTGACGCATGCGTTCTGCGATTTCGTCGTCCTGGGTCACAACCATTCCTGCATCACCTGCGGCAGCCAAGTTTTTTGTGGGATAAAAAGAGAATGCCCCAGCACTTCCGATGGCTCCTGCGGGCTGATCCTCGTAACGCACTCCGAATGACTGGGCCGCATCCTCGACGACAGGAATCCCGGAGTCGGCTGAAATCTTCATGATGGCACTCATGTCGGCGGTCTGCCCATACAGCTGGACCGGCATGATGGCTTTCGTCTTCTCTGTGATCACCGAAGGGATCCGTTCTGGATCCATCAGCAGTGTCTTGGGGTCAAGGTCGACGAAGACAGGGATTGCGCCCAGGTGTGCTATCACTGAGGCAGTCGAAAAGAAGCTGTATGCAGGAAGGATCACCTCATCGCCTGCGTTCACTCCTACCGCCTTCAGGGCCAGTTTGAGTCCATCAGTTCCATTGGAAACACCGAGTGCGTGACGGACTCCCAGTTCTTCCTTGCAGCGGGATTCAAACTCTTCCACCGAAGCACCAAGGCAATAGCCATTGTTGTCGATCACGTTTTCAAGGGCATCGAGCCAGGCTCGTTTTTCCAACTCATCATCGGGCCCGACAGCCACCATGCGGATTCTTGTTGAGTCGCTCATGAGGAACCTCTTCTAGTGCTGGTGTGCATTCCCGGAGGTGTTGTACCAGGTGATAAACTTTTCAATGCCGTCCTCTATGGAAGTCTCAGGGCTGTAGCCGATCAACTTTGCGGCCTTGTCCACAGAAGCACAGGTTTTCGAGACATCTCCCGGCGGGGCTGGCTGGCGATCGATGATGACATCCTTACCGCAGGATTGACCGATCAGCTCGATCAGTGCATCCAGCCGAATACTGCGATGATTGCCGAGGTTGAGAATCTCGAACCCGTTGACCCGGTCGAGTGCAGCAACAGTTCCCCTGACGATGTCGTCGATATATGTGAAATCACGCTCCATCGAACCGTCCCCAAACATCGGGACAGGCTGACCACTCTGGATGAGTGAGGTGAAGCGGTGAATCGCCATTTCCGGTCTTTGTCGAGGGCCATAGACGGTGAAGTAGCGCAGGCAAAAGATATTGATGCCATGCAAATGGTGGAATGCATGACAGATCACTTCGCCGGCCTTTTTGGTGGCAGCGTAGGGAGAGACCGGTTTGTCGACGGGATCTTCTTCATGGAAGGGGACTTCGTTGCGGTCACCGTAAACCGAGGAGGATGAGGCGAAGACGAAGTGGTCAATCGAATGGTTTCTGGCCATCTCCAGCAGTTGGGTGGTTCCATTCAAATTGACATCCACATAGAGCCCTGGCTGCTGGATGGATGGACGAACTCCTGCACGGGCGGCAAGGTGAATGATTCCGTCAATGCGGTAGTTTCCTGCAAGTTGGCCGAGGAAGTCTCCATCGCGGATATCACCCTCCACAGAGGTGAATCCCGGGAACCCTGCAAGATGCTGCAGGTGTGCTTTCTTGATTGCGGGGTCGTAATAATCATCGAGATTATCGAGACTGATGACTTCATCGCCGCGTTGGAGCAAGTGTTCACAGACGTGGCTACCGATAAAACCGGCACCCCCTGTGACCAGAATGCTTCTCGACACGTTTCAGATCCTCTCGGAACAGGCCAATATCCACCCCATCACAGGACAGACTATCGGGGATGCTAACGTGGAGATCTCATTGAGAGCAGGAGAAATTTCTATCCCAGCAGAGAAATTTGCCTGGTGGAACTTCAGTCATTCTCAGCATAGCGGGTGGGGTCCTCGACTCCTGCTTCTTCAAAGCCTCTTTTTCTCAGGCCACAGGAGTCGCAGATTCCACAGGCAGAGCCATCCTCAGTGGGGGCATAGCAGGAATGGGTCAGAGAGAGATCGAAATTCAGTTCCGTCGCCTTGAGGACGATGTCTGCCTTGCTCATCTGTGCGAGGGGGGCTTGCAGACGCCAATAGGGTTCACCCTGCTCATCGGACCCGGAGCCGTCACGGGTTCCAAGGTGAATCGTACGCAGGAAAGCCTCGAGGAATTCCGGGCGACAGTCCGGGTATCCGCTGTAATCCAGGGAATTGACGCCGATCCAGATGTCGCGGACTCCCCTGGCTTCCGCCGCTGCTACCGCAAGAGAGAGGAAAACGAGATTTCTGGCAGGAACGTAGGTGCTGGGAATGTGATCACGATTCTGCGCTCCATCTCCGGGTTCAGGAGGGATTTCCCCTTCACCGAGAAGCGCAGATCCGCCGATGGCTGAATAGGGAAGATCCAGGATCAGCGGCTCGGGCAGTTCCAATGCCTCAGCCACACGGGTGACACAATCCAACTCCACTTCATGGCGTTGGCCGTAACGGAATGCGAGTGGAAGAGGTCTGTATCCCTGATCTCTGGCGATCGCCAGAACTGTGGACGAATCGAGTCCGCCACTGGCCAGTGCAATCGAATCACAGTCGGATAAGGCTGGAGGAATCGCCATCGGTGGATCTCCTGTTGGTCGAAAGGGTTTCTGTCGTATATCCTGACCTTTGTCGGGGAACAAGTCCCGGCTCATGGGATCTGCAGAGTCAGGGGGATTCAATGCGCTTGTTGGTCGTTTCCGGTCGACTGGATTGGTCTGTCCCCACTACCTACGCCCTCAGCATGGTTCGCGGACTTCTCCAGAGAGGTCACGAGATCCAAATGGTTTGCAGGGGAGGTGTGTTCATGCCTCTCTTCCGTTCACTGGGCATCGAGGTTTACGAAAACCCATCGTCGTGGTTGGCTCGCAGGAAAATGCAGGGTTTCCTTCAGGAGTTTGACCCACATTTGATCCATGCGACCGGAGGGCCCGGTTCACTTCGAATCAGCAATCGCCTTTCGGCAGCTCTCGACACTCCCTTCGTGCACACTGTTCACTCATGGTTGCGCTCGGAACGGTCTGCCCGTTCGACCCGCTCAGCTGCAGCGGTAGTGGTCGTCAATCAGGATTTGCGTGAGCACCTGGTCAATGAATTGGGAATCGTCAAAGACAAGATTCGGGTGATCCCCTACGGGATTGAAGTGGCGAATAGCGATCACGAACCCAAAGGCTTTTCGGGGATTCCTGTGATCGGAACTGTGGGGCGATTGGAAAAAGGTCGTCGCCTCGATGATTTCATTGAAGCTGCGGCAATCCTGAGAAAAACCAGTGGCGACAAAATGTTCACAATTCTGGGAGAGGGGCCCGACGAAACCCGGCTGCGGGGATTCAGCAAGTCCCTGGATATGGATGGAGTCCTGACCTTTGCGGCTCCTCCAGCCGATCCGGATTCTGTCTATCGTGCAGTCGATCTGCTGATGCTGGTGAGCGATTGGGGTGGTTCAGGTCTGCATCTTCTCGAGGGTCTGGCGAGGGGAGTTCCGACGATTGCGACCGGTGGAGGAGAAATCCTCTCTCTTTTGGGAGAGGAGGGGATCTGTACCCTCGTCAAACCCGGGGATCCCGAGGCTCTGGCAGAAGCGGGCAGGGAGTTGCTCGCCGATCCCGAGAAGGCACAGCGTCAAGCCAGCAAGGGGATTGAGCATGTCCGTGAGCACTTCCCCATGAGAACGATGCTCGACAAGTTGGAAGCCCTTCATGAAAACCTGAGCACACAGTCCACCTCTTGAGAGTTTGACCTCATGAGGGGGCGGACCTCTCGAAGAGGATCATCCCTGACACGGGGTTGGTGGCTGGACACGACAGGTCCGGCGATTTAATTTGCTTCGATGCCACGCGTAATTGTCATTCCTGCCCGAATCGCCTCCAGCAGATTGCCGGGGAAGATGCTGCTCGACCGAACCGGTTGGCCGCTGATCCGCCATGTACATGAAGTGTGCAAATCTGTTCCCGGAGTCACCCGTGTCGTGGTCGCCGCCGATGGTCCTGAAATCGGCGATGTGGTTCGCGAGTTTGGTGGTGAAGTGGTGGAAACTTCACCCGAGCTGGCGAGCGGAACCGATCGTGTGGCCCAGGCGTGCCAGCTGTTGGATCTCCCTGCGGACACCAGTGTGGTGAATGTTCAGGGTGATGAACCCGATCTGGATCCGGATCACGTCCTCAAGCTTTTTGACCTGCTCGAGTCGGAGCCGGAATGCAGTGCAGCCACGTTGGTGGCACGCCACACCGACCCCGATTCCGAAGGCCAATTCAGGGATCCCAATCGGGTAAAGGTGGTCCTCGACGACCGGGGACGAGCCCGATTTTTCAGCCGCGAACCGATCCCTCACAGTGAGACGGGGAAGATTCCGGTGCAGGGGTGGCTCCAGCACATTGGAATTTACGGTTTCAGGCCCTCATCGCTGAAAAAATTTACGACCCTGCCGGTGGGCAAATTGGAGTCCCAGGAACGGCTGGAACAACTCAGATTGCTCGAATTTGGCCATGAAATCGCAGTTGGGGAGGTTTCAGGGGCTGCTCCGGGGATTGATACTGAAGAAGATTATCAACGATTCGTGGAGAAGACGCTCAGGATGCGGGAAGATGCAGGGAGTGACTGATCCTTGTGGCAGATGAATTCTGTCCAGTAAGGGTAATTCCAGTGGCCAAAATTTGTCGTCGCCTCGACTGATTTGTGACCTGTGGATTTGATGTTGTGAGAAGAAGCTTCTGACAGTGGGAGTCGAAGTTTTTGTTAGTGGGAGATTTGGGTGGAGATCACCCGTGGGGAACGGACTGAGGAAATGACGCAGTATATTTTTGTAACAGGTGGTGTAGTTTCCGGTTTGGGCAAGGGACTGACCAGTGCCGCCATCGGAACTCTGCTGGAAAGCCATGGGCTCAAGATTGCCCTGCAAAAATTTGATCCCTACATCAATGTTGACCCTGGAACGATGAGTCCCTTCCAGCACGGTGAAGTCTACGTGACTCCTGATGGGGCAGAGACCGATCTCGATCTTGGGCATTACGAGCGATTCACATCCTGTGAAATCAGTCAGCACTCCAATTACACCACTGGAAAAATTTACTCTTCAGTCATTCAGCGTGAGCGCAGAGGTGACTACCTCGGCAAAACTGTTCAGGTGATTCCCCACATCACTGACGAAATCAAGGAAAGCATCTCGAGGGTCGGATCCACAGATGTGGATGTCGTGATTACCGAGATTGGTGGAACTGTCGGTGATATTGAAAGCCTGCCCTTCCTCGAGGCCTTGCGTCAGTTTGGTCACCAACATGGACGTGAAAATGTTCTCTTCATACACCTGACACTTTTGCCCTTCATCAAGGCCAGTGGAGAGATCAAGACGAAGCCGACGCAGCATTCGGTCGGGCGCCTCCGTGAAATCGGTATTCTCCCCGACATTCTGGTTTGCAGAACGGAAATCGACGTCGAGCAAGAGGTCTGTGACAAGTTGGCACTCTTCTGTAACGTGCCGACAGAATCGGTCTTCATCGAAAAAGATGTGGAGACCTCCATCTACGAACTGCCATTGGTTTTGCGCCAGCAGCAGATGGACAAGCGGATTCTGGATCACTTCAATCGTGAGCCCGGCTCCGGAAACATGGATAACTGGATTGAGGTGGTCGAATCCCTCAAGAATCCACAGAACGAAGTCGAGATCGGAGTTGTTGGCAAATACATCGAATTGACCGACTCCTACAAATCGATCTATGAGGCTTTGACCCATGGCGGAATCGCCAACAACGCGAGGGTGCGTTTCCGCAGAATCCAGGCAGAAGATCTCGCAAATGGAGATCCAGCGGCAGTCCTCGGTGGAGTTGACGGGATTCTTGTTCCCGGTGGCTTTGGTGAGCGTGGTCTCGAGGGCAAAGTGAACACGATTCGCTATGCCCGGGAAAACAACATTCCCTTCTTCGGGATT
Source organism: Planctomycetia bacterium (assembly GCA_012269595.1). Taxonomy (GTDB): domain Bacteria; phylum Planctomycetota; class UBA8108; order UBA1146; family UBA1146; genus UBA12191. Next base: position 21,764 of record JAAXJX010000038.1, on the reverse strand, counting down.
TGTTATGGCATGCACGCCGCAGTGATCGAATACAGCAGAAATGTGCTGGGTATTCAGGAAGCCTCTTCGACTGAGATTCACAAGGATACTCCCGACCCGGTCATCACTCTTTTGCAGGATCAGCATGACGTTTCTGAAAAGGGTGGCACGATGAGGCTCGGTGGTTGGCCATGCCGCTTTGACGAGAGCAGCACGTGCTTCAAAGAGTATGGAATGACCGACGTTTCAGAGCGTCACCGCCACCGATACGAGTTCAATAACGACTACCGCGAGCGATTGCAGGAAGCGGGACTGCGTATCAGTGGTACCAGCCCCGATGGAGAACTGGTGGAAGTGGTCGAGGTTGAAAACCACCCCTGGTTTGTGGCCTGTCAGTACCACCCGGAATTCCAGTCGAAGCCGTTTGCCGCCCATCCTCTCTTCAAGGGTTTCGTGAGTGCTTCTCTCGAGAGGAGAACCCGGGGTGTCTGACGAGAACAAGCGCATTGACGATGACTGGAAACGCAGGGCCTTGGAGGAGAAGCAGAAGATTGCTTCCCAAATGGGCGGGATTCTTGAGGAGTCCGCAGAGGGTGGCGAAAAGAAAGCGATCGACAGTGATCCCAGATTTCCTGCCCTGATCCAGCAGATTGCATATCCGGCACTGATGGCACTCGGACAGATTCCCGATCCAAGGACCGGCGAGAGGATGCTCGATCTGAACCTTGCCCGTGAGACCATCGATCTGCTGGGAGTTCTCGAGAGCAAAACAGTGGGTAATCGATCAGATGAAGAAGAAAGCATGATCAAGGATCTGCTCAGGGATCTTCATGTGGCATACACCCAGGTCTCAAACGCCCAGAGCCAGGCAGCTCAGGACCTGATGGCCCAGGAGCCCGGTTCAGACAACGAGTGATCCGGAGCATCATGACCAAGCCGCGACGGGTCCTTATCACCGCTGCACTTCCCTACGCCAATAACCACCCTCATTTGGGTCATGTCGCCGGAGTGTATCTGCCGGCGGATACCTACAACCGCTACTTGCGACTCAAGGGTGTGGAGACAGTTTTCATTTGTGGAAGTGATGATCACGGTGTTCCAGTGACCATCTCTGCACAAAATGAAAACAGTACCCCTGAAGAAGTGGTTTCCCGCTACAGGGGGATTCAGGAAAAAGTCTTTGGCTCATTGGGGATCTCCTTTGACCACTACAGCGGGACGTCCACCTGTGAAGGCCATGCGGAACTCTCCCAGGAATTTTTCAGCAAGATTCTTGAGCGTGGAGACATCGAAGAGAAAGTGACCCAGCAATTCTTCTGTGATCCCTGTCAGCGATTTCTGCCTGACAGGTACGTGGAGGGAACCTGCCCACATTGTGGTGCAGAGGGAGCACGGGGTGACCAGTGTGATGCCTGTGGCAAGTCCTACGAACAGGAAGAACTGAAAGATCCGGAATGTGCGGTATGCAAGGGGACACCCCAGATCGTACCCACTCGCCATTGGTTCTTCAGGCTGGATCGCTACGAAGAACGCTTGGAAGAGTGGCTCAAATCCTGTGAAGGCTGGCGTGACAATGTCAGAAACTTCGCCAGGGGAATCGTTCGGGAAGGGCTGCCGGCAAGGTCGATTACCCGCGATCTTGAATGGGGAGTGCCTGTTCCTCTGGAGGAAGCGAAGGACAAGGTTCTCTACGTCTGGTTCGATGCACCGATCGGCTATATCTCCTTCACAAGAGAGCATTTTGTGAACCAGGGGAATCCAGACGGATGGAAAGACTGGTGGGTCGATCCGGATGTGGAGTTGGTCCACTTCCTCGGTAAAGACAACATCATCTTCCATGCGGTGATTTGGCCCGCCATGTTGATGGGGCAGGGGGAATACCACTTGCCCACTTCGATTCCGGCCAACGAATATCTCAACTTCAAGGGCGAGAAGTTCTCAAAATCCAGAGGAGTCGGGGTCACTGCCGAAGAGATCCTGGAGCGGTTTGATGCGGATCGCGTTCGTTACTACCTGACTGCCGTGGCTCCCGAGGGGAAAGATACTTCCTTTACCTGGGAAGACTTTATCCAGCGTAACAACGATGAACTGTCTGATGTTGTCGGAAACTTCGCACACAGAATGTTGACCTTCACAGCGAAGAACTTTGATTCCAGAGTTCCTGTGAATGCTGCGGATTCCAATTTGAGAGAGGAAATTCTCTCAGTGATCAGAGAAGCCCGTGAAAAATGGGACGATTCCCTCGGTAGGCAGAAGTTCAGGGATGCCCTCGACAGGGTTTTGACTTTGGCCCGCCATGGAAACAGGCTCTTCGATCAGGCTGAACCGTGGAAGAGTCGTAAAGAGGATCTGGATCGTTGTGGTGCGGACCTGGCCGCTCTTCTCGAAGTGGTTCATGCCATCGGGGTTTTGCTGAGTCCCTTCCTGCCGAGCACCTCAGAGAAGATGCTGTCAGCCTTTTCTCTCTGTGCACCTGAACCGGCAGAAGCGTTGAAAACACTGGGTGAGTGTGAAGTGCTGACCGCTGGAGGAGAGCTTTCCCCTCCGGGAATCGTCTACCCACGTCTGGAACTGGAAGAGGATCAGGCCTGATCCGCGACTTTCGAGAGCCAGTGGTCAAAGAGTCTTTCTCCAGATCCGCTGGCGGCCAGGGATTCCGAAAATAATTCACGGACTTCCCCCCTCGATAGTTTTCCAGACATGAGTGCTTCATAGATCCAATTCCCCAGAAGGTATCCGATCAGGTGCCCTGTTCCTGAGACCACTTCCTCACTGGCACCCTTTGGCAGAAAAGCTGTGGATTCAGAGCTGTTGCCCTGATCGAGGAAGCGCTGGGTTGCCAGGAGCGACTCGCGGGTTTCTGCATGAAAGGGATGTGTCAGGCCGGAGTCGAGGTCTTCAAGTACTCGCCGGATCTCTGAAGATCCCAGCGGTTTCCTGTTGTGATCCATGACCTTGGTCCCCAGAAAACCGAGGCATTCACGAATGGTGATTTCGTAAAAGAGGTCATTGGGACTGGAATCCTTGAGTGAGTCTCCACACATGACGAAGTTGATGTGGTGGGAGGCTTCTTCTGCAGCGTGCCTCATCGAAAGATTTCCCAAAAAGATAATTCGTTGCCTGGGAAGGTAACAGGATTCTTCCCGCTCATATTGTTGTTGGACGACTTCGATCTCTTCGGGTGTCAGTTTCCGCTCGCCGGAAAGATGGTCGAGCAGATCCAGGTTCCTGCTGGTGTAGACGCTGAAGTCCTGAAACTGATCGGGCGACACTTCGAGAAACTCGCAGATGGTCTCAATGATCAGCCAGATTTGATCATTCATGACAGAGGAGGATATGGTCGGTGGTGATTCGAGTCCGATGGACTCTTCCAGCTCTGACTCGTTGGAGTACCAGTTCAAAGCAGACTGGATTTTGACCAGAGGAGTCGTCCCCAAAAAACAGAAGTTGCCATCATCAAGGCGAACTGTTGAAACTGTCTGCTCCAGACCCGACTCAGCCAGTTGCCAATAAATCTGATCGACATTCTGGTAGAGGATGGTCGAAGTGGCAGGCTCCCTTCCCAACGATTTGAGAACGAGTTCCACCTCGCGGGGAAGATGTTCGGGAGCCATATGCAAATCACCGAATGAGACAATTAGAGTCGCTTCCGGGTGCTCCCTTAAAACCTCGACGATGCGCATGGCCGCAATACGGTCTCTGGCTGCGAAAGACTTTCCGACGATCTTTTCATGGGAGTTGAGTGCGACGATGGGGATATCACGATCCCTGAAGTACTGCATTTGCATGCCGAAATTACGCCAGGGGAAGCCCCATTTTGAATTCCAGTCCGTTTTTTTCAGCAGTTCATTGTCGTCGACTTTTTTTGTGAACCATTCTTCGAGGTGAGGTTGATCGTCGATGTGAAATGCTTCCGTACAAAAAATCAGTTTTCGATTTTCAGTGAGAAGATGACTGGCAAGTCGAAGGGGAGTTTTCTGGGACTCTCTCAAAGTGTGGTAGTCACCCACGTAGACGATTCTCGAATCAGAAGCGGATTGAACCAGATCGGAGAACTTTGCAGGTGTAAACTCCTGTGCAGTACACCTTTGATAGACCTCTTCGATTTTGTCCAGGTCTCCACTGTTCCAGCCGATCTCCTCTTTTGTACTTTCTGCAAGTTCACGCTGGATTCTCAGCAGTCGTGATCGGGGAGATTCATGGGACTGGTTCAATTTGCATTGCCTCCGTGATCGAGGTCACCGGGCTCATTCAGGTTTTTGAAGGGAGCTGACGAGTCGACTTCAGGGAAATCCTTGGGCCAGGATAACTGCAAGAAAGGAGCTCTCCTCACCCATGCAAGCAGGGCGAGGTCACCGTCCTGTGGTGTGGCGAAATCGAGAGCGGTCGGATCCCAGACTGCGGCGAGGGGTTGAGGGCGATCGTCAGCCACGGCGATGACGGAAGTCCCGGGAGTGTACACTGCACAGAGCTTGCGGATCAGAGTGGGGGACAGTTCCGGTAGATCAACTGCAACGACAAAGACGGGAGCCTGAACCGTCGAGATCAGATTTTCGAGGACTTGATGAAGAGAGGTCGCCTCCGCTGGGTCCTGAATCACCGCGTGCCAGGGTAATTCGGAGATCGCTTCAGGGACATCCGCTGATTTGACGGAGACGCAAACCCTGTCAAAGAGTGGCGATACGGTTTGGTGGATTCTCTCGATCAGCAGCATGCCTTCATATTCGAGGAGTGCTTTCGGCCCTCCCATGCGCTTTCCCGCTCCTCCTGCGAGGACGACGCAATCCGAGACTTCCTGAATACGATCGATGCCATTCGTGTTCGGCGGCTGGTTCAAAATATCCCCCTGATCTGCAACAGGGTATAGGGCTACACCGCGTGATCAAGATTCACCCGGGAAAAGCGACTATTGTCTGGACCAGCGGTCCAGTTGGCGAAGGCTCGCCCGCAGATCCTTGGGAAGGGGGGCTTCAATCTCCGTGGTCTCGCCGTTGCGGGGATGACGGAAGATGATCTTTGAAGCGTGCAGCCCCAGCCTTGAAAGCAATGGACGCTCTTCCTCACCACGACCGGGCTTGTAGGATCGCTTGTAGGTTGAGAGCAGAAGCGGAGACCCCGATCCATAGACCGGGTCAGAGCAACAGGGTGAACCCAGTTGTGCCATCGTCAGTCGTACCTGATGAGTTCTGCCAGTTTTCGGCCTGACTTCCACCCAGGAGTGGTGATCGTATGCCCTCTGCAGATCGAATGCGGATTCACACTCCTTGCCCTGACGACAGATCCTCATCGTCCCCGGTTTGCCAGGGTGTTCTTCGACATGAAAAGTGATGTCGCCTTGGGTGGGTTCGGGAAGCCCTTCGACCAGAGTGTGGTAGGTCTTCTGTGTCGTCCGATCCATGAATTGTTGACGCAGTGTTGCCTGTGCTTCGCCGTGCCGAGCAAAAAGGATGACACCGGTCGTGTCCTTGTCGAGACGATGGACCACATGGGGGCGGGGGGCATTGGGGTCTTCTTTTTTCCAGAGATCCCAAAGCAGATCGATCAGGCATTTTTTTTCGGGGTCCCAGCGTTCACTGACACTGCTCACTCCAGCGGGTTTGTTGACGGCAACAAAATCTTCATCCGAATGGAGAAGGGTGAGCTCTGCCGTTTTTCGGCGGCTCAAGTCTGTTGTTCCTTGCCTGGAAGTCTTTGAGCAGCGATTTGCAGTTGTTGGACCCCGATCAGAGCTTCATCCCGGCCAGCATCTTCGCGATCGATCTGTTTGGAGAATGCCCCCATCGCTTCCAGGAATCGATCGTAGGAGGTGCTGTCTCCGTTTCTCCAGCGGGCGAACTCCAGCCACCCGGAAGCGATATTGACGGAGAAACTGGAATCGGGGCCGACCGTCTCAGGAGCACCGTTTTCACGGGCATCATCCTTGGCGGCATCGAGGGCGGACTGGAATGATTCACAGGCGAGTCCCCAGCGTCCCAGCCCTGCGTTGTGAACTCCCTCTGCCCACCAGGCCATACTCAAAGCGACGGCTCCCTTTTCGAGTTGCTCACGCCAGCGAATGCAATCCTGTGCGCAGCGAAGCCCCTCCTCGAAATGTCGTCTTTCACGGTTTTCGTCGTCGTCCACCCAGCAGGGAGCAAGGTCCGCTGCCAGATTGTAGGAAAGGATATTGGCTCCTTCGAGACGGAGGCGTGCCTGTTCCGGTTCGTCATCGATGGTGGACTGGTGATGGAACTCATCGATGGCGGCCCTGGAAATGGTAATGACGTCATCAAGGTTTCGGGCGAGGTCTTGTCCCCGGGAGATTCTTTGGCTCGACATCAGGAAAAGAGCACGTCTTTCGAGAAGTTCAGTTCTCGAAGTGATGAATTTCACCAACGCCTCTGCTCCGTCGGATTCGAAGATATCCTTGAGAACAGGCCAGTTTTCTTCGTAGGGGTTCGGCTGAGAGTTCACGGCAACTCCTTGAACTGAATTTCGTCAAACCAGACCGTACCCTCGAGACCTCTGACGTAACAGGCCAAATAGGTAGTTCTACTCTGGCCGGGGGACCACTCAAACTTGACTCGTCGCCAATCCGAATCGCCCCGGAGGGGTTTGGAGCGGCCGGACCAGGAGCCGATTCGGCCGGTGAAGAATCCGATCAGGGCCTCTCCCTTGAATCCTTCTGATTTGAGGATTCCGCTGACTTCATAACGCTTTCCCGGGGTGACCACGATTCGCTGAATGATGCCCCCTGCTCCCGCTTCCCGCAGTGTGGCGCGCAGAGCACAGGTACCGGTACCAATCTCTTCCTTCTCTGCCTCAAAGCGGATTGATCCACCGGGATCCACCTCACCGCGGATCCAGCCATCCATGAAGCCCTCAGCTTCAAAATCGCCATTCAGCAGTGGTTGATGGGTTTCCACTCTGACGACTTCGTCGAGAAGCTCTTCACCTGGCGGACCCTCATCGAGGACACCCATCGGAACCGGGGTTCCATCGGGGGTCATCAGCTCCACTCGGAAGCCCCGGGTGCCCAGCAACTGGGTGGCGGAGATCTCGATCACGTTTTCTCCCTTGAGGAGAGTGACGGGGAACGGCTTTTTCTGATTGAGCATCAATTCGTCGTGCATCGGTTGTGTCATCTGTGCACTGGCATCCATGAACCCGACGGGAGAACCATTGACGCTGACCTGCAATTTGACGTCTGCAGCGATCGCCAATCGAGCTTCCATGTCCCTGTTGACCGCAATTCTTCTGAAGAGAAGCCATCTTCTGTTTTTGGTGGGGACTGAAACTTCAGCAGAAAGATCGGTGAACGGGGTCGGCCATACCATTCTCTTCCATGGAGATTTGTCGTCCTTCTTGTCCTCCACAGGTCCCCGGACCCACCAGCCATTGATGATCGTGCCATCGAGGCGGTTGTAGTTGAGCTTCTTGGGATGCTTTTTGACAAACTTGACCGAAGAGCCACCCAGATCGATACGTTCATCGAAGACGGGCCAGCCATTGGCCCTGAAGATCCATGCCACATTTTTTCCAAGAGCCAGGGAGTAGAGAGCGGCGATTCTTTCGATACTCGACAATCCATGGAGAAGCAGGGTGACTTCAGACGCCCGTCTTTCGGTGAACATTTTCCGGTGCACACCGAGCCCGTGAATAAACCGCATTGCTGCAAAGACGGAAGCGTTCGGTTGCCAGCGTTGGGGACGGTCGCTGGCCCTGTTCAGGAGCCAGTCGATGGTGTTCTGAAATGCCTGGGCATTCAGCAGGCGGTATCCCAACTCACCATAGATTCCCTCATCCACTCCGCAGTCTGCCAACAGCATATACGGATCGTGGCCAAATCCGATGTTGTGACCCAGCTCGTGGGTGAAGGCGAAGGGCAGGATGTCGCCTGCACCGGTGTACTGATGCAGTTGGGCGGCATCGAGCACGATGACTCCGCCACCACCAAGTCCACCGACACCCGGCGGCAGGAAGATGTCAAAGTCCATGTGAAGTCTCTGGACACCGTCTGCACAGCCCAGGTGATCCCTGCAACCGAGAAGACTCTTGGATACCTCGGGCATCATGTCCGTCATCCTCCGGCGGAAAACACTGGGGCCAGAGGCACTGCTTCCGGCGGCATTGATGGTGACGGGGGTTTCTGCGCTGGCGATCCCCTGGATCGGGGCATCGCCGAAGGGAACGTCGATCTGGATTTTGACCTTGTCGAGGTCGACGCGTGCCAGCGTTCCCGGTTCTGCCCAGCTCATGGAGCCGAGCTCACGATCGATCAGCACATTGCCTCGGGCATCCACTGCAGCCAGAGATCCAGTACCCGATGGAACTCCTTCCAGAATTCGACCGGCACTGTCCGTGATGGAGAGTCTCATCTGAATGACATCATCCTTGCGTTCGTAATGAAGGATGGAAGTCCACGGACCTGTCGGCTGCAGATCATGGCGTTCACCGGGACCGACAGTTGTACGGTAGGGCAGGAACCGACAGGTTCCACCGGCGGCGAGTTGGCTACTCACTGTCAGTCGGTAGGTTCCCGGGAAGACCCAGGCGCGCGCTGTCTCCATGGTGTTCATGGAGAAGCGCTCCCTGAATCCATCGGTAGAGATCACCTCGACGCTTCCTTGATCAGCCCCGCCGTATGCAGCGTTGGCCCGATACTCCAGACGACCCATCACTGAACGATCTAGGATGATATTGACCAGAGACCGATTTCCTTCGGTTCGCTGACGCAGAAGAGCAAGATCTCCGTCTGAGGCCCTTCCAAGAACACAAATCTCTACAGCCATACCTGAAAGCAACAGACGGAAGCGTCCACGGGGAGCTTCTTTGGATGACTCCAATCTTCCGCGGGGGCCGACCTCACGGGCAACCCGCTCGGTGGTATACGCCTCGGCAATGCTTTGGGGAGTAATCCAGATTTTTTCGACAGCGATCGGTTTTTGTTGATCGTCGACGACCTGGATCTCCACGTCCTTTTCCGGCGCGAGAGTGATCTGGTCGTCGGTGGCGGTCATATCACCCTGTAGAAGGAAAACTCTTGGCAATCGGAAGACCGCTGTCGTTGCATCCGGGTCGATTTCGTCTTCGATCTCTCCTTGGGCAACAACGGTCCAGCCACCGGGAACGACCAATGATTGCCAGGATCCGTCTTCACCGGTACGGCCCTCGACGACGGCCAGACTCTCCTTGTTGAGAAGCAACACTCTGGCACCCTTGATGGGGCTGCCCGCTTCATCGACAACATTTACCTGTACAGATCGAAGTTGGAATTGCTCCCGGATCCATTCTTCCCGTTCCCGCTCTCGGGCAACTGCGAGGGCTTCCCGAAGATTTTCAGTGCGGTGCCCTGGGCCCAGTCGTTTTTCTGCGGACTGAATCAATTCACCTTCGCCGTCGAGCATTTCGACGAGAATCGGTTCGTCCCCGGGATCTTCTATCGCCATATAGCGGCGCAGGCTTCTCCCGGCGGGAACCCTGAAACGCATTTCAAGATCCTTGCGCAGGGGTGTCGTCAACTGGACGAGGCGTTCTTCCTCTTCGCCGTTACGGACTTCGAGAGCGATCACCCGGTATTGCTTTCGATTTCCTGCTCCCCGTCTTTCGATGGGGTCGCCCATCCGATCGATAAAGTCTGGCCCTCCGTGGTGGTCCTTTTGGTGAAATTCATAGGCGATGATCCGCTCAGAAGGCGGCCACGCTTCGTCCAGAATCAGGAGTTGCAGAGTCCCTCGGGATTCTGTTTCAGGAGAGATGACTTTTGCATCCGAGACGGGAGTCTCTGAATCCTCAGCATCATGGAATTGATCCAGATCCACATCAAATCGGGAATCTGCATCGAAGGAGTTGCCCCTCTTGGGTACGGATAGATAGTCCTCTTCAAGATCTGCAGTTGAAACAGGTTGGGTTTGGGTCAGATCATCCAGTGGTTGAAGTGTTGGAATCGACAATTCCGAGTCACCCGAGACAGGGGAGGAGACCTTTTCTTCAGTGGAAGGAGTGAGGCTGGAAACCTTTGTCGGTTCTTGCTCGGCATCGCCTCCAAACTGAGTACTCAACAACCAACCGGTTGCCAGAAGAGCTCCAACGATCAGCAAAATGGTGCCTGCTGGGGAGGACTCTTTCCTTCGTGCCCTGCTGCGAGAAGGACGTGAGGGGCCGGCTCCTTGTGACGTTGGTTTTCGTTCCGGAGTCCCTGCTTCCTTTGGCATCACCTTTTCAGCCGGTTTGGCGAATTGAATTCGGGAGTCACCAATGGCGATGACAGAGTCGGATCGAAGCCTGGTTTTTTCTGTCAAAGGCTTGCCGTTGAGGAGGGTTCCATTGGTACTTTTGAGATCCTCGATCAACAGGGTTCCCGATTCGACGGTGATGCGGGCGTGGCGTCTCGAGGAGCGCTTTTCCAACAGAGTCACTTCCACATCTTCGCCTCGACCGATGACCCAGGGGCCATTTCCGCCCAAGGAGATTTCACGGCGTCCCTGTTGGTCTTTGATGCTTAATTTGAGTTTGGGTTTGTTGCTCATGCTTCTTCTTCTGTCAGTGACCAGTACTCGATAGGTGATCCGGCAGCGAGTTCCGTCTCGCTGGCTGGAACGTGGACCAGGCAGTTCGCTGTCGCAAATCCTGTCAGCAGGTGCGAACCCTGCCCCGTGGGCAGGTTGATCTGATCTGGCCCTCCATGGGGGTCCGGAACCGCTCTTCCCCGAAGCCAACGCATCCGTTGACCTGGCCCCAAATGACACCCCTCTGCGAGAACCCCGGGTCTCATGGGGGGGATTCCATCTTTTCTGCCTTCCATATGGGCAAGGGCAGGTCGCACAAACATCTCAAATGAAACGAGGCATGCTGCAGGGTTTCCGGGAAGTCCGAAAAAGGGGATTCCTCCGAGAGTTCCGTCCACCAGAGGCTTTCCCGGTTTCATGGCGACTTTGCGAATGTGAACGTCTTCGCCCATCTCTCTGGCGACTTCCCGGATGTAATCCAGGTCCCCGGCACTGATTCCTCCGGTGGTGATGATGGCATCCGGTTTTTCCGCCAGAGTTTGCTGGAGACCGTCACGGATCGAATCGAGGTCGTCACTGAGGACGGGGCGGGGAACCGGAATCGCTCCCCAGCTTTTTAGACGGGCACACAGTGAATAGAGGTTTGAATTACGGATCTTTCCCGGTGTTAGCGGAGATTCGATCGGCACCAATTCATTACCACTCGAATGAACCGCAACTCGGGGCGTACGGTAGACCGAAACGTGGGTGGCTCCGATGCTTGCCAGTAATCCGATACCGGCAGGGCTGAGCCGTGTTCCTGCAGCGAGAACTTCACCACCCTGTTCGACGTCTTCTCCCCGCCTGCGAATGTGTGCTCCTTCAGCCGCCGGACGGGTGAAGGTCACGGCCTCACGGCCTTCCTGTTGGCAGATTTCAAAAGGGACCACGGCGGTACCACCGGGTGGAATCACCGCACCCGTATAAATTCGCATCGCTTCTCCGGAATTGAGCGGTTGATCACCGGGCATCCCCGCTTCGACGATGGCGGTCACCGGCAGAGTGATTGGCTGATCTTCGGTGGCCGCGGCAATGTCTTCACTCTTGACGACAAACCCGTCCATGGCGGTATTGTCGAAGGGCGGGATGGCGTCTGCGGATTGAACCGGACTGGCAAGGGTTCTCCCATTGGCCGATGAAAGTTCTACTTTCTCGGCGGGAAGAACGGGGATCCGTTCGAGGATGTTGTGACGGACTTCTTCGAGAGAGATCAAGAGGTCTCCTTCGTCGATTGGATGACCCAGTCGAGATATTCCCGGTGGCCATCCTTGATTTCGAGGAAAATGATTTCAGGGCAATCATGGGGATGAGCTTTGAGAACGGCGGACTTCACACGATCCGGTTCTGCGGCGGTCTTGATCAACAGGAGAGTTTCTTTTTCCTCACAGACGTTGCCTTCCCATCGGTAAACAGACGTTCCCTGAGGCAGAAGGTGGACACATGCTGCGAGATTTTGCTCGACCAGTTGATGAGCCAATCCCGATGCATTTTCTGCGGGATGGGACACCATGATGAGGCGGATCACCGTTTGCTCGATTCCTTTGGAAATGGGACTGTCCAGATATTAGCACGGTTCAACCCCCTCGAAACATTACGGAAATCCAGTCTGTAATGATGTAAGATCGGGATTGGAAAGAAATGCGACGGGGATAACTCAACCATTCAGAGGCAGGGCTCGGGACTTCCAAATCCCGAGTCGGTAGTCCCGATTTCATAAGTGGTTCTGTTTTCCTCATCTGGAAAGCTTTCGCGAATGCACCGATTACGGCCCAATTTGCGGCCCATTTTCTGTGGCCTGGCACTCCTCTGCCTTTGCCTCTGCTCCCTCCCGGGATTGGGCGCTGCCGATTCTTCGCTTTCCCAAGAGGATCGAATGCTGGAGAAGGTCCGTTTCCGTTTGTTCGGAAACGAAAAAGAGGGCGTTGCCGAGATTCGCCTTGAGGGAGACGAGTATCATCTGAGGCTCTTCAATGAAAAGCTCGCCTCCTACTATTCGGTGAAAATTCCCAGTGCAGACCTGATCTCGACTCAACCCCTGGGTTCTGTGGTCTCTGAACAGATTACTCAGCAAAGATCTGAACTGGTTCGCGAAAGAGAAGTCATCAGAGCTGAGCGACGGGAAAAAGCGAGGGCAGAAAAAACAGCGCCTGAAAGAGGGGTTTCCAATTCAGGATCCTCTAATGGAGTCAGATCAAACTCAGCCACTGGAAGCGTGATTCATGAAGAGGTTTCCCGCGAACTTGGCAAGCAGGGATATCTGAACCTGCTGGAAGATTTCGGCAATCGGGTCGAAGGAATGCAGGCTCGCATTCAGGGGGTTCTCGATTCTGGTGAGGGCTTCGTCTCCCATCTCAAATCATGGGGTCAGGAGAGTGATTCCAAGCCTCGGGTTTTTCATGCCCTCAAGAGCGAGTCACATTCGATTGTCGAGGCGGCGGAATCGCTGAAGAAGAGTTTGAAATCTCGTCTGAAAGAAATCGTCCGAGTGAGAGAACAGACAGGGCAGGGCCATCTGAAGGTTCGGGACTTGCCGGAAGTGATCGACAGGATCCGCCAGCGTATTCTTCGGTGTGAAGAAAAATTGGGTGAGTTGGAATCGCTCGAGATGGCATGTGCAGACGGACTCGACTCCCTCGGAAACCCTGTACTGCTTCTCAGGGAAACGACTGAGTTGGCGGGTGTCGATTCGTCAGCAAAGAGATCTGTTCAGGCTGCAGGAGCCGACGCCCGGACATTGGAAAAACAGGTCTCCATTATTCCTTCGAGCTTTAAAGAGCAAGCAGTGGATCCAACCACTCCTTCTGAAAATCAACCTGGCAATCAACCGCAGTTGTTGAAACCTGTTGATCAGAAGCCCGCTGTTTCCTCTGATTCCGGGAAAAGGACCAATGCCCGACCGGCAGGAGACACTGATCGTCCTGAGCCAGAAAGCCCTGTCGAAGAACCTCCAGTCAGTGGTACGGGAGGGGGTGCCAGAGAAATCATCCTCGGGGCGATTTTTGGAGCGATCCTGGTTTTGGGTTTGGGAAGATTGATCAAGGCTCTTCCCTGAGCTTCACGTTTTTCATGAGCTGAAAAAAATCACGCCCCCGGAACGACTCGTTCCGGGGGCGTGTTTCATTCTTTGCAAAGGACGCAGAGACTTGGGCTCAGGCGTCTAGGGGCAGCTGGCCCCCGTGCTCAGGCAATCGAGGCTGTCGGCGGTCGGATCCGGACCACAATCGAGATTGGTACCCGGTGCCGGAATCGGCGCGCTTCCCGGAATGAACAGATTGTTCAGCAGGTAAACAGCATCAGCGACATTGGTTCCGCCATCGTCATTGCAATCGGCCGAATCGGCGCAGGAGGCCGCAGGGCTTCCGGGAACAAACAGGCTTGCAAGAAGGAAGATGGCATCTGCCACATTGCGACCACCGTCATTGTTGACGTCGCCACGAATGAACTCGGGGTCAACAGGAGGAGGAGCGACATTGTTTTCCAGTGCTGCCAGGTAAAGGGGCAGAATCTGGAAGATGTCATTTCCGTAACCACCGATTTCCCAGGTCTGACTGATCACCGGGGCGATCTCACTGTCATAGTGAATACCGACAGTGTAGGGACCGAAGAGGTCGGAGCCTTGCCAGATTACTCCGGATCGATCTCCACCCAGATCGGGGTTCAGGTTGCAGGGGAAGAGGCGGTCGGTGTAGTCGTTGCCGGCAGAGTCCTGAATGTACGGTGCATCGAGGAATGAACAGTCGAGGCCGTAGCCCGAGTCGAATCCAACGAGATTGACCAGTGAGTCATCACCATTTTCGACATTGCCCAGGGAAGTGTCCTCGACTCCATCGTAGTTGGCAAAGATGGTCTGCGGGTCGTAGCCCCAGGCGTCGTTGCTCTCGATGTAGATGGAGACCGGGGCCCGTTCCTGTGAACCATTGAGGCCATCGTCTCCGGTGTGAAACTCTGCCAACAGAAGTCCGTCAGCAGCGGTCAGTTCATAACGCTCCGGGTAGGTTCCAAGGCATGCCCAGAGAACTTCAGGGACTCCAGAGCGATCCATCAGATCGGGGGTCAGGGTATCGACCGTCATGACCATTCTTCCCAACTGGAAGAGACTGTCGGCAAGGAGGGCGCCGCTCAGGACATTTCCTCCGGTTTCACCGATCCAGACCACGTCGGTGATTCCGACACCCGCAATGATCTTGTCACTGGTGTTGCTGCAACCCTGGCCAAAATCAAAGCCGATCAGTTCATATTCGTATGCTCCGGCAGGGGGAGTATCCACATAGCTGGTCGCGGTTCCGGAGATTCCGGTAGCCACGATGGCGCCGTTTCGCATCAACTGGATCTCGTCGTAGGGCGATGCATTGGTCCAACTGAGGGTCACTTCCGTACCGTCAGAAACAGCCGTGACATCTTGCGGCGGAAGGGTCTGGCAACCGGCATCAATCTGCAGGCACCAACGATCAAAGGTGGAAATGTTGCCTGGGTAGATATCCGAGATGGACATCAACCAGGGACCAATACTCGGTGTATTGATGAAATCCGCCATTGAACCGGGGCCACTGGCTTCCATGGCACAGCCACAGTTGTAAGGGCCCGCATTGGCAGGAGCACCGTTGGAGTAGACCACATTCATGTCCGCATCTGCTCCACCGAGGAGGTCATGCAATCGAATACCGACACCTCCGGGAGAAGCGAGGTCCACGGTCAAGTCACCGATGAAGGGGTGACGGAGATCGACGAGGACATCGATATCGCCGATGAGATTGTTGGTGGGAACAAAAATGATGTCTGTAACCGGGCTGACCGCCTGATTGATCGGTGACCCTGGAGTTCTGCAAGCGGAGTAATCCCGCTGCTGAAGAAGAGCAACATTTTTGCAAACAAAATCGGAAACAAAGCTGTTTTGCGAAGCTTCGAGACAAAACTCTGCTGTGCCGGGCGCAGTCGCTGAACCGCCACTCCAGGAGGTGGCGTCTCCCGGGAGGGAGGCCTCGAGGTTTCCGTCGACGTACACGTTGATCAGGTCATAGGCGGTCGCATTGACCCAGCTGGCACTGATCACACCCGTTCCCGGCTGTGCACTGGCAAGAACGTCTGTCATCGGCTGGACGAGGAAGTTCGCCTCGCAGCAGTTCTGCGGCACGATCTCACCGGTCAGCAGCGGAACGATGCAGTAGACCACCTGTGCTGGCAATGTTTGCGGGGCGGTCACATAACTGGTGGCTGTTCCGTTGGAGATCACAGTTTCCAGCACTCCGTTGGCGTAAATTTCAAAGCCATCGAAATCCTGGGGGTTGGTCCATGTAAGGGTGGAAGTGGTACTTCCCGATGGAGTGTCACAAACAAGATCCGTCACACTGCCCAGCTCAAAGGCGCGGAAGCACCATGAGTCGAGAGAGCCGATTCGGGGACCGCCTCCAGAGAAGACGTCTGCCAGTCGCAGAGTCCAGTCACCGAGGGATGAACTTCCATTGAAGTCTGCAAGAACTCCAGGCCCTGTGGGTTGCAGGGGGCAACCACAGTTGACGCCCGTCGTTCCTTGAGCCGCACCCAGATCCCAGAAGGTTGCTTCAATCTGCGTGGCGGCTCCACCATTTTCATTGTGCAGACGAACAGTAGTTCCCGCATGACTCAGATCGACGACCAGGTCGCCGACAAAGGGATGCTGGACGTCGACCTGTACCTGCAGATCACCGATTTCTAGGTCGGTACCAATGTTGATGACATCGAGCGTTTCAGTGACGGTGTTACCGACCACAGAACCGGGCGTGTTGCACTGCTCAAGGGAGGGGGTAATTGCCTGAGTGGTGATATTTGCACAGGTCGTCGTGCAGGGAATTGCTCCGCCGAGTGTCGGCAAAAGGCACAGTTCAACGAGTCCACCCACGGATCCGGTTGCAAGTGTGTACGAGGTCGTGTCACCGGCGACGATATCGACGACGGCACCTGCAGACAAAATCTGGATCTCGTCATACACCTGAGGATTGGACCAGGTCATCTCAACAGTGCCCGTACCGCCCAGATCCCTGCAAAGAAAATTGGTGGGCGAGAGCACAGCTCCTGAAACAGTGGAATCGAAGGTATTCAGACACCAGCCACTGAGAGCACCGGTCGCTCCACCGGCAAAAGTATCCTGACAGCGCAGCGTCCAGTCTCCAACGGAGCTTGCCGAAGCGAGATCGGAAAGGGAGCCGGGGCCGGATGGTTGAACCCTGCAACCGGAGTCCCACGGGATGTTTCCATTGGGAGCTCCACCATCATCGAAGATCACATTGATGAAGTCGTTGCTACCGCCACCCTGATCATGAAGGCGTACCAGAGTTCCTGCGGGGGAGATAATCTCAACGATGACGTCATCGATGTAGTCATGGGCGATGTCGACAAGGATATCGACGTCGGTGACGGGCTCATCCGTTGTCACTGAGATGACCACTTCGGTGGGGTTGGCCGCATCTTCAGAGATGGGCAGTGCGTTGGGCAGATTCGTGCACTGAACAATATCAGCATGCAAAGTGCCTGCGAGGCCGATCACCAGCCACGAAAATGCAAACCGAAGAGATTTGATAAAGGGGTGCATGGACACTCCTGTTTCATTCGGAGAAATTAATGCCGGGGATTTCCCGCCAGACTCTTCTAAGAGTCCATTCTAAGCACGAAATCCCACCTACAATCATAACGTCTGAATCTTTCGGAGTGGAACGATACAAATCAGGTAATTTCTACCTCAATCTGTGGCAACGGCGTCTCGCCTGAGCCGACGGAGCGGCTAGAATGCCCGATCTGGCTGGGAGTCGGAAAAGCACCTGGAAGGGACCACTCTGTGGCAACTGCCGAAACACCCATGATGCGTCAGTTTCATGCTGCGAAGGGAGAACACCCGGATGAGGTGCTTTTCTTTCGTATGGGCGACTTCTACGAAATGTTCTTCGATGATGCCCGACTCGTTTCAGAGTTGCTGGGCATCACCCTGACTTCCCGATCAAAGGACAAAAGCGGTCAAAAAATTCCCATGGCCGGAATCCCGGTCAAGAGTGTGGATTCCTACATACAGAGGCTGGTTGAGGCGGGGCATCGGGTCGCCATCTGTGAACAGGTGGAGGATGCCGCCGAGGCCAAGGGCATCGTCGATCGCAAGGTGGTTCGCGTCGTCACTCCCGGCACCTTTGTGCCTGAGGAGAGTCTCGAAGATCACTCCCCGATCCATCTGGCCTCATACCGTCCGGCAGAACACGGATTGGGTGGGCTCGCCTGGGTCGACCTCTCGACCGGAAAATTCCATTGTCAGGATCTCGATTCCGGGGAGGGCATCGAAAGCCTGCTGGCGATTCAGCCCAGAGAAATCCTGATTCCCGAAGGATTTGATCCCACCGGTGATCCCATACTGGACTGGCTCAGCGCTTACCTTCCTGGGTGCACGCTGACCCGCTGGCCCGAATGGCACTTTGAGTTGGAATCGGCACGCCAGCGTTTACTGGCCCATTTTGCTATGACGACTCTCGATGGTTTTGGAGTCGAGCATTTGAAGGGGGCCATCGGCACGGCAGGGGCATTGCTGGAGTATCTTCAGCAAACCCAGCGGCAGTCCCTGATGCACATTACTTCCCTGAGAAGTTCTGGCCACCAGAGAAAACTGGGGCTGGATGCCTCTACCCACAGGGCTCTCGATCTTTTGGAGGTGACCCGAACCGGCGAGCGCAGGGGATCCCTGCTCGGATTGCTCGACAAGACTCGAACTGCGATGGGTGCACGGATGCTCAGGGAGTGGATTCAGACCCCACTCGCCGATGCGGCACCGATACGGTCGAGGCAATCGGCTGTTTCATGCCTCGTTCGCGACAAGGAGTTACGCGGTCAGCTTCGCTCTGCTCTCGCGGAAGTCCGGGATATTGAACGTTTGGCTTCCCGATTGCCAATGGGAAGGATTCATGGCCGCGATTTGCGGGCATTGGCCCGTTCTCTGCAGGCACTTCCTGAACTGAAGTCCTGCCTGGAGGGACTCGAGCCGCAAAGATTGATCGAACTGGAAAAGGATCTGGACGGTGATCTCGCCCGATCGATCGCAGAGCGGATCCATGACACCCTTGTGGAAGAGCCGCCCCTGACCCTGACAGAAGGGGGGTTGATCCGTGATGGGTTCGACCCTGCTCTGGATGAACTGAGGGCTGTTTCCAGAGATGGGGTTTCATGGATGGCGGCTTTCGAGGCGGAGGAATCGGCCAAGACCGGGATTCCCAACCTCAAGGTGGGATACAACCGGGTCTTTGGTTACTACATCGAGATCACCCATACCCACTCTGAGCGCATCCCCGAAACCTATATCCGCAAGCAAACTCTCAAGAATGCTGAGCGCTATATCACTCCTGAGCTGAAAGAGATGGAGGAAAAGGTTCTCGGTTCCAAGGAGCGGGCAGACCAACTGGAACTGGAGATCTTCCAACAACTCAGGGAAGAACTTCTGGGTCACATCAAGGCTTTCCAGACCGCTTCAGCGATCATTGCAGAAATTGATGTTTTTCAATCGTTGGCCAAAGTTGCAGCGGAAGAGGAATGGTGTGCACCCGAGATTGTCGAAGAGCCGATCCTCGAAATCGAGGAGGGATTTCACCCGGTGGTGGGAGCTGGTGCGGCACGCAGCGATTTCACTCCCAATGATGTCTCCAGCGGAGCCGGCGCAACCCTGTCGGTGATCACGGGTCCGAACATGGCGGGTAAATCGACCTATATCCGGCAGACAGCACTGATCTGTATTCTTGGCCAGATGGGAGCTTTTGTTCCGGCGAAAAAGGCAGTTCTCGGATTGGCGGATCGCATCTTTACCCGTGTCGGAGCGGCGGACGATCTGGTTCACGGACAATCCACCTTCATGGTGGAGATGGTCGAAACGGCCCGGATTCTTCACAATGCCACCGAACGATCCCTGGTGATTCTGGATGAGGTGGGACGAGGGACGAGCACTCACGACGGTGTTTCCATCGCCTGGGCGATCGCAGAAGATTTGGCTCAACGGGTCCGTTGCCGAACCTTCTTTGCCACTCACTATCATGAGTTGGTGGCTCTGGAGGAATTGCTGCCTGAGCAGGTGACCAATCTGTGTGTCGAGGTCAAGGAATGGAAGGATGAAATCGTCTTCCTTCACAAGATCCGTCCAGGGTCGGCAGACAAATCCTATGGCATTCATGTGGCTCGCCTGGCAGGAGTTCCCTCACCGGTGTTGGGGCGAGCCCGTTCCATTCTTTCCGATCTGGAATCGCACGCCTCGACTCCCAAAGAGGTGGGACAGAACCGAAGTCTCCCAAATGAATCTCTTCAACCTGTCGAACAGCCGGGTCTCTTTGATCAGATGGAGAGGCGGCTGTTGGAAAAACTTCAGGCAGTCCAGCCGGACGAACTGTCACCCCGTGAGGCTCTCGACCTGATTTATGAATTGAAAAAACAGACTTCGGGTGAGTCCTTCACCGCCTGAGGCCCCCAAAAAAACAGGATTGGATCGGAACCTTTGTCTATAGTGATCCCATAAACAGACAACGGTGATTGTCAGTTCTCATCTTTCTGGAGTACCGTGGCTCTCTTAAAGGGTAATAAAAAACTTCCAGAAGATTGGAGATTTTTAGATTGATCATAAGTCGCATATTAGGCAGTGCTTTGGAAAACATGCATGTCTTGATATGCAGGTAAGAAGGTTTTGAATGGCCGTCTCAACTTGACATGACAACAGTTCTTAATGTCATGGATGTTCATAAAAGCATGTTTTTTTGTAAGTTTGGGTAAAGCGTGAATGCAGAGAGATACTCCGTTGCATGACGATTTTTTCTTTTGATCGCCAACATCTCCTCGTTATTATTTTTTTCGTGAGAGTGTGTTTACTACCTATAGTTTCCTTTATTGCAGGCTTTGCGTCGGGGGGGTGTGTTCCCGATTCAATCCGGTTCTTTGCAGGTAACTGATCTGCGTCCCGCCCGCATTTTGGACCATTGGGTATTTTTTGTTCAGACTTATTGGGTTCATGAAAATCCGCGAAACTCCTGGCCACACACTCGGGGGAAGAGCCGGCTTTCATTGGGGCCATTTTGATTTTTCAACACCGGGTTTTGTCCGGAGTTTCAATTTTTCTGGAGGAGTGTATATGTCACCGCTCAATTCCAATTCACGTTCACTTTCCGTATGGCGATGTCTGGCATCCGCCATCGTTCTCATGGTTGCTTTGGGAGTTGGATCGACCGCCTCTGCGGCGTTGCTGATTCCTGTGCTGCCGACCATTCCCATGCTCGACTGCAATGGCAATGGAACTGAGGACGCTACGGATATCGCCAACGGCACCAGCCTGGACTGCAACAACAATGGTGTACCCGACGAGTGTGATATCACCGACGGCACCAGCGAGGACTGCAACTCCAATGGAGTCCCCGACAGTTGTGATATTGCCGATGGCACCAACAAGGACTGCGACAACAACGGGGTTCCCGACATTTGTCAGTTCCTGGCCGGTGCAGACTGCAACAACAACGGAATCCTTGACCCCTGCGAGGTGGCACTGGGAGCTCCGGACTGTAACGGAAACCTGATTCCCGACGAATGTGAAACCGACTGTGACTCCAATGGTCAGGTTGACGAGTGTGAAATCACCGCCAACCCCGCCAACGACTGCGACGTCGACGGAATTCTCGACCTCTGTGAGTACAGTGCCGAGCTGGGTGGCGATGCCTCCCTCGACTGTGATGGCAACGGTGTTCTCGACTCCTGTGATCTCGCCGGAGGAGCGGCCGACTGTGACAGCAACAGCGTTCTCGACGTTTGTCAGATTGCCGATAACCCGGCTCTGGACTGCGACCTCGATGGTGTCCTCCAGTCCTGTGAGACCGATACCGACACTGACGGTACCGAAGACGACTGTGACGACGACGACGACAACGACGGTGTGCCCGACGGTGACGACAGCAATCCGACCGACAACACCGTTTGCCGCGATGCGGACATGGATGGCTGCGACGATTGTTCCAGTGGTAGTGACAACCCTGCGAATGACGGAACAGACACGGACAGCGATGGACTCTGTGATCTCGGCGACCCGGATGACGACAATGACGGTGTGTTGGATGGTGACGACAGTAATCCAACGGATAACACCGTTTGCCGTGATGCCGACATGGACGGTTGTGACGACTGCTCCAGCGGATCCGACGATCCTTCCAACGACGGCACCGATACCGATGCTGACGGCACCTGCGACCTGACCGATACGGACGACGATAACGACGGTGTGCCCGACGGTGA
>JAAXJX010000049.1 GCA_012269595.1 Planctomycetia bacterium | reverse complement strand
ATGTCGGAGTTCTGATCCGCTTCGTCGATCAGCACTTCTGGAATGTTTTCCTCTTCCAGTGCACTGTCCTGTGCACCCCAGGTATAGGAGGAGTAGCGCTTCTTGTAGGTGCTTCCCTTCTGGGCGTAATCCGCATCGAGAACCTTGCCCAGTTCACGGATCTTTGCCTCCGGATTGGAGGTTGTGCGCAACAGGTTTCTCAAGGTTCTGGTCGACTGCTCATCCCGGAAGCGGAAGGTATGAGCCAGACGCAGGGTCGGGTTACTCAACCAGCGAGTCCCCCGTGTTGCCGGATTGGTCGCGGCGATCTCTGCATCAATCTTGCCGGTGATCTCGACACGTCCATCCTTGTCGGAACCGGTGTAGAACTCCGGCTGCAGTGCATCGATGGGATCGGGCCAGGTGGTTACATTCTCACGACTGGCAAAACTGCTCTTCTGAACTGCCCTGAAGGGCTGCTCAAACTGCTCTTGAGTCGTGTGGTGATAAACATCAAAAACCTTGACCACACTGCGGGAGACCGCCTCCGAGAAGACCTCTTTACCCTGACCTGTTCCAGTGATCTCCGCCAGGCTGGTGATCTCGAAGACCCCCTTGCTGTCGAAACAGAATTCGGTCGTGTGACCCAATCGGACATCTCCCGCATTGGGTGAACCGGAATCCGCCCCCGCCAGTTTGACGAGTCCGGATTTGTCGACCGCACGGTATGAAGGACGATTCGGATTAACCTTGTTGATTCTTGTATTCGGGTTGGCATTCGAAACCAGGATCGAACGCATCATTTCGTAGTACCAGGCATTGTTGCCGTCGGCAGGAAGATTGAACTGACGACGCAATCCCCGCTCACTGTTGGGAACGCCCCTCTGCCACATTTCCCTCGAGCCATCGGCGCCGATCAGCTCTCCATAAAAGTTGGAAGTCTGATTCGACTGCGGATTGACCACGTACACCGATGACGGCGGCGGGAACAGGTTGGCCGGAAGGTTGTTGACGAAATCCTCGAATCCCACTTCATTCGAACTGTTCGAAGCAGTCCAACTCCTGAAGGGGCCCCGATCACGTCGCTGGGAAATGATCGATCGGGCAATATTGCGGGCTTGATCCAGCTGCAACGGCTGACTGTAAACCCAAACCGGAGTCTGCTGGATGGCCAACTCTTCCTTGACGGGTGCCAGGGTGCCACCACCCAGATCGATGGAGCCGGCATTGCCACTTTCAAGACTTTGCTTGCTGATCCGCATGAAGGGGAAAGCACGACGCCCACCCAAACCTGTCAGCACCGCAGTCAATACCGGCTCGGATGCCGTATTGATGTTGATGGGCGCTCTCGGTTCGGCGGTCAGCTGGGTTGCCCCCACCACGGATTGGGCCTGAATGTCCCGCGGATCATTTCCACGATTCACCCCGGTCGTACCGATGTTCTGGCCTCCCCTGTTGCCGGAGTCAAAGGTGTTGACGACCGGAAGTGCAGCGGAGGAACGATAGGTGTAGGGATTGACGTAGGCATGAGCGGTAACGAAATCACTGATGAGAGCCAGGTTTTCACGGCCGATCAAAGCGGCCAGTTCCGATTTCGATGAGAATCGGCGATCGGGCAGTCGATTGCGGAACTTGATGATCTCTTCGCCATCGATCTGACGTCCCGATTCATTGGGACCGGTCCAGAGAGGGTTCACTCCGTATCGATCGTTGGACTTCAGGGCACGACCAAGGTTGGTCAGAATCTGGGCGAGCGTATCCTGCTCCCCGTTCAGGTAGATCTGCCCGGATGTGTCGATCAGTTTGGTTTTGAAACGATCCTCACCCGGTTCGGCAGCATTGATTCCAGGATAGGAAGGACTGCTGAGATTGGAAGCGAGAGAGGCTTCGTCACCCTCACTCTCCTTCAGTGAAAGCAACCCTCCCTCACGGCTGAATCCGTTTCCGCCCACCAGACCATAGATCCACGGAGCATTGGTCCGGTTCATCAGACGCGGCATGTCCCAAAAGGGTCGACTGCGCAGCATCGAAATCACCGCAGATTCCGCAGACTTGGAGAGCAGTTGTGCACGACTCTTGTCCCGGAAATTCTCTGTCGCCTTGAGCTCGAGGCGCATCAACGCCACAAAGGTCACTGCAATGATCGACAACAACGTCAGCACTGCGAGAGCGATCAGCAACATCGACCCTCGCTGTGAATCGTTGAAACGGGAAGAACCGCCCTTTGACGATCTTCCTGTCATCTCCTGGACTCTTTCGTCCTGGGTCATCGCTTCACTCCTGTCATCTCACCTGATCACCTGGGCCAACTCGGCTGAGTGATCTCTCTTGAGTCTTGAAAGTGGCCAACTGAATCGCACGGGAAACCTGACAGATCGCAATCCGCCATGAACAGTCACTGGGTTCCTGCGTCACAATTCGGCCTGCCACCCTTTCATTTATCTCTCGATCAACAGCGAATCAGGACTGGGCCACTTCCGGCTCTGCCTGTTCATTCTCACTTTCGGATGCAAACATTTCCGGGAACATCCGGCGTCTCAATTCCGCATCCAACTGCAGGGTCATCTCCGGATGATCCCTGAGGAATTGAACCGCCCGCTCACGGCCCTGACCGATGCGCTCTTCGCCCATCGAGTACCAGGTTCCGGAACGCTTGACCAACTCATGCTCCACTCCGAGGTCGAGCAGATCCCCATGGTAGGAGATTCCGACATTGAAAATGATGTCGAACTCAGCCTTTTTGAAGGGCGGAGCCATCTTGTTCTTGACGATTTTTGCGACGGTCCGGTTCCCGCTCACATCTCCATCGGACTTGATCGCCCCGATACGGCGAATGTCAATCCTGACAGAGGAGTAGAACTTGAGGGCACGACCACCACTGGTGGTTTCCGGGCTGCCAAACATGACGCCGATCTTTTCACGGATCTGGTTGATAAAGACCACCGTGGTACGGGAGCGGTGAATCACACCGGTCAGTTTGCGCAATGCCTGACTCATGAGACGCGCCTGAAGACCCACATGGGAATCGCCCATGTTGCCTTCCAGTTCCGCACGCGGGACCAATGCCGCAACCGAGTCGATGACGACGATGTCGACGGCTCCTGAAGAGACCAGCATCTCTGCAATCTCCAGAGCCTGCTCACCACTGTCGGGCTGTGAAACAAGAAGGTTTTCAAGATCGACACCGAGCTTTTCAGCGTAGGTCGGATCGAGAGCGTGTTCCGCATCAATGAAAGCCGCCACTCCACCGTTTTTCTGGGCGTTGGCGATGGCATGAAGCGTCAGAGTCGTCTTTCCCGAAGATTCAGGACCGTAGATCTCGACGACTCGGGCACGCGGCAATCCACCGATACCCAATGCCTTGTCGATGGAGAGTGCTCCTGTAGGAATCACGTCGACCTGACGGGAGCGCTGGTCCCCCAGTTTCATAATCGCACCCTGACCGCACTTTTTGTGAATCTGCTGCAGTGCAAAATCCAGGGCCTGTTTTTTCTGGCCGTCGAGGCCTTCGATGTTCGGGGTGTTTGCTTCCGCTGCGCGCTTTCCCTTGCCTGCGCCGGCTCTCCCCTTGCGTGCTTCTGCCATATCTTCCTCTTCTCTCAAACTTTCGACGACTGCCGTGACCTTCACGAAATCGTCGCCGTACATGAAATGAGGCTCAAAGCCTCAATACTGAATATTCTGCTTCAGATTCCGGTTCTAGTCGGATCTGCTCTCTTTCAATTCCTCTTGCCACCGGTTGGCGGCTGCACTCATCGCTGAAGGGCGATCCAGCACTCTTCCCCCTGAAAAGGAGGCAGGTGTTTCCGTCCCTGAATCCTTCAGCATCTGTTTCCGAATCCACTGCTTCCGCTGTGAGGCGGACAGGCGACTGCCACTCCAGGGAGTATTCATCGCATGGAACAACTCCTCTTCCGACAAGCTGTCCGAAGAGCCGCGAATCCACCTCAACTGAGAACGGGCATGATCGATGGGGGTCCATTGCCCTGCCCCCGGTGAAACCGCTCTCGAACTGCTCACCGATGGAGAACAACCCACCCCGACAAACAGCAGAAACAACAACAGGATCCCCCGGCAATAACGCTTGCCGCTGAAAAGAAGTGATACGACCGGAGTCACACCATCCGTCTCACCAACAGACTGGATCAGTCGTTCTGACTGTTTCAGTTGGTACGAGGTGTTCTCTGACAACACTTCTTCCTTCGGTCCTCAGGCGTCAGGCCTGTTCAACGGTGCCCGACGACGGATCCGCAGGGAAAACAGGGACGAAGCCCGATTTCCAAAACGAAAACGAAGGGAAAACGACCGTGAATCATGCCTGAGACCTCTTCCCCGACTCTTTGGGTCAGTGGGGATGGGTTCAACAGGGGATCACAGGTACGGATCACCGCAGGGCAATCCGAACAGAAAGATATCTTGCACCGTGGATGGGCCGCTGTCAAAGCGGCGAATTGGCCCAATTACGGCCAAATGAGCAAATATTTTGCAAATAAGGGGAAGTTCTCCCCGGAAGCGAGGCTCCGACCTTGTCAGAAACGGGGAGGACGCAGATCAACCCCGGGCCGCCAGGCGCTGGAGATCTCCACCACCGCCTGCATCACCTGCTCCTCGATCGATTCCAAGGTTCTCAACCCCGTTTCCGTCTCGAGGCCGATCGCTTCCTCGATCTGCTCTGACAGTTGGCCTGCCAAATCGAAGAGTTGAATGATCGACTGCAAGGCCTCAGCCCTGTTCAGACGGGCGGGAATCGATTCGATCATCGACTCGAGATCACCGGCGCTGACCTTGTCAGTCTCTACCTGGGGAGCCAGTCCGGGACGATGAATCGCTACCAGAAGGCCTCTCATCGGCAGTCCTGAACGGTTTTGAAGGGAAAAGGGAGTACCAGCGGGGACGACGACGACATGTCCTGGAAAGAGATCCAGAGTGCCGTCCTGCTGCTGAACTTCACCTCGCCCCTCGAGGGCGATCAGCAGTTCTTCACGGGCATCGTGCTGATGGGTCGGGGTTTCCTCCCCGTCTTGAAGGGAAACCTCCCACAGTTCCATGACTCGGCTGGGGATCATCACTTCATCGGAAGCGTCTTTGAGGCTCCACGGTTTGATTTTCATCGGTCGACTCCCTCCGGATCTATTCCCGGTACTGAAGTCTCCGATGCGGAGGCAAATTTTGTCCATATTGGAGATTTCAGGGCCGCAGAAGCACCTTCATGACCCCTTTTTCAGCAGCCTTCCTGAAGGCCTCCAGGCCATTTTCCAGCGGGAATTCCGCATCCGTCAGGTCTCTGGGATCGATCTCCCCCGAAGCCAGCGCCGCAATGGCGGGCTCGAAGGGACCACAGCGGGATCCCAATACGGTGATCTCATCCACGACACAGGCAGAAGCGTCGATCTCCAGCGTTCCGGCATACGTGCTTTTGAGAATGAGCGTCCCTTCCGGCCTCAGGGATCTTCTCGCCAGATCAAATCCCGAAGCATTGCCCGCACAATCCACGGCAAAATCGAAACCTCCGGGAAAGCCGCTTTCGGATCCAAACCCGGTCGCCTCCGTTGCAGTTCGGATCCCCAACTTTTCCAGCAGTTCCAATTTACGCGGGTGCCGCCCCACCACTGTCAGCTCCACCCCCTGCAATGCGAGAACCCGGGAGACCAACTGACCCAGACGGCCGTCTCCCACCACCAGCCATTTTTGCCCCGGCTCGGTCCGAACCTGTTCCACAATTCTGAAGGCGGCAGCCAGTGGTTCCACGAACACGGCCGACTCGTCTGGTACGTGATCAGGAACAACATGAAGATTTTTCTCGGGTAGCAGAAACTGGTCACTGAAACAGCCATCCCGACCGACGATGCCAAGCACCGTCCGTTGAGGACAATGGTGATCACTTCCTGAACGGCAGTACTCGCAGGAAAAACAGGAGGCATTGATTTCCCCCACCACCCTTTTTCCTGCCAGACGATCGCTTCCTGCAACCACATCTGCGACGAACTCGTGGCCGAGAACCCCCGAATAGGGATAGTAACCCGAGACCAATTCCAGATCGGTTCGACAGATTCCTGCCAATCGAAGATTCAAAAGAACTTCACCCTCTCCGGAGGATGGAGAGACCCTGTCCTGCTGCATGCCGAGCTCACCATTAATCAGAGTAATCGCCCGCATATCCCCTCCGCTCCATGACCACTTGAAGAAGGTTGCCTGTGATTCAGTGAAGTACAATCAAATGTCAAGAACCGCGACGGATCAAATTCCGACTATCGCATTCCACCGGCCCGGAAATTCACAGCGCTCCCTTGCGCAAGACAGGTCGAATGTGAACACCTTCATACTGAATAACCCTCTTGTTACCAAGTCTTGCCATTCATGACTTCCAAGCATTTCCCGATTGAAATGTAGTTCACAACATTCAGGGCCAGGTGTTTTACAAATAGTCCATTTATGAATCAAATACAGACCTTATTCGTCAGAAAGAGATTTATTCACAGTTGGAGGAGTCCCCCCATGGATTTCACAAAAGCGGCCCTGAAATTGTTGGGCGATCATTCCGCAAAGATTTATTCATTCATGGCAATTCTGTGCTTCTCGCTTCCTGTCGTCGTCGGTGAACCACAAGTTGATCCCTCAGGGTTGGTTCCGCTGAATATCTCGGAAGAAGAACTGCCACCCCCTGCTGGCATGACCAGTATGTACGATGGTTCCTTCGAGGGCCCCAATGGTTTCCCTCCCAATCATTCAGAACAGTGGGCCAATAACACGATCACTCCTGGAACCCAGATACTCGGAAGAAACTTCGATGTTCCAACAGGAGGTTTACCCAGTCCTCTCTTTGGAGCTCAGGATTTTGATCAGCCGATGTTGCGTTTCGAAGAATTTGGATCCCTGAACAATGAAGTGGGATTGAATCCGAAACCCTTCCCGGGGACGCCTGAGTCAAATGCCCTCGTTGGCGGCTCCTTCGATGTCGATGGACTTCCCATCCCGGCTCCTCCCTTGACGGCGCAGGATTCCCCCAATGGTTTGCAGGTTGAATACTTCCTCGATCAGCCCTTGACCGAGAGCGCCACCCGACTCAGCAATGACTTTGCAGAGAACCCGTGGAAAACCAGAATTGAATCCTTCCTCGCCAGACCAACCACTCACCTCCCCATGGAAGGTCGTCCACCCGGAGAGGGATGGGCACACCAGCGCTGGGCCGAGTTCCCTCCCCAAAAGATTTTCCAAACGATGGTCACCGGAGCACGGACCAACCACGGATTCCGTGCCGCCATGCAATCCCACGGTTATCAGCACAGCCTGGCAGGCGATGATTGCGAGTTTGGGCCAGGAGGGCTCTACCACAACACTTACGCTGACCCTTTGGGGCTCAACAATTCTGCAGGCACAACTGCAGGCCTGGAAGTACGTTTCCATCCTGCCATGCCAGCCCAGTCCTCTGAGGCGCTGTGGACCTTTGACGGAACATTCCCGCCCAAGTTGCTCAAGGCCCGATATGGCGAACCGATGCTGATGAGGGCCTGGAACGGATTGCCCATCGACCCCGCAGCCAACAGGGGATTTGGCCTGCATACGGTCTCGATTCATGAGCACAATGGCCACAACCCGGCAGAGAGTGACGGATACACCAACTCATTCTTCTTCCCGGGGCAATATTACGATTACCGCTGGCCGATGATTCTTGCTGGTCACGACACCATCAATACGGAGGCCGCTGACCCACGTGCGGGAATGCCCGATGGCAATGGCGGCATCATTAATATTCGCGGTGACTGGCGCGAAACGATGAGCAGTCACTGGTTCCACGATCACATGCTCGATTTCACGGCACAGAATGTCTACAAGGGCATTGCTGCGATGTTCAATTATTACAGTGCCCTCGATCGTGGAAATGAAGGTCTCGATGACGGCGTCAACCTGCGCCTTCCCAGTGGAACTTCACTCGATTGGGGCAACCGCGATTACGACATCAACCTGATGATCGCCGACAAGGCCTGGGATCAGGCGGGTCAGTTGTGGTTCAACCCGTTCAACACTGATGGTTTTGTCGGGGACCACCTTCTGACCAACTGGCAATACAAACCCTATCTGGATGTAGCGGCACGAAAGTACCGGTTCCGAATACTGAACGGCTCAGTCTCGCGTTACCTGAAAATCGCGGTCGTCGATCAGAACAACAATCGGGTTCCATTTCACATGATCGCCAATGACGGCAATATCATGGAACATGCTGTTGCCTTTGATGGGACGAACGGAACGCAGAACGGTATCCTCCCGACCCAGGCCATCGCCGAGCGTTACGACATCGTCATCGATTTCTCCCAGTTTCTCCCCGGAGACCGGATCTATCTGGTCAATCTTCTGGAGCACTCGGAAGGTCAAGCCCCCGCTGGCCAGGTCGGCCTGAACAGCGTCCTCAATGGAAACTATCAGGCCACTGCCACAGCGACCGGTTACGTGGGCGGAGACCCCTGCGTAGGCAAGTTCCTCGAACTGAGGGTTCAGCCCTACACCGGTGTCGATCTCAGCATGAATCCAGCGGAGTATGTTGAGGGCGGAAAGAAAATGATCCCCCTGCCCCGTCCCAGTGCGGCCGAACTGGCGAATGCAACCCATCGCACTTTCACCTTCGGTAAAAGCAATGGTACCGACAGTCAGCCCTGGACGATCAAAACTGACGGGGGCATAGGGTTTACCATGGACCCGCGCCGCGTCACCTCTGCTCCCTCATTGGGGGACCTCGAAATCTGGACTCTGGAAAACGACAACAATAACTGGAGCCACCCGATTCATATCCATTTCGAAGAGGGAATCATTCTCTCCAAAGATGGAGGAGCACCTCCTGTCTGGGAGCGCTGGGCCCGCAAGGACATGTATCGCCTCGGAGGTATGCCGGACAGTTGTACGAAGATGGAGATCGCCATCCGATTCCGCGAGTTTGCCGGAACCTACATGGAACATTGCCACAACACCCAGCACGAAGATCGCGCGATGCTGATGCGCTGGGATATTGAAAATCCTGGTCAGGTAAACCTGATGCCTTCCCCCCTGCCCACCTGGGAAGGCGTGGAATACGTCAATACGGTGGCCCTGCCAACCTTCAGAGTCGGTGACGGAACCGGAAATGTCGATCCGATTAGGGTTCCGGTCGTGGGACCGCCCAATGGGGACGATGACGCAGATGGGATTGTCAACGCCTGCGATCCGGATCAAACCGGCGGGCTGGATTGCGATCTCAATGGTGAGGACGACGCCTGTCAGAATGACGCAGATCTGGATGGCCTGATTGATCCCTGCGATCCGGATCTCGACGGAGATTCGATTCCCAATGCCTGCGACATCGATCAGACGCTGGGCGCCGATTGTGATCAGGATGGTCAGGATGACAGTTGCCAGCTGGATACGGATCAGGATGGTCTCATCGACACTTGTGACCCGGACCTTGACGGAGACACCCTCCCCAATGAATGCGACATCGACCAGACACCGGGAGCAGACTGTGATCTCGACGGCCAACTGGACCTTTGCCAGCTCGACACGGATCTCGACGGAATCATCGATCCCTGTGATCCAGATCTCGATGGAGACGGAATCACCAATGAGTGTGACCCCAATCAATCTGCGGGAACCGATTGCGACCTGAACGGTGTCCTCGATCAGTGCCAGACAGACACGGATTCTGATGGCACCATCGATCCCTGTGACCCAGACCTCGATGGGGACGGAATCCTCAACGGGTGCGATATCGATCAGAACCCGGGCTCAGACTGTGACAGCGACGGCCAGACAGACTCCTGTCAGCTCGATACGGATCAGGACGGACTCATCGACCCGTGCGACAGCGATCTCGATGGTGATGGCATTGCCAATAACTGCGATGTCGACCAGACCGGCGGAGCCGACTGTGATCTCAACGGCCAGGACGACAGCTGCCAGATCGACACGGATGCAGACGGCACCATCGACCCCTGTGACGCAGACCTCGATGGAGACGGCATAAACAACGACTGCGACATCGACCAGACCGGCGGCAACGATTGCGACCTTAACGGTCAGGACGACAGCTGCCAGCCTGATACTGACGCAGACGGATCCATCGACCCCTGTGATTCTGACATCGACGGTGACGGCCTCCCCAACGAATGTGACGTCGATCAGACCGGCGGTAATGACTGTGACCTCGATGGACGAGACGATACCTGCCAGACCGATACGGACTCGGACGGAACCATCGACGCCTGCGATGGAGACCTTGACGGGGACGGCATCGCCAATGCCTGTGATATTGATCAGACCGGAGGAAACGACTGCGACTTCAATGGCCAGGATGACACCTGTCAGCCAGACACAGACTCAGATGGCCTGATCGACGCTTGCGATAATGATCTCGACGATGACGGAATCCCCAACCACTGTGACGTCGATCATACCGGAGGTGAAGATTGTGACTCCAATGGCGTTTCCGACGCCTGCCAGGTCGACACCGATGGAGACGGTCTCATCAATGCCTGTGACAGTGATCTGGATGGCGATGGTGTGGCCAATATCTGTGACCCTGATCAGACAGGCGGCGCAGACTGCGATCTTGACGGAACCGATGACAGTTGCCAGATCGATACCGATGCTGACGGTACCATCGACCCCTGTGACGGAGATCTTGATGGAGACGGCATCCCCAATGAATGCGACGTTCAGCAAAATGGTGGCCCTGACTGTGACAACGATGGCCAGACGGACTCCTGCCAGACAGACACGGACAGCGACGGCCTGATCGATCCCTGCGACGTCGACCTGGACGGCGATGGCATTCCCAACAATTGCGATGCCGATCAGACTGGAGGATTCGATTGCGACAGCAACGGCCAAGATGACTCCTGCCAGTTCGACGCCGATTCGGATGGCACCATCGACCCGTGTGACGCGGATATCGATGGGGATGGAATTCTGAATAACTGCGATGTCGACCAAACCCCTGGAGCCGACTGTGATCTGAATGGTGAAGTGGATATCTGTCAGCTCGACACCGATGCGGACGGTACCATCGACGCCTGTGATTCAGACGTGGACGGTGACGGCATTCTCAATGACTGTGAAGTCGATCAGACCGGAGGACTCGATTGTGATCTGGATGGACAGGACGACAGCTGCCAGCCCGACACCGATGCCGATGGCACCATTGATCCCTGCGATGCAGACATTGACGGTGACGGTATCGAAAACCAATGTGACAGTGATCACAGCAGTGGCGAAGACTGCAACTCCAACGGAATTCTGGATGGCTGTGATCTCACCAACGGCCTGCCTGATGTCAACAACAACGGAATTCCCGACGAATGTGATTCCGGTAAGTTTATTCGGGGAGATCTGAATGGTGATTCAAGCACTGACATCACCGACGCAATCCTCGGAATACAGTACATGTTCCAGAGTTACACGCTGGATTGCATCTCTGCGGCCGACAATAACGATGATGGCAGCGTCGATCTGACCGATGCCGTCTATCTTCTTTCCCATATTTTCAACGGAACAGTCAGCATTCCTGCCCCGACAGCAAGTTGTGGCGTGGACCCAAGTCTTGACGGTCTCGATTGCCAAAACCATGGAGCCTGCCCATGATTCCTCGCAAAACCCTGCTTCTGCTTTTGTTCGTCAGCCTGGTTTCCATCCAGAATCCACTCGCGGCATACGTTCCGTCCGTGGAGCCGGAAAACAAAAAACCTGATATCAGGCTGGCCAACACCCATTGGGGTGGAAACTACTTCCCCAATATCGAATTGACGAGCAGCAAGGGTGAAAAACACCGCTTCTTTGATGACCTGATCAAAGACAAGGTTGTCATGATCAATTTCATCTACACCCGCTGCCCGGACGCCTGCCCCCTGGAGACAGCCAAACTTTCCGAGCTATACCAGATCCTGGGAGACAGGGTTGGCGAAGATGTCTTCATGTATTCGATCACCATCGATCCTGACCATGACACTCCTGAGGTCCTGAGCAGTTACATGAAAACCTTCCAGATCGAAAAGGGTTGGGAATTTTTCACCGGCAGCGAAGAAGACATCCTCCTCCTTCGCAGAAAACTCGGCCTCTACATATCGGAAGTCAACAAGGATCCACTGGATCACAACCTCAGCATGATCATTGGAAATCAGGCCACGGGTCGCTGGATGAAGAAATCACCCTTCGAGAACCCCTACATCCTTGCGACAGAAATCGGAACATGGCTCCATAACTACAAAGCCCCTTCGGAGAGTCGAAATCTGTATCAGGATGCGCCTGAAATTCGCAAGCTGACCCAGGGGGAAGCACTCTTCAGAACCCGCTGCTCCACCTGCCATGAAATCGGTCGAGTTCCGGGCACCACCCTGAAACCGGGCCCCAACTTGCTGGACGTTTCCGAGCGCAGAGATCATCCCTGGCTGCTTCGCTGGATACAGGAACCGGATAAAATGCTCGAGGAACACGACCCTGTCGCCATGCAACTGTTTGAAGGCTACAACCGATTGCCGATGCCCAATCTTCAGATCTCCGAGCATGAGGCCCAACTATTACTGGATTTCATACAGGTTGAATCCAAGCGGATGAAAAAAGTCATGCAGGTACAGGCCATCGCAGACCAGCAGGAGGTCGAACCGATGGAGTGCTGTCAGAAAAACGAAGAATTGGTTCTGGGAACGGAGTCAAACGATCTCGGTCCGATAGCGAATTCCACCGATCCGATCGCTCTCAAAGAGAATAGCGATGTTCTGCATCCAAAGGATTCAGTCTCCTCCCGTCAAATCCAGACTCCGACCCCCTTTACCCTGATTTCCTGGGCTTCCGGTCTGGGTTTGAGCATGCTGGCTTTCAGATCACGACAACGCCGGAGACCTCAGGACAGACCCTTCAAACATTAACGAATTCGCCCCTGGAAATGCTCTGAATCGTTTCAAGCCTCTCCATTGGGCCCAGTTGGTGGTTACCTGGAACATCTCCGAATCTGTCGACATATTTCGTCATGCCCTCGTACTGTTGACAAAACGAACCCAATCTTTCACCTCTTCTGCTAACGAAACTCGCAGTCCTTACCCCCTCCATCCGGTGACACAAATCGTGACAAAAGGGCCCCAATTGCCAAAGAAAGCAATATCAGCCCCCATTATTCACTAAATCTGCCCTGACGTGACTAACCTGACTCAACTGCCAATATTGTCTTAACTGACTATACATGATCAATACAAATTCATATTGCCCGTGAGGCTTCAAAGTCATAAAAATCATGTTCGTTATCAACGGACCGAATAGTCGTATTACATATGGAGGAGGAGTCCCGCCATGAACACGCGGAATTCTAAGATTCATGCAGGGCAGCAGGTGAGATCAGGCTTTCTGGCTTTATTGGCTGCTGCATGTTTTTCATTTCCCTTCGTCATCGGAGAACCACAGGTCGACAACTCTGGACTAGTCCCGCTGGTGATCTCTGAAGAACTGATCCCGCCACCGCCAGGCATGCACTACATGATGGACGGCGCGATTGAAGGTCCGCTGGGTATCCCTGACACCCATGACCTGATCTGGGAGAACAACACCATTCCGGAAGCAAACCTTCTGGAAGGCAGGATTTTTGACCTGCCAACCGGCGGTCTTCCGAGTCCGATGTATGGTGCCCAGGATTTCGACCAGCAGATGCTGCGTTTCGAAGAGTTCGGCACACTTCAGAATGAAGTCGGATTGAATCCGATGCCCTATCCCGGTACTGCAGAGGCCAACGCCCTGACCGGTGGTGGATTTGATGTGGATGGACTGCCAATCCCTGCACCAGAACTGACCGCACAGGATTGCCCTGATGGAGCGCAAGTCGAGATGTTTCTTGACCAGCCTTTGACTGCGGAAACCACACGCCTGAGTAACGACTTTGCACAGAACCCGTGGAAGCCCCGTATCGAGTCTTACCTGGGACGCCCCTGTGAACACCTCCCCTGCGAAGGGCGCCCACCTGGTGAAGGCTGGGCGCACCAGCGCTGGGCCGAGTTCCCGCCGGTCAAGGTCTTCCAGTCGATGATCACCGGTGCCAGAACCAACTTTGGATTCCGCGGCTCGATGCAGGACCACGGTTACCAGCATGGTCTTTCCGGGGATGACTGCGAATTTGGACCGGGTGGACTCTACTACAACACCTACGACGACCCCGATGGGCTCGGCCTCAGTGCCGGAACGACCAATGGTCTTGCAGTGAAATTCCATCCGTTGATGCCTGCGCAGAATCCGGATGCCCTGTGGACCTTTGACGGAACCTTCCCGCCGAAACTGCTGAAGGTTCGATACGGTGAGCCGGTTCTGATGAGACTTTGGAACGGTCTGCCGCTCGACCCCGGTGCCAACCGGGGATTTGGTCTTCACACCATCTCCATCCATGAGCACAACGGTCACAATCCGGCTGAGAGTGATGGCTACACCAACGCCTTCTTCTTCCCGGGACAGCACTTTGATTACCGCTGGCCAGTGATCCTTGCAGGTCATGACACCATCAACACCAACGCAACCGACCCCCGTGCAGGCATGCCGGATGGAAACGGTGGAATCATCAACATTCCGGGTGACTGGCGTGAAACGATGAGTACTCACTGGTTCCATGACCACATGCTCGATTTCACGGCGCAGAACGTCTACAAGGGTGTCGCCGCGATGATGAACTACTACAGTTCTCTCGACCGGGGTAATGAAGGAATCGACGACGGCGTCAACCTTCGCTTCCCCAGTGGTACCTCACTGGACTGGGGTAACCGGGACTACGACGTCAACCTGGTCATCGCCGACAAGGCCTGGGATCAGGAAGGGCAGCTGTGGTTCAACCCATTCAACACGGACGGATTCATGGGCGATAAACTGCTCACGAACTGGCAGTACAAGCCTTACTTCAACGTGGCTGCCAGAAAGTACCGATTCCGCATCCTTAATGGCTCTGTTTCCCGCTACATCAAGGTGGCCCTGGTCGACGAGAATGGCACCCGTATTCCCTTCCACATGATCGCCAACGACGGCAACGTGATGGAACACGCCGTCGCCTTTGACGGTACCCTCGGTACCGAGCGCGGCGTCATGCCCGTTCACGCCATTGCCGAGCGCTACGACATCGTCGTCGACTTCTCCCAGTTTGCCCCGGGAACCAAGCTCTACTTCGTGAACCTTCTCGAGCACCAGGGTGGAAGAAAACCTGAGGGACAGATTCCGCTGGAGGATGTGCTTTCAGGAGCCTATCAGGCGACCGAAACTCCGACCGGATACCTCGGTGGAGACCCCTGTGTCGGCAAGTTCCTCGAGTTCCGCGTTCAGGCCTACAATGGTGTGGACCAGAGCATGAATCCGGCCGAGTACGTGGTCGGTGGCAAGAAAATGATTCCGCTGCCGAGACCTTCGGCTGACGAGATCGCCAACGCCACCCGTAGACACTTCGAGTTTGGTCGTAGTAGCGGTACCGACTCGGCTCCGTGGACCATCAAGACCGACGGTGGTTCCGGGTTCACCATGGATCCCCGTCGCGTCTCTGCCGCTCCCTCTTTGGGCGATCTTGAGATCTGGACCATCAAAAATGGCGGAAACGGCTGGAGCCATCCGGTTCACATCCACTTCGAAGAAGGGCAGATCCTGTCCAAGGACGGCGAAGCTCCGCCCGAGTGGGAACGCTGGGCTCGCAAGGATGTTTACCGAATCGGTCCCATGGATGACAGCTGCACGGTGATGGAAATCGCCCTGCGATTCCGTGAGTTTGCCGGAAGTTATGTGGAACACTGCCATAACACCCAGCACGAGGACCGTGCCATGCTTCTTCGCTGGGATATTGAAAACCCGGGTCAGGTCAACCTGATGCCCTCACCGCTCCCGACCTGGGAAGGTGTCGAATACGTCGAAACCATCGCTCTGCCCACATTCCGGGTTGGAGAAGGCATCGGCCCCAATGACCCGGTTCAGGTCCCGCTGGTCGGTCCGCCTGATGCGGATGACGACGGAGACGGCATCAACAACGCCTGTGATCCGGATCAGACCGGTGGCATGGACTGTGACGCCAATGGCCAGGATGACAACTGCCAGGTCGACACAGATCTGGACGGCATCATCGACCCCTGCGATCTGGACGTCGACGGTGACGGAATCCCGAACACCTGTGATATCGATCTGACCCTTGGAGCAGACTGCGATGCCGACGGCCAGGACGACGCCTGCCAGCTCGATACCGACGCTGATGGCCTGATCGATCCGTGCGACGCCGATCTCGATGGCGACGGCATTGCCAATGAGTGCGATGCGGATCAGACTCTCGGCGCTGACTGTGATCTCAACGGTCAGGACGACACCTGTCAAATCGACACGGATAACGACGGCCTCATCGACCCCTGTGACAGCGACCTCGACGGTGACGGTTTCGCCAATGAGTGTGATATCGATCAGACTCCGGGTGCGGACTGTGACCTCGATGGCCAACTCGATACCTGTCAGCTCGACACCGACAATGACGGGCTCATCGACCCCTGTGACAGCGACCTTGACGGCGACGGATTCCCGAATGAGTGCGACGTTGATCAAACCGGTGGTGCCGACTGTGACCTCAACGGTCAGGACGACAACTGCCAGCTCGACACCGACTCGGACGGCACCATCGACCCCT
>JAAXJX010000024.1 GCA_012269595.1 Planctomycetia bacterium | reverse complement strand
CCGAAGCCCTGTCTTTCAACACGCGGGACCAATCCCTGCGATGAGTCGGGCCACTCCCGGGTCCAACCCGTACCTTCTCCACTCGGGGCAGAGATCAGATAGACGTCGAGTCCACCACTGACAGCATGATCGATGGCATCCCTTTGACCCTTGCTGAGGTCTTTTGGATCGACACCAAACAAAACCAGTCTCTGAAGGGCAGTCAGGGGTCTTGAGGTTTGGGGTAATGTCTCCACAGACCATGACTTGATGACTTTGAATTTGTCCTTCAGCTCTCGTATTTCCTTTTTGGCTGCGAAATTGACAGGACTGACGACCAGGGTTCGGACCCCTTCCGCTTCTTTGGTCACCCTGTCCCAGTTGTAACTGCTCCCTCCCCAATAGTTTGGAATATTAAAATCCAAAAATGCTCTACCGTTGATCTCTCTGCCATTGCTGGAGGATTTCGCACTGATCACAAGTCGTTCTGAATTCAGCCGCCCATCGTGTCGCTCGCGAGTTTTAAAAACAGGGATCATCGACAAGGGAATACCGATCAGGCGTGAGGCATTTGATTTTGCAGGGACATTGATCGCTGTCTCAAAACTTACGCTTCCCGACCAACCCTCACTTCTATAAGTCACTTCCGAGAAGGATAACTCAATCGTGGCTTCGCGATTCAGGGGATTGCTGAGGGAAACCATCAGCGGATAACAGGTGAGGCTGTCTCGGAGAATATTCCAGTCATTGCTCGAACAATTTATGCCTTCGGCACGGACTTCAATAGTATCTCGACTTCCCGGAATTCGAAGGTCGAAAGACGTGTTGTTGACCTGCCCATCTGATTTCGCGGGAATGGTAATTCCAAAAATCAGTAGCCAGAAAATTATGTATCTTCCCAAAAATCCTCCGTATGAAAATTCCCAGCAAGCGGCCAAATCGCCTGCAACATTGCAAGGAATCATGCAGTCGGTTCGATTTGCCCGAACTGCCCGCGCCCCTCGACAGCATCCCGCAAAATGCTCTGATTCATGTATTCGATCTGCCCACCACTGGGTAATCCCCTGGCCAGACGTGTCACCTTGACCGAATGATCCGCCAGACTTTCAGTGATCAACAAATTGGTCCCATCTCCCTCAAAATCGGGATTGAGAGCCAAAATCACTTCACTCACAGAATCTTGGCTGCAACGCTCCAGCAAGCGGTCCAGCGAGAGGTGCTCTGGACCTCTCTCATCCATCGGGGAAAAGGTCGCTCCCAGGACATGGTATTTTCCGCGATAGGCCCCACTGGCTTCAATGGCCCGCAAATCCTTCGGTTGTTCGACGACCAGAATCGTCCCCGGATCGCGGGATTCATCTTCACAGATTTCGCAGAGTTCTCGTTCGCAGATATTCAGACATTCAGAGCAACGACGCAGGTCATCCTTGACCTTTCGAATCGCTTCAGCCAGATCCATCGCCTCTGATCGTGAAACTTTGAGAATGTGGTAGGCAAGACGCTCAGCACTCTTTGCTCCAATTCCCGGGAGTTTGGAAAAGGCACTGATCAATTCGCCCAGAATCACGTCTTCTGCCATGGTTCTACATCATTCCCGGAAGGTTCATGCCCCCGGTCACACGCGACGTTTCAGAGTCGGCCAATTCCTTGGCTTTCTCCAGCGCCTGTTGGACAGCGACCAGAACCAGATCCTCGAGCATTTCCGTATCTTCGGGATCGACCGCTGATGGGTCGATTTCAATCTTCATGACTTCTTGAGCTCCACTGGCAAAGACTTTGACAAGACCGCTCCCCGATTCACCGGAAACGGTTCTCTGCTTGAGGTCTTCCTGAACTGCTTTCAGTTCCTTTTGCATTTTTTGGGCTTGCTGAAAAAGACCGCCCAGATCACCACCGACCATCGTGACTCCTTCGTAAATGACTTGTTGCGGGATGGTTCAAAATGTTTCGTTCAACTCTGTTTTCGGTGCGCCTTCGCCCGGAATATCTCTTCCGCATCGCGAATCACCTGCGGAGCTTCAATGGTTGAGGAATCCCCGGCGATTCCAGAATCGCTCTCTGCAGTAACAGGGCGGTCACCCTGAACAACAGACAAGGCCCCATACGTTTTGCCCCACTTTTTGAAAGCCGATTGGATTTCTGGAGATTCAAGCACCTTCTCCAGAGACTCACTGACGATCAGAACCTGTTTTTCACCCTGATTCTGCAAGACCCCATCATTGGCGAGATGTCGGGCAGCCAGGGAGGACACTCTTGAAATCTCCTCCTTGAGTTCTTCCCATGCTGAGTCAGAGCCAGTGCCCCCCGTTTTCGCTTCTTCTGCCTCCAGAGTCGCAGTGGCAGCGGAGGAATCCCCAACAGCGACTGAAGCCTTGGCGGATTTCTGCTGAAGGGCTTCCAGCGCAGCCTGAGCCCGACTCATTCCACCCTCGTTGGCCCTAGACTCTTCCTGCGGCTCAACGGAAGCCTGAGGTTCAACAGAACCCCGTGGGCTTTCCGGAGCCTTCACCTCTGGAGTAGAAGGGGTCGGTGTGACAGCCGCGTCCTGATTCACAGGAGCAACAGCCGGTTTTGAAGGTATCGCCCTCACAGGAGAACTCACAGGAGTCGCTGGGGAGGACAACCCGGTGCGCACCAGGGAAGACAGCGTTCCAATTCTCATCAATGCCAGCTCAAGAACCAGATCACCCCGATCCTGCTGCCGCAACTTCAGGCGTGTCTCCTGAAGAATCTCCTGCGCGAGAAGGTTGGATTCGATTTGCTCAGCACTCCAGCCCGAAGCCACGCCTTCGTGCAGCTGATCACGATAGACCGCCGTCAATTGATCGGTCAAAACGGAGGGTTCGGTTCCGGAATCGAGGAGAGGCCCCAACTCCTGAATAGCGGCTCCAAGATCCCCGGACTCGAGGACTGAAATCAACTGAAGCAGATTCTCGGTCGAAACTCTTCCGGTCACCCTCAACAGATCTTCCAGTTGAGGTTCCTTGCCAGCAAAAGCAAGGATCTGATCCAGCATCGATTGCGCATCGCGCATGCCCCCCTGGGCGAGGAGCGCTACTTCCTCGAGGAGCCCTTCACCGGGCTGGGCATTCTCCAATTGACAGATCTGCTCCAGGCGACGGCTGATATCCGAATTGGAGATGGACGAGAAATCGCAACGCTGGCAGCGACTGAGCACTGTCGGCAGAATCCGCTCCGGCTCGGTGGTCGCAAAAACAAACTTCACATGGGACGGAGGCTCTTCCAGCGTCTTCAACAACGCATTGAAGGCATCCCGGGTCAGCATGTGAACCTCGTCGAGGATGAAGACCCGGTAACGTCCCTGGGTCGGGGCATACTGAACATGCTCAATCAAACCGCGAATGTCGTCGATTCCGCGATTCGACGCACCGTCCATTTCCGTGACGTCAGAATCCTCACCCC
Organism: Planctomycetia bacterium; assembly: GCA_012269595.1. Taxonomy (GTDB): domain Bacteria; phylum Planctomycetota; class UBA8108; order UBA1146; family UBA1146; genus UBA12191. The sequence continues at coordinate 902 of JAAXJX010000024.1, read as the reverse complement.
TGAAGATCCGTTGGCAGGTTTCACATTCACCACACGGTGTCGCTTCTTTTGCGTGTGGACACTGCAATGCCGCAGCGAAAATTCGTGCCATCGAAGTCTTGCCCACCCCCCGGGGGCCACAAAACAGATAGGCGTGGGCCAACCGGTTTTGCAGAATCGACTGTCGCAAGGCATCGGCAACCGCCTCTTGCCCCACCACTTCGTCGAAATTCCGGGGGCGGAATCGACGGGCGATCACCTGGTACTCAACAGAACCGCTCCGGTCTCCGGAGCCCTCTGGAAGGGATTCTGGGGTTGAATTCGTCATGGCCCCATCAGAACCCGAGGCCCCCATTCAGGCAAGGCACTAAAGCAGTTCAAATCAGCCCAATTCGACAAGGAAGAGCGATTCAGGCTCTGGAATTCCGGTGCGGAAATCGGCGGCCAAAAATCGGTGAAGATAAGGTGGAGACGGAAGACCTGGAGGGAAGACTGGGAGGAAGATGAGACCGGAGCCCGAAGCACACCAGCGGACACCGTCATGGCTGCTCCCGTCAGGGCCTGACCAGGTTCACGGGCCGGCGGTCACCCGGACCCCGGAAATCAGAATTAAATGTGGCGGAGAGGGAGGGATTCGAACCCTCGGTACGCGTAAACGCACACACGCTTTCCAAGCGTGCTCCTTAAGCCACTCGGACACCTCTCCGAAATGCGACTTGAGTCAGCAGTTTGGCTGGATCGACGACCCTGCCAGAAAATCAGTATCCCAGTTTCCGCAGAAATTGCCAACAGATCGTGACTCGATTCAGTCTCAATTACCGAGCCGAAAAGGGCCACAACCGGGCAAGATCCCTCAAAATTGAATGCGGCTCAAACCGGTGAAAGAACGAAACTGGCGGAGAGGGTGGGATTCGAACCCACGG
>JAAXJX010000032.1 GCA_012269595.1 Planctomycetia bacterium | reverse complement strand
CATCGTTGGCCCCCATGATCCTGCCCCCACCCTGTAGATTGCCCGCCGCAAACTCGCCAGAGTCCCCGCCGGAAAGCCGGTGGCAAAGGTCACTCCCAAGCCGGCACTGTTCGGAGATATCGGCGTCAAAAAGAATCTGCCCCAGGTCCCCGGTGCCATCGTCCGCAGCTGGCGAGTGCCCTCACCGGGAACCAAAGAGTCTCTGGCGCTGGGGCTTTTCATTCCCCGTGTCCTGCGAATCCTTCAGACCGGCCCGTCCTCCATCGATTGGGATCCCACCGTCAACCCGGAGTTGTTGACGATCACCGTGCCCATCGCCGCTGACAGCAAGGATCCCCGTACCGCACTCCTCGAAGCGCGGGCCCGCCTCGATGCTGCGATTCGATTTGGGCTGCAGTCATCGGTGGAACTGGGCGACATGCAAATTGCCAGGGAGAGCTTCGGCGGTCTGCTGGGCATCGCACGGGTTCATGATGAAACATCGATGCATGATCCGATGTCCGCTGCGGAAGCGTTGATGGTTCAAAGGATCGATAACGTCGATGAACGGCAGCTGGTCAATCTCTTCGGCAGGGATATCCGACCCCAACTTGAGAAGTTGAAAAGCGAGTACATCTCGGACGAACGTTCTGTGACCGGGATCGTCATCCCGAGTGCACCCGTACCCGCTGATTGATTTTCTGACGAATCTATCGGGCCGCTCTCAGTAACGCCTCCCACGCACCTTCGACATGCTCCATGCGGGTCTGGGTTCCACCAAAACAGAATCGAATGACCCGTCGACCTTCCACTGTCGTCGGTGTCACCGAGATCTGCCCCTCGCTGTTCAGGGCTTTGGCGATGGCTTCGGTTCGATCGCAGCCATCCTTGTGTGCAATGCACACCAGATTCATGGTGCGGCGGTGGGTCACTTCCCATTGCGGATCTTCTGAGACCTGCCCTTCAAACCAGCGTGCCCACTGCAAATGCTCATCGATCAGCTGACGCAGGCCCTCTGTCCCGTAACTTCTCATCACGAACCACAGCTTCAGGGCACGGAATCTTCGACCGAGGGGGATGTGCCAGTCGCGGTAATCGATGACCTTCCCCGATTCGGTGGCTTCATTGCGCAGATACTCGGGCAGAACGCTGAGCGCCTGGACGAGCACCTGACGATCCTTGACCCAAAACGCATTGCAGTCGAAACCGACGAACATCCATTTGTGGGGATTGAAGGTGAAAGAGTCGGCGTCTTCGACCCCGTCGTGAATCCAGCGCATCTCGGGAACGATGGCCGCGGTCCCCGCATGGGCGGAGTCGACGTGGAGCCAGACATCATGCCTGCGACACACCTCGGCGATCTCTGAAACCGAATCCACCGCTGTGGTCGCAGTCGTCCCCACGGTGGCGACCACCATCGTCGGGATCTGTCCCTGTGCCCGATCCTCCGTGATCTGTCGATCGAGATCGGCGGGATCCAGTCGAAGATCGGCATCAGTGGCGACCTGACGGAACTGACGACTGCCGAGTCCGGCGATGCGCACCGCTTTCTCGATGGACGAATGGGTCTGCCCGGAAGCGTAGACCGTCATCTTTTCCGTGACTCCATCCTGATCGACGGCAAAACCGGAGACCTTTTCCCGGGCCGCAATCAGGGCACACAGGGTCGCACTGGACGCCGTGTCCTGGATCACTCCGCCGCCTGCTCCGCTGGAGTGAAACTCCTGCGGAAGACCGAGCAGGTCGAGAAGCCAATCCATCATGCGAGTTTCCACTTCGGTGCAGGCAGGGCTGGTCTGCCAAAGCATCCCCTGAACCGCGAGACCCGAACTGAGAATGTCCGCAGCCAGGGACGGTCCGGAAGTGTTCGCATTGAAGAAAGCGAACCAGGAAGGGTGCTGCCAGTGAGTCAGACCCGGCATCACCAGTTCGTCCATGTCCTTGAGAATCGAATCGAAGTCTTCACCCTCTTCCGGAGGGGCCGCAGGAAGGCTTTCGAAAATCGATCCCGGCTCGGCATCAGAATAGACGCGGCGCGATTCCACACCGCTCAGATAATCGACGACCCAGTCGACCGCCTTGTAGGCATTCTTGCGGACCGTTTCAGGATCCCAGTGCAGCTCTTCGGAGGGGGATGTCATGTCAGCCTCGATTTCATTCAGCAAAGACGCCCTGATTGGAATCCAGCAGTGATTCTGTCGCCATGAGGATTTCGTAAAAAAGCGTGAAGCCTGCCGGATCCGCAGAACAAACGATGTCATGGTTCACAGGATTCGCTAGACTGCCATGTGTGAAATTGAGAGGAAGACTCCCATGTCTGATCGATCTGCATTCCCCGACCCCATGGAAATCTGGAATCATCTGGAACTCCACGTTCGAGGTCAGGAACACGCCAAACGAGAAATCTCGGTGGCGGTCTACAATCACTACCTGAATCACCATCTGTTCAAGGACTCCAGGCCTCAAGGTCAGCACCTTCTGCTCGCTGGACCGGAAGGCGTCGGCAAGACCTTCCTTGTTCAAAAGACTGCGGAGTTCCTTGGTGTGCCATGGGTTCAGGTCGATGCCTCGTCATTGGTCCAGCCCGCCATGGCAGGGCAGGCGCTGCAAGGGATCACCGATGCCCTGCTGCATCGCGCCGGAGGCGATCTGAACCTCGCCCAGCACGGCATCGTTCTCATCGACCGTCTCGACCACTGCCTGCGCACCAGCCCTTCTCCCGGAGATCCGGGGCTTGCCGTTCAGGAAGCACTCATGACACTTATGGATGGAGTGATCCTCCAGAACAAGGAAGAACCGCAAAACCGGTTGGATACATCGCGCCTGCTCTTCATCTGCTGCGGAGCCTTCCCGTGGATTCAGGCCGCCGTTGAAGAGCGACTCGAGGAAGGCTCACGCATCGGCTTTCAGATCGACGAAGAACCGGAATCAACAACACACATACGGGATCTCATCCAGAAATCGGATCTCGTGACCCTTGGTCTGAGTGACGAACTCGCTTCCAGATTCAACAAGGTGTCTTTGCTGAACCCGCTGGGTACTTCCGACTTTGTTCATCTTTTGAAAGAGATGCAAAACGGTGTTCTTTCACAAAAGATCACCTTCTGGAAAGCCCACGGCATCGATCTGAAATTCACGGAAGCCGCTCTGGAAGCCATCGCAGAACAGGCACAGGCGATGGGAGACGGAGCCCGTGCCCTCAACGGCCTGATCGAAAAGATTCTTGACCCCATCGATCATCGAATTGCCGAACTCGCCCGCAAGGGAGTTCAGGAAATCGAATATGACCGATCCCACATCGAGAATGGGAGCCTTCCGCAAATCACCCAAAGTGATTCCTCCTCTTCTCTGGAACCGTTGTTGCAGTCGGTGTGGGCCGGATTTCAGGCTGAAGAAACGCAGCAGCCAGACAGTGTCATTCCCATCGAACCCTCGATCATGGCGATGCCTCTTGCCAATGCCGGGGCAGCGCTGGAGCAGCTGGAGCTTTCCATGGGACGACTCGCTCTTACGGCAGAACAAGACAAGACCTGGAGGGCGATTCGTCGCAAGTATGTGGGAGAAGGACAGCGAGTGCTCCTGCAGTTGCTGGCTCGCGCCCAACAGGCGGGCGTCTCCCTCTCCTTCCTCTGCGAAGCAATTCAACAAAGTGAAGGGGATCTCCTGTTGGCCCTGAAAAAGATCGAGGGTTCCCAGCGCTAATTTTTGGGAATTGAAAAAGCCCGCTCATCCCATGGGGACGAGCGGGCTTTTTTTATGAACTTGAACCCGTACTAGTTATTGCAATCGAGGCTGTCCGCAGTCGGATCCGGTCCCGGATTCGGGAAGGGCGGCGGCGGAGCGGGCCCTGAAGAAAACAGGAACGCCAACACAGCCACCGCATCAGCGATGTCATTTCCGCCATCGTCATTGGCATCCAGTGAGTCGAGGCAATCGGAGGCCAATCCACTGAAAAGGAAATTGAGGATGAAGACCGCATCGGCCACGTTCACCGTCAGGTCGTTGTTTCCATCCGCGCGAATGAATGAGTTGGCACCGACGACGATGCTTCCCCCCTCCAGCAACGGCGGAACCGCATTGCCTCCCGGGTCAACCAAGAGGTTTTCAGAGGGTGGAATGGCAGGGCCAACACCATTGGCCATCTCCAGAAGGATCTCACTGCCAACAGTGACAGTCGGCTGCAAAATGTAATTGGCCGTGGCGAGGATCGTCTGGTCTGAGGGTGCCACTGTCGTCGTTCCTGTGAAACTGAGAATCGCACCCAGAGTCCACCAGCCACCTCCCGCTGTCAGATCGTTGTTGAATGCCGGCTCAAAGAAATCGGCACCCAGTGCGACACTGTTTTCTGCAGTAATGGAGGAGACGATCACGTCGTTGGCATCAAAATCGACCGCCAGTGAATAACCGGCTATCACTGTATCGTGATCGGCACTGACCGTCACCGCCACAGGGCTTCCCGGAGCACCTTCAGCACTGTCGTGGAAGATGTACTCTTCTGTGTAAAGGAATCCCGGGTTCAGCAAATCGCTTCCGGAAGCCTGACTTGCAATCACCGCCACAAATCCCGGTACCGTTGCTGGCGGTACATTGCCCACCAACTGTGTATCACTGACAAAGCTGAGGTTGTCGACCAGAGAGTTGCCCAACAGCACTGCGACATCAGAGGTAAAGTTCTGGCCAGTGATGGTAATGAAGGCTCCCCCGGCGGTGGAACCGTCTGGTGGGTTGATGCCGGTGATCAGCGGTGGATCCAAGGTCGGAGGAGGACCGTCAGAAACACTGACATCATCAATGTACCAATTATCGTTGTTCTCATTGGTATTGGTGATGAAACGGAAACGGAACTGATCGTGTCGGGCATTGGCTGGCAAAGTGTAGGTGTTGGTCGCATAGGAGGATGGTGAACCTCCGGTTGAGACGATTCTGTCCAACTCAATCCAGGCGAGAGAGGCACTCAAATACTCGACGATCAATTCTTCGCCAGCTTCAACTCCTGAGTGGTTGGAGTAAAACTGCAACACAGGGTTGGTGCCGCCCAGCAGTATCACGTTGGAACGAATCTCGTCATATTCGTAGGTCCCTCCGCCACTTCTGTTCAGCTGAAGAGAGGTGGGGCCACTCGGCTCACCGTTACCCTGGCTACTGACGATTCCGCCCTCATTGTAGATCCACAGATTGGAATCGACGGATCCCGTTGGAAAATCATCAAAGAAGGGCAATGCCAGAGCCGGAGTTTTGCTGGAAAGGCACGACCTGGAATTACGGTAGTTGACGATCTGACCCACGGGTGCCGGAGAAAAACTCAATGGGTTGATTCCATTACACCCGTTCAACACTGAGCACATGATTCTGCAGGTTCCCTGACTGTCACAGTGGGAAGAGGACCAGTTGTGTCCCAGCTCATGGGTGGTCAGAGCAACCCTCCTGCTGAAGACAGAACTGAAACGGGACTCCGACAGACCGTATGCATTGTTTGTGCAAATGTCCGCGAGGTAAGCAACCCCGATAGTGCCCCCGTCGAGATTCACTCCCGTAAACAGGTGAGCCACATCCCGGGGGATCTGGTTTTCAGGTGAGGAAGACCAGACATTGCTGAATGTACTCAGCAGCTGACCGGCACTGGAGATGGTTCCGTAAGGATCTGAGCTGGTGGTTCTCACAATCAGGATCGAAATCTCGTAGGTGATACTGATGGAAAGGTCTTCATAAACCTCTGCCGTCGCATTCATCACATTTTCGATGTCCGCGACAGTGTTGTTCACACTGCCACCGTTCTCCTGGAAGAACTCGAAGTCCGCGTCGATCCCAATTTCCGTCAGATAGAAGGTCGTACCAAAGGACTGGGGTACAGGGCTCCTGTTCGGTCGCCCCGGACTCGAGAAACCACTGGTTCCACACAACTCACCATTATCGATGACATCCTTGTCGTCGATGATGACGTGCCACTCGGAATCACCGTCGTATCCCGCTTCCTTTGCGGGAACGATCGAAAATAATTCATTCCCGTTACGAATCAGGGCGGTCAAAGAAGAGCCATCAAAACTGCCGGCAACTGTTGATCCAGGGATCTCGAGTATTCTTCCACGGCGGGTCTGAACCGGTGGTGCGGGATAAGGCTCCAATCCATTGCCGTTATCCACCAAAACCTGAAACCGGTCACTCCGAACGGAATGGGGAATAAGACTCAGGGTGACAGGTCCAGTACCGGGAAGGTTCACCTCAACCAGCAATTCCCCATCAGTAAACTGGTCGAAGAGCAGTCTTTGTGGGTACGCCTCTGTCACACCCAGTTGGTCAGCCATCACTGAAGCAACAGGATCCGAAACATTGAGATCCGACTGCGCCAGAGCATCCCCACAACCAAGAATCAGGCAGGCCAATACGGAGAGCCAAAGTACACTTTTATTCGGGGTTGAATCAGCCATTCGGAGCCTCACTCCCTCTTCCCTCTCAAGAGCCCAACCTTGCGAAAAGGGAACAATGGTCCATTTTCGCCTCCACTGTTTTCATAGTCACCCGAGATCAATTGCAGATGCAAGAATCTCATTTTCTCAAACATAGAATAGAGAACGATTTACGATGGTATCTGCGAGCCCGCGGGAACGCAACTGTGAGGCCTGGCTCTCAAATGCTCCATGAAGCCCTCGAAACACCGCTGTAACTGTCATTCCTGTACGACCTTTGCTCTTCTCAACAATCTGCTGAGATCCCTGAGCGTGAACGGCTTATTGAGGATTCCGACAACATTTTTTTCCGGATTGAAGCCAGCGGCATCAATCTGATTCCCGCTGCACAGCAGAACCTTGACCCCGTCATGCAGCCTGACGAGCCCCTCAAAACAATCCGCCCCAGACATGCCCGGCATCTTTTGGTCAAGAATGACCAGGTCGATCTCATCCCTTTTCTTGCTGTACATTTCAAGGGCCTCAACACCGTCAAACGCACTCAAGGTTTTGAACCCCATATGTTCAAGCAGCAGCTTGCAGGATTCATTGACCATGGAATCGTCGTCTACGATCAGGACCGTGCCATGACCACTCATGATTTCTGAAGGCAACTCCCGACTGTCGGCTCTTTCTTCAACCAGAGGCCATTCGAGCTCAAACGTTGCTCCGGACTGGTTGTTCCCCACCCTTATGCTGCCGCCATGATTCCGCATGATTCGATAGATGATCCACAAGCCCATCCCCGTACCCTGCTTTGTCTCCTTTTTGGTGGAGAAGTAGGGTTCAAAGATATTGAAAACGTCCTTTGTATGAATTCCGGGTCCCTCATCGCTGAAGGTGACCTTGATCATTCGCTGACCGAATTCATTAGTATTAAAACGTGTTGAGATGGAGATCAGACCGTTATCGTTGAAGCCTCTCATCGCATCATTGGCATTGGAAAAGAGATTCATGAATACCTGATGAACCTGAGAGCGATCGCAATTGACAATATCCAGGTCTGAGTTCAGGTTCAAAACCGGCTTCTGGTTGGTAACCAGACTGGAAGTCACCAACTCTGAGACCTCCCGAATCAACTTGTGAAGAGAAAACTTCGAAACCTCTTTGGAAGGTGTCGACAAATCCCTGATTCGACTGCTCAAGGAAGCACCCAGTTCTGCAGCACTCTTCACCGACTTCAGTGATCTCTTCTCTTTTTCATCCATGGACCCGGAACGCAAAAGCAAGGAGACATGCCCACTGATGGATTGAAGCAAGTTGTTGAAATCATGCGCAATACCATCCGTGATATTGTTAATGCTTCTTTTTTTGTCTTCCTGAAAGCTGAGTTGCTCCAGCTTTTTTCGATTCATTTCTTTACGTTGCTGCTCCATTCCACTGGCCACCATTAATGCAACCAGTGAAAGGTAGCCACGAACCAACTGCTTTCGATAAGTCATGGGAGCATCCCACTGCACACCGTGTCTTTCGCCTTCCAGCTCCACAGCGATACAACCCAGCAGTTTTCCTCCAACCTTCATCGGCGCGATCACAAACCCCAGGTTTGAATCAGGAAAGATGAAACTGCGGATCTCTCGCACTGCATACGGCATGTCTGGAAGCACAGACGAACTGTCATCTTCAACAAACTTTTCACCGTTCTCGAAGACGGTCCACAGTTTTCGTGAAGAGAACGGATCAGCTCTCTCATCGTTACTGGTTGGAGGACTGCACCAACCCAACTGCTTTTGGGCGTAGCTCTTGACCTTTTTGAAAACCTGAATGGAACGAATACCGTCAATCAGGCTACTGAGATCTTTGAACATCGCCTGTATATGGACATCCAAAGCTCCCGGATCTGCACCCATCATGTTCAAAACGGAGTTCTTGAGGAATTTGTAGTGCTCCAGACTGTGAATGTGAGCACAAATCAGATGCTTTCCCTCAGAAGAAAACTCATTGGCAGGATTCGCCGTCAAAAGAGCATCAAACGTTTCACCATTCGCTTTGACAAACTGTGCTTCCCACTTCACAGAGCCATTCTTCAGAAAAGATTCGTAGATCTCTTTACGGGTGCTTTCGTAATTCGCCGGATGCAATGAGCGAATGTGCATCTGCTCAAACGTTTTTTCGTCATATCCAAACAGGTTTGTAGCAGCTTCATTGACGAAATAGATCTTTCCGTTGTCGTCATGAATGATGCTTGCAGCCTCGAGACTCGAGACTTCCTGGAAGACTTTCCATTCCCGGGAGTTTTTCTTCAATGCGTTGTGGTACTGGTTCTCAAGATTGCTTCTTGCCCTGTTTCTCCTCGCGCTCAGGACTCGGTGAACCATCTCTTTTTCACTGGTATCCGGGGATATGCAATCCAGCACACCCTGATAGTAGAACTCTTGCTCTCGTTTCTCTGTTTCCGTTTTTGACTTGTGCGAATCCATGACGACAACGACGCCGGCAACTTCTGTCAAGCTCACCAGGGTTGTGGCAGGTTCCTGATTTTGCAATTTTCTGATCACCGATTCGGAAACAAGGAGAATCCCACATCGCACCCTGTTCTTGTTTTCGCATTCCTCCAGATTGATCGGCTTCAATTGCTGATCCTGGGCTTTGAACAATTCTATCAGGCTTTTCTCAAGTCCCGGGTTTCTCACGTCTGCATGAACAACAGGAAGATTTCGCTCTTCGCTTTTTTCGGTGTCTTTCGGTTCTCTGAATATTTCGATAATCGCCTGAGGGAGATCTGCTGCTTTGACCATTTCATCTGCAGACGAATCGATGGCGAATTGATTCAGGTCTGCACCGAGTAACCTCTGCGTCACAGCAGTGATACGGGGTTGGGTTTGGGGGTTTGCTGCTTTGAGTCGTCGCAAAATGCGGCGATTCAATCCAGACAAAGGGACTTTGGGGAAATGGAAATGAGAGACGATCTCTTGGGGGGATTCGCCATTTTTTTCGTATTCGCAGAGTTGTTGATCCAACTGCGACAGTTCGTAGACAACATCCACTCTGTAGTTCAAATCTGACAAAGATTTTCGCAGGACCGTCAGTTCTTTTTCTTCAACGGATTTGTTCCATGCAATCAGAGCGATTTTTTGAGCAGATTTTTTCTCAGGGCCCACTCGCACTCTCCCGTTCACCAGCGGTACGTCACTCCCTGAACATCACCAGACTGTTCTGGAGTTCTGTATTTCCCTTATCCGAAAACGACAAAGGAGCGGACTTGGTTTCCACGAACTTGCTGGAGGAGGGGATGGGGAGCTGAATTGCGCCTAACTGGCATGAAATGGATAAACCAGCGTGGGAAATTGAATATGGATCAGAAGAACAGAATTTCAGGAAATGTGGCCCAACAGGTCTCATTGGGCCACATTTCCAGAGCGATTATTCCTGTCTCAATCCTGTCAGCAGCTGATCAACTACTGCTTTTGCATCGCCAAACAACATACGTGTGTTGTCCTTGAAGAAGAGTGGGTTTTGGACTCCGGCGTAACCGGTACCCATACTTCTCTTCATGACGATGGTCGTCTCCGACTTCCAGACTTCGAGGACCGGCATACCAGCGATGGGGCTCGCTGGATCTTCCTGGGCATCGGGGTTGACGATGTCATTGGCCCCGATCACCAGCACCAGATCTGTCTCAGGGAAGTCGTCGTTGATCTCTTCCATTTCGAGAACGATGTTGTAATCAACATTGGCTTCTGCGAGCAGGACGTTCATGTGACCTGGAAGGCGCCCCGCTACGGGGTGAATGGCAAAGCGAACTTCCTTTCCCTTGTCGCGAAGGAAATCCACCGCTTGGCTCAGCGAATGCTGGGCTTGTGCCACTGCCATTCCATAGCCAGGTACGATGATGATGCTGGAAGCCTCACGCATCGCTTCAACCGCTTCGCCCACATCAAAGGTTTGAACCTCTCCCTGATCCTGGGACTTGCTTCCTCCTCCACCTCCTCCGTCGGTACCAAATCCGCCGAGGATCACACTGATGAAGGAACGGTTCATCGCACGACACATGATGTAACTGAGAATTGCTCCGGAAGATCCCACCAGTGCTCCAGTGATGATCAGCAAATCATTCTTGAGCATGAAACCTGCTGCAGCGGCGGCCCAACCGGAGTAACTGTTGAGCATCGAGACCACCACCGGCATGTCCGCGCCACCGATGGCTGCGACCATGTGAAATCCGATCACGCAGGCGATCAGGGTCATCCACAGCAGGGGTTCCCAATTGCTGTTCACATCAGAGGGGACAAAGTCGATGGCCAGCCAGACGCAGGCAGCCACCATCAGAATATTGATCAGGTGTCGGCCCGGGAGTGTCAGCGGCTTGCCGGAAACACTGCCCCTCAATTTGAGGAAGGCGAGCACAGATCCGGTAAAGGTGATGGCACCGATGAAGACGTCGAGATAGATCTCAATGTTGAGGACAAAGGATCCTTTTTCTGCCACATCCACGCTGGGGTTGCTGTACATGGAGAGCCCTACGAGCACTGCGGCAAGCCCAACGAAGCTGTGCAAAATTGCCACCAGCTCTGGCATCGAGGTCATGCCAACTCGAGCAGCCATCACGCCACCGATCAGTGCACCAACACCGATCGCGGCAGCAAAGGCTGTTTTGGTTCCCGAATCACTGAGCAACGCCTCTGTGTTGAGACCTTCTGCATTTCCAGTGATCCACAAGGTGGTCGCACCGATCGCCAACAACATTCCGATGATGCCGTACAGGTTTCCACGCTTGGCGGTTTTCTGGGCGGAAAGCCCTCCCAGACTGAGAATGAAGAGCACCCCGGCAACGAGGTAAGACGCGATAATGGCTCCTGCTGGTATCATCGTGCCCCCTTAACCCTGGAACATTTTCAGCATGCGCTGGGTAACGAGGAAGCCCCCGGCGATGTTGATGGTGGCAAACAAAACAGCGACGACCCCGAGTATTGTTGCAGGCTCATTCAGCGGACCACCCAACTGCAGCATTCCGCCGACGATGATGATTCCACTGATGGCATTGGTCACACTCATGAGCGGGGTATGCAAGGAAGCGCTGACATTCCAGATCACCTGGTAGCCCACGAAACAGGAGAGCACGAACACGGTGACCTGATGAAGGAAGCCTTCACTTCCGGTCCAACCGACGGCGATCAGTGCGAGCCCAATCAACATCAGCACCCATGGTCCCCGGTCTTTCTCTTCTTTGGGTTCTGCTGCAGCAACAGGTGCAGCCTCAACCTTGGCCGGTTCCGGCTTTTTCAACTCTTCAGCCAATTTCTTGACCGGTGCGGGCCATTTCATTTCACCGTCGCGAAGCACGAGAGCTCCACGGACGACTTCATCCTCTTCGTCGATACGGTATTCCTCTGCCTTGCCCATGTCGTCGAGGAGGTGGCAGATGTTGTTTCCGTAAAGGTCGCTGGAGACATTGGCCATGCGGCTGGGCAGGTCGGTGTAACCGATGATTTTGACCCCGTGGCTTTCCACCACTTCATCAGCAACTGCACCGGCGGTGTTTCCGCCTCTCTCCGCAGCCAGATCAACGATGACGGAGCCCTGCTTCATATTCTTGACCGCCTGTTCGGTGATCAGCAGCGGGGCCGGCTTTCCGGGAATCAGTGCCGTAGTGACAATGATGTCGGTCTCTTTCGCCTGCTCCTCAAAGAGAGCGTGTTCGGCATCGATGAAGGCCTGACTCATCTCCTTGGCATATCCACCTGAGCCGGTTCCATCCTCTTCGATCTCCACTGTCAGGAAATCGGCGCCCATCGACTGGACCTGTTCTTCCACCGCTGGGCGTGTATCGAAAGCCCGGACGATCGCTCCAAGTCCGCGGGCAGCACCGATGGAGGCAAGCCCTGCCACTCCGGCACCTACGACCAGCACCTTGGCGGGCGGCACCTTGCCGGCAGCGGTCATCTGTCCCGTGAAGAAACTGCCGAATTCGTTGGCCGCCTCCAGAACCGCCCGGTAGCCGGCAATGTTGGCCATCGAAGAAAGTGCGTCCATCTTCTGTGCACGGCTGATTCGGGGAATGCAATCCATCGCCAGAACTGTAGCCTTGCGCGCGGAAAGTCGGTCCACCAGATCCTTGTTCTGGCCAGGCCAGATGAAACTGATCAGCGTTCCACCCTCGGAGAGAAGATCTGCTTCATGGAGATCCAGATCCGTGCGCTCCATCGGCTCACGCACCTTGATCACCACATCGGACTGTCCCCATGCGGCACGGGTGTCACAGATACTGGCTCCCGCATCCTGATAAGCCTGGTCAGTGAAACTGGCGGCGATACCTGCGCCCGATTCCACCTGTACTTCAAAGCCCTGCTTGATGAGGCGCTGGACATTTTTGGGAGAAGCGGCCACTCGGCATTCACCGGGCCACGCTTCTTTCACAACACCGATCTTCATGACCGATCCTTTCAAGGCAGATTCCTGCCTATGGACCCATGATGCGTATTTCAGCCCCTACTTTGTAGCAATTCCGGGGTATTCCGCCCCACTTTCATGTCCCGGGGGATCCCCTTTCCGGATGTATCTATCCAGGAGTGATCGCCACTTCCATTTCGCGCTGGCATCCACGCCGTACACGGTTGTTCACCGCCATTGAAGAAAAGGGGCACACTTTGAAGAACCTCTGCCGGAAATCACTGGTGTTGCTCTCCATCGTGTTCCTGAGCAATCCGCTCTCGCTGGTATTGCTCGGGCTCCTCAACAGATTGTTCTTGCGCCCGTTTCGCTCTTTCTTTGTCGTCTACCCGGCCAGCCAACGATATGCCGATCACTACGGATTCAAGTTCCTGCAGCCTGCCCTGAAGAAAACCCCTGTGATCTGCGGTGTGTACTTTCAGGGTGGAACTCCCGGATTGATTCTTGGCATCTCGGGAACCGAGTCCGACTTCAAGAAGCCGGGGTTCCTCTCAGACCTGAAGAAGAAATCGGATCAGATCGCACGCTGGCTCGGCATCTCCAGCGTCAAATACTCCGGCATCCTGCCCAGTTCCATGCACAGAGCAGGTGTACTGGAGCCGCTCGAGTTGAAGAGGAGATCGAGTCGAGTCGCTCAGGTAGTGTTCCGCGCCGAGAAGGAGTTGCGACAGCAGCTCTCCATCGAGACGGAGACCCCGGTGATCCTGCTCGGCGGACACGGCAGTGTCGGTGCCCCGCTGCAACGCCTCCTTCAGACGCAGGGGCGCTCGGTATACACCGTCGATTGCGATGACCCGATCCCGGAATCTCTGCGGGGAGAAAGGGTGATCCTCATCGACGTCGCCAGGAAAGGCGCACTCGAGGAGCGGATGCCGCAGTTGTGGCAGGGGATCATCATCCTCAACGAAACCTATCCCGCCCCGCGCAGGAGAACCCTGCAGCAGTTGGAAGAGATGGCGATCCCCGTCTTCCACATCGCCGGAGTAAAGGGCATCGCACTACCACGCTTCCCCGGTGCCTACAGCGGCGGCATCCCCTGCTGCGGCATGAACGACAGCGACGACAACCAGCCCCTCCTCAAGTACCTCAGTTCCGAGAGCCTGAGAAAGAATCTGGCTCAGCAGACTGAGAACAACACTCCCAGCATCGCCGCATGATATTGGTTCTTGGCGCATTAGACGGACAATAGACCGAACTCACGTGAACTCACCTCATTTGTAGCAATTCCGGGACATTCCCCATGGACTCGCCGGTTCTCTTCCCCCCTACAGCAAGTAAAATAGAAAGTGTGAATCCTTTGAATTTTGAGGTATTCAGGACACTGGAAGGAGTTGGCATGAATACGAAGCTCGTGCCCATGATTCGAGAAGGGGTGGCCCGCCTTCCATTCACTTCACCCTCAAGGACCACGATAGCCCGATTTGCTCTTGGGCTGCTGTTGCTTGTTATGGCAAAACCGGCCATGGCCCAAACCCCAATGGCGGTCTGTGGAACCTTTGAAATGGACCCTTTGGGGATGTGTCTCGTCTTCTACCCCGACGATCCGGCGATCGGAGATATCGCCGCCGACCTGGGTGCATTACCGATGCCCCCTGCTGGCAGCTATGGCCTTCTCAGCGGCACCGCCTGGGATTGTGTCGGCATCTGCTTCCCGACTCTTTGCATCAGCGGTGGAACGTTTGATCCCATTGGCTGCAATCCTGCCAGTGGCCCCGAGTTTATTCGCGGTGATTGCAACAATGACATCTCCTTCAACGTTGCCGATGTGATTTATCACCTGACCAGTCTCTTCGCCTCTGGCCCGCCACCACCGTGTCGCGATGCGTGTGATATGGATCTCAGTGGGAACGACGACATTGGCGATTCGATCCAAATGCTGAACGTCCTGTTTCAGGCAGCCCCCAATCCCCCGGCACCGTTTCCGGATTGCGGACCCGCCGACCCCGGTGGCCCGGTTCCCGACTGCCAAAATCCCATCTGTCCCTAGACCACCCATTACGGAGTCACTGTGAAGTTCAACCTCATCCCGCGCCGATTTCGGAATCCGTATGTGATGACCGCTGTTTTGATCGTCTGGTGTGGAATGTTTGGTTTCTACCTCATGGACCTGCAGACCTACGCAGATGCAGAGAAGTGGCCCATCGTCAGTGCGGAGCTGGTCTCGGGAGAGATTGAAGAAATCAAAAGAAGACGGGGAAGATCATCCAATTACCGCCTCAATTTGGAATACCGATATGAAGTGGCGGGCAAGGTTTATCAGAATGACAAAATACAGGTCCTCGATGATGACTTCAGTGAGCGATCAGCTGCAGAAAAAGCCCTCAATAGCTATCAGGCTCTTCCTGCGTTGACCGTTTACTACTCCGAATCGAACCCCGCCACTTCCATTCTCAAACCAAAGATCCCCGGGCATTCGGGCATCTTCGTTGTTCTTGCCGGGGTTGGGGCCCTTGTATTTCTGGGGATGACCATCCTGGCGTGGATTCGCAAGTAGAAGGTCCTGCAGCATGGATCCTTATCAGCCCCTCGCAGAGAATTCATAAAATCTGAATTTCATGAAGCCTGCACGAGGGGCTGCATATGTTGATTCAGTGATCCCTTTCACAACAGGCGAAGAGGTTCAGCTTCTGCTCTTCATAGAGGATCTCGGTGCAATCCCGGCCAAACTTTGACTCTCTGAATATCCGGTTCATGTCTGCTTCATCCCTGTGAATCAGCTTCCAGTCGAGCAGGTGATCCATCAGCGCCCTGGATCGGTTGGAAGTATGAAAGTTCCCCAACACGACGCGCCCACCCGGACGCAGAAGTCCATGAATGTAGTTCAGGAATCGCACGACAAACTCGTCGCTGAAGTAATCGATCAAACCGATGCTATATATGAGATCCTGTGGGGGAACATCGAGCTGCCCGCGGCCCAGAGACAGATAAACGAGATTGAGTCTCTGCAAATCGATTTTCGATTCCAGGTCCATCTCCTCACGCCATTGGCCGACAAACTCCAATGCCTGCTCATCGATATCAATCAGATGGCTGTTGACTCTGGAATCCTTCCCGTGGGATTGATAGTGATCGTAAACCTCCCGGGCCGGCCCACAGGCGAGACTGGTAATTTCAATCGGTCCTTCGGGCCTGAGCTGGCACGCTCTCTCAATCTGCTCCGTAATCAATCCACGCCTGTTTCGAACCGCCTGTCCACAACTCAAGTCGAGGAAAGCCTGGTCCATCAGAGCCCCGAGCGGACCCTGTCCCTCAGGTTTATTCTGATAGATCCATTCGATAGTCATGAAATCACCGGCATATCCCCGCGGCTTGGAATAGGAGCGTTCCGCAATCCTTGAGAAGAAAAGGTAGGGCAACATCTCCTTCATCAATTCTCTTCCCAGCTGCTCACACCGGACTGAACTGAGTTCACTTTCTGACCCAATCAGATCGTTGATGAGCCCTTCGAGATGCTTCATGTGCTCCAGAAACTCGGTGGAAAGTTCTTCTGTCAGCCCCCCCTTACGGGTTCGCTCCATCTCCTCTGCCTGCAAAAACAGGGCTTTGAAACGGTTCAGGGCGGTGGTCAAGACCTGGGTCACTTCGAGATCCTGAGGGTGGTCCTCTGCCTGCTTGGGCTGAAGCTGACGGGCATTGTTTCTCAGTCTCTGCGCCATCAACTTCGCGACGGCGACATGAAACCTTGCAGAGAAGGAGTCATCCGACTGCAGTTTTTGCGTCAGTTGATCAGAGGAGATTTGCAGCAACAGGCTGTTTTCTTTGGCACGCACACTGGCAGTCGCAGCTCTTCCCTCAATGAAAGACAGTTCACCAACAAACTCACCCAATCCAACAAGTGCCAGGTCGTGCTGGGGGCACTCCTCCGTAAAGACTGACAAAACCCCATCCAAAACGATGAAGACTTTCTCCAGCATTTCGCCCTGTTCGATAATCTGGGTATTGGCGATCACCTGACGTTCGACCCCGGCATTCAGAATCCAATCGCGATCCTGATCCGTAAGTCCCTCCAAAAACTCCACCATTTCAAAAACTGCCATGGGTCTTTCCTGTCACAAAGAAGCGAAGAAGCCTGAAGGCTCCATCGAGTAGTGGTTCTAGTGAAAATTTTGGACAGGGACATGCATATCGGCAGGCCCTCCCCAAAATGCCATGTGAATGAAATGCGGAACCTGACATCTTTCGGACCCGAAAAATCTCAATTTCAGTCAGATTTGGCGTTGTATACCAACCCGGCTCTCGTGGACCGCTTCTAAAGGAATTGCTGTTACAACCGGGAATTCTCTACTTGGTTTTTAATCCTGCTCTTGCTTGAATGGGTCC